>NZ_JBGKAC010000001.1:2243541-2991388 GCF_041361465.1 Halobaculum sp. MBLA0143
CGACAACACTCGGGTTCAGTTCTATTCGCCCCAGAGCGCGTTGGAGTCACGGGCGAGACACCCCGGCCGCCACGACCTCGCTGTCGCCGACGTGTATCACACTCTCGCGTACTACCACGATCCCACCGACGGTGTCGTCCGTGACGCTGGCTACGACACCGTCTGGGAGTGACGGCTGTCGTCGCCCCCGAGTGAGTCGGGTCTCGTCGGACACGAGCCTCCGGGTGGGACAGCGGGGTCGCGCGCTCCAGTCGTCCGACCACGCCAGCCACTCCGAGCCCGTCCGAGCGACGGCGAGGTCGACGTCGCCGCGCTCGACTGCGCCGGCGAGTCGGTACCGGCCGGGCCACCCCAGGCCGTCGAGTCCAGCGGGCGCGGCGTACACCGAGACGAGAGCCGTCGCCGTCTCCGCGGCTGTCAGCGCCGCGCGCACGCTCCCGGTCGTCGGACAGGTCACGCCGACGCGGTCGTCGGCCTCGACCGCGTAGCGGTACATCGCCGCCGCGGTCGGCAGCCGGACCGTCGTGGAGTCGGCCACGCTCACGACGCCACACCCCCGTCGGGTGTCGACCCGGACGTTCCAGCCGTCACGTCCGTCGCCTTCTCACGGCGTTCTCATGTAACCCAGAGTTCTACGAAACGTCGGCGGCGAGCGTGTCACGCGACGCGGGAACGGCCGTCCCGTCGCCGGACGGGGCGAGCGGCACTGCCGCCGGGAGGAGCCGCTCGTAGTCGGGGAGGTACTCCAGCTCCAGGTCGACGACGATCTCGCTGGCGATCCGGCCGTCGGCGACCGCCCGGACGACACACAGCCCGCGGACGCTACAGTGGAGTCTGACGGTCTCGTCCGTGGGCGACACGCTCGCGGAGTCGATCGTCCTGCCGCTGGGCGTGGCGGTCGTCACCTCGACGACACCGCTGCCCTGTGAGATCCGGAAGGTGACGGGGACCTGGCCGGAGATGGCTCGGTCCGGCCGCTCGACGCCGGTGAACACGTCGGAGTCGTCCACGCCGTACGTCGTCACGCGCACGTCGCCCGTGAGCACGACCGCCGGGCCGACGACGACCGCGACGGCAACCAGCGTCACCAGAACGACCTTGGCCGCCCGGAACGGACTCGTCTTCCCTGTAGGCAGCACGCACCACACCATGTCACACCGACGAGTAAATCCGTTTCGGGGCCACCGAACTGGAGACGACAGAGCGGCGACGGTCGGGTGACGGACGGGCAGCGAACGAGAGAAGGGGAGACGAGTAACGGACGAAACGACGGCAGACGAGTAACGGACGAAACGACGACGAACGGGCGACGGTCGGCCGGTCAGCCGTGGGCGTCGATCACGCGTTTCGCGGCCTTCGCCTTCTCCTTCCACCCGTAGCCCGCCTCGTACACGTGTCGCTTCTTGTCGACGAGCTCCGCGGGCGAGGTCTCCTCGAACCCGCCACGCTCCCAGGTGCCCGACTCCCGGAGCCACTCGATCACACTCTCGCGGGTCTCGGCCCACGACAGGCCGACCATCTCGTAGAAGGCGATCATGGCGAACACGGCGTTGTCGTGGGCACCGGGGTACGACCCCTCGCGGTAGATCGTGGCGACGGGGTCGGTCGTCGGCTCCGACACCGCCTCCCGGTACGCCTCGCCGGACAGCAGATCCAGTCCGGCGTCCGCCTCGGCGAGCCGGCCCTCCCGTTGGAGCAGGTCCAGTGCGGCGCGGTGGAGGCCGGACCAGGCGTCCGGGCCGCCGGGGATCGCGTGTCTGAGTGTCGACTCCGGCACCGTCTCGTCCACGAGCACGGACAACAGGTCCGTGTAGGCGCGCTCGATCTCGTGCCAGTCTGTCCCCTCGAACTCACAGCCGGTGTCGTGGAGGCTGTTGGTCGTGCGACAGTCGGGACAGGGGTAGGCGAACCGCGGCACACGCGGACGTGTGACCCGGACGGATTTAGCCGTCGTGGTTCCCGGCCGGCTACTCCGCCGTCGGCTCCTCGTAGTCGACGGTCGGCACCTCGACGCGGTCCAACACCCCCGCGAGCACGTCCGACTTCTGCACCTCGTTCACCTTCGCGTCCGGCGTGAGCACGAGCCGGTGGGCGATCACGGGCTGTGCCACCCGTTTCACGTCGTCCGGCGTGACGAACCCTCGTCCGGACAACACCGCGGCCGCGCGGGTCGCCTCCAACAGTCGCTGGGTGCCACGCGGCGACACCCCGACCTCCACGCGCCGGTCCGTTCGGGTCGCGTGGGTGATCCGGGCCATGTACTCCAAGAGGTCGTCGTCCACCCGGACCTGTTCGGGCGCCTCGCGGACCCCCGTCACCGTGTCGCGGTCCAACACGTTCGAGACGCTCGGGTCCTGGTCCGTCCGGCCGACCCGCCGGCGCAACAGCTCCACCTCGCCGCCCTCGTCCGGGTAGCCCATCGCCGTCTTCACGATGAACCGGTCCAACTGCGCCTCCGGCAACGGGAAGTTCCCCTCCTGTTCCACCGGGTTCTGGGTGGCGATCATGAAGAACGGCTGGGGCAGTTCGTACGTCTCCCCGTCGACGGTCACCTGTTCTTCCTCCATCGCCTCCAACAACGCCGCCTGCGTCTTCGGCGGCGCGCGGTTGATCTCGTCGGCCAACACGACGTTCGCGAAGATCGGCCCCTCGGAGAACTCGAAGCTGGCTTCACCCTCGTTGTACACGTTCGTCCCGGTCACGTCCGACGGCAGCAGGTCCGGGGTGAACTGTACTCGGGAGAACGACAGCCCCAGCGCCGTGGCGACGGACCGCGCCGTCAGCGTCTTCCCCGTGCCGGGCACGTCCTCGATCAGAACGTGACCCCGGGAGAGTAGTCCCAGGAGTACGTTCTCGAAGAACGTGTCTTCGGCGACGATCGACTCCGAGAGGGCAGACAGCACGTCCGAGCAGGCACCACTCGCGTCGGTGACGTCCATGCGTGGACGTGACAGGGACTGTACTTGAAGCGTCGGGGTTCGTCTCCGCGAACGGAGCGGTCCCGTTCACAGCCGAATCGATCGACCGAGGATGTACACGAGCAGCGCGAGAACGAACGCGCCGAAGAACGCCTCGACGCCTGCCAGAACTCGTCCGAGCGGCGAAGTCAGAGCGAAGTTGCCGTAGTCGACGGTGGTGAACGTGACGAAGCTGAAGTACAGCGAGTCGAGCAACGCGGTCGTGGCGTCAGAGCCGTACCGCAGTGTCGTTCCGTTGCGTGCGAGCCCGCCGGTCGCCGGGTACAGCACGGCGAACCCTAGGACGGTGGCGACGGACATCAGCACTACCCGTCCGGGTCGTTCCCCGTAGCCCGTGAGAACACCCAACGTCGTGTTGCTCACAGCCCGGTAGAGGCTCACGAGGCCAGCGATCGACACCGGTGACGCAGAGAGCGTGTCGAGGTAGCCGTTCCGACGGTGACGCATCTCCCGGACGAAGAACTCCGAGGCGGCAACCGTGTCTCCGTGGTCGTCTGCGCCCTGTTTGGCACGGAGATACGTCGTCTCGAAGTCGATCGGCTCGTCGGCGACGGCGGCAGCCGGCTCGTGGATGTTCCAGTCGACGGCAGCCAACGCCTCGCGGTGGGCACCCCTCGCAAAGTCGAACCCGTCGAACACCGTGTCTCTGAGCAGGAACGACTCGAACATGTCCGGCGGCCCCTCGAACGTGACATCGCCGAGCGTCGCCTCAGTCAGGTTACAGGTGAACTCCTCGTCGTCGGGTACCTCGATACGCCCCTCGTGGAGTGTGCCGGTCATCACCGTCAGCGTCTCCGTCGTCAGATTCGCCGCGCGCAACTGCTCGACAGTTGCGCCCGCGAAGTTGATCTGCTGATCGACGACCACGTCGTCGAGAGAGATCGGCCCAACTGTCGCGTCGGCGAACAGGACAGCCTCGGCTCGGATCTCGTCACAGAGCAGTCGTTCGCCGAACGTGGTGCCGACGAACACGAGTTCGTCGGTCGCCTCACTCCCGTCGAACACCGCCATCTTGTCGAAACGAGCACGCGAGAAGGAGGTCATCTCCGCCGTCAGCCGCTCGAACGACGCGATCCCCTCGAACGTCGCGGTCTTGAAGTTCCCGGTCGTCAGTTCGGCACCGTCGAAACTCGTCTCGTCGGTGAACGTCGTGCCGAAGAAGTTCGCCTCCGGAAGCGAGGCGTCGTCGAACGCGACGGACCCGCGGAACACTGCTCGCGTGATGCGCACGTCGTCACCGGCTCGCAGCCGCTTCGCATCCAGTCTGCCGCCGACGGTCGCCTCGTCCGCGTCGAACCCTGTCTCGAATTCGGCCCCTCGAAGCGCGAGAAACCGCTCGAACGTCGCGTTGTGGAAGCTCGCGTCGCCGGTCACCCGGGCGTACCGGAGGTTGAGTCCCTGCGTGACCGTCGCACTGTGGAAGTCGAGCCCGTCGACAGTCGCGTACGACAACACCAACGGATGTGTGTCGGGGGCGGCGATGCGTTCGAACCGGAAGTCCAGCGACGGGAACGTGCCACCAGAGAGGAGTCGGTCGGCCCGCCGCTCCGAGTCGATCGCCTCGGAGACGGCAGCCCGGACGGTCTCGTCGTCGGCGTCGCCGTGGAACACGCAACGGTCACCCCCCGTCGGCTCGTGTGGACACGCCTCCGGCGGGTCCGGCGTCACCTCTCGGTCGTCCCACGCGGCCAACACGTCCTCGCGCGTCCAGCCGGCGACCGGCGTCTCCCGCGGCCACACGTCGCCGACTGTGAACGCAGACAGTTCCGTCTCCTGTGACCGCGACTCCGGGTTCACGACACCCGCGAGCGCGTCCTGCACGTCGGCGTCGACGAACGCCGCGAATCCGTCGAGTTGCCACTCGGAGGCGGCACGCCACCGTCGGTCGTCCCACTCGACGGAGTCGAAGTACTCGCACTCGTTGTGCATTCGTCAGTTGAGTTTGCCCGTCGGAAGATAATACCTTCCTAGTCGGGGTGGTACGTCGCCGCCGCGTCCGAACCGAAACGGACTAAAACGGCAGTGCGTTACGCTTTGGTGAGCCGAGGTAGCCTAGCCCGGCCAAGGCGGTTGATTCGAGATCAACTGTCCGTTCAGGACACAGGAGTTCAAATCTCCTCCTCGGCGCTTTCCACCGGCGAGCCGCGCTACTCCTCGTACAGCCGTTCGATCTCCGCGTCGTAGTACGACTCGATCTCTCGGCGTTTCTTCTTCATCGTCGGGGTGAGCATGTCGTTGTCTTCCGTGAACGCCTCGGACACGAGCCGGAACTGCTTGATCCGTTCGTGTTTCTCGAACCCCTCGTTGATCTCGTCGACCTCGCGCTGGATTCGGTCGATCACGGCCTCGTCCTGACAGATCAGCCGCTCGGCGTCCGGCAGGTCCACGCCGTTGGCGTCCGCCCACGCCCGGACCCCCTCGAAGTCCGGGACGAGCAACGCGCCGACGAACTTCCGGGCGTCACCCACCACCATCGTCTGCTCGACGAGTTCGGAGGCGGCGAACGCGTCCTCGATGGGGCCGGGCGGCACCATCTTCCCGGTCGACAGCTTGAGCAACTGCTTGGCCCGCTCGCGGAAGGCGACGTAGCCGTCGTCGCGGATCTCCACCACGTCGCCGGTACGGAACCACGGCTCGTCGGAGGTCGTCGCCTCGCTCTCGCCCGTGTCGACGGCGACGCCGCCGTCGGCGGCGGCGCCCGACAGCGCCGACTCCGAGACGAACGCGGCGTCGGTCTTGTCCGGCTTCTCCCAGTAGCCGTCGAACACGTTCGGCCCGCGGACGAGCAGTTCGCCGACGTCGTCCCCGTCGTCCGGAGCGACGCTCGTGTCCAGTCGGATCTCTACGTCCTGCACCGGTGGGCCGATGGTGCCGACCTGCGGCGTCTCCGGCGGGTTGACCGCGACGACCGGCGAGGTCTCCGTGAGGCCGTACCCCTCCAACACCGGCACGCCCATCGCGTGGTACAGCTCACACAGGTCCGCCGACAGCGACCCCCCGCCGGAGATGAAGAAGTCGACGTTGTCGCCGAGCGCCTCCCGGACCGACGAGAAGACGAGTCGATCCGCGAGCGCGTACTTCGCCCGCAGGAACGGCCCGGGGCTGTCCGCACGGTAGTGCTCCCGACCCACCTCCGTCGCCCACGAGAAGATCCGGCGGCTGATGTCGGACTCGCTCGCCTGCTCCCGAATCGCCGCGTACAGCTTCTCGTACACCCGGGGGACGCTCGCGGCGGTGTCGGGCTGCACGAGTCCGAAGTCCTCCCGGAGCGTGTCCGGCGACTCCGCGTACGCGACCGTCGCGCCCGCCGACAGCATGAGGAAGTGGCCGGCCAGCCGTTCGAACACGTGCGCCAACGGCAGAAACGAGAGGTTCACTTTCCCCGGCTCGATGGCGGGGGTGTCCGTCCTGGTCTTGTCCGGCCGCGGGCCGAATCGGCGGTAACACTGCTCGACGTTCGACAGGAAGTTCCGGTGGGTCAACACGGCACCCTTCGGCTGGCCGGTCGTCCCGGAGGTGTAGATCAGACTCGCGGGGTCGGAGCCGTCGCGGTCGACGATCCAGTCGTCGCCCGGGCCACACGCCTCGCCGGCGCGGTACACTTCGCCGAGCGTGTACACGTCCTCGCGTTCGTGAGCGCCGCCGTCGATCAGGACGACGAACTCCAGGTCGAGGTCGTCCTCGACGGCCAACACCCGGTCGAGCAGTTCACGATTCTCCACGACCACCCCGTCTGCGTCCGGGTCGTCGAGCAGATACCCCACCTGATCCGCCGACGAGGAGGTGTACACGGTGGTGACGACGCCGCCGGCGCCCAACACCGCCAGGTCGGTCTGTGCCCACTCCATCCGGGTGTGAGACAACAGACCGACCCGATCGCCCGGGTCGACGCCGATCTCTCGGAAGCCGACAGAGAGTCGCTGGACGACCTCGTGGCTCTCCTCGTAGGTGAGCCCGGCGAACGCGCCGTCGGGCGCGGGGTCGATCACCCCGGCGTCCACGAGCGAGCGGTCGTAGACCCCACCCTTGTACTGCTGGGCCTGGAGGCCGGCGTGTTCGTCCGCCGCCGCGCGAAACGTCTCCGGAATCGTCTCCCGGACCACGTCGGGGTGGAACTCCGTCTCCGCGCTCTGCCAGTCCATACCACGCTCTCGGCGGTTCTCCGATAAATAAGCGTGTGGTACGGCGAGCGCGTTTCTGACTGTTGTCACGGCGTTGGAACGCCGTCGTCCCGGTCGTCACCGTCCCACTGCCGTCGTCTGCCGCTGGCCTCCGGCGACACCGCGGCCGATCACGGCTCCGCGGCGCCGTCGAGGTAGCCCAGTACACCACGGGTGTTGAGCCGTTCTTCGGCGCGTGCCTTCTCTTCGCCCCACACCTCGATCAGGTCCCCGTCGACGGCGTCCGCGAACGACGCCACCACGCTCTCGTCGTCGGTCGCCTCCGCGCGGGCCCGGCGGACGTTCTCGACCCACTCGACGAGGGTGCGCTTGTACCCCGAGAACAACGAGTCACTGGCCGTGGTCGCGCCGAAGTGAGGGAAACACAGCGTCTCCGGGTCGAGCGCCGCGACCGTCTCCACGTCTGCGATGGCCCGATCCAGGTCGAACTGCGAGGGAGGTGTGGTCTGGCGGACGGCGTCCAACGCCGGGACGTAGATGCCGACGGCGTCGCCCGTGAACACGGCGTCGTCGCGGTCGTCGTGGAACACGACTTGGTGGGGGGCGTGGCCGGGAGCGTGGTGGGCCGTCAGCGTCCGGTCGCCCAGGTCAACCTCGTCACCGTCCGTCAGCGGGGCGATCCGGTCGGCCGGCACCGGCTCCGGGTCGACGTAGTACTCCCACTGCTCGCCGACGGCCGCCTTCGTCCCGGCGACGAGCCGGGAGGGATCGACGAGGTGGTCCAGGCCGATCTCGTGGACCCGGACTTCGGCGTCCGGGAACGCCTCCGCGAGGAAACCGGCCCCGCCGGCGTGGTCGAGGTGGACGTGTGTCGGTAAGATCAGCTCCGGCTCGACGCCCAGCTCCGCCAGCGCGTCCAGCACGCGGTCGTGGTGAGTGCCGATCCCGGTGTCGACGACTGCCGGCCGGTCGGCGTCGATCACGTACACTGCGCCGTAGCCGGGGGTGCCGTACATCCCGGTGTCGACGTAGTGGAGGTCGGTACACTCCGCGACGGTCGTCACGTCGCCGGCTGCCATACTGTGGCACGCGGCCGGGCGGGCGATAAGCGTTCGGAATCCGCGGGTCGACCCCGCGACGGCAGCGAGGAACGAACGGTTTTAGTGGCGGTTCGGCGTTACCTGTCCGTATGGCAATCAAGCCGAAGTACGTCAAGAAGACCGCCAGCCTCCTGCTGGAACGGTACCCGCAGTCGTTCAACGCCGACTTCGAGACCAACAAGGAACACGTCTCGGAGCTCACCAACGTGGAGTCGAAGTCCGTCCGCAACCGGATCGCCGGCTACATCACCCGACAGAAGGCCAACGCCGGTCCCGCCTGACGAACCGACCGCCAACGACGAACGCGGCCGAGACACGCGCCGACCGCCAGCGACACGAACGACGGAGGCACGCACCTCCCGCCAGACACCGACAGATTCTCACACACGGCCGACCCGTCGTCGGGTATGGCTACGGTCACGGACCGCGTCGACACGGACTTCTCGGCGACGACGCTGTGGGTCGCGAGCGCCGCCGCCGTCACGGCCGTCCTCGGCGTCGGCAGTCTGCTCGCTCCGGAGACGTTCTACGACGGCTTCCTCTGGCACTACTTCTGGGGGCCGGTCCAGGCGGACGCTCAGTCTGCCGTCTGTGCCGTCCGGCCCGGCAGCACCGTCCAGTACCTCTACAGCTCGGCGGAGTGTGCGGCCGCCGCCGAGCCGGTGGCGTACCCCGGCTACACTGTCGTGAGCGAGGTCGGCTACGCCGTCACCCTCGTGTTCGCGCTGTCGGGGGTCGTCCTCCTGCTCCGCCGGCTGGAGATCGCCGAGGACCCACGGTTCTTCTACGCGATGGTGCCGTTCTTCTTCCTCGGCGGGGCGCTCCGGGTCGTCGAGGACGCCGACAACGCCTCCGAGGCGGACGTGCTTCCGGAGCTCGTGAAGTCGTTGCTCATCAGCCCGATCATCTACTTCACGTTGTTCTTCCTCACGCTGACGATCGTCGCCGGCGCCGTCGTCGCGGTCCGGCGCGGGCTGCTCCCCGCCGTCGGCGACGGTGAGGGGTACGAGACGCCGATCCTCGTCGCCGGCAGCGCCGTCCTCGCGGGCACGCTGGGGTACCTCCTCCTGTTCGGGCTCTCGCCCGACAGCCCCGGCACGGTCTACCCCCAGGTGATCGCCACGATCCTGATCGTCGCCGTCGTGTCGACGGTCGCCACCTGGTACGGCACACGAGAACTACTGCCGTCGATCCACGGGGGCACCGGCGCCGCCGGCGTGGTCGTCGTGTTCGCCCACGCGTTGGACGGCGCCGCGAACGTGATCGGGCTGGACTACATGGTCGCGCTCGGCGCCGGCCCGAACCTCGTCCCGAAACACCCCGTCAACCAGTTCGTCGTCGACGTCGCCGGCGCCGCCTGGCCGTTCCTCCTCGTCAAGCTCGCGGCCGCCGTGTTCGTCCTCTCCGTGCTGGACGAGCCGTTGTTCGAGGAGTCACCCCGCTACGCCGTGTTGCTGCTGATCGCCGTGACCGCCGTCGGGCTCGGGCCCGGGACGCGGGACATGCTGCGGGCGACGATCGGGGTGTGACCGGCGGCGTCGCTGCTCGTTCCACACAGTTATTTAGACCTGACGACAGTTAGTCGCAGGGTAACGTGGGCGAACCTCGAACGGTGTTCTAGGACGAGAGAGTCGGCCTGACCGTCACGATCACCCTCGTGGCCGTCGTCGCATTGGGGGCGTCGCTGTACACGGCCGGGCGCTATCAAGAAACCGACGGCCCACCCATCGAGACGGACTGTCAGTACGACGAGCCGGCGGCGCAGTTGAGGTTCGAGGTGGAACGCGGGAGCGTCACGGAGAGGGAGTTCGACGGGCTCTGGGTGTACGTCGACGACGAACTGGCGTCGCTGTCCGGGCCACAGGGGCGCACCGACACCGGGGCGTGGGTGATCGACGGGAACGTGAGCGACGCCGCGGACTACCCCGTCGAGCGCGGGTCGACGGTGACCGTCCACGGCGTGGGTCCGGACTCGGACGTGTACGTGACCGTCGCGTGGGAGAACACCGAGGCGAACTCACTGACCGCGGCTGCCGACCCCGCGGCGGCGGACTGTTCGCGGGTGTCGGTGTAGCTACTCCAACACGAGCAACACGTCGCCCATGTCGACGCTGTCGCCCTCGGCGACGGGCACGTCCGTCACCGTGCCGCCGGCGTCGGCGGTGATGTCGTTCTCCATCTTCATCGCCTCCAGCACGCACACCACGTCGCCGGGGGCGACCTCGTCACCCTCCGACACCTCGACGGAGAGGAGCGTCCCCTGCATCTCCGCCGCCACGGTCTCGCCGTCGCCGACGGCGACCGTGTCGTCGTCGCCGTCGTCGTCCGTGGCCACGTCCGGCCGGTCGCGGCCGCCGCCGGTGTCGGGCGTTGGGATCGCGGGCGCGCCACGCTCTTCTAAGTTCACCTCGAAGCGCTTGCCGTTCACCTCGACGGTGAACTCGCGTTCGGTGGTCTCCTCGTCGTCGTCGGCGGTCGGGGCGTCACCGGTGCCGTACTCCTCCTGGGCGGCAGCGATGGCGTCTCTGTCGGCGTGTTCGTCGAGGTACTTCGTCGTGTGGGTGCCGCCGACGAAGGCGTCGTCGTCCGTCACCATCAGCCGGTGGAACGGGACGATCGTCACCACGCCCTCGACGTCGTACTCCTTGAGCGCGCGGGCCGAGCGAGCGAGACAGGTCTCCCGGTCCGGCCCGTGGACGATCAGCTTGGCGATCATCGAGTCGTAGTCCGTGACGAGGTCGTCGCCCTGCCGGAGCGCGTCGTCCACCCGGACGCCGATCCCACCCGGCGGGTCGTACACGTCGAGACTCCCCTCGTTCGCGGGCTGGAACTCGTCGGCGGCGTTCTCGGCGTTGATCCGGTACTCGACGGCGTGACCTTCCAACTCCACGTCGTCCTGTGTGAACGCGATCTCCTGGCCGGCGGCGATCTTCAGTTGCTCCTCGACGATATCGATCCCCGTCAGCTCCTCCGTGACGGTGTGTTCCACCTGGATCCGGGTGTTCACTTCGAGGAAGTAGAAGTCCGTCTCCGGACCGAGCAGTTCCCCGGGCTCGCGGTCGGGATCCTCCTCCACGAGGAACTCCACGGTGCCGGCGTTGGTGTAGCCGGCCTCGCGGACGCCGTCGCGGGCGGCCTCGCCGATCTGCTCGCGGAGCTCGTCCGACAGCGCCGGGCTCGGCCCCTCCTCGATCACCTTCTGGTGGCGACGCTGGAGCGAACAGTCGCGTTCGCCGAGGTGGCGGACGTTGCCGTGTTCGTCGGCGACGATCTGCACCTCGATGTGGCGGGGGGTCTCCAGGTACCGCTCCAGGTAGACGGAGTCGTTCGAGAAGTACGCCTCACCCTCGCGTTTGGCCGACTCCAGCTCCTCGGCGGCCTCCTCGGGGCCGCGGACGACCTTCATCCCACGGCCGCCGCCGCCGCCCTCCGCCTTGATGGCGACGGGGTAGCCGTTCTCCTCGCCGAACTCGCGGACGGTCTCCGCCTCGGTGACGGGCTCCGTCGTCCCCGGGACGATGGGGACGCCCGCCTCGTTCATGATCGAGCGCGCCTTCGTCTTCTCGCCGAGCGTCCGCATCGGGCCGGGGTCGGGTCCGACCCAGGTGATCCCCTCGGTGTCGGCGACCCGCCGGGCGAAGTCGGCGTTCTCCGCGAGGAAGCCGTAGCCGGGGTGGATCGCGTCTGCGCCCGCCTGCCGGGCGGCGTCGACGACCGCCTCGCCGTCGAGGTACGAGTCGGCAGCCCGCGCCGGGCCGACGTTGTACGCCTCGTCGGCGTACCGGACGTGACCGCCGTGGCGGTCCGGGTCGCTGTAGACCGCGACCGTGTCGATCCCCAGATCCTCACAGGCACGCATCACGCGGACGGCGATCTCTCCACGATTTGCGACGAGCACCTTGTCGAACATCCTTGCCACCAGTTCGCGCAAAACCTACCTCAATCCGTCGGTCTACGACGACGGGGAGTCGCCGGGGCACCGGTCGGACGCTACGGCGGCGACTCGGGAAACTCCAGCGGCTCTCCGTCGGTGCCGTCCGTCTCGTCGGCGACCTCGTCGACCAGATCGTACTCCAGCTCGGCGAGCCGCTCCGCGACCGGGCTGTCGCGGTTGATCTGGTACAACGGGCTCCCACTCACCTCTCGCGTCTGCTCGACCACGCCGAGGTCGATCGGTATCGGGCTCGTCCGAGAGAAGGGTCGTGGGACTGTGACGCTGAAGAGTGTACAAGATGGAAAGCGGTTCCTCGAACGCTTCGACGAGGACGACGACTACGCCTGGTTCTACCGAACCCGATCACTCCCGCACGCCCAACTCCGACAACGCCAACTGCACGAGCCGCGCTTCCACCAGGTCCCGTTCCTCCGTCATCGGGTCGTCGGCGGCGGTGACGGTGTCTGCGGCCTCGGACAGCATCCGTTCTTCCAGCTCCGTCTGGTCGGGCTCGCCGCGGGTGTCGTTCAGGAGTGCCTCGAAGTCCTCCCGGAGGTCGAAGTCGGCGCGGGCGACGTTACACCGCGACAACGGGGACATCCCGGTCTCCAGGACGAGGTCTCGGACGACGGCCCAGTCGGACTCGCAGAACTCCAGGGTGACGGCGCCGACGACGTCTCGCCAGGCGATTGGGTCGCCGTTCTCCATCAGCTGGATCGCGCGGGGCGGCACCGCGACCCGGTGGGCCGTGTCGGGGTCGTCACACAGACAGCAGGGCTGCTGGGTGCGTCCGGTGTACACGTCGACAGACAGGAGCCGCGGCGACAAGTCCCCGTCGGTCGGGCGTCTGCCGGACGGCAGACAGTTCTCGCGGACGATACGCCCAGGACAAGACCTTTAGCCCAGTTGGTCGAACCCTGTGGTAGCCGCGAGAGCGGGAACCCAGTATGCTCGACCCGAAGGAGTACGACCCGGAGGAGCTGCGAACGCTGGCGGGCGCAGCGAGCCCGACGGCGGAGCCGACCGACGAGGAGCGCCGCTGGGCAGAGCCCGCGGACTTCCTCGGCCAGGCAGAAGCGAGCGCGATGGCGGCGCAGCTGGGGGACGTCTACTACCTCCAGGCGGCACAGGGCGGCGCCGAGCGGCCGTACCTCTCGGCGCTGCCTGCCGCCGCCCCGGGGGCGCGACTGGCGCTCGACTGGCTGGAGTTCCTCGTCGCCGTCGGCGGCCACGACCGTGCCGAGGAGGCGCTGGACTACTACCAGCGCGTCCAGTGGATCGGCGCCGACGCGAGCGAGACGCTGGCGGAGCTGTTGCCCGGGCTGTCGGCCGGCGGCGACGACCGCCTCCGACCGGCACACCACCGGACCAGCCTCCTGTTCGTCGCTCGCCTCGCCGCCCTCCGGTGAGACTCTCGGGCCCACGCGGCAGACGGCACTGGACGGATCGAACGACCACCACGGCCACGACCACGGTCACCAGAAATGTCAACAGAAGACGACGAGACGGACGGATTCGAGAGTTCGCAGTCGGTCCCGGTCGGCGTGAAGCTGGGGTCGACGCGGACGGTCGTACGCTACCCCGACGCGGCGGGCGAGACGCAGACGGTCAGGACCCTCACCTGTCTGGCGACGTACGAGGACGCCATCACCGGCTCCGAGCGGGTGTTGTTCGGCGAGCAGGCGGCCGCCGAGTACCCGAATCGGGTGGAGTTCATGCTCCGGTCGGGACTGCCCGAGGACGACGAGCGGACGGAACTGGCACGGCGGTACTTCGACGAACTCGTCGAGACGAACGGTGTCCCGCAGGACAGCACCGTCGTGTACGCCATCCCGACGATCGACAACGAGGCCGGACTCCGGAACCTCTCGGCGGTGATCGAGGAGTCGGCCATCGGGACGGTGGAGATGCGGTCGTACCCGGAGTCGCTGTGTAGCGCCATCCCGGCGATGGGCGACGGGGTCGAGGCTATCGACGACGTGTTCGTCGCGGTCAACATGGGCTCGACCAACCTGGAGGCGTGCGCCTACCGACGGGGCGAACAGCTGCTCCCCTTCTCCACCGGCTCGGTGACGGGCAACGCCGTCGACCGGCGGATCGTCAACAACGTCGAAGAGGAGACCCAGGGGCGCGTCCACGTCGACCTCACGACCGCCCGCGAGTACAAGGAAGAACACGGCAGTGTCGGCGGCTTCGAGCCGTTCTCGGACGTGGTCCAACAGCCCGGCGGCGGCTCGCACGAGTTCACCATCGAGGAGTCCGTCCCGGACGCGCTGAACTGGTACGTCGACGAGGCGGTCGACCGCGTCGCCAACGAGTTCCTGCCGGACTTCGCCAACGAGTACATGAAGCCGTACCAGATGGCGTTGTCGAGCCCCATCGCGCTCACCGGCGGGATGGCGTGTCTCCCGGGGCTCCCGGAGGCGTTCGAGGAACGACTCGCCGCGGAGCTCGACCGCGAGGTGGACGTCGTGACGCCGCCCGCGCCGGACACGGCCGCCGCCGAAGGGGCGATGCGGATTGCCAAGCGACTCACCGGCGACTGAGCCGGGCGTGGACGGGAGTTCGCGGGCGGCCCGTCCGGACGGCGGGGGGGTGCCGGAGCGTGTCGCCGCGCTCACCTACGCCGGCGAGGAGCCGACTGCGACGCTGCCCGTCCGGGACGGCTGTGTCGTCGCCACGACCCACCGACTGCTCGTGTACACGCCCGAGGGAGACGGGGCGAACCTCCGGGCGGTCGAAGCGCCGAACGTCGTCGGCTTCGCGGCCGGCGTCCGCGGCCGGCCGACGGTCCAACGTGTCGGCGTGTTCGGCGTGTTGGCGGGACTCACCGGGCTCGTCGCCGGGCGGCTCGTCGACTTCGAGAGCCCGGCAGACGCCGTCCCGACGGACGTTGGCGTGCTCGGTGTCGGGGGGCTCTTCCGGACGATCGCGGACGCGGTCGCGTTGTTGACGCTACTGGACGAGGCGCTGACGTTGTTCGGCGCGGTCGCACTGCTGGCGGGTGGGGTCGCGCTCGCGGCCGCCGTCGCCGGACGACGGCAGACGGTGGTCGTCGCGGTCGCCGGCGGGCCGGACGTGCAGGTGCCGGCCGGACGCACGGACGCCGACGACGTGCGGGCGTTCGCAGAACGGGTCGGGGTCGACTACAGCCCGCCCAGCTTCCGGATGAGCTGGCCGCGGTAGCGCTCGTCGGCCACGACGCCCTTCAGCTCCAACACGTTCCGCTCCAGCTTGTCGAGGGCCACTCGGAAGGCGTTCTCGGCGCCGTACCCCTCGCCGGAGCCGGCGACCTGGCCGTGGCTCGTCCGCAGCCGGATCTGACACTGGAGCAACGGCGTCCCGCGCAGCTTCTCTTTGTGTTCGTGGAACCGAACGTGTGCGTGGACGACCGTCATCTCCTGGTACTTCTCGGCCACCTCGGCGATGGAGCTACGCACGGCCTCGCGGTCGAGCGTCTCCAGTAGGGCCACGTTCGTGATCTGCACGTCCAGCGTCTCTTCTTCGGTGAACGTCAGCGCGCGCAGCACGTCCGTCTTGGTGACGACCCCCGTCGCGTCGTCGTCTGTGTCGCCGGTGACGACCAAGCCCGCCACGTCGTCGTCCAGCATCCGCTGGACGGCCGCCTCGGTGGTCTCGTCCGTCGTCGCGGTGATCACCGGCGCGGTCATCAGGTCGTACACCGGGATGTCCAGCATCCGGTCTAGGTCGCCGCTGCGGTCACCCCGCCCCTGGCGGTCGTCGTCGCGGACGACGAAGTCCACGATGTCGTGGGGAGTGAGGATCCCCGTGAGTCCGCCGTCGTCGACGACCGGGAGCCGGGAGATGCCGTGTTCTCGGAGCCGGTTGATCGCCTGGCCGACGTTGGCGTCCTCGTGGATCGTGATCGGCTCTTCCGTGTAGATGTCGCCGACAGTGATCGCGTCGAGGCTGTCGAGCACTGCCTCCAAGATGGCATCGGCCGTCACGACGCCGTACAGGCCGCCGTCGTCGTAGACGGGCGCCAGCTTCACGCCCCCTTCGACGAGCACGCGGGCCACCTCGCGCACGTCCTCCCCGCGGTCGACCGAGGGCGCGGACTTCGCCAGCGCCGACGCCTTCGTCTTCTCTTCGACACGAGACCGGATCAGGTCCCGCTCGCCGATCACGCCCGTCACCTCGCCGTCCGCGACGACGACGACCCCGCGGGGCGCGTCACGGTCGAACAACGACTGAATCTGCCCCAGTCGCTCGTCGGGGGCGACCTCCACGAACTCCTGGACGGCAATGTCGGTGATATCCATGGGTCTCCCTGGAGGTACGCCGCGCCGTGTCTTCAATATTCGTTTCTCACTCGTCGTCTGGGACTCGACGACAGATTCGACTCACGACCGCGTTCGCGGCCGTCTCGCGGCCCCTCTCGCCGGGGTGGAGCACCGCGAGCGTCTCGCGGTCGTCACTCCCCGTCCGGCTCCGTCCCACACGCCGGACACGTCTCACCGGGCGCCCGCAACACCCCACACGACGGACAGCCGACGGGGCCGGAACTCCGGGCGGGCGGCCCGTCGGTCCCGTCCGACAGGAACGGGTTCGCGTCACTGCCAGGGCCGACGACCCCGCCCGGGCCACGGTCCACCTCGGCGCGGGCCAACACCTCGTCGACGAGCCGGTCGTCACGCAGACGGAGCAGTCCGCGCCACAGCCCCAGGAACAACAACGACGGAACGAGGGTCATCCCCAGTGTGACCAGGAGCGCGAGGACTGCGGAACTCGGTGCCACGACAACTGTTCACAGGCCGCAATCGGCTTCAGCCTGACGCCGGCCGTCGTGGCGACTGTCCGGTTACTCCTCGGTCGTCTCCGGCGCTACGGGGCGTCGACGATCCGGGTCCCGCGCCAGCAGGAGCCCGCCGAGCCGCTCGCGGAACGCCGTCGGGTCCACCGCGCGGACGACGCGCGTCGGCGTGTGTGTGTCGTTCTCTCCTGCCGCATCGGACGCGTCGTTCGCCTCCGGCGCGTCGGGCGCGCTGTCGAACACGCTGTGGCCGCGGGTGAGCCCCTCGCGGTCGTCCACCCGGACCGCGCCGGTCGCGGTCTCCGCCACGAGTTCCGGGTGGGCCGCGACCGCCGCCGCGAGCGCGTCCGGCTGTGCCACCCGTTCCGGGCCGGGTGTCGTCCGGCTCCGCTCGCGGGCCGTCGCCGTCGCCGCGGTGAAAAAGTCCGCCAGCTCCGTGTCGGCGGCCGCGATCCGGTCGAGCGTCGCCGCCGACAGTGCGCCGTCGCGCAGCGTCACCCCCCAGTCGACGAGCGTGACCGGCAGCTCCGCACAGACGAGTCTGGCCGCGTCCGGGTCCGCCCAGAAGTTGTACTCCGCCGCCGGCGTGACGTTGCCCGCGTGGTGGATCGCCCCGCCCATCAGCCACACCCCCGCCAGCCGCTCGGCGACGCTCGGGTCCCGGCGCCACGCCTCCGCCAGGTTCGTCGCCGGGCCGATCGCCACCACGGCCAGTTCGCCCGCGTGCTCTCGCGAGAGCCGGAGGATCGTCTCCGGACCGTACTCCCCCGTCGGGGACGCGGTCGTGTCGTGGTCCACGTCTCCCAGCCCCGTCTCGCCGTGCACCCCCGCCGCGTGCTCCCACGACTTCGCCAACGGACGCCGCGCGCCCGCCGCGACCGGCACGTCCGCGTCCACGAGCGACAGCGTGTGTGCCGCGTTGTTCAGCTGTGCGTCGAAGTCGACGTTGCCCGCGACGACCGTCACCGCGCGCACGTCCAGTCGATCCGTCTGGAGCGCGTACAGCAGGGCCTGGGCGTCGTCGCTCGCCGTGTCCGTGTCGACTACCGTCGGTACTGGGTCGGCTGTGGGTCGGTCTCGGGTTCCTGCCACTGGGTGGGCCCTCGTCCCCCGGTCACTCGGTCTTTCGGGTCGGACGACTCGCCCGACGGCCGCCCGGGCGCGTCACACACGGCAGAGACGGGTCGTACGAGCGAGAGTCACTTCGGTTCGCCGGCGAAGGTGTACTCCGCGGAGTCGTCTTGCGGGTCGTACCCCAACACCTCGCGGGCCCGGTCGATGGAGTAGTACTTCCGTTCGTTGTCGGAGATACCGTAGACGATCTCGAACTCGTAGTCGGCGGACAGACAACAGTCGAACAGGTGGGCGCAGTCGCGGTGTGACAGCCACATCGCCTGGCCGCGCTCGTACTCGATCGGCGGGTGGCCCTCGGTGAGGTTGCCGATCCGGACGCACGCCACCGAGAGGTCGGAGTGGTCGTAGAAGTGCCGCCCGATCAGCTCGCCGGCCGCCTTCGAGACGCCGTACTCGTTGGACGGCCGAGGGAGTTCCGTGCCGTCGAGACGGAGGTCGTCGTCGGTGCGGTACATCGCGGGGGTACGGTCGTCCGTCTCGTAGGCGCCGACGGCGTGGTTGGAGGAGGCGAACACGACCGTCTCCACATCCGTCTCGGCCGCGACCTCGAAGACGGCGTGGGTCCCGTCGATGTTGTTCGTGAGGACGGAGTCCCACGGGGCCTTCGGCCGGGGGTCGCCCGCGAGGTGGACGACGGCACCGACGCCCGACAGTGCCTCCCGGAGCGCGTCCCGGTCGGTCACGTCGCCGACGAACACGTCCGACTCGTCGACGCCGGCCGGTGTCGACGCCGGGGGTTCGAGATCGAACAGCCGCCAGTCGTACGTCTCCCCCAGCCCGTCGAGGATCGCGGTCCCCACCCGCCCGCCAGCACCCGTGAGAAGCACCGGGTCGTCCATTCGAGTACGACTCCGCGAGGCGAGGGTAAATATCGGACGGTCCGGCGTCGCCGCCGCCACAGCGGCACGCAGTCGGCGCACACTCGACGCGGTAGCGTGCAGTCGGGCACGGAGGCGCACACTCGACGCCGGGGCGCACATCCGGCGCCGCGGTGCACGTTCGGGTCGCGGCACCGACACGACACCGACACCGCCGCGGGCGGCCGCCGTCGCTCCGTGACGACAGCGTTACCTCGGCGACGGCCCAGCGACTCGTATGGCCACCGACCCACAGCAGGCGTGTTTCGAGGCGGGGATCAAGTTCGGTTCGCTGTACCACCAGTTCGCGGGGACACCGGTGTCGCCCGACAGCACACGGTCGTTGGAGACGGGGATCGCGGAGTCGATCGAGAACCAGCCCCACTGCGAGGCGGTGACCGTCGAGGTCGACGACGAGGCCGTCGCGGCCGACATCGACCACGAGAACGGCTACACGGAGCTGTCGGGCCACCTGATGGAAGTGGAGATGCGGATCGAGTACGCGGACGTGACCGTCCACACCCGGATGGAGATGGAAGACGGCTACCCCCGGATGAAGCTGGTCGACGTCGAGACCGACGAGGGAGAGCAGCCGGCGTGAACGGACGACTGGTCGGCGTCTGGGTCGTCGCGGTCGTCGTCGGCTACGGGCTGGCGCCGTCTCTCGCGCCGGACCCGACGGGCCTGGTGACGCTGGCCGTCGGCACCGGGCTGACCGTCGCGTTCGGTGCTGCCGGGCGTCGCCTCGTCCGGGCCGAGTGACCGATTACTTCCACTCGCGGCCGACGCTTTATACCTCGTTCCGGCGTAGTGCCGGGGTATGGGACAGACCACGTTCGACGACGACGAGCTGTTGGACGAGGCGACCGACGAGAAGCGCGAAGTCGTCCGGGAACACCTCGCAGACGCCCGGGCAGAGCTACCGACCGCCGACGCGGTCTGGGAGACGGACGCCGACAACGTCCTCGGCGCGCTCAACGGACTGTCGGCCGCACTGGACACGGACGCCGCCGTCGAGCCGCTACGCCAGGCCCGCAAGGAGTTCCTCCTGGGTCGGCAGGCCGGCGTGTTCGAGGAGAGTGACGAGCTCGGCGAGGAGATCGAGGCGGCCGTCGAGCTCGTCGACAGCCTCCAGGAGGCCCACGAGCGTGTCGGAGAGCTGACCAGTACGGTCCCGAAGCTCCGCAGCGACCTCCAGGACGCTCACGCGGAAGCCGACGACGCCGGAGCCCCCGAGGCGTAACGCTCACTCGGACGTTCTCTCCCGCGGGAAGGCGGGGATCCGTCGTTTCGGACCCTTACGCTGAAATGCTCGCAGTTCCGACCGTGTCGCGTGTTCGTCGACCGGTCCGACAGAGTACGTCCGCAGGCGGCGTTCAAGGGGTACGGCGTAGCGGTCACCCCGGGTGTGAACGGTCCGTGTGCGTTCGTCGCCGGCCACGGCTGTGCCAACCGGTTGTACACCTGGCGAGACGGTCGACTCCGCGACGTGGCGCCGAGGCCGCTCGCCGACGACGGCAGTCACGCGGTCGGGGTCGCCGCCGGCGACGTGGACGCCGACGGCCGCGAGGAACTGTACGTCCACGACACGGACAGCTACGAGGGGGAGACGACCGACACGGACCGGTTGTTGGACCCCGTCGGCGACCCGGCAGACGACCCCGACGGGCGGTGGCGCGACCTGTTCGGCCGCGAGATCAACGCCGGCCGCGACAACTTCCGGGCCGGGCGGTCCGTCGCCGTGCTGGATCGTTACGGCACCGGTCGCTACGGTGTCGCCGTCGCCAACCACGGCGAACCGTCGCGCTTCTACGAGGTGGGCGAGGACGGCGAGATCTCCGACATGGCCGCCGAGGTCGGCATCCGAGTGGCCGACCGCGGCCGGTCGCTGCTGGCCGGCCCCATCGTCTCCGACCGGACGGACCTGTTCGTCGGCGTCCAGAACGGCCCGAACCGGCTGTTCCGCAACGAGGGGGGCCACTTCACGGAGGTGGCCGCCGAGATGGGTGTCGACGCTCCGGACGTGAACGCCCGCGGCGTCACCCTCTCGAACGAACTCCTGGCCGTCTGCTCGTGGGAGGGGCCGAACCAACTGTTCCGGCCGGCCGACGCCGTCGGTGTCGAGACGGGCGACGGCGTCGATACCGAGGTGAGTGAGGCTACCGGCTGGCGTGCCGACGGCGGGTGGTTCGAGGACTGCACGCCCGCGGTGTTCGCCGAGCCCTCTCGGGTCCGGACGGTCGTGGCGACGGACTTCGACAACGACGGCCGCGACGAACTGTTCGTCAACGCCCTGGGCACGGCCAACCGACTGTTCCGACACCACGACACCCCCGACGGGCCGCGACTGGAGTCGATCGACCCCGGGCCGGCCGCCGAGCCGCGCGGGCTCGGCACCGGCGCGGCCGTCGCCGACTTCGACGGGGACGGCGTCCGCGAGCTGCTCGTCGTCCACGGCGAAGTCGAACCCCGGCCCGTGTCGCTGTACGCCGTCGCCGACCCCGGCGACCGATTCGTCCGGGTCCGGCCGCTGACGAGCGCCGGCGCTCCCGCCCGCGGCGCTGCCGTCGTCTTGGAGACGGACGAGTGGCGCCACCGCCGAATCGTCTGTGCCGGCTCCGGCTACCTCTGTCAGATGGAGCCGGTCGCACACTTCGGGCTCGGCGACGCGACGCCGGAGCGACTCACCGTGCAGTGGCCGGACGGCCGGACGGAGACCGTGACCGACCCTGCGGTCGGCCGGGCGTACGAACTGGACCACCCCGCCGGGTGACACCCGGCGTTCAGGGGTGTGCGTAGTAGGCGACCGCCGTCTCGTCGCCGGCCGGCTCGTCGATCCGGGCGAAGCCGACCCGTTCGAACTGGACGAGGTCGTCGGTCTCGTACTCGACCAGCCGCGGCTCTGCGCGACCGGTCACGTCGCCGTCGGGCGTCCGCATCACGACCGGCTCGCTGTCGTCGGCCGACACCCAGTGGACGACCGGCACCCCCTCTTCGCGCACGACTGTGATGTCCTGGCCGTCCCACGCGAGACCGTCGCCGTCCCGGCGGAGACAGCCGAACCCCTTCAGCCACACCCGCTCGCCGTCGGCGGGCACGTCGTCCGGCTCCAACAGGACCGCGTCACCGACCGGAATCTCGCGGGTCCCGCGGTCCTCGTGGTCCGGGTGGACCGGCGGGTGGCCCGCCTCGGGGTGGTCGCCGGTCACCGGCAGCCGCTGGCCGTCGCGGACGAAGAACAGCCGATCCGTCTCGTCGTCCACGAGGTCGCGGTTGTGAGCGTACACGGACGACATCGCCAGGTCCACGTCCGAGGTGGACATCCCCAGTTCCACCATCGCGTCCACGATGGCCCGACCGCGGACCCCCCGTCGGCGCAGCGAGGCGATCGTCGGCGCTCGTGGGTCGTCCCAGCCCGTCAGCTCCCCGTCGTCGATCAGCTCGGCGATGCTCGACGTGGACACTTTCACGTCGTACTCGTCGAACTGGACGTGGCCCCAGTGGAGCACCTCGGGGTACTCCCAGTCGAAGTAGTCGTAGACGAACTGCTGGCGCTTGGCGGAGTCCTGGAGGTCGATCCCACGGATGATGTGACTCACGCCCGTCAGGTGGTCGTCGATTCCGGACTGGAAGTCCAGCATCGGCCAACACCGGTACTCCGCCGCCGCCTCGCGCGGGTGCGGCGTGTCGATCATCCGGAAGGCGACGAAGTCCCGCAGCGCCGGGTTCTTGTGCTCGATGTCCGTCTTCACCCGCAACACCATCTCGCCGGCGTCGTACTCGCCGGCGACCATCGCGTCGAACTCCTCGTGAACCGTCTCGACTCCCTTCTCCCGGTGGGGACACGCCTCCGCGTCGGCCTTCAGCCCGCGGAACTCCTCTGCCGGGCAGGAACACGTGTACGCGCCGCCGCGGTCGATCAGCTCTCGTGCGTGGTCGTAGTACGTCTCCAACCGGTCCGACGCCCGGATCACCTCGTCCGGCTCGAACCCGAGGTAGTCGACCGCCTCCAAGATCGCGTCGTAGGCGTCCAGATCCGGCCGTTTCGTCTCCGGGTCCGTGTCGTCGAACCGGACGACGAACTCCCCGTCGTAGCGTTCCTTGTACGTCCCGATGACCGACGGCATCCTGACGTGCCCCAGGTGCCACGGTCCGTTCGGGTTCGGCGCCGCCCGCATCCGCACCGTGTCGTAGTCGTCGACGTTCGGCAGATCCGGGAGTGCCCGGTCGTCTTCCTCGTCGTCCGCCTCCAGCTCGGCGAGCCGGTCCGGCGCCACCTCCGCGAGCCGGTCGCGTCGCTGCGTCTCGTCCATCTCCGCCACCTCCCCGACGGCCGGGGCGGCGACGCCCGCCACCTCGTCGCCGTGCTCCCGGAACTCCGGGTTCTCGCCCATCAGCGGGCCGAGAATGGCGCCCACCTCCGGGTCGGAGTCGTGTTTGACCGCGTTCAACAACGCGTGGAGCTGTGCCTCCTCGCGGACACGGTCGCGTAACGCCTCGTCCATACGACCGCTACTGCACGCCCCCGGATAACTGACGCGGATTCCGTCATCTGGGAGGTCCGTCTCGGCTCGAACTGTCCGTGTGCGTGTGGAGAGTCGGTGTCCCACCGGCCCCGTCGTGGCCGAACGGCACACCCGGGTAGGGGTACTCGTGGGTAGGTGTCACACGGTATTGAGGCTGACGGGCGTTCTACTCGGTGGAGTCGTCTCCCGTCGGCACCGACCGCAGACCTGCGGGACTCCGACCTCGTCGGGCCACGGGACTCAGAACAGCCCGAACGCAGCGTCGGCCGCTTCGTACACCTCTGTGAACCGATCCAGGACGGCGTCGTGGTCGAACTCGGTGAACGAGTCGTCGATCGTCTCGCGCGAGACGGACCGACAGCCGACGATCTCGTCGGCCAGTTCCTGCGGGTCGGTCACGCGCCGGCCACGGTCGGCGTTCTCGACGAGTTCGTGGGCGCTGGAGCCGGCCTGGTACTGGACGATCCCGACACAGCCACACGCCAGCGCCCACAGGAGTCCGGACGCGAACGGCTCGCGGGTGGCGGTCTGGGCACAGACGTGAGCACCCTTGAGGATCGGGACGAACTCCGCGGGGGGGAGTCGACCGAGGAAGGTGACACGGTCGTCGATCCGGAGGTCCGCGGCGGCGCGCTCGGCGGCCGCGCGGCCGGGACCGTCGCCGATCACGGTCGCGCGCCAGTCGCGGTCCCGGAGCTCCGCCAGCGCGAGCAGGAACCCCTCGACGTTGGCGTGGCGGTCGATCCGGTCGCGGACGTACACGAGGTCCGTGCGTTCGTCCACGTCGGCAGCCCGGATCAGGTCGTAGTCGACACCTTCGGGGACGACACGGACGGTGTCCTCGTCTGCACCGTGTTCGCGGACGGCCGTCCGGACGAACTCCGAGGGGGCGGTGAGGCGGGTGGGCTTGCGGGCGACCTTCCGGGAGCCGTCGTCCGGGTCCCACCAGTCGACGACGACCGGGGTACGGAGGACGCGCCCGGTCGTCGCGGCGGTGGTGGCGTGGCCCGGTGGGTCGGCGACCGCGTGGACCACGTCTGCGCCGACGCGCCGGAGGGCGACGGGCAGCTTCGAGCGGAACGAGCCCGCGGCCGGCCCCTGGGTGACGGCGCGGTAGCGGACGTCGTTGCGGCGGAACTCCCGGTCGGTGCCGTCCCACCACTGCGAACAGAGCCACGCCACGTCGTGGCCGCGGGCCGCGAGCCCCTCGGCGACGCGCCGGGTCCGGCGAACTGCGGGGCCGTCGCGGTGGGCGGGCGTGTACATCGAGACGACCGCGACGCGCATTCTGCAGTGGGGTTGTCCCGGGGGGTTGTTAAACCGGGTGGTACCGGCCCGGCGCCGTCGGTCGGTCGCCGCGGCCCGAACGCTTTCGGCACCCCGCGGAGTACCCTGTTGCGTGAGTGAGAAGTCGTCACACGAGACGGGCGGCGGCGCCGCCCACGCGTACGACGTAGAGCGGTACCTCCGGATCAGAGCCGCGAGACGCGCCGACGTGGCCCGTGACGGGACGCTGGCGTTTCTGATGGACACGACCGGGACGAACCAGGTGTGGACCGTCTCGGAGCCGGGCGCGTGGCCGACCCAACGGACGTTCTACGAGGAGAACGTCTCGTTCGTCGACTGGTCGCCGACACGACGCGAACTCGCTTTCGGGATGGACCAGGGCGGCGACGAACGGACGCAACTGTACCGACTCGACCCCGAGCAGGGCCGGGTCCACGAGCTGACGGGGTTGCCGGAGGCGAAACACCGCTGGGGGGGCTGGAGCCACGACGGGGACAGAGTCGCGTTCGCCTCCAACCGCCGGGCCGGCGACGTGTTCGACGTGTACGTCCAGGGCCGCGACGAGCGGGGCGAGACGGCCGAACTCCGCCACGAGGGGGACGGCTGGCTGTCCGTCGCCGGCTGGAGCCCGAGCGACGACCGGCTGCTCGTCGGGAAGGCACACGCGACGTTCGATCAAGACCTCTACGTCCTCCACCTCGACAGCGGGGAGTTCCGACACCTCACGCCACACGACGGGGAGGCGCGCTTCGAGAGCCCGGAGTGGGGACCGGACGGCGAGTCGATCTACGTCGTCACCGACCGCGACACGGACCGGCTGGAGTTGGCCCGGCTCGACCCCGACGACGGCACGCTGTCGACGGTGGTCGCCGACTCGGAGTGGAACGTCGACGGGGTCGAGGTCGACGACTCCGGCCGACTGGTGTACTCCCGCAACGTCGACGGCTACACGGAGCTGACGGTGGGTGAACTGCGCGACCCGACGACCGTCGAGACGGTCGCGGAAGTAGACCTCCCGAAGGGGGTCGCCGGCGGCACCGCCTTCCACGAGGGCGGCGACGAGTTCGCCGTCACCGTCTCCGGTCGCACCGTGAACCCCAACTGCTTCGTCGTCGACGCCGACACCGGGGCGGCCGAGCAGTGGACCCACGCCGGCACCGCGGGGATCCCGACCGAGACGTTCGTCGAGCCGGATATCGTCCACTACCCCACGTTCGACGGCCGGGAGGTGCCGGCGTTCTTCTCGACGCCGGACGGCGCCACCGACGAGCTCCCGGTGGTGGTCGACGTCCACGGCGGGCCGGAGAGCCAACGGCGCCCCGGCTTCGACGGCGTGAAACAGTACTTCCTGGCGAACGGCTACGCCGTGTTCGAGCCGAACGTCCGGGGGTCGTCCGGCTACGGCCGGGCGTACAGCCACTTAGACGACGTGGAAAAGCGGATGGACTCCGTGGAGGACCTGAAGGCGGGCGCAGAGTGGCTCCACGACCACCCCTCCGTCGACCCCGACCGGATCGCCGTGATGGGCGGCTCCTACGGCGGGTTCATGGTGTTGTCGGCGATGACGGAGTACCCCGAGCTGTGGGCCGCCGGGGTGGACATCGTCGGCATCGCCAACTTCGTGACGTTCCTGGAGAACACCGGGGACTGGCGGCGGTCGCTCCGAGAGGCGGAGTACGGCTCGCTGGAAGACGACCGGGAGTTCCTGGAGTCCGTCTCGCCGATCAACAGCGTCGACCAGATCGACGCCCCCCTGTTCGTCCTCCACGGCGAGAACGACCCGCGGGTGCCGGTCGGCGAGGCCGAACAGATCGTCGAGGAGCTACGCGGCCGGGGGGTCCCGGTTCGGAAACTGATCTTCGAGGACGAGGGCCACGGGATCGGGAAGCTGGACAACCGGATCGAGGCGTACCGGTCGGTGGTAGAGTTCCTCGCGGAGTACGTGTAGGCAACGCTTAACTACCTGCCGACACCCCGTTCGGCAGATGATCACAGACGGTCTCTCGTACCCGGTGTCGGGCGACGACGGTCTCAAGCGACTGCTGATCGGGTCGGTGCTCGGGTTCGCCAGCGTACTCGTGTTGCCGGCGTTCCTCCTCCTGGGTTACTCCGTCCGGGTGCTCGGGGACGCCGCCCACGGCGGGACCGAGCCGCCGGCGTTCGACGACTGGGGGGAGATGTTCGTCACCGGACTGAAGGCGACGCTCGTGGCGGTCGTCTACGGGTTGGTGCCGTTCGGGCTGGTCGTCCTCCTGGCGGTAACGATCCTGAGCGGTGCGGCCGTCGGCGGGGACGCCGGTGGACTCCTGGCCGGGGTCGGACTCCTGGGCGTGTTGCTGTCGGTCGTGGCGTCAGTCCTCGTCTACTACCTCGTCCCCGCGGCCCTGACGAACATGGCCGTCGACGGCCAGATGGGTGCCGCGTTCGACCTCGGTCGGCTGAAGCGCGTGTTGCTCAGCGGCGACTATCTGCTCGCGTGGCTCGCTCCGGTGGCGCTGGCGGTCGTGTTGAACGTCGTCACGGTAATTCTCGTGGCGACGATCGTCGGGGCCCTGCTCGTCCCGATCGTCCAGTTCTACGTCCAGGTGGCCGTCCTGTACATGTTCGGCCGCGCGTACGGCGAGGTGACGGGGACGGCCGAGGGGCGTCAGACGCCGACCGGCGCCGGAGCTGGCCGGGACAACTCAGACACGAAACTCCGTTAGAGTGAACACGACGGCTCACGAAGACCGTGGTATGAGTACACAACAAGAACCGGGCGAGCGGACGATCCGGTGTCTGATCGCCAAGGTAGGGCTAGACGGCCACGACCGGGGCGCACACGTCATCGCGCGGGCGTTCCGCGACGCCGGCTTCGAGGTGATCTACTCCGGGCTCCACCGTGCGCCCGACGAGATCGTCCAGGCGGCCGTCCAAGAGGACGTGGACGTCCTCGGGATCTCTATCCTCTCGGGGGCTCACAACACGCTCGTCCCGAAGATCGTCGACGGGTTGGAGGAGTACGGCGCCTTCGAGGACACCCTGTTTCTCGTCGGCGGGATCGTCCCGGACGAGGACCGCGAGACGCTGAAGGGGCTGGGCGTCGCCGAGATCTTCGGCCCGGGCACGCCGATGGAGGAGACGATCGAGTTCGTCGAGGCGAACGCCCCCCAGAACCGATGACGAGCGCCGACCAGGGACAGGGGATCGACCCGGACGACGCCGACCGCGACGGCGGCGGCGACGGGCGAGACCCCGAACGCGACGACGTGGACGACTCGGACGACGACCACGCCGCACTGGTCGAGGAGCTGTTGGAGGGGCGTCACCGCGCGCTGGCGCGGGTCATCACCAAGATCGAGAACCGTGCACCGGGCTACCGAGAGATCGTCTCCCGGCTCCACGAACACACCGGCGCCGCGAGCGTCGTCGGGATCACCGGCTCGCCCGGTGCGGGCAAGTCGACGCTGGTCGACAAGCTGGCGAAGGCGTACCGCGACCGGGGGGAGACGGTCGGCGTGATCGCGGTCGACCCCTCCTCGCCGTACACCGGCGGCGCGGTCCTGGGCGACCGGATCCGGATGGCGTCGAACGTCGGCGACATGGACGTGTTCTTCCGGTCGATGTCCGCCCGCGGGAGCCTCGGCGGGCTGTCGACGGCCACCTCGGACGCGGTGAAGGCGTTGGACGCCTTCGGCAAGGACCGCGTGATCGTCGAGACGGTCGGCGCCGGCCAGAACGAGGTGGACGTGGTCAAGACCGCAGAGACCGTCTGTGTCCTGGTCCAGCCCGGATCCGGCGACGACGTACAGATGCTGAAGGCCGGCATCCTGGAGATCGGCGACGTGTTCGTCGTCAACAAGGCGGACATCGACGGCGCCCAACAGACGGTCGCCGAGCTGGAGGAGATGCTCCACATGCGCGACGACCCGACGAAGAACCTGAACACGGGTCACCACGGTCCGGTGTCGACGGACGACCTCGGCGCCGACGGCGACGACAGTGACGACGACAGAGACGCCTGGGAGCCGACGGTGTTGGAGACGGTCGCCACCGCCGGCGAGGGGGTCGAGGAGCTGATCGAGACGGTCGACGACCACCGCGACCACCTGGAGGCCACCGGGCAGTTGGCCGCCCACGCCCGGACGCGCTACGCCGAGGAGATCAGACAGCTGTTGCGGGCCGACACCGCGACGTTGTTGGAGGGGGAGTTGGCCGCCCGCGGCGGCGTAGAGCGGCTCGCCGAACGGGTCGCCGACCGCGAGACGGACCCGTACGCCGTCGTCGACGAGATCGTCGAGCCGTTGGCGGACTGTCTCGACGGGCGGCGGCCGGACGACTGACGCCGGTCAGGCTCGCTCGACGGCCGCCCCGACGACCGGCTCGGTGGCGGTGCCGGACTGGGTGTCGTCGGCGACCGGGAGCCGGAGTCTGACGACACTCCCCCGCGGCTCGTTTTGCTCGTACTGGAGTTCACCACCCAGTCGCGTCACCGCCCACCGCACCGCCCACAGTCCCAGCCCGCTGCCGTGTTCCAGCGGAGTCTCTTCTCCCTCCTCGATGGCCGTCCACTCGTGGGTCGGGATCCCCGGGCCGTTGTCGCGCACCGTCACCTCGACCGGGTACGCCCCCTCGCAGTCCGTCGTGACGGTGACGACGACCCGCGGGTCGTCGGTGTCGTTGTGGACGACCGCGTTCTGTGCGAGGTGGCTCAGCGAGCGGTACAGCAGTTCCGGGTCCGTCTCCACCCGGGCGTCCGGCGGGACGTTCGTCTCGACGGTGAGACTCGCCGCCTCCTCGTGGAGGTCGGCCGCGATCTCCGAGACGAACGACCCCAGGTCCACTTCGCGGGTCTCGGGGTCGTGGTCGAACAGCTGTGCGGCCTCGCGGGCCCGTTCCCCGAGCGTGATGAGGTTGTCCGACGCCTCCACGATCCGGTCGGCCGCCAGATCGTTCGACACCCCCTCGTTGCCGATCTCCTGTGCGAACCCGCGGACGACCGACAGCTCGTTGCGGAGGTTGTGACGGACGACCCGGTTGAGAACGGCCAGCCGTTGCTCGCGGAGCTTCTGGTCCGTGATGTCGGCCAAGACGACGATCGTGCCACGGACGCGGTCGCGGTGGTCGTGGAGCTGTGACACCCGCGGGGCGAACTGGCGGCGACCCTCGTCGGTGATGAGTTCGACGCTGTCCGTGGCGACGAGTTCCGAGAGGGTGGCGCCGATCACGGCCGGCAGCGGGTCACCCGTAGCCGCCGCCTCCTGCACCTCGAACTGTCGGTCGAAGGCGTCGTTCGTCTCGATCACGTCGCCGTCGGCGTCCAGGAACGCGACGGGGTCGGTGATCTCGTCGGCCAGCCGGCGGCGGCCGTACCGGCCGGCCGCGGGCGTCGTGTCGAACACGTCCCACAGGGTCGTGCCGCCGCCGACGGCGACACCGCCGACGAGCGTGGCGACGGCCAACGACGACGCCGGCGCCGGCGTCGCGCTGGCGAAGGCGACGGCCAACAACGGCGCCGCGACCGGCAGCCACAGCGCCGCCCCGGCGGACGACTCGACGCTGTCGTACGCGAGACTGCTGTACAGGTGGAGCGCACTCCCGCTGACGACGAGCAGGAACGTCCCCAACACCGCGACCGAGGCGGCGACGGCCACGAGCGGTGAGTCCGAGAGCCCGGTCGGCAGTCCGACCGTCGCGCTGACGAGCGTCCAGGCCGCGAACACGACCGGCGGCGTCGCCGCGGCCGTCACCCGGGGCCAGGTGGCCAACTCCCCGTTGCCGGTGTACTGGAGCACGAACACGAGCCACGGGACGGTCGCGGCCACGGTCGCGGCGCCGACGAGCGCTCTCATCGTCGTCGTGTCGCCGGGCGCCGCGACGACGACGGCCGCGGTGGCACCGGCGGTGACCAGGAGCGTGGCCGTAGCGAGGCTGTTCGTCCCCGCTTCGTCCGACCGGAACGCCGCGAGCGTCCCGACGGCGTACAGGAGTCCGCCCACAGTCGACGGGAGGACCACCGTGACGAACGGGGATAGCATACGGATTTCTCCGGTGCTTTCCTACATAAAATCCCGGTCCGGGTATCCGCGTCGGTAGCCCCGAGACAGTGTGTCAGTCGCCGTCGGAGTCGATCCGGCGGGCGACCGCCGCGAGGACGGCCACAGTTCCCGTCACCACACCTAATCCGGGTGCGCGTGTCGCGGTCGACTCCGTCCGCGGCTCCGTCGCAGTCGCCGTCCGCGTCGGGGTCGTGGTCGGCGACTCCCTCGTGGTCGGGGTCCGGGTCTCCGGCGTGGCGCTCCCCAGCGTCGCCAGCGTCGCCCGCGACCCGCGTCCGGAGCCGTCGTGTGTCTCGGTGATCGCGTACACGCGGCCGGCACCGTCGGCGGCGTAGACGACGCCGCCGGCGACCGTCGGCGGAGCCGCGACCGGTGTGTCGGCCTGGAACGACCACACTGGCGTCCCGTCGGCGACGGAGACGGCGTACAGGCTGCCGTCGGCGCTGCCGGCGTACACGCGGTCGGCGGCGACGGTCGGCGCCGACGACAGCTCCCCGTCGGTCTGGAACCGCCAGCCGCCCGTCCCGTCGGCGCCGACCGCGTGGAGCGTCCCGTCCTCGCTGCCGGCGTAGACGACCCCGTCCGCGACCGTCGGCGCCGCCGACACCCCGCTACCGGCGTCGTACGTCCACCGGCGGTCGCCGGTCGCGGCGTCGACCGCCGACAGCCGGCCGCCGTCGTCGCCGACGTACACCGTGCCGTCCGCGACCGTCGGCGCCTCCCGGACCCACCCCGCCGTCTCCAGCGTCCACCGACGGCTGCCGTCCGCGCCGACGGCGAGCAGCCGCCCGGGGCGACCGCTGCCGACGTAGACGGTCCCGTCGACGACCGTCGGCGCCGTGAGTCCGTACCCCTTCGGGGTCAGTGTCCAGCGGGTCTCTCCCGTGGCCGCGTCGACCGCGTACAGCGTGTGGTCGTAGTCGCCGGCGTAGACGACCCCGTCCGCGACCGTCGGCGACGACCGGATCGTCCCGGTGGACAGCCGCCACCGAACTGCGCCGGTCGCGGCGTCCAACGCGATCAGTTCGCCGTCGTCGCCGTCGCCGCCGACGCCAGCGTACACCACGCCGTCCGCGATCGCCGGCGCCCCGGCGACGTAGCCGTCCAGCCGACGACGCCACCGGATCCGACTTGTCTCCGTGTCGACCGCGAGCACCGCACCCGCGTCTGTGTCGGCGACGCCGACGTACGCCGTCCCGTCGACGACCGTCGGGGCTCCGTACACCGGGCCACCGGCGGCGACGGTCCACTGGACGCCGACATCGACCCCCGAGACTACCGTGTCCGTGTCCCCGTCTGCGTCGGTGACCGCGAGCCGGACGGGCTTGGTTCCCGGCGTGTCAAAGGATACCGCCGTCGACCGGCCGGTTCCGACGGGCTCGCCGTCGAACGACCACTCGTACGACAACGGCGTCGCGCCGCCGGTGGAGTCGCCGGCGTCGAGTCGGACGGCGTCACCGACCTCGGGGTTCGGGTCGCCAGACCGGATTCGGGCCGTCGGCCCCGGGACGGCTCCGTCGCCCATCGCCAGTTGCGCGCGAGAGTCGGCGCTCGTGGCGTCCCCCTCCGTCTGGGCGGCCAGGAGGCGGTCCGGTCGGCCGACCCGGTTCTCGACGCCGTACAGCGTCCCGTCGACGACGAAGAGCCCGTGTGCGTGCCAGTCGGCTCGGAAGCGTCGGCGGCGACGCCCGGTTCCGGCGTCCAGCGCTGCGACACCGTCGGCACCGTCGACGCAGACGACCCCGCCCGCGACCGTCGGGGTGACGGGCTCTACGTCGACCCGGCTGTGCCAGCGTCTGTCGCCGCTCTCGGGGTCGAGTGCGACGAGTGACCACCCGTCGCCGTCGTCTGCCGTCGGCACGAACAGCCGGCCGCCGGCGACCGTCGGCGTGACGGCCGCCGCCCCGACGGTCGCGCGCCACCGTGTCTCGCCGGTCGCGGCGTCGGCGGCGACGACCGCTCCGTCCCCGTCGACGACGTAGACCGTGTCCTCGACGACGGTGACGCCGCCGGCGTCGAACCGGTTGACCCCGGCCGGGCGGTCGGACACCTGGAGTCGCCACAGTTCGTCGCCGGCGGCGTCGAACGCCCAGACACCCGTCCGGTCGACGGCGTACACGCGGCCGTCGGCGACGACCGGCGCACCGTTCACCGGCTCGCTCGTCGACGCCCGCCAGCGTTCCGTCCCGTCGTCGGCCGCGACGGCGTGGACGCTCCCGGCCACGGTGCCGGCGTAGACCGTGTCGCCGGCGGCGGCGACGGCCGCGACGGGCGGGCCGTCGAGTCTCGTCTGCCACGCCCGCTCGCCCGTCTCGGCGTCGACGGCGGACAGTCGCCCGTCAGCGTCTCCGTTCGGACCGAGTTCGCCGCCGCCGACGTACACCGTGCCGCCCGCGACCGCGGGCGTCGCGCTCACGTCCCGCCCGGTGGTGTGCGTCCACCGACGCTCCCCGGTGTCCGGCCGGACCGCGACGACTCGGCCGTCGGAACTGCCGAGACAGACGACGCCGTCACCGACCGCGACCTCGCCGCGGACGTAGCCGCGGACCGGTTCGCGCCACCGGAGTTCGCCCGGAGTCGCCGTGGCCGTGCCCGTCGCGGCCGTCAGCCCGGTCACTCCGGCACCGGCGGCCGCCAAGAGTCGCCGGCGGGAGACTGCGCTGTGGTCGGTCGTCTCACTGTGCGCCGTGTCCGTGGCCGTCCGCCGGCCGTGTGGCTCGGGTGACATCGTCTGCGGGGGTGGCCTCCCCCGACGCGACTGCAGACTGGAGGGTCAGGCGGGGGAGTGCTCGTATGGTCCAGGGACGGAGGTCCCAGTAATAAATCGGGCGGTCGTAGACGGAACGGCTACTCCGGCGGACTGTAGTCGCCGCCGTACTTCACGAAGAAGTACGTCAGCCCGAGCGTCGTCACCATCGCCACGCTGGCGGCGACGCCGATCGTCTTCGCGGAGTCGGGGATCGTCGGGGCGCCGCCGGCACCGCCGCCCCCGCCGCTCGACGACTCGACGGCCTTCGTCGCGACGTCGCCGCCGACCGCGATTCCACCGACCATCCCGAGGCCCTTGTGGGGCTGGCAGTAGTACTTGTAGAGCCCTCCGCTCTCGAAGGTGATCTCGTGGGTGAAGCCGCTCCCTTCGAGCCCCTCGTGGCCGGAGACCCCGGCACCGTCTGGCATCGCCTCGAACAGGACGTTGTGCGACTGGTTGCCGACCCACTCGAACGTCACCTTCGTCCCGGTGTCGATCCAGAGGTTCGTCGGCGCGAACGCGACGCCGCCGCCGGCGCCGACCTTCACCGTCACCTCCTTACTCCCGCGCTTGTCGGCGTAGTCCCCACCCTTGGCGCCGTCCGTGTAGCCGCCGAAGTCGGGCTGCTTGCTCTGTGCAGTCGCCGGCGCCGACGCCCCGGCACCGAGTGCCGTCGCGCCCGCCGCCGTCCGCACGAACCCACGGCGACTCATCCCGTCGCTCATAGCCGCCCGTAGCCTGCTGGGGGACGTGAATCCATCGGTTCGCCCTCCCCCGCGGGCGTCCGCCGTCAGTGATTCATACCGTGGAGAACCAACTCCGAGCGTGGCGACAACAGACGACCACCTCCGTTTCTTCCCGTACGAGGAGCCGTACCCGAACCAACGGGAGGCGATGGACCGGGTCGGCAACGCCCTCGCGCGCGGCCAGGACGTGTTGTTCGAAGGGGCGCCCGGAACGGGCAAGACGCTGTCGGCGCTCGTGCCGGCGCTGAACCACGCCCGTGAACACGACCGGACGGTGGTCATCACGACGAACGTCCACCAACAGATGCGGCAGTTCGTCGCCGACGCTCGCGCGATCAACGAGGTGGAGCCGATCGACGCCGTCGTCTTCCGCGGGAAGTCGTCGATGTGTCACATCGACGTGGACTACCAGGAGTGTCAGACGCTACGGGACACGACCCGGACCCTCGTGGAGGACCAGCAGGACCGTGATCGACTGGAGCGGCGCGCCCGCGAACTCCGAGACCGGATGCGCGAGGGTGACGACGACGCCGCGGAGGCGTACGAGGCGGTGGCCGAGGAGTTGGAGGAGTTGGACGACCAGATCGACGAGGAGGCGGCGAACGTCTGTGACTACTACCGACAGAACCTCACGGGCGACACGGACGACTTCTTCGCGTGGCTGTTCGACGACGTGCGGACACCCGACGAGATCTACGAGTACGCCGGCGAACGCGGGTTCTGTGGCTACGAACTGCTGAAGGAGGGGATGGAGAACGTGGAGTTGGTGGTCTGCAACTACCACCACCTGCTGGACCCGACGATCCGCGAGCAGTTCTTCCGGTGGCTGGACTGTGACCCCGAGCAGGTCGTGACGGTGTTCGACGAGGCCCACAACGTCGCCGACACCGCCCGCGACCACGCCACGCGGACGCTGACGGAGAACACGCTGGAGTCGGCGCTGGAGGAACTGGAGGAGACGGACGACTCGCGGGCGGAGCCGGCCCGGAACGTCCTCACCGCGTTCACGGAGGCGCTGCGGGAGACGTACGAGGACGGTCTCGGCTTCGGCGCCCGCGAACGGGTCGACGAGAACTGGGAGGACGTCCCCGTCGCCAACGACGACCGCCGGGACGACCTCACGCTCGCGTTCCTCGACCGCTACGAGGGCCGCGGCATCCGCGCGGAGTGTGACCTGGCGCTCCAGCTGGGCAAACGGCTGGACGAGCGCTACGAGGAGGCGTACCGCAACGGGGACAGTGCCACCCGGCGAGAGTGTCAGCTCCTCCAGGCCGCCGACTTCGTCGCCGCCTGGATGGACGACAACGGCGAACTGGGTCAACACCCCGTGGTGGCCGTCCGGCGCGACGGCGGCACCGGCGACGTGTACGGCCGGGCGGAGCTGTACACCTGTATCCCGCGACAGGTGACCGGAGAGCTGTTCTCGGAGGTGTACGCCTCCGTGTTGATGTCGGCGACGCTGCGGCCGTTCGACGTGACCGAGGACGTGCTCGGGCTGGAGTCGCCGGCGACGCTGGCGTACGACCTCGCGTACCCCGAGGCGAACCGGCGGACGTACGCCGTCTCCACGCCGGCGTTGTTCGCGTCCGAACGCGACGACCCCGCCACCCAGGAGACGGTGGCGAGCACACTCGCCGACGCCGTCCGGACGACGCCCGGCAACAGCCTGTTGTTCTTCCCGTCGTACGCCGAGGCGGAGCGTTACCACGAACTGCTGTCGGGCGACCCGGAGTTGGGCCGGCTCATGCGTGACGAGGCCGGCAGCCGGGCCGAAGAGCTCCGCCGGCGGTTCGTCGACGCCGACGACGCCGCTCTGTTCACCTCGCTGTGGGGGACACTCGCGGAGGGGGTGAGCTTCGACGGGGACGCCGCCCGGACGGTCGCGGTCGTCGGCGTGCCGTACCCCCACCTCTCCGAGCGGATGGAGGCCGTCCAGGAGGCTTACGACCGGGCGTTCGCGGAGCGGACCCGCGACGCCGGCTGGGAGTACGCCGTCGAGATCCCCACCGTCCGGAAGACCAGACAGGCGCTCGGGCGGGTGATCCGGTCGCCCGACGACTACGGCGTCCGGCTCCTGCTGGACGAGCGCTACACGACCGCGGACATGGGACAGTACTCCGTCCGGGACGCGTTCCCGCCGGCGGAACGCTCGGAGCTCGTGGACGTGGAGCCGGAGAAGCTCCGCTTCGGGATGCGCAACTTCTACGTCGACCACGACGCCTACGACGGCGACCCGCCGGCGCCGTGATACGGCGGAGGCGGCCGAGCCACGCTGTGCCGTCCCACCACTCACTTAATGATGGTCGCGAGTACGTACTCTCGTGACTCTCCCGTGACGCTCCCGGACGGGTGGACGACCGACGCGGTCGAGGCGAACGGCGTCGAGCTACAGTACTACCGGACGGGCGAGGGGCCGCCGTTGGTGCTCGCACACGGGTTGTTCGACACGGGGCGGTGTTGGGCGCCGCTCGTCGCCGACCTGGCGGCCGACTACACCGTGGTGACGTACGACGCCCGCGGGCACGGCCGGTCGGCGGCGCCGGAGACCGGGTACGGGCTCGACGACCGAGTGGCCGATCTCGTCGGGCTGTTGGACGGCCTGTCGGTGACCGACCCCGTGCTGGTCGGCCACTCGATGGGCGGCTCGACGGTCGCCTGGGCCGCCGCACGCCACTCCGAGCGTCCGCGCGGGGTCGTCCTCGAGGACCCGGCCGGGCTGCACGGCGACCCGGAGACGGGACCGGACGAACGGGCCGCCGCCGTCCGTGACCGGGTCGAGACACGCGCCGAGCAGTCCGTGGCCGAGATCGCCACGGAGTACGACGACCGCGACTCGGACCTCGCACGCCGGCTGGCGGTCGCCGACCGGGAGTGTTCGCCGACGGTCGCGGAGATCGTCCGTCACGGCTTCCCGCCGCTCGGGGACGCGTTCGCCGAGATCGACGCCCCGACGCTCGTGTTGAACTCCGACGCCGAGCCGTCGACCCGGGCGGCGGATCTCGCCGTCGCCGACGAACTCCCCGCTGGTCGGCTCGTCCACGTCCCCGGCGCCGGCCACTGTGTGTTCAGAGACCGGTCCGACGCCGCGGTCGCCGAGCTCCGGACGTTCCTCCGTCGGATCGAGTGAGCGACGACGGTCACGGGCCGTGCCTCGTTCACCGCCGCCACAACGGCCAAGCCCTCGCCGCTCCGACTGAACGGCGTGAACCTCACTGTCGACGCCGAACGACTGCGGGCCGACGTGGAGCGGAACGGGGAGTTCGGCGCCGTCCCGACGGAGCGGGGCCACGCCCGCACGGTGCTCTGCGGGACGGACGCCAACCGCCGGGCGCGGGAGTACCTGATCGAGCAGCTGCGGGGCGCAGACGCCGAGGTGACGGTCGACGCCGTCGGCAACGTCGCCGGCACCTGGTGTCCGCCGTCGGCCGACTCCGACGCCGCGCCGGTCGCGGTCGGCAGCCACCTGGACTCCGTTCCGGACGGCGGGATCTTCGACGGCCCGCTGGGGGTGTACGCCGGGCTGGAGGCGGTGCGTACGCTCCAGGACGCCGACGCGCGCCCGGAGCGACCGATCACCGTCGTCTCGTTCACCGAGGAGGAGGGCAGCCGCTTCGCCGACGGACTGCTGGGGTCGTCCGTCGCCGTCGGCCACCGGAGCGTCGACGACGCGCTCGCGCTGACGGACGCCGACGGCACCACGCTCGGGGAGGCGCTGTCGGGGATCGGGTTCCGGGGGGAGGGTCGGCTCGACCCGAGCGAGTGGGGTGCGTGGTTCGAGCTCCACGTCGAACAGGACACCGTCCTGGAGTCGGCGGCGGTCCCGGTCGGCGTCGTGACGACAATCACCGGGATCACCCACTGTGAGGTGCGGATCGACGGGGAGGCGGACCACGCCGGGACGACCGCGATGGACAGCCGGACGGACGCCCTCGCGGCCGCGTCGGAGCTCGTCCTCGCGGTCGAGCGCGCGGCGAACGAGGTGACCGCGACGGACAGCGCCTCGGCGGTCGCCACCGTCGGCTCGTTGGACGTCTCGCCGAACGCGACGAACGTCGTCCCCGGAGCCGTCACGGTCGGGATCGACGTGCGGGACGTGCGCCAGGCGTCGATAGAACGGATCCTCGACCGTGTTCGGGAGACCCTGGCGCGGGTGGAACGCGAGCGTGGCGTCGAGACGACACTCGAACGCCCGTTCGACCTGGCGCCGACGGGGATGAGCGACCGACTCCGGCGGGCGGCACACGACGCCGGTGCACAGGCCGGGCTGGAGACGACCGACCTCCACTCCGGAGCCGCACACGACACGATGCACGTCGCCGACGCGACGGACGCGGCGCTCCTGTTTGCTCCCTCCCGGGACGGGATCAGCCACAATCCGTTGGAGTGGACGGACTGGGACGACTGTGCGGCCGCAACGCGGGTGCTCGCGGGTGCCGTCGCCGACGCAACCGGAGTGACGAGCGTCTGAGCAAAAGGCCTATAATACACTCCGGGTTATCGGGTGGTAGAGATGCTACCCACAGCACCACTCTTCGGGGCGATCCCGGGCGGGCCGGAGATGATCGTCATCCTGCTCGTGCTCGTCCTGTTGTTCGGCGCGAACAAGATCCCCAAGCTGGCTCGGTCCACCGGGCAGGCGATGGGCGAGTTCAAGAAGGGACGTGAAGAGATCGAAGACGAGCTCGAGGAGATGCAGGGCGACGACGAGGACGCGGACACGGACTTCGTCGAGACGGAGATGGGCAGCAACAGCAACAACAACAACAGCTGAGACCACCCGAAGATCGTTTCTGTCCCGTTTTCCAGGCTGTGAGATAGATCTGTGGGGCGTGTGGCCAAGTGGACACGGCGAGCGGTTCCTAACCGCTAGATCGCGGGTTCGATCCCCGCCACGCCCGCTGTCGTGTCGAGCGGAGCGAGACCGACAGCGGTCGGTGGCGGGGATCGAAGCAGGGAGCGGAGTGAGCGTTAGCGAACGGAGCGACCGTGGTTCGACTTCCGTCACGCCCGTTCGTCCTCACTCGCTTCGCTCGTTCGTCCTCACGGGCGTGACGTAGTCACACTCGCTCCCTCCGGTCGCTCGCGTGACTCCCGTCACGCCCGGTGCGAGGCCGAACGGAGTGAGGCCTCGATAGGCGAGCGGCGAACGCAGTGAGCCGCGAGCCATGTCGTGTCGAGTGCCAGCGAACGGAGCGACCATGGTTAGATCTCGTCGTCAGGAAGTACTCGGTGAGTGGAGCGATGCTCGGGTCTGGTGGAATTAGTCTGCCACTGTCTTGGTAGAATCAGAGCTGGACGATCCTGTTCCGGGGAGAATATCGATCTCCGATTCCGTTCTAGATGAAGCAGTCTCCTCACAAGGCACGCTCTCTCGATCAAAGAAGTCGTCTAGTTCTATGTCGAACCCTGTCAGGAACCCTGTTACTCGAATCTCCGTCTTCTCCACTGTTCCAGGTTGAATCACAACACGACTACTCCAGACGAGTTCCCGTGCACTGTCACTGATCGAACTGATGATGCTGTCGATTCGGCCGGACGGAGAGTCCACCTCCGGGCCGGCGGTAAACGTCAGGAGAGCCTGATCCGCACGCCTAGACTCGATGTCAACGTTAGTGTACTGAAGTAGCCGATCAGACAATTCATCGTAGGTTTCTCCAAGTGCTGTGTCGATTGTCGAGTCGAGCAGAACAGAACGGTTGCCGTTGCTGAGCTTTTCCAGTAACGACTCTGCTTTCTCTGTCGTGTAGAACTGACCGATGTCTAAACAGATACTTGAAATGAGGTGGGCGATGTTGTTGTTAATTCGACATAATGCCTCACTCATCGAGACCGCCGGGTCTGCAGAGACTCGATCAGCGTCCAACACGGCGAGAGTGTCAGAGACGGCATCTAATCGTTCTAGTCCGTTTCGAGCCCGGATCACCTTCGAGTCGTCTGTTCTGAACGGAAGTGTAGCGAGAGAGACCGTGACAGCACCCGACTCCTGTGCCATCTTGGCGAGTTCGGGGGCGACCGCAGTCCCCGTTCCGCCGCCGAGGCCAGCAACCACAAAGACAAGGTCCGCGTCACCGATCATCTGTCGAATTACCGGCCGTGAGTTGTCGACCGCCTTGCGAACTGTCTCGACATCACCGTCTGCGCCCTGACCGTCGAACTTGTCTTTAGCGAGCACCGCCCGGGTGTCCGCAGCGTTGGCGTTGAGATGGGTGATGTCGGTGTCAATGATAGCTGTCTGACCCGTGTCGTCGTTGCGCTGGTAGACCTCACTGGCGATTCTGACGCCACCACCACCGCAGCCAGCAACTAAGATATCCGCGTCGTCGTCCTCGTCAAGAAGGGTGCCGAGGTCACTCTCGACGAGAGTGCTGACCTCTCCGAGTGAGTTTCCACCAACGATCATACGGCCAACAGCGTCGTTACTGTCGAACGTCTCTCGCGCCTCCAGAGACATTCGGTCCACCTCTACTCGGTCTCGGACCTCTTCTAAGGGGAGAGTCTCTTCACCCTCAGTAGCTTCTGCTTGGATCTGGTTGTGATCTAGCCGCGGCTCGGCGTCAATTCCGTCACGGAGAAGTTCACGGACGAACTCAGAACGACTTCCGAAGCCTCTCGCCTCCTCCTTTTTATCAATCTCGTCTAGAAGGGGCTCTGGCACCCGCACGTTCAGTGGCTCCATCTTGTCTTACAATCGTAACACAGGATACTTCACCTTGTCGGTGTTTAGAGGGTTTGTTTCGTCTATCCAATAGCCGTTAAGATACGCATCCGCCAGCAATTTACGACCCCAGTGCGACGTACAACCGTTGCGTGAAGGTAGAATTCACATACGCCGGACAAGAGAGCTTGCGTCAACTCAACTCGGGCGCACAGGACGCAGTTCTCTCTGTTCTAGATGATCTCAATGGTGGTCATAAAGACCGTTCAGAAGTGTTGGAAAAAGATGCAGGAGGAAAGTACCACTATTTCGAGTTTGAGTTCTCTGGTGAGAGCTACACTGTAGTTGTGGATTTGACCCGGCACTACAGCGGGCTTGAGGACGAACTCGCAGTCGTCGATATGGGGCCGACATCTGACTTTTTGTTGGATAGTTAGTGATCAGTAGAGACACTGACCTGTTCTGACGGTGGTCGAGTCGTGTGCTCGTCTTCCAGCGATATCTGTTCCAAGTTGTCGCTGTGTTTCTCGTCTATAGAGAGGTTAGACTCCAGTTCGCACAGTACCTCGATACTACTCTCGTGAAGTTCGATAGCCGTCTCGCGCAACAACGCTACGTTCGGAGGCGAGATCTCCTCACAGTCGTCGATTGCCGCGAGAAGTCGCTGGAACTGGTTGCAACGAGAGTAGTACCGCACCACGGTTTCGTTTTCGTCACGGGAGAGGAGGCCGAGTGAGCCTGCATTCGATGTGTACACGGTGGTTGTGACCGTATCTTTCGGAAGAACGACATTAGAGGCGGACGGGTCTACTGTTTTTAATCTCGTCGCAACCGGTTCGGTGTGCTCGGAGTTTTCTCTAACTTCGACGTATAAACTTCGTCTGAGCTGTTTTCGTCGCCTGCTCTGTTTGTACACTGTATGTAAAACACGAGCGGCGACACCGCCGGCTGCACCCGCCAAGGCACTGACAAAGAGCGAGACACTAGCCATCGTCCTGTAGAAGTTCGCAGTTCAAAATAAAGGTATGTGGAGGCCAGTAGATCCACCACACGATTTACCACCCGACCGCCCCCACACCCGGACAGATGCTGTTCACTGCCGCCAGCCTCGCGGACGGTCGGACACGGGACGTACGGGTGACAGACGGGGAGATCACGGCGGTCGCAGAGTCGTTGGACGCCGACACCGGGGAGACGGTGATCGACGCGGCGGGGCGACACCTCCTCCCGGGCGCGGTGGACGTGCACGTCCACTTCCGCGAGCCGGGGTTCTCGCACAAGGAGACGTGGGCGACGGGGTCGCGGGCGGCGGCCGCCGGCGGGGTGACGACCGTCGTGGATCAGCCGAACACGACGCCGCCGACGACGACCGGTGCGGCGTTCGACGAGAAGGCGGGGCTGGCGCGGGAGTCACTCGTCGACTACGGGGTGAACGGCGGGGTGACGGCCGACTGGGACCCCGAGAGTCTGTTCGACCGCCCGGTGTTCGCGCTGGGGGAGGTGTTCCTGGCGGACTCGACGGGGGAGATGGGGATCGAGACAGAGTTGTTCGAAGGCGCGCTGGCGCGGGCCAGCGAGGCGGGCGTGCCGGTGACGGTCCACGCCGAGGACGCGACACAGTTCGAGTCGGCGGCGCTGGACGAGGCCGGCGACGGCGTCGGGCGGGCGGCGCCGGTAGACAGGTGGAGCCGGTACCGACCGGCGGCGGCGGAGGTGGCGGCCGTGGAGACGGCGTTGGCGTCGGCGGCGACGGCCGACAGCCAGGTCCACGTCGCCCACACCTCGACGCCGGAGGCGGTCGACGCGGTCGCGGCCGCAGACCGCGCGGCCGACGACCGCCGGGTGACGTGCGAGGTGACGCCCCACCACCTCCTGTTGTCACGGGACGACGGCGAGCGACTCGGGACGTACGGACGAATGAACCCCCCGTTGCGGTCGGAGTCGCGCCGCGAGGCGCTGTACGAACGAGTCCGCGACGGGACGGTGGACGTGATCGCCACGGACCACGCCCCGCACACGACCACAGAGAAGGAGGCGACGCTGGCAGAGGCACCCTCCGGTGTGCCGGGCGTAGAGACGATGCTGCCGCTCCTGTTGGGCGAGGTGACGGCCGACCGGCTGTCGCTCGAACGGGTCCGGGACCTCGTGGCGGCGAACCCGGCGGAGATCTTCGGCCTCCCGCGGAAGGGAACGGTCGCGCCCGGGACGGACGCGGATCTGGTGCTCGTCGATCTGGACGCGACGGAGCCGGTCCGGGGGGACCGACGCCACACGGACTGTGGGTGGACGCCGTTCGAGGGGCGGACAGCGGTGTTCCCGGAGCTGACGCTCGTCCGCGGCAGCGTCGTGTACGACGGCCGCGACGGAGAGACGTTCGGCGACGCGGTCGGTCGGAACGTCCGGGCCGCCGACTGAACCACAAGCTACACGTCGCCGGCGGGGCCCGAGAGAGACGTGTCTACCCCTCCACCGGACGGAGAGCGACCCAGCCTGTCGCTCACCGACGACTCGAGCGGACTGTTCGTGTTGTTCCTGGCGTTGCTCACCCTCGTGTACGCGCTGATCGCGATCGGGAACATCCTGTTCGGAGTGTTTCTGGCGACCGTACTCGTCGGGGGATTCCTGACGTTCCGGCTCGCGCGGCGATTGCTCCGGCTCGCGGAGCGACTCGTCGCGGCCCGCGAACGCCGGGCACGGGCCGCAGAGGCGGAGGCCGCCGTCGCCGCCGAGTCGGCGGCGAACGTCACGTTCGAGCAGTCGACGGACGGCGGACGGGCGGGCGACGAGAGCGTCAGCGAGACGAGAGACGGAGACGCGAGCGGCGAGACGGAGACCGAGAGCAACGAGTGGGCGGACTGATGCCCGGCTGTCGGGTCAGTTCACTTCGATGGTCGTGCCGTCGACGTCGTCGTGGTCCGGCGTCGCCAGCGTGACCGTCAGGACACCGTTCTCGTAGGTGGCCGTCGTCTCGTCGTCGACGACCTCCTCGGGGAGCTGGACCCGCCGTTGGACGGAGCGCTGCCGTCGCTCCCGGCGGTGGAACGTCGTCTCGTCGTCGCCGACCTCGACCGTCTCGTCGCGTTCGGCCGTAATCGTCAGGTCGCGGTCGACGAGCGACACGTCGATGTCCTCGACGTCGAAACCGGGAAGGTCGACGACCACCACGACTTCACTGTCGCGTGTCGCTACGTCCACGTTCGGCCCACGCCGGAGCGTCGGCTCGAACTCGTCGCCGACGGCGGCCAGTTCGCGGCTCATCCGGTCGAACGCGCGCTCGATCTCGTCGATTGGACTCCGTCGTGTCATACCCGAACGTACGCTGTCGACCGTAATCAATCTGTCCCCACTCGTGGGACGGAACACCCTGATCGGGCGTGTCGGTGGTGTACACCGCCGGAGAGCCGTGTTCCGACGAGACACACGCAACGGCAGGGAGCGTTTATGTCCACGCCGGACCAATTCGGAACGTGACAGACGACACGACAGACGACGCGGACGCGCCGGCGGTCACGGCAGCGCGGCCGGACAGCCCGATCACGACGACCGGAACGGACCACGTCACCATCTGGGGCTCCAACGAGGAGGACACCCTCGCCTTCTACCGCGACCTGCTGGGGATGCCGTTGGTGTTGCGCCAGCCGAACTTGGACGACCCCTCACAGACACACCTGTTCTTCGACACCGGGGACGACCGCATCCTGACAGTGTTCGTCGGCGACCGGCCGTCGGCGGCCGGCCAGCGTCCGGGGACGGGTGCGGTCCACCACCTCTGTTTCTCCGTCGCTCCCGGGGCGTTTCGGACGACGATGGAGGCGTTGGAAGACGACGGTCGCGGCTACAACGTGTTCGACCGCGGCGTGTTCCTCTCGCTGTACACCCGGGACAACAACGGGCTCGTGATCGAGCTGACGACGGACAAGTACGACATTCCGGACGGGGAACGGGGTACGGTGTTGGCGACCGCACAGCGACTCCGGGAGGCCGACGGGGCGGAGTTCGCCGAGGACGAACACCTCAGACGGGCGCTGGAGGAACACGGCTACGACGCCACCCCGAACGATCTGCCGGACGCACCGAGCGGGGCCGGCCTGGAGTGAGCGCGGAGACGCGAACGACGGCCTGGAGTGAGCGCGGAGACGCGAACGACGGCCTGGAGTGAGCGCGGAGACGCGAACGACGGCCTGGAGTGAGCGCGGAGACGCGAACGACGGCCTGGAGTGAGCGCGGAGACGCGAACGACGGCCTGGAGTGAGCGCGGAGACGCGAACGACGGCCTGGAGTGAGCGCGGAGACGCGAACGACGGCCTGGAGTGAGCGCGGAGACGCGAACGACGGCCTGGAGTGAGCGCGGAGACGCGAACGACGGCCTGGAGTGAGCGCGGAGACGCGAACGACGGCCTGGAGTGAGCGCGGAGACGCGAACGACGGCCTGGAGTGAGCGCGGAGACGCGAACGACGGCCTGGAGTGAGCGCGGAGACGCGAACGACGGCCTGGAGTGAGCGCTCCGACAGTCTCTTTATTGCCCACCAGTTGGTGTGGATATGTTCGCGACGCTCGTCGACGACCTCCAACGGTACCTGGAGGGGTTCGTCACGACCGAGGCACGGCTCGCGGCGACGGCGTTCCTGTTGGTCGTCGCCGCGGTGGGTGCGCTGGTCGCCGCTCCGCGGGTCGTCCGGGCGGCGCGGCGAGTCGTCGTCGGGAGACTCCTAGAGAGCCCCCGGGTCCCGGTCGACGCCGGACGGTTCGACTGGCGAGTGCCGACGCGGCTGCTCGTCCGGCTGTCTCAGTCCGGCGTCGTCGTCGGCGCCGTCCTGTCCGTCCTCGTCGTCTGGGGGTACGTCGACACCGCGGAGACGACAGTCGGCTTCCTGGCCGGGCTGGTGCCGACGGTGGTGAGAGCCGCCGGCACCATCGGGGTCGTCGCCGGCGCCTTCGTCGGGATCGACGTGTTAGAGACCTGGCTAGAGTCGTACGCCGCCGAGTCGGACACGCTGAACGAACACCAACAGGGGATCGTCTTCCGTGTGCTCCAGTTGAGTGTGCTCGCGGCCGGCGCCGTCGGTGCGCTCACCGTCTGGGGGGTGAACTTGGACGGCCTGTTCGTCGGCGCGGGGTTCCTCGGGATCGTCGTCGGCACCGCCGCCCGGACGACGCTCGGCTCGCTGATCGCCGGCTTCGTGTTGATGTTCTCTCGCCCGTTCGAGCTGGGTGACTGGGTGGAGGTCGACGGCGACGAGGGGATCGTCACCGACATCACCGTCGTCAACACCCGTATCCGCAACCAACACGGCGAGGAGGTCGTCCTCCCCAACGAGCGGGTCGCCAACGCGACGATCACCAACCGGACGCGGCTGGGTCAACTCCGCTTGTCCGTCGACGTCGGCGTCGACTACGACGCGGACGTGCCCGAGGCGGAGTCCGTCGTCGCCGACGCCTTGGACGAGGTGCCAGAGATTCTCTCGAATCCGACGCCACAGGTCGTCCCGAAGTCGCTCGGCGACTCTGCAGTCGTGTTGGAGTGTCGGTTCTGGATCGATCACCCCAGCGCGGCCCGGCGGACGATGGCGAAGGCGGCCGTCGTCCGCGCGGTGAAGGCGGCGCTAGACGAGGCGGGCGTGAAGATCCCGTACCCGCAGCGGGAACTGCTGGGCCGCGAGGAGTCCGGCGGCTTCCAAGTGGAGTCGAGAGCAGAGCGGACCACTCCGACGACCGACGGCGGCCACGACGGAGAGTAGCCGTCAGGGGACGACCGTCACCGGCACCGTCGCCCCGCGAACCATCGTCTCGCTGGCGCTGCCGAGGATGGCCCGCTCGACCCGGCCGGCGCCGTGGTGACCGATCACGATGTGGTCGATCTCCTCGTCGGCGGCGTACGTCAACAGCTCTTTGGCTGCGGCGTGGGCGCTCCGAACGGGCATCTCCGACACCTCCAACAGCTCTAGGTCGGCGTCGACGGCCATGTCGGCGACGACCTCGCGTGCCTCGTCCAACACGGCCTCCGTCGCTCCCGTCTCCGCGTCCGAGACGTGGACCGCGTGGAGCGTCGCGTCGAAGTTCACCGCGAACTCCGTGGCGAACGACAACGCCCGCATACTGTTGTCCGATCCGTCGATGGCGGCGAGAACGTGATCCATGTCCACCGTGGACGGCGGGGAGAGTATGAAGCTACCGCTGTCGGATCTCGACCGTCTGGCCGTCGTGCGGGAAGGCGACCCCGTCGGGCGCGTCCGGGTCGTCCGCGTACGCTGCCGACAGCGCTCGGTAGTCGGCGTATGTCCGGGCGTACTGGTGACCGAGGTGCGAGAGGAAGGTTCGTCCGGCGTCGACGGCTGCGACCCGTTCGAGCACCGCCTCGTGTGAGAGGTCGTCCGTCTCCAGTCGCGGCGACCGGAGCCGCTCGCCGTCCGGTCCGTGCCCGAACGTCCCACACTCGAACACGAGCGCGTCCAGCCCGTCCGGCAGCCGGGACACGTCGAACCGTCGGGCGTCGTCGGCGACGACCGCCAGTCGGACGCCCGCCCGCTCGAACACGAACGCCGTCGCCTCCCGCGGGGCGTCGTCGTCCAGTCGGTACGGAAGCGCCCGCACCGTCACGGGCGGCCCGCCGTCGGACGCCGACAGCGTCGCCGGCTCGTCGTCCAGGAACCGGGTCTCGACGAAGCCCTCCGAGACGAGGTACGGCAGCACACCGACCGTCTCGCAGGCACGGTCGTACACCGCACGGGTCGTCACCAGCGTCGGTGCGGTCCGTCGCTTCGCCTCCTGGAAGGTCTCGTCCGGCTCGCGGTCGGTTGGCCGCATCGACAACGCCCGGACGCCGCCGGCGTGGTCCGGGTGCCAGTGGGTGAGGAGACACCGGTCCAGCCGGTCGACGTCCCAACGGACGAGACTGTCGGCGGCCTGCTCGGGCGTGTCGATCACCGCGCCGACGGCCGGGAGGAACAGACTGTAGCCGCGTCGGGCGTCCGGCGGGCCGTCGGCCGCCGCCCGGCACACACGGCAGTCACACGTCGGCAACGGAATCGGCTGGCTGCCGCCCGTGCCGAGGAACTGGAGTCGGAGGGTCACGACTGTGGAACGACGACGGGAAGAGAAGGTCGTTTCGGCTACGGGACCGAAGGAGGCGGGCTACTTCGGCGGCCGGAGCCGGTAGTACCGACGGTTCAGGTCGTACATGTACCCCTCGCGCATCGTCTTCAGCACGGCGTACGACACCGCCGCGGTGACGATGGGCAGGAGCAGCGTCAGGTCCTGGAGCAGCTTGATGTTCATCGGCAGGAGGTTCTTCACCGACAGCATCGAGATGGTGAACGCGAACGTCACGCCGGAGATGCCGACGGCGGCCCAGAACGGCTGCTCGACCGGTCGTCGGGCGGCCCCCTTGTTGATGAACGGCACGATGGCGACGAAGCCGACGACCACGACGTTTGCGAGCACGCCGTACGTCCGGTCGGCCATCAGCTTCTGCCCGCCCAGGATCGACAGCTCGGGGTTGAGGAACCCCATCTTCAGCAGGCCGAACGACCAGTAGAGGTACCAGTCCGGCAGGATGATCGCGGGCGTGCTGCCGGAGTCGGCCGGCGAGGCGATGTGGGGCGGCATCGTCGCCGCCAGGAACAGCATGATCCCGACGAAGAACGAGCCGATAGCGAGGTTCCGGATCACCTCGTGGGGCCAGGTCGGGAACGCCAACACGTCCCGTTCCACGTAGTCGGACTCTCGCCGGAGATCCTCGTCCTCGCGGCGTGCCCGCTCGAAGTACTCGTACGTCAGCCGGGAGAGCCCCTCCGTGCGCTCCTTCCGCTCGCGCCAGGTCGGGGTCTCGTCGTCCGGCGCGACGATCCCGGTGCCGCCGCCGTCCGTCCGTGCGTCTGCGTCGTCTTGGTCACTCATGGATTTGTGTGTGGTGTGGTGGTCAGTGCGGCTCTGCGATCCCCTGCACCCAGACGATCCCGATGTGGATGGCGATCAGCGAGGTGACCACGAACGGGAGCAGGAACACGTGCAGGATGTACATCCGGATCAGCGTCGACGGACCCAGCGAGAACCCGCCGAAGATGAGCTGGGCGACCCACTCGCCGACCAACGGGATCGAGAGGCTCATCTCGACGCCGATCTGGCCGGCCCAGAACGCCAACTGGTCCCACGGGAGCAGGTAGCCCGTGTAGCCGAACACCATCGTCAGCGAGATCAGGACGATCCCCAGCAGCCAGTTGAGTTCGCGTGGCTCCTTGTACGCCCCGGTGAAGTACACCCGGAGCATGTGGAGGAACACGGCCGCGGTCATCACCTGTGCGGACCACCGGTGGATCGACCGCAGCATGAACCCGAACTGGAGGTCCGTCATGATGAACGCGATCTGGTCGTACGCGGCTGTCGCCTCGCCCGCGGCGCCGCCGACTGCCGACGGGGTGTAGTAGAACCCCAGCAACGCGCCGGAGATTGCCGCGACCACGTACGCGAGCGTACTGAAGAACCCGAGCGTGTACAACGGGTACCAGTACCAGAACTTGTTGTCTAAGTCGTACTGTTCCGTGTGGGACTTGGGCATCTGGAGGTTGACCCTGTAGTAGAGGGTCTCCAGCAGTTCCAGGTAGTCGACGATCCGGAACCGCTTGTCCAGCCAGATCAACGCCGTGAGGAACGTCGTCTCCACCGGCGTCAGGTCCTTCTCCTTCAACCAGGCCTTGTGGTCGTAGTCGTCTTTCTTCTGAAGGCTCATACTGTCACCGTGATCTGTAGGGGTACACCGCGCGCTTCACCTGATCCCAGGCCCCTTCGCCCAGGGTGGTGCCGTCCACGTCGTCCTCGCTGATGTACAGGTCCTCCCACTTGCGACGACGCTTCTTGACGATCACGACGTCCGGGAGGAACTCCTTCCGGTACAGCGCCAGAATGAAGGCGAGATCGATGAAGATCGCCGCCAGGATCCCGCCGAGGAACATGTTCCCGGTGTCACTCAGCCCCCAGCCGCTGACGAGACCGTACGTGAACAGGAACACGAACACGATCTCGACGACGGTCAGGAGGATGATTGCGATTGTCGCGGCTGTGCTCTCCCGTGCCGGCTCGTACCGGTGGATGTCGCCGTAGGTCGATCCTGTGGATGACATTGTCTGTTACCTCCCGGTCCCCGTGTGGGGACTCTCGCCGTACTTGAGGACGTAGAAGGAGAACACCACGGTCATGACGATCCCGAGGATCGTCGCCGCCCCGACCCAGTGCGCCTGGATCGGCACGCCGAGCTCGTGGAGTGACTTCCCGCCCCCGCCGCCGACGGACTTCGTCGCCACGTCGCCGCCGACCGCGATTCCACCGACCATCCCGAGGCCCTTGTGGGGCTGGCAGTAGTACTTGTAGAGCCCTCCGCTCTCGAAGGTGATCTCGTGGGTGAAGCCGCTCCCTTCGAGCCCCTCGTGGCCGGAGACCCCGGCGCCGTCTGGCATCGCCTCGAACAGGACGTTGTGCGACTTGTTGCCGACCCACTCGAACGTCACCTTCGTCCCGGTGTCGATCCAGAGGTTCGTCGGCGCGAACGCGATACCACCGCTGCCGACGCCGACCTCCACCGTCACCTCCTTGCTGCCGCGCTTGTCGGCGTACGATCCGCCCTTGGCGCCCTCGGTGTAGCCACCGAAGTCGGGCTGTTTGGTGCCGCCACCGCCGCCCTCCTCCGCTGCGGCCGCGGTGCCGGCCGTGGCCGACGCCCCCGCACCGAGTGCGGCGGTCGCGCCACCGGCGGACCTGACGAACTCCCGCCTGTTCATGTGTAGGCGGCTCTCCGTCTCCGTCGCGCATAAACCCTCCGACCCTGGTCGACGGTCTCGCCCCGACGTGTCGGGGTTCTCCGCCGTCGCGAGCGGGCGACACCCTGGGTTCTGTTCACACGACAGCGCCGTACCGAAGCCCGGGTGGATCGTAGCTCACGCCCACGACTCGCCTGCCGGATCGTCGGGGTCGTCGGCGCCGTCGGCGTCGGACTCCCCGTCAGTCGCCGGCTCGTCGTCGGGCTCCTCGTCCGTCGCCTCCGCGGGCAGCCCGTCTCCGTCCAGCGTGGTCTCGACGACCTCCTCGAACGGGAGGAACTCCGGGCGGTCCTCGTCGGTGATCCCGGACTCCCCGTCCGTGATCCCGGCGGCGCGGAGTCGGTCGCGGTACTCTTCGGCACGGAACCGGTCGGACAGCCGGGCGTTGGCCACGACGAACAACAACAACAGCCCGACCCCGAGGAAGAACACTGCCAACACCGGCACCAGGAGGTTCGTCGTGTTCTCCGGCGACGGGATCAGCCCCGTGAACAGCCAGATCCCGAGGATGCCCAGCCCCGCGAGCACCTGTGCGGCCGCAATCAGCTGCATGACGTTGTTGCCGAACTCCCCGGTCCCGGCCTGGACCTCCTCGGGCGAAGGGAGCTCGTACGCTTCCGGCGGGTCGGCCACCTCGTAAGAGTCCATCGAACACAGCGCGATGGTGGGCTTCACGTCCCGCAGCACCGTTCCCTCTCCCTCGACACTCCCGTCCGGGTAGACGATCGCCCACCCCTCGTCGGAGTAGGCGACGACGCGGTCCGGGTCCTCGGCCCGCTCCAAGACGGCGAACACCTCGCGGCGGGCGATCCGGCTGCGGAGGTCCTTCTCCACCCGCGCCAACAGCTCGTCGCCGGTGATCCACGTCTCCGGGTCGAAGGCGGCCTCCCACTCGCGGGCGCTCATGTCCGCCATGTCCGACGGAGAGAAGTTGTCGAAGTCGTACTTGTCGTCCACCTCCTCGCGGAGCGCCTCCAGGTCGGCGTCCGCGGGATCCTCGTCGGCCGACGCCGCGCGGTCTGCGGCCGCCGCCTCCGCGTCCGACGCCGCCTCGACCGACTCGTCGCCGTCCCGCGTCGCCGGATCGGACGCGCCGTCGGCGTCTTCCGTCTCCCGCTTGGGCTCGTCGGAGGATTCGGCCATCACTCCTCGTTCGACCGGGCGACAGGTTAGCGTGTTGGTTCGGGCGAATCCGAGGAGTGGGCGAAGTGGCGTAATCTGTAATAGGCCTGACGACGACCCGTCGGTCGTGAATACGAGAGACACACACGCCGAAGCCGACCGGTACGCTGCGAGTCTCGCACTGTTCGCCGGATCGCTCGCAACCGCCGCCGTGTTCCTGCTGTCGGAGTTCGTCGCCATCTCGCGGCCCGTCGTCGTCGCCGCGACGCCGGTCGTGGTGGTCGGGGCCGTCGTCGGGGCGGCGATCCTGATCCGACGGGGGTGACCGCGTCGACTCGATGGCTCCCGGCTCGCCGTCCGCCCGACCCCGACGGCCATTCCACGCCTCTTTACACGCTGGCTCCCCTCTCTCCGTTCGATGGTCGCCGACCGAACAATCGCCGTCGTCGCCGCGGTGATGGTCACCGCCAGCTTCCCCTTCTACCTCTACGGGGCCTGGATCATGATCGACCGGGAGACGGAACACGTCACCTGGGAGATTCTCGTCCGCCACCTGCGGATGATCTTCCCGGGGCTCGTCCTCACCACGATTCCGGTCGTCACCTGGATGGGGCCGCGGCTGTTCGACCAACTGGAGGGGCTGGCGATGGTCCACGCTTTCCTCGGGCTCCAGGCGTACGCCCTGCTGGGGTTCGGACTCACGGGTATCGTCCGGATCTTCCAGGTGAAACGCGACAACGAGATGTACGACGTGAGCGACCCGGACGTAGATCTGAACGACCTCCACGAGAACATGAGTGCCTGGCGCGGCCGGCTCCGGATCGGCGTGTTCGGCTACGTGATCCTGTGGATGCTGGCGTACTCCGTCGGGGTGTACCGGTTCTTCCTGATTTACTAGGCGTCCCACGCCTCGCCGCTGGCGAGGTCCACCTCGGCGTCACTCCGCTCGGACGGACAGATGTCCGCCAACACACACGTCTCACACTCCGGGCTCTGGGCCGTACACGTCGCCCGCCCGTGTGAGATCATGAGGTGGGTGAGCATTTTCCAGTCGTCCTCCGGGACGATCTCCTGGAGGTCCGTCTCGATGGCTTCCGGTCGTTCCTCGTCTGTGATCCCCAGCCGACGGGTGAGCCGTTGGACGTGGGTGTCGACGACGATCCCCTCCACCACGTCGTGGCCGTGTTGTAACACGACGTTGGCCGTCTTCCGGCCGACGCCGGACAGGTCCGTCAGCGCGCTCATGGTGTCCGGTACCTCGCCGTCGTGCTCCTCGGCGATGATCTCGCCGGTCTCGCGGAGGTACCCCGCCTTGTTGTTGTGGAAGGTGATACCGTAGATGTCCTCCGCCAGTTGGTCTTCCGTCGCGGCCGCGTAGTCCGCGGCCGTCTCGTACTCCTCGAACAGTTCCGCGGTCACCTCGTTGACCCGTTCGTCCGTACACTGTGCCGAGAGGATCACCGCGACGAGCAGTTCCAGCCGCGTGGAGAAGTTCAGCGAGATCCCGCTGTCGGGGTACGTCTCGTACAGCCGGTCCAACACTTCGACGACCTGGTCCGTCCGCGAGTCGAGCGCCGTTCCCATACCCCGTCCACGGCCGGGCGGTGCTTGAACGGTTCGTCCACGCCGCTCGGACCGACGAGTTTTACAATCCGCCCGAACAGTCACCCGTGTATGTCCGAGTCACACCCCCTCGCGGGGGCTCGCGACGCCTGGGAGGCCGTCGTCGACGACATGGCCGCCACGGCCGCAGAGTACCGCGACGCGGGGTTCGAGACGCTCGCGCTCCACCCCGGTGACGTGACCGTCCTGCCGACGCCGGCTGCGGCCGCCGGCGACATCGAGATCGACCGTCTCGGGCTCGACGTGCTGCTGCCGGGCGACGAGTTCGAGTCGCTCCAGGGCGCCGTCGCCGACCACGAGTTCGAGGCGTACGACGCCTACCGCGCGGGCGAGGGTGGGCTCGTGTTCCTCGTGATCGCCATGAAGTCCGTCGACGACTCGTTGGCGGTGTTGTTCCCCGTCTACTACGAGGTGTCGACCGCGCAGCTGATGCTCGCCCGCGTCGCCGACCGCGGGGAGATGCGGACGTACCTCCGCCCGTTGGACGACTCCGAGCGGGTCGTGTTCTCCCAGTCGGACCCGGAGAACCTGCTCCCCGAGGGGTTCGACCCCAAGAGCGTCGACGAGGAGACGATCGTCTCGAACGCCGACGACCTGGAGGTGTCGCCCGAGACCGCCGTCGACGACGTCGAAGACGGGCTCTGACCGGTCGGCCGTCGTCTTCCGTCCCGTCGGCGGCCGCTCCGCGCTCCGTCTCCGTCGATCACCCCGTGGTCTACAGATGAACAAGGCGAGTGCCTCGGGGTCGTACGGAAATCGGAGATTTCCGTGATGACGAGACGCCTCCAGCGTCTCGAACCACTTGACCCCGAGGCGGTTCACAGGCGGTACGAGGCGAGTGCCTCGGAGCTCGATCCCGAGGCGGTTCACCCCTCGTCGCCGACCGTGTCGCCGTCGGTTGGCGTTTCCCCGTCCCGGTGATCGTCGGTACTCCCTTCTCCGTCCTGCTCCCGGTCGTCGCCGTTCTCCTCGTCGGCGAGTTCGTCGTGTGGACAGCCGGCGTCGAGACACCGCGTGCCGTTGTCGCGTTCGAACACCGGCAGCCCGCAGACGCAGTCGCCGACGACGACACCCGCCGGGATGGAGAAGGCGGTCTCACACTCCGGGTAGTCGTCACAGCCGAGGAACTGTCGGCCGCGGTGGTCTTCCACCCGGAGCGTCGCCCCGCAGTCCGGGCAGTCCAGCCGACGGTCCAGCGCTTCGTGGACCGCGTCCGACAGCGGGCGACACGTCCGGTCCAGACACACCCGGAACCGTTCGCCACGGCGGACCACGAGCTCCGGTAGTCCACACTCCGGACAGGTCTCGTCGGTCACGCGACCACCCTGTGGGACGGCGTAGCCGTCGCCACACCGCAGACAGGACACCTCCCCGCCCGACGACACGAGCTGACCGTCACAGACGCAGTCACCGACCGGGGTGCCGGCGACAGTGGTGACGTGGCCGGCGGTCGTCGGCTCCGGGTCGAAGGCGACAGTCAGTCGTTCGTCGCCGTCGACCGCGACGAGTTCCACCCCCTCGCCGCCGTCGTCGACGCGGGTCTCTGCCGCGCGGGTGAGCCACGCCACCGGCTGGTAGCCGTCCGTGTCGTGGACCAACACGGTGTCGTCCGGCTTTATCAAGACGACGACCCGGCCGCGGTAGACTCGTTCGTCGTCTCCCGGGCGACCGTGGGCGGTGGTGAAACGGGCAGTGCAGTAGCCGGCGTAGATTCTGACAATCTCCGTCACCGGGTGTTTGCCCGCGGAATCCGTCTTGAAGCTTCGGCCGGTCGGGCGTCGACCCGGACCGCCGCTCGGTCGGGCGTCGACCCGGACCGCCGCTCGGTCAGTCGTCGATCCCGACCGTCCGGCTGTCGCGCTGCGGGCGCAGGGGAAGGTCCGGGTACACCACCTCGACGGCGTACGACACGGTCTCCGCCTGCGGACTGCCGAACACCGCCACCGGGACGGTCGTCTCTCCGTCGAAGTACAGTGTCTTCTCGTGCATCTCGGTGTCGTTGGCGGTGACGCGCACCCCGGCGCGGGCCGGCCCGCCCTCGTTGCGGACGGTCACCTCCCGCACGTCGTTGTCACCGACGGCGATCCGGTCCGGGAACGACCCCCACTCGACGCTGGCCCGCGGGAGCTCCCCGGCCTGGCTCACGATCCGCTCGGCGACGCCGGCGGTGAGTCCGGCGTTCGTCAGCTCGGTGGCGCCGGCCGCGACCAGGTCCGCGGGCGTCGTCAGGTCACCCGCCGCCAGCGTGTCCGCCCGTCCGGCGCCCACGCCGTCGACGGCCGTCAGCCCGACCGCGTCGGCGGCCACCCCGTGTTCCACCCGAGCGGCCACCCGCGCCACGAGGCCGGCGACCCGCGGACCGGCGAAGGTCTCGGCGGACTCCCGCAGCGCAGCCAACAGCCGCAGCGCGTTCTGGCGGATCACCCAGGCGTCCGACCGGAGGTCCGCCGGGACGCTGTCGGCCGCCGACGCCCGGAGGATCGCCAACACCTTCCGGGTGCCGTCCGCGAGGTCGTCCGTCGCCGGCGCCCCGACACGGCTGTCGACGCCCGACAGCGTGGAGACGACTCCCCGTGAACCGGAGAGGATCGTGTCGACGGCGTCCCGCTCGGAGCTACGCGGTGAGACGGAGTCGAACTCGCTGGCGGCCGCCACGGTCCGCAACACGTCCGGCTCGGCGAGCGACTCTCGGTCCGTCAGCTCGCGGAACCGCTCTGCGGTGTCCAGTCGGAGGTAGTAGTCCGAGGCGAGCCGGCCGAGCGCCGTCGGCTCTAAGCCGAGTTGGTCGTCCGTCTCCACGAACCCGCGAGCGACGAGCCGATCGACCGTGCCGCGCACCCGGTCGCGCAGGTCCGGGAAGCCGTACGTCTCCGGCCGGGACTGCGCCCGGACGTAGTAGAACGTCGTCTCCAGCCAGTCCATCACGTCCTCTAACCCGCCGACGGTGCCGAGGGCGATCTCCGCGTTGAGGTGAGCCGCGAGGTCGCCGACGGCGGCGTCCCCGTCGCCGTCGCCGCGACCCGCGAGGTGTGACTCGATCTCTTTGCCCTCGCGGAGCAGCCGGCGGTACTTGTCCGCCTCCGACCGGTCACACACCACCCAGCCGTAGCCCACGTCGTCGTACCCCGGGCGGCCGGCCCGGCCCAGCATCTGGAGCACGTCCAACGGGCTCACGTCTACGTCACCCTCCAACGGGTCGTGGTACTTGGTGTCGCGGATGACGACACACCGCGCCGGGAGATTCACGCCCCACGCGAGCGTGGAGGTGGAGAACAACACGCCGACGGTTCCCTCGCGGAACCACTCCTCGACGGCGTTACGGTCGTTCGTCGACAGCCCGGCGTGGTGGAAGGCGACCCCGTCCGGGATCGACTTCCGGAGTGTCTCGTCGTCCAGGTCCGCCGCCTCCGTGTGGAGGTCGTAGTCGCCGCGGGCGCCCATCGGCACGTCCCGTTCGGCCAGTTCGTCGCGGGCCTTCTTGGCCGCCATCACGGCGTCCTGGCGGGAGGCGACGAACACGAGCGCCTGGCCGTCGTCGCGGACGTGTGGCTCCGCGAGGTCCAGCGCACGGTACAGCCGACGGTACTTGTCGGCGAAGGAGTTCTCCCCGTGGGTGTACGTCTTCACGCCCGTCTCCAGGTCGACCGGGCGGTAGTCGTCGCCGAACTGGAAGGTGGCCGACGGCGGCGCGTCCAGCCAGTCGGCCACGTCCCCGACGTTCTTCATCGTCGCCGACAGCGCGACCACCCGCGGGTCACACAGCCGGCGCAGCCGCGAGACGGTCACCTCCAGCACGGAGCCTCGGCGCTCGGAGTCCAAGAGGTGGACCTCGTCGATGACGACACAGTCCACGTCGGTGACGAAGCTGTACCGAGCCGACTCGTGTTTCCGGGTGGCCGAGTCGGCCTTCTCGGGCGTCATCACGAGGATATCCGCCCGTTCCGCGCGTCGGGGGTCCAAGTCTCGCTCGCCGGTGACGACGTACACGGAGTAGCCCATCGCCTCGAACCGTTCCCACTCCGACTCCTTCTCGGTCGTCAGCGCCCGCAGGGGCGCGAGGAACAACGCGGTCCCGCCCCGCGAGAGCGTGCGGCAGATCGCGAGCTCCGCCAGCGCGGTCTTGCCGGAGGCCGTCGGCGCGGCCGCGACGACGTTGTCGTCCGTCTCCAGGACGGCCGGCAGCGCCGCCTCCTGCATTCGATTGAACTCGTCGAACTCGAAGGCGTCTGCGAACTCCGGCACGGCGTCTGCGACGTTCATGATTGAGGGGGTGCGGCTCCCGCCGCTGGTGTCGTCTCTCTCTCCGGGCAGTGACGCGAAAAGGCCTTTCTCTCTGGGCCGCTCGTCGGCACAGCCGCTCGGGTGCCCGGTCGTCCGCCCGCTCGGGTGCCCACTTTCCCGCTCGCCCGCCCGTCGGTCTCGCGGCCGCTCACCGGCTCGCTACAGGTCCGTCCGCTCGAACCGTGCCAACCCGGCGATCGGCGGGACGACGAGCCACACCGCCAGCATCAACACCGCGGACAACTCCGTCGCCTGTTGGAACGCCTGACCACCGGCCGACGGCGGCGCGAACAACGTCCCCGAGAGGAACTCCCGAGAGACGATCTTGAACGCCCCGGTGGGGTTGAGCACCTGCATCAGCGTCTGGAGCTCGGAGACTGTCAGCGGGAGCCACGCCGGGCCGCCGTTCAGCCCGAGCACGAACGGGAGCGCGTTGTTGATCCCGCCGAGCACGACGGTGAACAGGAAGTACACCCCGACGGCGGCCGCGACCGCGACCGTGCTGGAGCCGGTGGCCGCCGAGAACCCCACCGCGATGGAGACGTACACCGCAGCCAACACGACCATCAGGAGGAGGTAGCCGACGTAGTCCAACGGCGCGAACTGGAGCGGACCGACCGCCGCGACCAACGCCGGCACCAGGAAGCCGACGAACAGAGGGACGCCGACGGCCGCCGTCCGGCCGATCACCTTCCCGGCCACCACGTCCGCCCGGGAGTGTGGCAGCGACAGGAGGAGCTTCAGCGAGCCGGACTCCCGCTCGCCGACGACGGCGCCGTACGCGACCACGAGCGCGATCAGCGGGACGAGGAGCGTGGTGAACCCACCGTTCATGAACCCGAGAATCGCGCTCGTGGAGAACGTCTGGGCCTCGGACGACGAGAGGAACTGCGCGCCGATCAGCATGAAGCCGGTGGCGATCACCACGAACACCGCCGCCAGCCCCAGCAGCCACCGCGACCGCACCGCGTCTCGGAAGTCCTTCCGAGCGACGGCCTCGACGCTCACCCTCCCACCTCCGTCGCCGCGGCGGGCTCGTCGCCGTCGTCGCCGGCGTAGTGGAGGAACAGGTCCTCCAGCGACGTGTCGTCCGTCGTGAAGTTCTCGACCACCACGCCGGCGTCCTCCAGCGCTCCGACGACGTCCGTCTTCGCCGCCGGATCACAGTCGACGGTGACCGTCCCGTCGCCGTCCGTCTCGGCCCGGTCGACGCCCTCGAGCGCCCGCACGGCCGCCAGGTCGTCGTCGCTCGCGGCGTCGACGGTGACGATCAGCCGCTCGCCCGTACCGACCGCCTCCCGGAGCTCGTCGATGCTGTCCTCGGCGACGAGCTCCCCGTCACGCATGATCCCGACGCGGTCACACACCGTCTCCACCTGCCCGAGGACGTGCGACGAGAAGAAGACGGTCGCCCCCCGGTCCGCCTCCGACCTGACGATCTCTCGCATCTCCTTGGCCCCCTCCGGGTCCAGTCCGGTCGACGGCTCGTCGAGAATCAGCAGGTCCGGGTCGCCGACCAACGACATCCCCAAGACGAGCCGTTGGCGCATCCCCTTGGAGTAGCCGCCGGCCTTCCGGTCGCCGTCGCCGTCCAGACCGACCCGTTCTAGGATCGCGTCCGGGTCCGCCGTCGCCTCCTTCGACTCGATGGCGAACTCGACGTGTTGACGACCGGTGAGTCGGTCGTACACGTCGTACCCCTCCGGCAGGACGCCGATCCGCTCCCGGACCGCCGTCGGCTCCGCCTGTGCGTCCAGCGACAACACCTCGACGCTCCCGGCGGTCGGCCGGACGAAGTCCAGGAGCATGTTGATCGTCGTCGACTTGCCGGCGCCGTTCGGCCCGAGGAAGCCGTAGATCTCCCCGGACTCGACCGTGAGGTCGAGATCGCGGACGGCGACCACGTCGCCGTACCGTTTGGTGACGCCGGACAACGAAATCGCGGTCATACGGTCGGATTCTGCCGGTTTCGCTTAAATGGTTTGGGACGGTGGCGCGCGGCGGCGGTGTGCGAGGTGCGGCCTCGGTCGCCGACCGTGAGAAGTAGTCCGACTGAACTGTAGGAGGCCTTTAATTCCAGAAGTCGAACGTCCACCGTATGGACACGCCGACGAAACGGGATGTCCTCCGAACGTTCGGCAGTGGCCTCGTAGCTGCGGTGGCCGGCTGTGGCGGTCGCCGCTCCACGGAGACACCGAGTCGAACCGTGACGCAGTCGCCGACGCGAACCAAAGTGACACCGGCGGCAACCGAGACACCCGACGAAGCCGCGCCACCCACAGAGACCGAGACACTCACCGAGACTCCGAGGCCGATACCGCGCGTCGCGTGGCGTCACGCGACGGGTGACGACATTCAGTCGTCGCCGGCATTCGCCGACAAGACTGTCTTCGTCGGATCACGCGCGGAGACGGTGTCGGCGCTCGACACCGCTGACGGGACCGTACGGTGGACCGTCGAGACGGCTGCACCCGTAGTCGGCGGCGCGACAGTCGTGGATGGGACGGTGTACATTGGTACCGAGGAGGGAGTGTACGCGATCGCCGCCGCCGACGGGAGTGTCGAGTGGGATACCCGTCGCGTCGGGTACATCCGTTCGCGGCCGACAGTCGAGGGTAACACCGTCTACGTCGGGAGTCGTGACAGGTACGTGTACGCGCTCGACGCCGAGAGTGGGACCGTTTCGTGGGAGAGTGAGGTCGGTGTGACCCAGCACTCACAGATTCTCTGTTCACCGGCCGTCGCCGATGGCACTGTCGTCGTCGGAACTGGCGATCGAAACGCGGTCGCAGTCGACGCCGAGACGGGAGAGGAACTGTGGCGGAGCAGCGTCGCCGGTCGGGTGTACGCCGATCCACTGATCGACAGAGATGTCGTGTACATCGGTGACTCCCGAGGTTTGGTCGGCTTCGATCTCTACTCCGGCGACCGCGTCAGTCGTGTCGAGACGGACAGACGTGTAGAGGGCCTCACACGCGGGCCCGACGGACTGTATCTCGGGGGTGCCAGAGGCGACATCGGCGGCTCGGTCGTCGCCGTCTCGTCCGACGGGAGACGTGTCCGGTGGAAGCAGACGCTCGGGCAGTCGGTGGGCTGCGCGTCGTCCGTTGCCGACGGGACCGTCTACGTCGGGACGACAGATCGGAACAACAGAGGACCACCCGGACGTGCCTTCGCGCTCGACACCGAGAGCGGTGCCCCCGACTGGAGAGTTACACTCGACGCCGGTGTACGCACGGACCCCGCGGTCACCCCGGAGGCGATCGTCGTCGGCACCGAGGCCGGCGACGTGATCGCGCTGGACCGTTCAGTTTGATCCACCCGCCGCCGTCACCGCCATCTCAAACCCTTTCCCGAGCGCCCACGACGTTCCAGTCATGCGACACCGCGAAGTCGAGACGGACGCGGAGTACCTCGCCCGGATGGAGACGGGCGCAGACTGGCGCGAGGAGATCGAGGCGCTGGCAGACGAGGAAGACGTGGACGCGGGGTGGTTCGCCGCGATGGGTGCCGTCCGGGCGGCCGAGCTGTGGTTCTACGACCAACGCGAGAAGGAGTACCACGCCGTCGAGTTCGACGAGCCGTTGGAGGTGGCGGCGTGTGTCGGCAACGTCTCCCTGCTCGACGGGGAACGGTTCGCCCACACTCACGCGGTGCTGTCGCGGGAGAACGGCCAGGCGCTGGCGGGCCACCTGAACAACGCCCGCGTGTTCGCCGGCGAGGTGTACCTCCGGTCGTTCGCGGAGCCGTTGGAGCGGGCACACCACGACCAGACGGATCTGGACCTCTGGCTGAACGACTGACTCCGTCGCTCACTCCACGCCGAAGGGGCTCTCGGCGGCCGTCCAGTCCCAACCGGGGAGTCGCGTCTGGAAGCCGGCCGCGAGCGCGGCGTCCAAGTCGTCGACGCCGGCCGGGTCGTCCCCGTCTTCTCCGAGCGCGTCGGTGTCTGGGGGGTCGGTGTCTGGAGCGTCGGTAGCGAGGGCGTCGACGACGTGGAACGTCGCCTCCGCCAGCGTCGCCAGGGGCTGGCCGCCGGCGATACTGCTCGCCAGGAGTCGGCCCAACTGCTCGTCGACGACGAACCCCGGGTAGTCGTCGGTCACGTCCAACTCCCGGAGGAGGCCGGCGAGCGCGGCGACGTTGACCGCGCGGTCGCCGTCGGCGAAGACGGCGTCCACCTCCGCGCGGTACGCCGTCGCGTCGACCGGGTCGACGGTCGTGTCGAACGCCGTCCCCAGCCGCGCGCGAGTCTCGTTGATCGTCGCCACCACCGTCGGAGCGCGCTCGTGGAGCCGGTCTCGCTCGGCCGCGACGCGCTCGGGGGTGAGTCGCACACCCCCACGACGGCTGCCTGCGGTTTGCAGTTTGCGAAGGCTTTTGTAATCGGGCGAGTGAAGTGGGTGGTAAGCGGGTTCTCGTCGCCTATCGAGCGACTAATCGTCGAACCCGACTCCGGAGAGGGCCGGGTCGGACGGCACTCGTCGGGTTCGACACCGCAAAACCACCATGTCACGGGTCAGATCCACGCTACACCCGTTCTCGCAGCCATGAGCCAAGTCGAACGTCAACTCGAAGAGACGAAGGCACAGATCGAGGCCGAGATTCCCGACGATATCTCCGTCACGGACGTCACCTACGAGGGGCCAGAGCTGGTCGTCTACACCAGACACCCCAAACAGTTCGCCCGCAACGGCGACCTCGTCCGCGACCTCGCCTCCGAGCTCCGCAAGCGCATCACCGTCCGGCCACACCCGGACGTGTTGTCGCTCCCGCGGGAGGCGGAAGACGACATTCGGGAGATCATCCCCGACGAGGCCGGTGTCGCCGACCTCGACTTCCACCAAGACACCGGTGAGGTGGTGATCGAGGCGGAGAAGCCCGGACTGGTCATCGGCCGTCACGGCTCCACCCTGCGGGAGATCACGAAACAGGTCGGCTGGACGCCCGAGGTCGTCCGGACACCTCCCATCGAGTCGTCGACGGTGTCGAACGTCCGGAACTTCCTGAAACACGAGCGCGAGGAACGCCGAGACATCCTGGAGAAGGTGGGCCGACAGATCCACCGCGAGGAGATGTCCGACGAGCAGTGGGTTCGGATCTCCACGCTGGGCTGTTGCCGCGAGGTGGGTCGTGCGGCGTTCGTGCTCAACACGGCCGAGACACGGGTGCTGATCGACTGTGGCGACAAGCCCGGCTCCGACGACGTGCCGTACCTCCAGGTGCCGGAGGCGCTGGGCGCCGGCGCGAGCAACCTCGACGCGGTCGTGCTCACACACGCCCACCTGGACCACTCCGCGTTGATCCCGCTCCTGTTCAAGTACGGCTACGACGGGCCGATCTACTGTACGGAGCCGACCCGCGACCTGATGGGGCTGCTCACGCTGGACTACCTCGACGTCGCGACCAAGGAGGGGCGGACGCCGCCGTACGACTCCGAGCAGGTCCGGGAGGCGATCAAACACTGCATTCCGTTGGAGTACGGCGACGTGACGGACATCGCGCCGGACGTGAAGCTGACGATGCACAACGCAGGCCACATCCTCGGGTCGGCGGTGTCGCACTTCCACATCGGCGACGGGCTGTACAACGTCTGTTTCTCCGGCGACATCCACTACGAGGACACTCGACTGTTCAACGGGGCCGTCAACGACTTCCCGCGGGTGGAGACGCTCGTGATGGAGTCCACCTACGGCGGCCGGAACGACTACCAGACGGACCAGGAGGACTCCGAGGAGAAGCTGTTGGAGGTCATCAACGAGACCCACGAGCGCGGCGGGAAGGTCGTGATCCCGGCGTTCGCGGTCGGTCGGTCACAGGAGATGATGCTCGTCTTGGAGGAGGCGATGCGAACCGGGAAGATTCCGGAGATGCCGGTCCACCTGGACGGGATGATCTGGGAGGCGACTGCAATCCACACCACGTACCCGGAGTACCTGCGTGACGACCTCCAGGACCGGATCTTCCACGAGGACGAGAACCCGTTCCTGGCCGACCAGTTCAACCACATCGACGCCGGCGAGGAGGAACGCCGGGAGGTGGCCGACGGGGGGCCGTGTATCGTCCTGTCCACCTCCGGGATGGTCACCGGCGGCCCGATCATGTCCTGGCTGCGTCACCTCGGCAGCGACACGGACTCCACGCTCACCTTCGTCGGCTACCAGGCACAGGGGACGCTGGGCGACAAGATCCAACGCGGCCAGGACCGCATCCCCGTCCAGGATCCGGACGACCCGCGGCGCAACAGCACACTCAGCCTGGAGATGAACGTCGAGACCGTCGACGGCTTCTCCGGTCACGCCGACCGCCAGGGGCTAGAGAACTTCGTCCGGACGATGAACCCCCGCCCGGAGAAGGTGCTGTGTGTCCACGGCGACGAGCGGTCGGTACAGGACCTCTCGTCTGCGCTGTACCACGACTACAACATGCGGACGTTCGCGCCGAAGAACCTGGAGACGTTCCGGTTCGAGTGAGTCAGGCGTAGATTTCGAGAGACAGCTTCACCACCTGGCCGTCGTAGATTACGAACCGACCGACCTCGGAGTCGTCGGGGTGGTCTGGAAGTCGTTCGTAGGCGCGTACCGTAGCCCGCAGTTGGGGGCTCGGGACGCCGACGACGACCGGCTCCGCCGTCCCGTTCGACTCGAACGCGGCGACCGCCTGCTCCGTCGCGCGCCGGATCTGTCTGTTCTCGACTTCGGACAGCGGCACCGGATCGACGCCGGACGGTGCCGACGAGACGACGATCGCCTCCATTTGACCGCCGTTCGTCGGTGTTCCGACACCGATGCCAGCACAGCCGGTAGTCAGGAGGAGCAAGGCGACGACGAACGTTGCAGCCAGCGGTCTCATGCGACTGTGAAGTCTGCTTGTTGCTCTTCGTTAAGCATTTTACTATACATCAGTCGTATTTTGTAGTTTCTTATGCACCGGTGGCCGACCGCTCTCGAGAATCAAACTCCGCTTCGTTTTCTAAACTGATTCCCTTCGATTCAACCCCACACTGTCAAGTCATCAAAGGATGGCACTCTTTGCCTGTGCCTATACCACGGCCACGACGTGTAGACGTTCACTCCGGTGGCGTGGGAACGTTCCAGCCCGGGTAGATCGACACTCGCGGTTAGCTGTAGACGAGTAGAAGAACTCTAACCACGCGATCACGGTAGACTACAAACCGCCCCAGACTCTCCTCCGCCTGGCTCTCGGGGAGCCGTTCGTACGCACGTTCCGTCTCGTCCAGTGCCGGTCGCGGAACGGGAATGGTGACGGTCTCGGCTGTTCCGTTCGAGTCAAACGCGACGACTGCCTGCTCTGTTGCCCGCCGGATCTGTTCATTTTCGACTTTGGACAGTGGCGTCGGATCGACATCGGAAGGTGCCGACGAGACGACAACCGCCTCCACCTGCCCGCCGTTCGTCGGCGTTCCATTAGTCACTCCTGCACATCCGACAACACTGACTACCAAGAGAACTCCGACAGCCACACTCAGCTTTTTCATACCGTTATATTTAATTTTTCCTCTCCGTGGATTATTGTAGTGGCATAGCAACTGTCTCCGCCTGCTGCTCCATTATGAGATGCGATCATCAGCGAACGGCCGTTCTCTACATTATACCAAGGCCCGCCAGAATCGCCATCTTTCTCGTTTCCTTTTCCAGCATACACCCTACCTTTTTCACCTCCAGAGTAATTAGTAAACTTCATTTTATTTCTCCCAGTTGTCTTTCCTTGTCTATATATTTCTTCATTTGAAGATGCCATATCTTTTAATTTGTCTTTTGCTATTACTCCATATATTTCCAGTCCCATATAGTTGTTCTCTCCTTTGTCAGCAATATCATATTTTCTAGATTCCCCATTTGAGTGGAACATACCGATATCGCCTTCTCCGTAAGGAGTGTACTTCTTACTCTCACCGAGGAATGTTGTACAACAAGTTGCTGGCTGATATATATCCACCCCTTTCTGTCGTTTTAAGACGTGTGCTGCGGTGATCCATCCTGGTTGTGAGTTCCCCATGTCATAGGCTGGACATCCAATAGTTCCATTGCTAAAGTCTCCACGCTCTAGCTGACATCCAGCAGGAACCGGCCTATATAATGAGCTGTACACTGCGCTCTGTTGTAAAGATTCTTTTTCCAACATAATTGGAATATTACTAATACGATGAGATCGGCCGTCATACTCCACTGTTCCTGAGGTAGCATCTGGAAGGCGCTGTTGAACCTTATCAAGTGAAACGGGGGGTTGGCGTTTGATTTCTTTGCCCTTCTGTTCTGGACCCGATCTGATCGTAGTATAAGATACACGGATGACAGTCTCACTATATTTATTGCTGTTTACATCTGGAGTTACTGATACAAATGGAATGTCTTTTACTTTATTCCTGATTTTTTGTGCAGCATTATAAGCTGTCTCAGTGCGGACCCACTCATCCCGTGGAATCGTGTGGAACTTAGCTTCGCGCGTTGGTTTCGCGCCGTTCACAACCGCCCTGTGATTCGTGTGCTGGTACGAGTGAGTCCGGACGATCGTATTAGTATCGTCAGCAGTCGCTGCTGCAATCTCCTCAATCTGCCCAGTAGCGAGTGCCGTTGCCGATACACCGAGTCCAGAGAGGCTCTTGACGAGACGACGCCGCCCCATCACACGCAGTTTTCGTTCTGTCGACCGCTGTCTCCCGTTCAACGCGGTCTCTGCGACAGGTGTGTTGTTACTGTTCGTCTCGGCCTGATTACTTTCGCCCGTTATAGATTCGCTTATGACACACCTACTTTATAGCTTTTTTATAAACTTTTGACATTCATGAGCAGGACCGTCAGATGTAGTCGAGACGCTGTCTGGTCGGAGAACAACCCCTATGATTAATCAGCACGCCGTCGCACTGGTGTAGTATGAAACGGCTCTGGGGGGACGAGGGCACGACGGAGGCGTTCAGACGAGAGTTCGCGGGGTGGGCCCGCGACCACGGCGGCGAGCTCGTCGACCGGGCGGACGACGCCGTCTTCTGTCAGTTCGACGCGACGGACGAACACGCCAGCTTCGAGATCGGCGTGTACGAGGCCGGCGGCCAGCACGTCCTCCGGTTCGACACGATCCGCGAGGAGATCGAACTGAAGGTGTTGGCGGAGTACGCTATCGACGGCTCCACGCTCGTCGTCAAGTCCGACCAGGGGAGCCGAGAGTTCGAACTCGACGTGGCGAGCGGCAACTGGAGTGTCCGGAAACGGCCGATCTGAGCCGGTGGCTCAGCCGTCGTCCGGGTCCTGGTGGCTCAGCCGTCGTCCGGGTCCTGGTGGCTCGTCGCCGGCCGTCCAAGCGCCTCCTCGACAGCGTCGACTTTCTCGAAGGCGCGTTGGTCCGACGCTCGTTTGTCGTCGATCTTGAGGAACGTGCTCACGCGGTCGCCGTCGACGGCCTCGTGGGCCGCCTGCACCGCGTCCAGCAGCGTCCCGATGTCGTCCGTCTCGATCACGGTGCCCATCGGGTTCGTCTCGTAGGCGACGCCCGCCTCGTCTAAGGCCGCGACGGCGTCGGCCACGTCTTCGGCCATGCTGTCTTCCGTCACCGGCGCGACCGACAGGAGTGCGATGACTGTCACGGACGCCACTCCGGGCGCGTCCGGCAAGACGTTGTGGGACACGGCGGGACACCCCAGGATGGGCCGCCCCCCTTTTTACGGCCGACCGTGTAGTCAGCGGCGTGTCACGAGCGACGAGAGCGGTCGAACTCGGGCGGGCGGTGGTCCACGAGGCGCGGGCCGAGCAGCTGACGTTCCTCGCCGGCAGCATCGCCTACCACGCGTTCGTCTCGTTGCTGCCGCTCCTGTTGCTCGTCTTGTTCGTCCTGTCGGCGTTGGGCGGGCTCGCGCCGACGGAGGCGGTGTTCGCGCTCGTCGCCGCGGCGCTGACGGACGGCACCGCAGACGTGTTGTTGGCCGAGCTCCGGCGGGCCAGCGCCTCCCGACAGCTGTCCCTCGCGGGCGTCGCCGTGCTCGTGTGGGGGACGCTCCGGGTGTTCCGTGGGCTCGACACCGCCTTCTCGGACGTGTACGAGACGGAGTCGGCAAACGGCTTCCTGGACCAACTGCGGGACGGGCTCGTCGTCTCCGGGGCGTTCGGGCTGTCGGTGGTAGTCGCGGCGACGCTCCACGCCGCGGTGCCGGCAGACGGTGCCGGCCTCGGTCCGACGCTCGCCAACCGGCTCGTGCTCGTCGTCGGGCTGGCGGTGACGCTGTACCCGATGTACTACGTCTTCCCGGACACGGACGTGACCCCGGCGGAGGTGGTGCCGGGGACGCTGCTCGCCGCGACGGGGTTGACTGCGTTCGTCTCCCTGTTCGGACTGTACGTCCGGTGGAGCGGCGAGCAGCCCGAGGAGAGCGTGCTCGCGGCGATTCTGGTGTTCCTGACGTGGCTGTACGTCTCCGGGTTCGTGGTCTTACTGGGCGCGGTGGTCAACGCGGTGTTGTCGAACCGGAGCGCGGACGTGTCCGTACGGCCCGTGATCGGCGACGCGGCGGGCGACGACGGACCCGGCGACCGCCGTGGCGCCGCGACGGCGCCGACGGACGCCGACCTCGCGGCGCTGGAGCGGCTGCTCGCGGACGGCGTCGTCGAAGTCGGCGGCAGCGACGACGCCCTCGCGCTGCCGGCACCCTCGGCCGTCGCGGTCGAGCGCGACGGCGACGGCCCGCGCGTGACGCTGTCGTGGGACGGCGACGGCGCCACGGCCGACGGCGACCGCGGCCGAGGGGATTAGGTCGCTGGCGTCCGGAGTCGGAGTCGATGTACCGGTCACACCCAGTGCGACGGCTGTGTGAGGCGCCGACCGCCGGAGAGACGGTGACGCTCGTCGTCGGGTTCGACCCGGAGACGACGGACCGAGACACGCTGACGGCGGAACTGTCCGCGGACGCGACCGTCGTAGCGTTGCCGTACGACACTCTTCGGGTGACGGTGCCACAGCCGGCCGTCGCCGACGTGTGCGAGCTCGACGGCGTCGTCCGGGTCGAGACGGCGAACGTGATCGACCTCGGGGACGCGGGCGAGGACGTGTAACGGCCTCGGGACGCGGGCGAGGACGTGTAACGGCCTCGGGACGCGGGCGAGGACGTGTAACGGCCTCGGGGAATCGAAGAGAACACGCCCCCGTGCGCCGCAGGACCGAACGAACGTCCACCGAGAGGCGAGAAGCTGGACGGACGCTCGTCGCTCTAGCGTGATCGGTAGCGTATTAGTCGTCCGGGCCCGAACAGTGTGTGATGAGTGGTCAGACGGTTCTACAACGCGACGACGTACCGCTCGACCTCCGGCTGTCGGAGGCAGAGTTGGAAGCGACGCGGGAACACTTGGTCGAGTTCGTTCGAGAACAGGTGGAGACGGCGGGTGCCGACGGGGCCGTCATGGGTCTGTCCGGCGGAATCGACTCCACGACCGTCTCGCACCTGGCCGTCGAGGCGCTGGGTGCCGAGAACGTCCACGGTCTGGTGATGCCGTCGGAGGTGAACGACGACGAGAACATGAGCGACGCCGAGCGGGTGGCGGAGCTCCTTGGAATCGACTACGACGTGGTCGAGATCGAGCCGATCGCCGAGCAGTTGTTCGACCAGCTGCCGGAGGCGGCCGACGACCAGATGGCTACGGGCAACGTCCGGGTGCGGCTCCGGGGTGTCACGAACTACTTCGTCGCCAACGCCGACGACCGGCTCGTGCTCGGCACGGGTAACCGGAGTGAGGCGCTGACGGGGTACTACACGAAGTACGGCGACCAGGCGGTCGACTGCAACCCCATCGGCAATCTGTACAAACAACAGGTCCGTCAGTTGGCCGACCACATCGGCGTCCCGACGGATCTCGTCATGAAGACCCCGTCGGCAGGCATGTGGGTCGGCCAGACGGACGAGGAGGAGCTGGGCCTGGACTACGACACGCTGGACTCCATCCTGGCGGTCCACATCGACGGCGGGCTGTCGACGAGCGCGACGTGTGAGACGCTGGACGTGACGGAAGACCAGGTGTCGGCCGTCCGCGAACTGTACGAGTCGTCGGCACACAAGCGGGCGATGCCGCCGGCGCCGGACGCGCTCGGGCTGTAGAGTAGCCTCAGCGAATCCAGCGAGGTACTTTTCGCAGGAGACGGGCGACAGTGGACAGCCCGGCGGCCCACAGTCGATCCGGGACGCCCTCGGGGCCGACCGGCACCGGGCCGCCCGTGGCGACCGTCTGGGCGTCCGTGTACCGGAGCAGTCCCTCCGGGCCGTGGCGACGGCCGACGCCAGAGTCGCCGCGCCCACCCATCGGCGCGTCGACGGCCGCCCAGGCGGCGGCGTACCCCTCGTTGATCGAGACGGTGCCGGTGTCGATCCGGCGAGCGACCGCCCGGCCGCGTTCCTCGTCGCCGGTCCACACCGCGCCGTGGAGGCCGTACTCCGTGTCGTTGGCCCGCGCGACCGCCTCGTCCGTGTCCGAGACGGGGTAGAGCGCGACCACCGGCCCGAACGTCTCCGTGTCGTGTGCGGTCGCGTCCGTCGGCACGTCCGCGAGGACGGTCGGCTCGTGGAAGTACGGTCCCAGGTCCGGGCGCGGCTCCCCGCCCGTCAGAACGGTCGCCCCGCGTTCGCGGGCGTCGTCGACGTGGTCGCGGGTCTTCTCGAACTGTGCCTGCGACAGCAACGGCCCCATCTCCGCCCGCCAGTCGTAGTCGAACCCGAGTCGGATCTCCTCGACCGCCTCCACGAACGCGTCGCGGAACTCGTCGTACACGTCCTCGTGGACGAACAGCCGCTCGGTCGTGATACACAGTTGGCCGGCGTTGGCGAACGACGACCGAACGGCCCCCTGGGCGGCTGCCTCCGGGTCGGCGTCGTCCAACACGAGCAACGGGTTCTTGCCGCCGAGCTCCATCGAGACGGGGACGAGGTTCTCGCCGGCGAGTGCGGCCACCTCCCGCCCGGCCGCGGTGCTGCCGGTGAACGAGACGTAGTCGACCCGTTCGACCAGGTTCGGCCCCACCTCCGGCCCGCGGCCGGGGACGATCTGGAACAGGTCGGCGGGCACTCCGGCCTCGACGAGCAGTTCCTTCGCCCGGGCGGCGACGTGGGTGGTCGCCTCTGCGGGCTTGCAGACGACGGCGTTGCCGGCGACCAACGCCGGGAGCGCGTCGGAGACGACCAGCGTCAGCGGGTAGTTCCAGGGGGCGATCATCCCGACGACGCCGAGGGGGTGGTGGTGGACGTCCGCCCGGGTGAGCAACGGGATCACGCCCTGGCGGCGCTCGTCGGCGAGCGTGCTCGCGGCGGTGTCGGCGTAGTAGCCGGCGGTGACTGCCACGTCGAACACCTCCTCTGCGGCGTCCCGGCGGGACTTCCCCGTCTCGCGCTGGACGAGACTCGTCAACGACTCGCGGTCGTCGAGCACCGCGTCGGCGACCGCGTCCAAGACCGCCGTGCGGTCCTCGACCGAGCGCTCGCGCCACTCGGCGGCCGCCGCACGGCCGTCGGCGACGGCCGCCTCCACGTCCGACTCCGTCGCCGTCGGCAACTGGGCGTACTCCGTGCCCGTCACGGGCGACTCGACGGGAATCGACGGCTCCCCGGTCGCGGTCAGCTGGTCGTGGAGCGCCGCGAGGCGGTCCTGGGACCACTCGCTGGGTGTCACGACCCTCCCGACGGCCGGGACGAACATAGGAACGACGGTTCCGGTCGGAGGGTGAAAGCGGGAGCAGTACTGACTGCTCGAGCGATCGGGAGCGATACTGATCGTTCGGGAGCAGTCGTGAGCCGACACGTTCCGGCGGGTCTAGTACGATGGAGTAATAGTAGGGTTCACCACAGCGGCGCTCCCTTCCTCGACGAGACGATGGATGGGCACACGCAGTCGGACGGGCCGGACGACGGGGGTGAACGGCACGACCACGGCGAGGGAGCGACGGAGGCGGCACGGCTCCGTCGGCTCCACCGCGCGACCCGCGAGATGGTGAGCCGGGAACGAGTTGACGCCATCGCCGACATTGCGACGAACGCGGCTGCGGACGTGCTCGGATTCGAGCTCAACTCGGTGCGAGAGTACGACGAGGAGACGGAACGACTCGTCCCGCTCGCGGCTGCCGACCGGACGGTCGCGGTCGCGGGCGAACGCCGGGCCTACGACCGGGGCGAGACCGTCCAGTGGGAGGCGTTCGACGCCAGGGAGGCGAGAGTGTACCAAGACGCGGGCGCCATCGACGACGACGTCGACCGGCCGGGCGGCGGAAGTGTCTTGATCGTCCCGTTGGGCGACGACGGCGTGCTCACGCTGGGCACGTTCGAGCAGGAGGGCATCGACGAGGCGGACGTGGAACTCGCACGGGTGTTGGCCGCAAACGTCCAGACCGCCTTCGAGCGTGCCAGACGCATCCGACTACTGAAACGGCGCGAGGACAGTCTCGCGGCCGTCGAAGAACGGTTGGACCGCTTCGCCAGTCTCGTCGCTCACGAGTTCCGGAACCCGTTGGCAATCGCCGCCGGCCACCTAGAGCTGACGGTTCCCCGCGACCCGGACGACGAGCACAGCCTGGAGGCCGCCCGCGACGCGGTCGACCGGATGGACCGGCTGACCGAGAGTATCCTCGACCTGACGAGCCAGCGCGGGCTGACGGACGGGACGGAGAAGGTGACTGTCGGCTACGTCGCGCGGTCCGTCTGGGACGACTACGCTCCCGGACCGGCCACGCTGGAGTGTGACTCGGAGCTGACGGTGACTGCCGACCGGAAACGCCTCACCACTCTGTTCGAGAACCTGTTCGACAACGCCGTCGGGGTCGGCGGGCCCTCCGTCACGGTCACCGTTCGCGCCCGCGAGGGCGGCCCGGGGTTCGTCGTCGCCGACGACGGCCCCGGCTTCGATGCCGACGACCCGACGGAGCTGTTTCAGTACGGTGCCACGGTGGAGGCCGCGGGCACCGGCCTCGGGCTAGCGCTCGTCCGCGACATCGCCGAAGCCCACGGCTGGACCGTCGACGTGGCGTCGTCGGACGACGGGGCGACGTTCGTGTTCTGCACCGACGGTGACGAGGATCACGCCGCCGGCACGACTCGGTGACGGAGAACGACACACGCCGGGCGTGTCGGCGTCGAGATCTCGCCGCCACCCCACGGATACTTGGGCCCGGGCGACGGCAACTGTGGGTATGCAAGCCGTCACGCTCGGTCCAGCCGGGACGTACTCACACCGCGCCGCGGGCGCCGTCGCCGACGAGGTGGCCTTCCGGGAGTCCGTGACGGCCATCGTCGAGGCCGTCGTCGCCGGGGAGTTCGGTCGCGGGGTCGTCCCGGTGGAGAACAGCATCGAGGGGTCGGTGACGGAGAGTCTGGACGCGCTCGCCGACGACGGTGTCGCCGTCCTCCGAGAGGTGGTGACGCCCATCCGACACGCTCTGTTGGCACAGTCGTCGGACTTCTCGTTGGTCGCCTCACACTCGCAGGCGCTGGCGCAGTGTCGGGAGTACCTGGAACGGGAACACCCGGACTGTCGCCGCGAGGCCGTCGCCTCCACGGCCCGCGGCGTCGCCCGCGCCCGCGAGGACGACGGCGTCGCCGCGATCGGTCACCCGGCCAACGCCACGGAGGCGGAGCCGACGCTGTCCGTGCTCGCCGAGGACATCCAGGATCGGTCGTCGAACGCCACCCGCTTCCTCGTCGTCGGGCCGGAGTCGAAGCGGTCGGCCGCCGGGGGCAAGACCTCCGCCGTCGTCTACCCGGCCGCGAACTACCCCGGGCTCCTGTTGGAGCTGCTGGAGGCGTTCGCCGACCGCGACATCAACCTCACGCGGGTGGAGTCGCGCCCGAGCGGGGAACGGCTCGGCGACTACCTGTTCCACGTCGACTTCGAGGCCGGACTGTACGAGGACCGCGCGGCCGCCGCCGTCGACGCCGTCCGCGACATGGTCGCCGAGGAGGGCTGGGTCCGCGTGCTGGGGTCGTACGACACGGAACACGTGGTCGCCTGACGCGCCGCGGGCGCCTCCGTCGGCGGGAGCGCCACACCCGCCGACGCCTCACTCGAACGTCGATCGGACGCGACGCATCGCGGCGAGCGTGCCGTCGAAGTACGACTCCGACAACACGGTGTCTGCGGCCGCGCGTGCGGTCGCGTCGCAGTTGGCGACGGCGAAGCTCCGGCCGGCGGTCTCGAAGGTGGAGGCGTCGTTCTCGCTGTCGCCGACGGCGACGAACTCGGCGGGGTCGCGGTCCAGCGCCGCCGCGACAAGTTCGAGCCCGTGCCCCTTGCTGGCGTCGGGCGCCTTCAGGTGGTAGGCGTAGCCGGTGTCCAGCAGCTCCAGGTCGAACTCGGCCGCGACCTCGCGCAGCAACGACTCGTCTGCGGTGAGTCTGGCGGCCACCTCCGTCTCCCGCCAGCGGTTGACCGTGTCGGCGTCGCCCCAGCCGAGGTCACCGCCGCGGTCGCGGAACGCGGCCGTCGCCCGTTGGACGCGGTCGGGGTCGCCGGCGTACGACACCGCCCCGCCGACGAGCGTGACGCCGCCGTTCTCGGCGATCACGCGCTCGGCCACGTCGAGGAAGCCACACAGCGCGACCGGGTACGGGAACGCCTTACCCGTGGCCAGCACGACCGGGGCGGGCCAGGCCGGCAGTTCCGCGAACGCCCGCGGGTCGATCCGCCCGGAGCCGTCCGTGAGTGTGCCGTCGATGTCGAGCGCCAGCGGCGGGAGGTCGTCTGTCGTCACGTACGCTCGTGTCGGGGCGGTCGAAGTATAGTGTCGTCGGAGTCGGCCGTGTCACGACGCCGTCGCTGTGGCGGCGAGCGACACGGGAAGACACCCGAGAACTAGGCGTAGCGTTCGAGCTCCGGACGGTCGAGCTCCTCCAACACGTCGCCGGCGACGTCGTCGAGGAACGACCGGCCGTCGTCGGTGACGCGGCGGCCCTCACCCTGTGCGGTCTCGACGAGCCCCTCCTCTTCCAGTTCCTGGAGGATCGTCCGGATGATGTTCCGAGAGCCGTCGACCTGGCTGGGCGGAGCGACCCGGTAGCGGGTGGAGCCGGACTTGGCGCCGCCGTAGTCGGTCGCGAGTGTGCCGACGCCGACCGGCCCCTGGTCTGCGACCTTCCGGAGCAGCGACGCCGCCCGGACGAACCAGAAGTCCTCCTGCTGGGGGGGTAGCTCGCGGTCGACGCCGGTCGTGACGAACTCGGCCCACGCCGGTTCCTCGATTCGATCCTCGAGCCGGTCGGCGACCTCGTCCAAGAGGTCCTCCGCCGGAACGTCGTAGAGGGTGACCATACGGGCTGATTCGCAACCACTCCGCTTAAACTCGTCGTCTCGACCCGGAGCGGGCTACCCGAACACGTCGACGCCGATCCAGGAGACGACGAGCCCACCGATCAACACCGGAACGCCGAACACGGCCGCCCGGAACAGGATCACGGCCGCCCCGACGGTCGCGCCGGGGACGGGCAACAGCACGGTCAACAACGCGATCAGGACGGTCTCGATGAAGCCGGAGCCGCCGGGGGTCGGCGTCGCCCCGGCGACGGCCCCCATCGGCACCGCGAACATGATGACGACGAAGTCGACGGGCTGGCTCAGCGCCTGGAAGGCGAGCCAGAGTCCGATCATCTGGCAGAACCACCCCAGCGTGGACGCGGACATCGCCAACGCGAGCCCCTTCGGGTCCGTCGCCACCCGTTCGATCGCGCCGAAGAAGTGTTCGATCCGCTGGGCGACGGACTCGGGGCTGGGCTCCGACACGCCCGGCAGCCCTCGGGCGACCCGTTGGACCAGGGGCGTCAGCCGGCCGACGACGAACCCGGACAGCGACGCCCGGTAGCGCCAGGCAGTGTAGCCGCCTACCGGGACGGCGACGGCCAGGAGCACGGCGACCCCGGTGGCGAACCGGAGCTGACGCGGGAGCGTGATCCGGGTGGCGTAGTAGGCGGCCCCGAACAGCGCGAACCCGATGGACGGGAAGAAGTTGAGCGTGTCGACGCTGGCGATGGCCGCCAGACTCCGTTCGTACTCCGCGTCCGTCACCTGGGAGATCAGGAGCGCCGTCACCGGCTCCCCGCCGGCCTGGCCGAACGGCGTCACGTTGTTCGAGAACATCGCGCCGTTGAACACGAGAAACGCGACTCGCGGGCGGATCTTCTCCCCGAGGACGGACAACACGGTCCGGAGCGCCAACCCCCAGGCGAACAGCCACACGAGGATCGCGCCGACGACGAGGGCCAGCAGTCGCGGCTCCGCGCGTAGAATGTTCTCGGACAGCTCCCCCACGTCCAGGGTGTAGACGAGCACCGCCAGGACGCCCGCAGCGGCGAGGAACCCGACGACAGTGGCGCGGAGACGGTCGCCGTCCATGCGCTGGACGTGTGACTGGCGCGGGTATCAACCCAGCGAAACGTCGCCGGCGACCGATCGTGCCGTCCAGAACGGGCGACCGGTCGTGCCGTCCAGAACGGGCGAGTGGAGCCGACCGGAACCCGTTTCCGCCCGGCTCCGGAACCGCGAGTATGGACGAACGCGAGGCGCTGTCGTTGTTGGCGGCGGAGCTGCCGACGGCCGGCGACGACGCCGCCGTCGTGGACGGCAGCGTGTTGACGACGGACATGCTCCACGAGACGACGGACTTCCCCGACGGCGTGACCCGTGCCACGGCGGGTTGGCGAGCGGTCGGCGCCTCGCTGTCGGACCTGGCGGCGACGGGGGCGGAGGCAGTCGCGGCCGTCGCCGTCTACGGCGCCCCGGGGTTCGAGGCCGACGAGCTCCGCGAGTTCCTTCGGGGGGCACGCGAGGTGTGTGAGAGCGTCGACGCGGAGTACGTCGGCGGGGACTTAGACGAGACGGCGGAGTTCACCCTGGCGACGACGGCGCTGGGCCGGACGACGGACGCGGGGCCGCTCGGGCGGTCGGGAGCCACCGTCGGTGACGCCGTCTGTGTCACTGGTCGACTGGGCCGCACCGCGGCCGCCCTCTCGTGTTTCGCCGACGGGGAGACCGAACGAGGCAACGAGCTGTTCCGGTTCCCGCCGCGGGTGGCCGCCGGCGTCGCGCTCGCTCCGCACGCCACCGCGGGGATGGACGTGAGCGACGGGCTGGCGCGGTCACTCCACCAGATGGCCGCGGCCGGCGACTGCGGGTTCGCCGTCGACGGCGACAACGTGCCGATCCACCCCGCAGTGACGGGGGAGCCGTCCGAGCGGCTCCGGGCCGCGACGACCGTCGGGGAGGACTTCGAACTCCTCGTGACCGTGCCGGCCGAGGGGGTGGCCGACGCCCGAGCGGCGTCGCCGGTCAACCTGACGGTCGTCGGCGAGGTGACCGAGTCGGGCGTCACACTGGACGGAGAGCCGATGGCCGACGAAGGGTGGAGCCACGGCGGCTAGATCGTCGCCACTTCGATGGGGACGAGCATGAAACAGAGGAGTCCGGCGAGGAAGGTGAACAGCCCGACGGCGACACGGCGGCTGTCCAGCTCCGTGTCGTCGATGGGGTGTGCCGGGCCGCGGTAGGCGATGAACGCGGCGAACACGCCCCAGAACGCCCACAGCCCGACGGACTCGTTGAGACTGAGCCCACGGACGAAGTGCAGGTACCCGGAGACGGCGAACAACGCCACCGGGACGAGCGCGGCGATCCGTTCCTGGTGTCGGCCGGCGATGGCTCGGAGGATGTGGCCGCCGTCCAGTTGGCCGACCGGCAGCAGGTTCAGGAGTGTGAAGAACATCCCGATCCAGCCGCCCATGATCACCGGGTGGGTGACCTGTGTCGCGGAGTCGTACCCGGTCGGCTGGCCGAGCACGGTCGCGATCAGGTCGAGCAACGGCGGATTGTTGAACACGATCACCTGGGTGCCGGCCGAGACCGTCCCCGGCGGCACCTCCATCGGCCCCAACAGGAGCCCGATGGCGGTGACGACGACGGTCGCCGCCAGCCCGGCCAACGGGCCGGCGACCCCGATGTCGAACAACGCCTCTCGGTCGGGCATCCGGCTGCGCATCCGAATGATCGCTCCCATCGTCCCGAACGGGAGGAAGAAGGGGATGACGTACGGGAGCGACACGTCGACGCCGTGGTACCGTCCCATCACGTAGTGGCCGAGTTCGTGTGTCATCAACACCCCCAGGACGGCGGCGGTGAACGGCCACGCCTCCAACGCCGCCAGAGGGTTGCTCGTCAGCTCCGACACGGGGATGTAGTACCACCCCACGGCGCCGACGAGCAGCGTGCTGAGTATCGTGGCGAAGAACAGCCCGATGTTGACCCACGGGACGCCCTGGACTCCGGTGGAGTACTCGCGGGCGACGATCACGTCCCGGCCCGTGCCCGTGTCGGTGGTCTGTACGTCGTAGCCGAGTTCCCTGAACGGCTCCCACAGCCGTTCGAGTAGTTCCCGCTCGGACACCTCGGAGACGCCGTAGTAGACGATCCGTTTGCCGTCGCTCCGGATCTGTGTCAGGTGGAACACGTCGTCCAACTCCGGCGGGCGGGGGGCCGACTCTGGGTCCGCGGCACTCATCGTACTTCTTTGGCTACGGACGATCAAAAGTCCTCGCACGAGGCCGAACTGCGACGGGAGACCGCGGGGACCGTGCTGTCGCCGCTACGCCTCGGCCGGCTCGATTCGCCAGGTTGTCGCACCCGTGTACGACCACTTCTCGACGGTGAGTTCCGTCGCGGATTCGCTGAGCTTCACCATCAGGGCGCCGATCTCTTTCGGGGAGAGACCGACGTCGTCTGCGATGAACTTGCTCTTGAAGTACAGTTCACCGTCCTCGACACGGTCGAGGAGGTACTGCTTCAGCTGGGTCTCCTTGGAGGAGTCGTCCGTCTCGGCGGTGGAGGGGTCTGCCGTAGTGCTCATGGGCTTCACTCCCGGCTACACCCCAGAGGGTGTTATAAATCCCAGAACGTTCGGCGACGTTCGGTTCTGTTCGGCCGGTTTGTCGCCCAAAATGGTGAAAACCGAACAGTTTATCGACGTGCGAGAGCCGTCGAGACGTTTTACAACTGTCTCTCGTTGTTTCTTTCTCTGGATCGTTGTGGTCGGCCGTCAGACAGTGTTCACCCCCGGGAGTGAGAAAACAATCGGCTTCGGCCGAGTCGTGTTCCGCGGCGCGCGACACGACCGGGCGTGCCCGACGCCGTGTTCGCTCGTACACGTGTTGTGACAACTCACTCGTGCTCGTGAGTCCAGAACTCGTCCGAGACGGTGGTCTCCTTCTTGAAGATGGGCACCTCGGACTTCAGCCGGTCGATCCCGTCGGAGACGGTCTCGAACGCCTCCTCCCGGTGGCCGGCGAGGACGACGACGAACACGATGTCTTCACCGTCCGGGATCACGCCGACACGGTGGTGCGTCCACACGCCGAACACTCCGTCGCGGGCCGCCAGCTCCGCCTCGATCTCGGCGAGGCGGCGCTCTGCGACCTCGTCGTACCGCTCGAACGCGAGGTGTGTGGTGCGGTCGTCGTCCGGGCCGTCCTTCGCCCGGACCCGTCCGGTGAACGTCGCCAGCGCCCCCGAGCGGTCTGTCCCCTCGGCGTCCTTCGCCCGGGCGACCAACGACGCCAACGTGACGTACGGCTCGACCGACCGGACGGTCTCGGCGAGTTCCGCCGCGGACAGCTCCCCGGCCGCCTCGACGCGCCGGACGACTCGACCCGGGACCTCGCGGTCGCCGACGACGACCGTCGGGAGCCGGAGTCGAGAGAAGCCGGCGACGAGCGCGTGGTCGTACTCCGGCGCGAGGCGGTCCAGGACGGCCGAGAAACTGTCGTCCGTCGCGCGGGTCTGGCGGTCGCCGTCCGGCGAGAGCGTCACCGTCACGGCCCCCGTCTCGGGGGCGGGGACCTCGCCGGCGACGACCGTCGCCGTCCGGCCGTCCAGTCGCTCGGCGACGGCGGCGAGATCCGGCTCGGCGCCGACGACACTCAGGGTCTGCACACCACGACAACGGCGCGGGAGGCTGTTAGCCCTTACGTGCGACGTCGACGACGAGACACTCGTCGGCGCCGCGTTGGAACTCGAAGTCGACAGACCGAATCTCAGGGTCGTGGCCGGCCCGTTCCAGTTCGAGCAGGAGGTCGTCCAACCCCTCGTACCGGTGCGTGGAGAAGTCGACGAGCGGGAACACCCGTACCTCGCCGCGGGCGACCCGGCACAGCTCCCTGATCGCGGCGACGTGGAACCCGTGGTCGAACTCCCCGGCGTACAGACACAGGAGGTGAGAACAACAGACCAGGTCGAAGCTGTCGTCCGGGAACGGGAGGTTCGGGAGTGCCGCCGGGAGATACCGGCCGGGGTTGTCATCGTAGTCGGCGAGGAATCGGCCGAGCGCGCTCCACCGGTGGCTCGCCAGGTCGTCGGTTCCGTCGTACGTCTCCCACACGTACAGGTCCTCCACGCCGTCCAGGGCCGCGACCGCCCGGCGAAGGTCACGGCGGCCCCGGGCCGCGACCGTCTCGGTGTCGGCACCGTACACCGGATCGACTGCGTACGCGTCCGCGCCGCGCGCGACCGCACCGGCCGTGAACCCGCTGGCCCCGCCGGGGCAGTCGAGCACCCGCGCGCCGGACAGCTGCGACGGCTCCAGCCCGAACAGTCGGCTGTACTCGTCGAACGTCCGTCCGAGGAAGGCGACGCCGTCGATCTCGTAGGCGCGGTCGGGCTCCGCACGCTGCTCTGTGGAACACGCCATCAGTGTACATGTCTGTACATTCAAGGATACAAAAGTCCTGTGTAGTCGGCCGGTGTCGCTTCGGGAATCTTAAGAGTGGATCGACGGTAGACGGGAGCGATGAGAGTCGTACTGTCGCTCGGGGGGAGTGTGCTCGCGCCGGAACTGGACGGCGAGCGGGTGGCCAGCCACGCGGCGGCGGTCGAACGGCTCGTCCGCGACGGCTGTGACGTGGGTGTGGTCGTCGGCGGCGGCGGCGTGGCCCGGGAGTACATCGAGACGGGCAGAGAGATGGGCGCCAACGAGGTGGCGCTCGACCGCTTGGGAATCGACGTGACTCGGGTGAACGCCAGACTGCTGCGGGCCGGCTTCGGGGAGGTCGCCGACCCGACGCTGGCGGCGGACTACGAGACGGCCGAGGCGGCGCTCGGGCGCGGTGAGACGGTGGTGATGGGCGGGGTGACCCCCGGCCAGACGACGGACGCCGTCGCGGCCGTGCTCGCGGAGTCCGTCGGCGCGGACCTGCTCGTGTACGGCACCGGCGCCGACGGCGTGTACGACGCCGACCCGGCCGCCGACCCGGACGCGACGAAGTCCGACCGGCTGTCGCCGTCCGAACTCGTCGACCGTATCGCGCCGATGAGCCGCGACGCCGGCGCCTCCGCCCCGGTGGACCTGTTCGCCGCCAAGCTGATCGAACGCGCCGGAATGCGGACGGTCGTCTTGGACGGGACCGATCCCGACGCCGTCGCCGACGCCGTCCTCACGGGCGAGCACACCGGCACCGACGTCGTCCCGGAGGGCGGGGCGGAGCCGTCGTACTGGGCGCACTGAGGCCGGACCGACACACACACCCCCGAGGGGACCGTCGGTCGGAGTATGAGCAGCCACGAGGCGAACGCGGCCGACGACGCCGCGGACGCGACCGCCGAGACCGACCTCTCGCCCGGGGTCGACGCAGACGAACCGGAGGGTGGCGAGACGGACCACCACGTGTTCTGGGCCGACGCCGTCGCCGACGAGATTCTGGCGCGCGACCCCGACGAACCGATCGTGATCAAGGGCGGCGTCTCCCCGTCTGGGATCCCCCACCTCGGTCACTTCAACGAGATCCTCCGGGGGTACTTCGTCGCCGAGGTGCTCCGCGAGCGCGGGTACGCGGTCGAACAGGTGTTCACGAGCGACGACCGCGACGGCCTCCGGAAGGTGCCCCGGAACCTCGCCACCGAAGACTGGGAGATCGTCGGGCTGGGAGCCGTCGACGGCGGCGCGCTCGGGCGCAACCTCGGCGTACCGTACACGGACGTGCCGGACCCGTTCGGCGACTGTCACGACTCGTACGGCGACCACTTCACGGCGCTCCTGCGGGACAGCGCCGACGCCATCGGCGTCCCCGTCGTCTTCGAGTCGAACACGGAACTGTACGAGTCCGGGCGGTTCGACGACGCCGTCGACACCGTGTTGTCGGACGACGACGCCGCCGCGGTGTTGTCGGAGTTCCAGGCGTCGGCGACGGCCGACGACGTGCCGTTCATGGCGCAGTGCCCGGAGTGTGACCGGCTGACGACGGACGTGTCCGACGTGAACTCGGACGACCGGACCGTCGCGTTCGCCTGCAGCGGGATGGAAGCCGGCGGCGACCAGATCGACGGCTGTGGCGCGGAGGGCCGGGTGTCGCTGCGCGACGGGAAGCTCCCCTGGCGGTTCGAGTGGCCGGCACAGTGGGAGACGCTGGGCGTCGACTTCGAGCCGTTCGGGAAGGACCACGCCGAAGGGTCGTGGCCCTCCGGCGAGGAGATCGTCCGTCGCGTGTTCGACGCAGAGCCGCCCGTCCCGTTCGTCTACGAGTGGTTCACGCTGGACGGGGAGGCGCTGTCGTCGTCGTCCGGCCACGTCGTCACCGTCCGGGAGGTGCTGGACCTGATCGGGCCGGAGGTGGTCAAGTACTTCTTCCTCCGGAACCCCGGACGGGCGAAGGACTTCGACGTGAGCCGGCTGGACCAACTGGTCGACGAGTTCGACCGGTTCGAACGGCTCTACTTCGACGAGGAGGACGGGCCCGAGGAGTTGGAGGCGCTGGCGGACCGGGCGTACCCGTTGCTCGTCGACGAGGTGCGGCCAGACCGGGTCCGACTGCCGTACACCTTCGCGGCCGTGCTCGGGATGGTGGACGACCGGGAGTTCCGGGTGCAGATGGCCCGCGACGAGGGCCACTTCGAGGAGGACACCCCGGAGTGGGCGATCGAGGCGGCGCTCGAACGGGTGGAACGCGCCCGGCGGTGGGCCGAGCGGACGGACAACGCCTACAACTACCGGCTCCAACGGGACCTCCCGGCCCACGAGTTCGACGACGCCACCGTCGCGGCGTTGGGCGATCTCGCCGACTTCGTCGCCGAGGGCCACGACGGCGAGGCGATTCAAGGCGAGGTGTACGAGGCGGCCAAGCGCCACGACGTGGACGTCGGCGAGTTCTTCCAGGCGGGCTACCGGCTGTTCTTCGACGACACACAGGGGCCGCGGCTGGGTGAGTTCCTGGGAGAGCTCGAACGGGAGTTCGTCGTCGAACGGCTGCGCCGGGAGTCTTAGCTCAGGCCCAGCCGGGCGAGCCCGCGGCGTGCGAGTGCGCCGGTCGACAGCGAGGCGCCGAGGTACCAGACGAGCCAGAGTTTCACCGGGCCGATCACCGCCGCAGACCAGGCGACGGTGCCGACGACCGGCAGAACCACCGCGGCGGGGGCGACGGCGGCCGCCGGGGCCGCGAACGCCCACCGCAGCCAGATGAACGCCGGAACGGAGACCGCGGCGCTGTACGCCGCCGGGCGGAGATTCTCCGCGAGCGCCGTGAACATCTCCGAGCTGATCTCCTCTTGGACCGCCGGGTCCACGTCGCCGTCCGCCTCGGTGATCCGGTCGCGGAGCTGTTCGACCCGGTCGCGGGCCTGCTCGGCCCGGTCGCCGTCGCGGACGACCGCCCGGGCGAGCGCGCTCGTGACGCCGGAGGCGCCACCGAGCACGACGATCAACGCCGAGAACGGGAGCCAGACGGACAGGGGGGCGAGCAGGCCGCCGACGCCGGCCACGACCAGCTCCCGCACCGGCGCGACGGCGTAGCCGGTGGCGAGCAGGAACGCTAACGACGCGACGAGTTTGTCGGTGAGCGTCCAGAGTCCAGACACACCAGCCACTTGAGTCGGGACCGATTATAAAACTCCGGGCAGTGTCGCACGTGTCGGAACCCGGACGCTCGCTCGTCCGACGGGGCTTGCGGCCGTCGAGCGTGGGGCCTGCGAGTGTCGCCGTTCCGGCGTCGGCCACGGACGACCACCGGCGGGGGTACCGGCGGGTGGTGTCACGGTTCGCCGGAACACGCCTCGTGTCGCAGCGACCGAAACGCTTAGCCGGAGCGGCAGTGAATCTCGTACCGATGCGGAAGAGCGGCCCGCCGCGTGGGCTCATCTCGTACCTGATGTTGGAGCTTCTGGAGGAGAAGCCGCGGTACGGCTACGAGATACTCAAGGAGATCGAGTCTATCAGCGGCGGCCACTGGGAACCCTCCTACGGCTCCGTCTACCCAGTGCTCCACAACTTCGAGGACGAAGGGTGGGCAGAGCGAATCGAGCGCGACGACGAGCCCGACCGGAAGTACTTCCGGCTGACGGACGTCGGCCGGGACCACCTCGCGGAGAAGCGAGGCGACTCCGGCGGCGACGCCCGAGAGTTCGCGGACGTAATTCTGGGCTTCTACCACGTGTACGTCGCCTTCGCCACGGACGACCGGTTCGACGTGGACGACGCCGCGGAGGGCTGGCAGTTCGACGACGACCACTCCGCCTGGATCGCAGAACAGGTGATCCGTCACCACGAACGCGACTTCGGACCGTTCGAACGGATCGACGCCACCCCCGAGGAGTTCCACGGGGAGGAGCCACCGTCTCCCGAGGAGGGCGGCGACGCAGACGAGGCAGACGTGGAGACGGACGGCGGCCGGTGAGCGGTCGTCACCCACTGAGCCGGTCGGCGGTCGCTAAGACAGGACCTGCGGCCCGAACATGATGAGCAACAGCGACGCGAGCATCACCAGTCCGACGGAGGTGGTGACCGTCCGGACGAGCCGTTCTCTGTTGCCGACCGGGAGTCGGGAGACGACACCCTCGACGACCATCCGGAGGATGCGCCCGCCGTCGAGTGGGTAGCCGGGGATACAGTTGAACACCCCCAGTTGGAGGTTGACCCAGGCCGTCCAGAACAAGACGTTCGCGGCCAGGAACACCGGCGTCTCGCCCGCGGCCGCGAGGGGGCCGGTCACGTCGTAGAAGTTGGCCACGTCGCCGTAGAACCCCGCGAAGTTGTACGGGAGGATGCCGATGGCGCCCGCCAACGGGAGCAGGAGCGTGGCGAAGACGAGCCCGAGCGCGCTGTCGACGAGCCCGGACAACGGGCCGGGCGGCGAGACGCTGCCGCCCAGCAGCGCGAGGTAGCTCTCGGCGGGGTACGTCCGGACGCCGACGTCGCCGACGACCAGTCCGGAGGTGCCACGGGCGACGCCGCCGAGCGTGGCGTCACCCTGTGGACCCTCCCCGAGCGTGACGGTGTAGTTCTGGAACTCCCCGTCGACGTACGCCCGCAGCGACACCGTCTCGTCGGGCGACCGCTCGGCCAACGACGACGACAGCGCCGCGTCGCCGACGATCCGTCGTCCGTCCAGCCGGGTGACGACGAGCGAAGTGTTGGCGGGCGGTCCGTCACTCCCCGCGAGCGAGGCGGAACTGCTCTGCACGTACGCCCCGAGCGGCACGGTGAGGTTACCGGCGCTCGTCTCCAGCCGTGCGAGTTCGTGGCGAGCGGCCGCGTCCTCGAAGGCCGCCTCCGTCCGGACGGTCGTGCCGTTCACTGCCGACACTGTGATGGCTTCCCCGTCGCCCGCGACGGAGAAGCCGGCGGGATTACCCGGGGAGGTGCCGATCACCACCACCCGGCGGTCGAGCGTCGTCGTCGTCTCTCCGTTCACACCGATCTCCACCGACGGGTCGCCGACGTCGTCTAAGGCGGCGTTCAGCTCGTCGGCGCCGTCGATCGGCCGGTCGCCGACGGCGGTGATCCGGTCGCCGGGGCCGATTCCGGCGTCGCTCGCGGCGGTGCCGGGGTAGACGCCGGCGACGGCGACGCCCGGCGCGGCGGTGATCGCGCCGATCACCGGGCCGAACAGGAGTGCGTACGCGACGATCGTCACGGCGAAGTTGTTGGTCACGCCGGCGGCGAACACGCGGTTGTTGGCGCCGCGGTCGATGTCCAGTCGGCCCTCCTCGCCGACCGGCTGGGCGAAGGCCCCGATGGGGACGATCGTGAACAAGACGAGCCCGAGCGAGTCGAGGTCGACGCCCTCGACTCTGTACAGCAGTCCGTGGCCGGCCTCGTGGACGACGAGCGCGATCGCCAGCCCGGCGACGATCTCCGGGGCGACGGCCAACGGGAGGAAGTCGTTGACACCGGGGACGAGCAGGAAGTTCGAGGGCTGGTTGGCGGTCGTAGCGGTCGGATTCTGGAGGGTGACGGCCGCCCCACGGAGGAGGAACAGGAACATCCCGGCCATCACGACGAGCGCGACGCCGACACCGAGGTTCGACCACGCCCGCCAGAACCGTCGGGGGCCGGCGACCCAGCCGAGGAACCGCCGACCGACGGTGGTGTGGAGCGTCGTCAGCGGCCCCTGGACCCGGACGGCGTCCGGGAGGTAGCCGCGCGTCGACAGCGCGGTCGCGGCCGCAGAGTAGACCAACACGCCCGCGAGAACCCACAGCAGTGTGTTCATCTGTCGGAGACAGGCGGGCCGGCCAGAAATGGGTTCGGGTCCGCCATCGGCCAGCGACCTCACCGAACGATTGATACTCTGGTACCACTAACGAACGTTCGATGGTGGAACTCCGGCACAGGAGGGAGGCCGGGCTCGCTGCCGTAGAGCAGGTGCCGACGCTCCGCGACCGGATCGTCACCCTGCCCGTGGAGTCTGTGGTGCCGAACCACTGGGAAGTCGGCTGTAAGGTCGTGAAGTTCAAGGACGAACTGCCGGCGGACGCGATCACGCTCCGTCGTCCCCGCCGGGCACAGGAACTGATCCTCACGACCGCCGGCACCGACGGCCGACTCACGCTCGGGGTCTACGAACACGACCGGACCCGCGGCCGTCGCACCCAGGTCGCCACCCGCGAACACGAAGAGGGGCGTGAGCTCCGGGAGACGCTGTACGAGGCGTTCACGGACGCCTGCCGGCAGGCAGCCCGGATCGACGGGCTGCCGCCGTCCGTCGCGGCCATCGAGGCACGCGACCCGGCAGTCGTCGTCGAGGGCGAACGGGTCCACGCGAGTGAGGAGGAGGGGGTCGTCGGTCGGCTCCTCGGCCGGATCAAGTTCTACTGATCCTCGTCGGGTCGCAGCCCACCCTGCGTCTTCACCTGTACGATGTTCCGGACGTTCAGGTAGATCTCTTCGGGAGAGGTGTCCTCGTCGGGGTCGTACAGGTCCGACACGCGGTAGAGGATCGCGGCGACCTGTCTGGACTCCGAGGAGTCGCCGCGGATCTCGTCGGCGGTGGCCCGGATGATCTCGCGGCGACGGTCGGCGGAGACGGCGTCTACGCTGTCGGACACCGCATCTGTGTCGTCGGAGGCAACGTCTGTGTCGTCGGGGACGACGGTGGCGTCGCGGTCGGTGTCGGGGTCGTCGCCTGGCACACGACCGGCTCCGGCGTCCGGCCCCGAGTGTGTTTCCACTCGTGGCGGCGGGCAGACGCGGGAGTTATTCCCACCGAGACCCTGACAGGAGACGATGGAGTACGTTCAGGAACGGATCACCACGCTCCACGACCTGCGGGAGGCCGACCGGAGCGTCTCGGCGGATCGGGCGGCCGTGGTGGTCCCGATGACGGAGCGGGAGTACGCGGGGCTGGCGGCAGAACGGGTGTTGTCGGAACTGGCGGCGCTGGACCCCGGGCGAGTGGTGGTGCCGTTGCGGGCGAGCGCGGAGGCAGTGCCGGAGTTCCGGTCGTGGCTCGACGGGTTCGACCTGGAACTGGAGACCGTGTGGTGTGACGGGCCACGGGTGGCGGAGCTGCTGTCGGAGGCCGGGCTGGACGGGCCTCGTGGGAAGGGGCGAGACGTGTGGCTGGCGCTGGGGGTGGCGCTGTCGACGGACGCAGAGCAGATCGTCCTCCACGACGCCGACACGGAGACGTACGACCGGTCGTACGTCCGGCGGCTGTTGGCGCCGTTGGTGACCGACGGCGGCTTCTCGTTCTCGAAGGGGTACTACGCTCGCGTCGAGGACGACGGGCTGTACGGCCGGCTGTTCCGGTTGTTCTACACGCCGTTGGTCCGGACGCTCCGGGAGGCACACGGCGGGTCGTTCCTGGCGTACCTGGACGCCTTCCGGTACGCACTCGCGGGGGAGTTCGCCGCCACCAGAGAGGTGGCCGCAGGGCTGCGGGTCCAACGCCAGTGGGGACTGGAGGTCGGGACGCTGGCGGACGCGTACGACGCCGTCGGGTCGGACGGAACCGCACAGGTCGACCTGGGGAGCTACTCCCACGACCACCGTGCGGTGTCCGGCTCGACCGGACTCGCGGAGATGAGCGAGTCCGTCGGCGGGACGCTGCTGCGGGCGGTAGAGGAACACGGGGTGACGCCGACGTACGACACGTTGTCGGCGCGCTACCGGGAGACGGCGGAGACGCTCGTCCGGTCGTACGCCGCCGACGCCGGCTTCAACGGGCTGCCGTTCGACCGCGCCGGAGAGCTGGAGCAGGTTGCGGCGTACGCGGACGCCATCCGGGAGCCGGGGGCGGACACCCGGCTGCCGCCGTGGCGCGAGGCGGCCGTGGAGCCGACGGCAGTCGCGGCCGCGGCGCGGGCGGACGCCGCAGAGCTGTCGTGAGTCGGCCGTCCCCCACGCGTCGGGAGACGACTCCGCTCCGGTACGTTTAATTACGCTCGTAGTGACAGTGCCAGTATGAGCGGGCGACCACTCGACGTGTTGGAAGAGGCGTTAGAAGCTGTCGTGACGGTGCGACTGAAGGACGGGAGCGCTCGGTCCGGCCTGTTGTCGGGTTACGACCAGCACATGAACGTCGTCTTGGAACCGCACGAGGCCAGCGGCGGGGACGAGGCAGTCGAAGACACAACGATTATCCGTGGCGACAACGTCGTTTCGATCAATCTATGACCGGCGCAGGGACGCCTTCCCAGGGGAAGAAGAACACCACGACGCACGTGAAGTGTCGACGGTGTGGCGAGAAGTCCTACCACGTCAAGAAGAAGGTGTGCTCGTCGTGTGGCTTCGGCGACTCGGCGAAGCGCCGCGACTACGAGTGGGAGTCGAAGACCGGCGACAACTGACGCGGTCTCTCACTCCGACTCAAGCCACTCGTCTAGCAGTTCTCTGATCGCCGCCGCCCTGTTGTCGCGGTGATCACGGAACGCCTTACGATCGATCTCCTCCAGTTCCGACTCCGTCAGTTCCACCGTCACCTCTTCCATGTCCAGCAGGTCGCCGTTCATCACTCCCGAGTAGTGGCTCGGGGATCAAATACACCAGTCAGACGACCGTCTTCCGGGCGTCAGACCCGCGTCACGCGGGCGAAGTTTCTTCTCTGCCCGAGTGGATTAACGACCGTGCGGATACACCGAACGGACAGCGTGGGGGTGGAAGAGCACGAGAACGGGTTCCGTGTCACGGACGTGGCCAACAACACGGTACGGGTGTCCGGGGAGTCGTGGACGAGTGGGGTGGAGGCGCCGTCGGTGACAGAAGCGCTCGCGACCGTCGACACCGGGCCGGCGGAGCCGGCGACGACGCTAGGCGTGGAGACGGAGGAGCTGTCGTTCCCGCCCGTGTACGCCGTCGCCACGCCGGTCGACCGGGTGGCGCCGACGGAGTTCGGGGGGGACGCTCGGCGGCGAGAGCTCCCGCCGGACGACTACCTCCTGCGTGTCGAGGCGAGCGTGCGGTTGTTCTTGCGGGTGCAGGGAGCGCCGACGCTCCGGCGGGAGAACGCCGAGGGGTTGTGGGTGTCGTTCCCGGAACCGACGCGGGTCGGCATCGCCGTCGACAGCCACGTCGACCCGCCGGGGGAGACGGTCGTCGTGCCGGAGACGCCGGGGGGCGTAGCGACCGCGTTGTCGACACTCCACGGCGCCGTCGAGACCACCACGCCGGACCGGACCTGGCCGACGAAGCGCAACCGACCGCCGTCGATCAGGTTCGGGGCGGAGACGCACGTCCCCGAGACCGTCGACGACGGACGAGAGTCGACGGAGGTGGTGTACCACGCGCCGCCGTCGTTGGACGCGCTCGTGCCGGCGGCGTCGTTGATCCACTACCTGGGCGCCTCCGTCAAGGTGGCCGAAGGGGTGGAGCCGGCCCTGGAGCTGCCCGAGCGGTGGGTGTCGCTGTCGGACCACGCCGCGGACGGCGCCGTCGACACGGCCGCGAGCGCGTTGCTGCGGCGGTGTTTCTACCTCGACTGTGTCGCCCGCGGTGCCGGACCACACGGCGGTCCGTTGTCGGTGGCGGACACGTTCGACACGCTCGGGCTGGACCCCGTCGAGCTGTACGAGACGCCGTTGGCGGCCCGGGTGCGCCGGTACCTCGACGTCGACTTCGACGCCGTCACCGACCGGTTCCCGGAGTGGCACCTCTCCGTCGCCGTCGAGCCGACGTACGAACACGCTGCCGTGTTGCCGCACCTCGTCTCCGAGCTGCCGTTCCTCCCGGAGCCGGACGCGCGAGACCTCGCCAAGAAGGAATGGATGGCGCTGTCGCTGACCGGCGGCTCGGACGGCGGGCTCCGCGGTGAACGGACCGGTCCAAACGAGAGCCCGACGCCCGGGGCCGGCGGGCGCGAGGTGTCGAACGTGGACTTGGTCGACCCGAACGAGGGGCCCGGACGCACCCACGGCTGGCTCGCGGAGGGGGTGCCAGTCGGCGCGTACAAGGCGCTGCCGGCGGCGTACGCCAACCGCGACCAGTACCTCGACGAACCGGACGACGCGCTGTCCGTCACGGCGGTCGTCAACGACACGGAGATGATGAGCCGTCTGCTGCGGCCGGACGGGCCCGGACTCCACGACGAACGGCAGGCGTCCGTCGCCCACTACGCCCGTCGGGAGGAGGCGCTCAACGTGGACGTGACCGTCGAGGAGAACCTCTCGGCGCCGGAGCTGGCACAGGTGTTCGGGTCCCGCAACGACCTCGTCCACTTCCTGGGTCACCACGACGAGGAGGGGCTGGACTGTGCCGGGGGGTACCTCCACCCGGACAGCGTCGACAAGTCCCGGACGGAGACGTTCTTCCTCAACGCCTGTGGGTCGTACCCGTTCGGCCAGGCGCTCGTCCGGAAGGGCTCCGTCGTCGGCGGCGTCACCTTCGAGTCCGTCCTCGACGACGACGCCTTCGAGGTGGGCTCCACCTTCGCCGGGCTGATGACCCTGGGGTACACCGTCTCCCGCGCGCTGGCGATTGCCAGCCAGAAGTCGATCGCGCCGAAGGACTACGCCGTCGTCGGCGACGGCACACACCGGGTGATGCAGTCGGACGCGCTCGTTCCGCCCGAGATGCAGGTGTTCGAGACGGAGGGCGGAGAGTACGAGATTGTGCGGAAGGCTGTCGACACTGGGATGTTGGGCGGAGAGCAACAGACTAGTTTCGATACGGGCGATGAATCTCTCCGTCTGGTCGGACAGACGAAAGTTTTCAGTGTTGATACTGGCGGACTACTCGAAATGTTGAGAACACAGAACTCGCCAGCAAGATTCGACGGTGAACTGCTCTGGCCCGACAAACTCACGCAGAGAATCGAGTGATCGTTACGGGCCAGGGTTGGTGACAGTGTGTTCGCCCGTTGTACTCACTCTATCTCTCACCTCTTCCCCAGCATCCCAGATCAGATCGAGAGTATCAAACCCACCAGACGCCACCTCGCCGGCAGCGGCAGCGGACCCCTGGAGCGCGACGAGTACGACGAGCGCCAGGAGCGCGGCGAGGAGACGTGGGTGTGTGGTGAGCAGACGCGATGCGTGGCTCTTCAGTGTCGACCGTGCACTACGCGCGAGCGGCATACCGGTTCGTTGTGAATCTGTACCATTAAACCTGTCTACGGTGAAATCGATCTCCCCGCGAGAGGAGGCTACACGCGGACGTAGGGTTTTTCGGGTGGGTTCGATAGGATTAAGTTGGCAGGCAATCATTAGTGTGACATAACATGTCGACCGAACTGGAAGCGGAGCTTCAGGGAAGCGATCCTACAGCGGTGCTCCGGGAGTTCCTCTCGGAGGCGGCACCGTCGTCGGTGTACCACCTCGTCGACCTGCCGTGGCCGTACATCGCGTCACTGACCGAGGCAGCCACCGAGTTCGACCCGGCAGAGCTGCCGGAGCTGCGGCTGTTGGGCCGTCGAGAGACCCTCGTGAGCCTGCGTCAGAGCTTCTTGGGGGCTGCACGCGCCGCGAACCTCGTCGAGGCCGACCGGCTGGCCGTCCGCGAACGGGAGCCGACCGGCGACACGCCCCTGATCGTCGGGGAAGAACGTGTCCACGTGCCGCTCCTGTTGGACGGCACCGGTGCCGCAGTCGTCGCCACGCGTGGCTCGTTCGCAGAACAGGCCGGCGAGTCGGTCGCGAGCGCCTGGGAGGGCGGCGAGCCGTTCTCGCTGCGGACGCCGGCGCTGGAGCGCATCCGCGACACGATGGCGTCCGACCTGGGGTCGGGGCTCAAGGAGGACTTCGACCAGAGTCTCGCGCGCGCCGCGACGCAGCGCGACCCCGGCGACTTCGAGCCGGTGACGGCCGCCGTCGTCGTCGCCGCCGCCAACGGGACGCTCCACTACGACCTCAGCCGCTGGGGGGAGTCCGTCGGCCTGGCGTCGAAGGCCACCTTCTCCCGCCGGAAGGGCGAACTGGAGGACATGGACGTCATCACGACGGAGAAGGTACCCGTGGAGATGGGCCGCCCGCGCCAACGGCTCCACCTCACCGACGAGTACGACAGCAAGCTAGGCGATCACGGCGTCGACGAACTCGTCGCCCGTATCGCCGGCTGAGCCGACACCGAGCGACCTCGGCGGTCTCGACTGGGGCGACGCGGCGGTGTGACGCCGCGTGTTCAGACTACCACCACACGAACGGTCGCGTCTGTTCGGGGCGACGCGACCCTACGCGGTCTCCTCTCCCACGGCCTCGCGGTCTCGACGACACCGTAGTCGCTACTCTGGCGACGGTGTCGTCCGGCTCGAGGGTGCGGTCCTCGACCGACTCGTGGGTAGCAATCTTCGGCCAACTCGTCTCTAGCGGTCTCCGACCGACTCGTCTCTAGCGGTCCCCGACCGACTCGTCTCTAGCGGTCCCCGACCGACTCGTCTCCAGCGGTCTCCGACCGACTCGTCTCCAGCGGTCTCCGACCGACTCGTCTCTAGCGGTCCCCGACCGACTCAAGAGTCTCCTGCGGCGTCGAAGTTCGGCCCGTCTTCGCCGATCATCGGACAGCTCCGCACCCGGAAGTGGTCGCTGTCGCGCACCTCCACGATCTCCGTCCCCTCGTGGCCACACGACAGCTCCGGTGGCGACGAGAGGTACGGACACTGCTGGCAGTACTGTCGCTTGTCGACGACGTGTTCCGGCGCGTCCGTCGCCGTCTCCTCCACGGGCTCTGCGGCCGACTCCGAGTCCGGCTGTTGGAACCCCTCGTCGGTCTCCAACCGCTCCCACGCCTCCTCCGGGTCGATGTCCGCCGTTTCGACCGTCTCGAACGGTGACTCCTCCGGGTCGACGGCGTCGGCGTCGCCCGCCACCTCCGCCGCGAGCTCCGACAACGGCACGTCCGCCCCGGCGTCGTCGGCTGTCGTCTCCGCGGTCTCGTCGGCTGCCGTCTCTACGGTCTCGTCGGACGACTCTTCGGGGTCGTCGGCGTGACTGCCGGAGTAGGTGTCGTCCGGGATCTCGTCCAGCAGATCACCGGACGAGTCGCTCGACTGCGCGTCGTCGTCCGAAGTCTCCTGGCTCGCGTCGCCGAAGTCGACCTCGACGTCGTCGGAGTCGAACCCCTCCCCGTCGGCTGGCTCGTCTGTGTCGTCGACGTCGGGCTCGTCTGGGTCGTCGAGACCGCCGGCGCCGATCTCGTCCGCGAGGTCGGACAACGGCGCGTCTCCGGAGTCACGGTCGTCGTCCGCGTCGTGGTCGTCGGGCGGGTCGCCGCCCGGGTCGTCGTCAGTCACGGTCGTTCACCCCGTCTTCGGCCGGGTCGGAGAACAACGTCTCCACGTCCGCCGGCTCCGCGGGGTCGTCGTTGCCGACCTCGCGGCGGGCCGCAGCCCCGGGGTCGGTGTGGTCCGTCGGACCGTCCGCCGACCGCTCGACGGCGTCGCGCGACTCCTCCAACGCCGGGCGGTCGGCGACGACGAGCCGCGCGGGTCGGAAGAACCCCGTGTCCGTGTCGACCCCCTCGTACGGCGCCTCGCAGTGGGGACAGCGGGCGTCCGCCAGCAGGCCGAGGTAGACGGTCGACTCGCAGGTGCCACAGACGGCGTCGGTCACCCCCTTCTGGGTGGCCTCGTGTTGGAGCGTCTCGGCGGCCGCCCGACGGTCGTCTGCCGCCTCCAACTCCGCCAGCCGGTCGCGCAGCCGGGTGATCGCGGAGACGAGCCGGTCCGTGCGGGAGCGTACGTCGTCGGTCCCCTCCTTCAGCCCGCGGAGGATACTCTCGTAGTTGTCGAACCCGCCGTCGACGCTGGCTTCCAGCGCCTCGACGGTCTCGCGGACCGACTCCGTCTCCGCGAGCGCCGCCTCCGCGGAGTCGGTGGCCGAGTTCGCCTCCGAGGCGACCGCCTCCATCTCCGTGCGGAGCTCCGGGTGGTCGTGGTCCGCCGACGCCTTCTCGTCGGCCTCGCGTTTCACCTGGATCACCCGTTCGCGCACGTCCTGGATCTTCTCGTCCACCTCCGTCTCCAGGTCGGCGACGCGCGACTCCAGCGTCGACAGCTCCTCGGCGTCCGGCTGCGGGAGGAGCGTCTCGTGTTCGTCGAGCAGGCGGTACGCGGCAGCTGCTCGCGCGAGCACCTCCGACGGGCTGCGGCCGGTCTCGGCGGCGCGCGCGGTTACCCACTCACGCAACGGCTCCGGCAACTCGACGGCCTCCTCTCCGTCCATCGGTCGTACTGGCTTCGTGACGGCGACCTAAGTAACCCTGCGGTTCACCTGATCTTCCGCACGTCGCTGATGTCCAGTCCGCCGTCGTGGATCTCCGTCTCGAACTGGACGATGTTCTCCGACTCTAGCTGGGAGAGCACACCCCGGAACTCCCGGACCACCATCGTCCGGGCGCGCTGTGAGCCGCCGGACTCCCACCGGAACTCCAGGGTGCCGCCGCTGGCGTCCATCAACTGGCCGTACTGGATCTCCGTCAGCGTCTCGACGTTGACGATCGCGAGGAGGAGACAGCCCCACGAGTGGGCGGCCTTCCCCAGCCCGCGGGCCAGCATCGCCACGTCGTCCCACTCGATCTCGCCGCCGGCGGCGTCCACGAGCTCCGTCAGCGAGTCCAACACGACCACGTTCCCCTGGGCGTTGTCCGAGAGGTACTCCCCGACGGCGCTCAACACCTCCTCACGATTCTCCCCGCCCGAGAGGTCCCGCAGCGAGGTGGCCTCGCCGACGTACCACTCCCGAGGGATGCTGGACAGCTGGAAGTACTCCTCGGAGAAGTCCTGGAACTGGATCTCGTCGATCGCGGCGTCTACGATCTCGTCGTCCATCACGTACCGGAGCTCCCGTTCCACGTACCCCTCGCCGGCCGACAACGAGAGGTAGTGGACCGCCTCCGGCCGCTCGGTCCCCTCGTCTAGCTCCCCGTAGTAGAGGTCGAACAGCTCCGGGTCCGACAGCGCGAGCGCGTTCATCGCCGCGCTCGTGTACGCGAACTCCCGACCACCGGCGCCGGACTCGCCCGCGACCAACACGCTGTTGCCGGGCGGCGCGCCGCCGCCGAGCACGTCGTCGAGTCGCGCCACGCCGAACGGGAGCAGTGCCATACTTACACTGTGGCGTGGCGGCGTTTAGGGGTTGTGGCGGCCGAGACCACCGACACGGAGCTGTGGCGGCTGTCACGTCTGTCCCCCACTCGTCCGGTCGTGAGAGTTTCCGAGCGAAAATTTCACGTTGGCTTACATCCTCGCGTCGAGTGTAGAACAGCTGCCCGACTCGCTGACGGGGGTCGTCTACCTCGTGACCGGGATCGTAGTCGGGTCGATCGTCGCCGTTCCAGTCGTGAGCGCGGCGACCGACGACGGGGGACTGTTGTACCCGACGCTCGTGTACGTGTTCGTCGCCCTGGGAGTCGCACTGGTGTCGGCTCCGTCAGTAATCGAGGGATACAGATCGGTAGAGGTCGGCGACGAGTGATCGCCCCTCGGGGTGTTGCGAGCGCCGGGCGTCCACCGAGTCGAGGAACACGCCGTGCGGCGGCGACCCGTCGTCTCCGTCGAACGGTCCGGCGTCTGCAACCGCCTCGCCGAACGAGACGCTGCCGGCAGGACGACTCGGCTCTCTGATCGGACACACCTCTGCCCAGTGGTGGATACCAACGCTCATGTGACTGCTGGCGTTATGCCGACCACGATGCAGTTCTGTGACGACTGCGGCTCGATGATGGTCGCGCAGGGCGACCAGATGGTCTGTACCGACTGCGGCACGGCCGCCGACAAGGACGCCGGCCTCTCGGAGGCGTACGAGTCCACCGAAGAGCAGAGCACGGACGACGTGATCGAGACAGAAGAGGGAGCCAACTTCGAGGGGAAGCCGACAGAGGAGACCAAGTGCGAGGAGTGTGGCCACGACGAGGCGTACTACACGTTCAAACAGACCGCCTCCGCCGACGAGCCGCCGACGCGGTTCTTCAAGTGTGTCGAGTGTGGCCACCGCTGGCGGGAGTATAATTAGAGTTTGGAGAAAGTCCTTGGGTCCCCAGATTTGACCACTCGTTCGAACCCCGCCTGCTCAACAGTGAAAACTGGGATTGAGCGGCCTTCTGCTGCATTCATCGCTTTATCAGTAAATCCATTTATACTAATAAACAATATTCTGTTGCAAATAGAATCAGTTATGTATGTTTCAGACTGCCCACAGAACTGATGTACGTAACCCGGCGAAATTGGGCTTTTTTCCCACTTGTTCTCTACCATCGTTGAAAGGCCAAAGAAGTCAGCAAACCACCCAGGCGGATTGTACCCTTTGACTATGACATCTAGTTCGCCAGTCTCCGTCTGTTCTTTTACCACCACGTTCACACCCTCTATCTGCGAAAATATTATTCCGACATAGTAGTCAAGCTCTATTCCGCGCTTTGAGGGACTTTCTACCGATTTTAGATCTTCATAGAGAGATATTAATCCAGGCTCAGGTATGCTAGCTGACTCCATACAGTAGTATCGTACCGTTTCTGAGAAGTCGCTAAAAAAATCGTAGTGATTGGACCTCAGCTCAAACGTAAGTCTCCAGTTTCGTTTCTCAGCACTATCGAACTGATTACCGCACAGATCGCATCTCACATGCCCTTCTGGGAGCGATTGAGTCGAATGGGTTGAATATATACAGTCACAGTTTGGACAGCTTAGTTCAACCATACTTTGTACTTCCCCTTCGTCCTCAAGAGCTTCGAGAACAGCCACAGTGTATTCTTCATCGATTCCAGCTTCACTTGAGAGGTCTCTAACGGTGGCAGTTGAGGCATTCTTTTTCACTAATTCATTAAGTGAACTTTCTAATCGTTTCCGATCCTTCTCGGGTACCCCCTCTATTTTCTTTGACAAGCTCATAGATTATTTCTAACACCTCGTTGTACACTTGTTCCATCTCAACGGTCTGGAAGCTGACCCTGTGGTCCTTCCAGTTCAATTGTAAGCGTATTTCCCTTTCAAACCCACCCACATCTAGCACAGCATACCCAGATATTACTGTTCCTCCTCGGTTTTGTACTAACTTCTCGTACTCAGAATCCTCTCGAACATCCTCACGCACTCCGCTGCTCCGACCGGAGGTGGCAGATACATCCCTAACAGTCTCATCATCATTCTCCCTGAGTCTCAGCTTCACCGACGAAAACCGCTCCACATGCTGGCTTTCAAGATCATCCTTTATAAGATCACCAATGCGTATTCTCCCCGACATCGTCTCTTTCTGGCCGAAAGAATCCCTTATGCCTGTAGTGATCCCCTTGGCGACTTTGTCGTTTGATGTTCTCACCTCATACACTTCTTTATTCCTATAGAATACAACTGGAACCGCTTTGCTCACGCCTTTGGACCTCGTCTGCATAGTCTTTGGATCAGTATGTCCAACGAAGTCTGTGTATGAGAATGTGAGATAGAGGTTACCTCTGATCTCTTCGCACTGCTCAACACTGTACCTCGGAGCAGCATCATCGTCACGATTAAAGTGCTTTTTGACTGTTCTTTCGATAGACTTGAATGACTCAGAGTCCAGTCCAGAGAGTTCGTAGTAATTGGTTGATCCTGATTTTGCATACTTATACGCGCAGACGAGATCAGTAAGCTGATCACTAGACAGCTCGTCAACGACAGTCGCCGTGAACCGGTTAGGATCTGTATCCGCTTTTATATTATTTGCCCGGAGGAACCTTCGAACCGCCTCTTTAGCTATATCGTAAGACTTGATAAACTCCAGACGGCTGTCAGCATCTACTGAGGACTCATCAGAAAGGTCATTCAAGGTACTCATATTATCGTCCTGGCTCCCCTCTCGTTAAAATCTGTTGGAAAGGGCTATAGCATATCTGATACTAATAGCCCCTATATCCCAGTATCAGAGCCACTCACCAAATATTAGATAGTATGAGCAGAGCTAGCAGGTATAAAAAATTGGTGATTGAAAGTCCGTAGAGACAGCGTCTACTGGCGGACGACGTTCGTCGCGCGCGGACCCTTCTCTGCCTGTTCGATTTCGAACTCGATCTCTTCGCCTTCGGTGAGGTCCGGCCCGCCGACGTCCTCCATGTGGAAGAACACGTCCTCCTCGGAGTCGTCAGTCGCAATGAAACCGTAACCGCCCGTGTCGTTGAAGAAGTCGACCTTCCCTTCTGCCATAGCAACTCGAACGAGGCCGGACACACCTATAACCCTTTCCGTTCGTCCACGAGAGCGGGGTGAGAGTGGTCATCTGTCACACACGACCCCGTCGTTTCGAACAAACGTTTTCGTTCCCGACAGTGTCGCGGCCGCGCAGCCGACGTTCAGTCGCTCGTGTCGGAGATCACTGTCCGTTCTGGAAGTTCTCCGCGAGCGCGTCCGGGAGCCAGCCGGCGACGTGGTCGGCGACGGTCCCGGCCTGGCCGACGAAGAAGTGGTCGGCCGGGAGCGACACGGTCTCGGCGCCGGCCGTCTCGGCGGCTTCGACGACCGGCTCCCAGTCGGCGACGTCGTCGCGCGTGCCGGAGACGACGAGTGTCGGGGCGTCGACCTCCGGAACGGCCGCGACGGCGTCGAGATCGTCCGCGATCCGGGCGGTCGGCGCGAGCGCGGCGACGGCGTCCACGCGGCGGCCCGTCTCGGTCGCCTCGCCGGCGACGACGAGCGACAGCGTCGCGCCGAAGCTGAAGCCGAACAACCCGACGCGGTCCGAACGCTCGCGCGCCCAGTCGACGGCCGCTCGCACGTCGGCGCGTTCACCGTACCCCTCGTCCCAGTCACCGTAGTCGAAGCGGAGACAGTCGACACCGCGGGCCGTCAGATCGTCGGCGACCGCCCGCAGGCGCTCGTCACCACGGTGACCGCGGTGTCGTGGGTGCGGGGGGCAGGCGACGACACAGGCCGTCGCGTCGCCGTCGGCGCGATCCAGACTGGCCCGCACGTCCCGGCCGCCGGGGACGAGAACCGTGTCGCTGTCGGTCACGGCCGTTCGTCGGGACTGGAGGGGCAGGAGACTGTCGGTCCACCGGGGGGCGAGTGAAACGTGTGATTAGGATTTATTGGGTAGAGTCCCAATGACCGACCATGGGAATCCTCTCTCGGGCATCGTACGTGGTCCGGTCGAAGATCAACACGCTCCTGAACCGGGCCGAAGACCCCTCCGAGACGCTCGACTACAGCTACGAGCAGATGCGCGACGAACTCCAGGAGGTCAAACAGGGCATCGCGGACCTGACGACCCAGAAGAAGCGCCTGGAGATGCAGAAGCGCAACTTGGAGGACAACGTCGAGAAGCACAACGAACAGGCACGCGAGGCAGTCCAGCAGGACCGCGAGGACCTCGCCCGGAAGGCGTTGGAGAAGAAGAAGTCGAAGATGAGCCAGATCGAGGAGCTGGAGGGACAGATCCAGGAGCTCCAGAGCACCCAAGACCAGCTCGTCGAGAAGAAGAACCAGCTCCAGGGCCGGATCGAGGAGTTCAAGACGAAGAAGGAGACGATGAAGGCGCGCTACGAGGCCGCCGAGGCGTCCAACCGCGTGAGCGAGGCGATGTCCGGCGTCGGCGACGAGATGGAGGACGTGGGTCGGGCGATCGACCGCGCCGAAGAACGGACAGAGGAGATGGAGGCGCGCTCGGAGGCGATGGACGAGCTCCAGGCGACCGGCACGTTCGACGACGCGCTCGCGGACGGCGACGAGATCGACCAGGAGCTCCAACAGGGTCGGGCCGACCGCGAGGTGGAGACGGAACTGGAGACGCTCAAGTCCGACATGGGCAAGGGAAGCTCCGGCGGCACCAACGGCGCCGACACGGAGACCGAGACGGAGTCGACGGACGACGTCGACCTCTCGGACCTGGACGACGGGGGGACCGGCTCGAACGAGGAGATCGAAGCGGAGCTAGAGGAGATCAAAGACGACACGGACGAGAAGTCGAACTGAATCGATCCGGGCCGGTCGGACCTGGTCCGGTCTGCTCCCCGAGAGAGGGGTCTCGTTACTCGACGGCTGTGAGTCGGCCTTCGCGGACGGCACGGAACCCCAGTTTGTCCGCGTACCCGTCCGTCGACATCAACACGGGGTAGAAGGCCTCCTGGGCCTGGACGGACGCCCCGTCTCGGCGGGCGAACGCCTCGCCGGCGGCGACCCGTCGGAAGTTCTCGCCGGTGAACACGTCGCCGGCCCGGCCGGCCTCGCCGACGATCCGGAACAGTTCTGGCGTCGTCCCGCGCGCCGGGAGCCCGTGGTCCGGCGTCGTCTCGGGCAGAGCGACCGCGTCGCCCGTCGGCAGTGCCGACGGCTCCGGGACGAGTTCGGCGGCGGTCAGGAACCGCGCGACCACCCGGACGGCGACGCCGGCGGCCGCCTCCGACCCGCTCAGCCCGCACTCGACGGCGACACCGTCGACGTGTGACAGGAGTCCACCGCCGAGGGAGCCGGCGTCGACAGCGTGGTCCGTGCCGGTCGCGGCAGCGAGCGCGAGCGAACGGTCGGTCGTCCGACCGACGACCGCGAACGGCTCCGAGCCGGAGACGGTGGAGTGGAGGTCGAGGACGGTCCGGCCCTCGACGGCCGACAGCACGTCGGCCGCCAGCCGCGACTCGTGGCTGTCCCCGTCCGGGTCGCCAGGGAACGCGCGGTTCAGGTCCTCGTCGACGCAACGGCACCCGTCGTCTATCGCCCGTTCGTTGGCGACGACGAGCCGCAGGGGTTCCGCCAGCTCCGGCTCGTTGGCTCGCAGGTGCTCGACGGCCCGGAGACCACACGGCTCGTCGCCGTGGAGACAGGCGACGACGGCGTACGAGGGGTCGTCGCCGCCGAGGTCGGTGACACGCACAGACACGGTAGAGCGCTGTCGCACTTGACTGTCTCGGGACGGACGAGCGCGTCCCCGAGGCGCGAACCGCGACGCTTGAAGTGTCGCCCGCCCGAACGACGGGCATGGGAAACGCCGACCTCCGCGACATCGCAGCCCTGCGGACGGTGTCGCTCGACGACCTCTCCGGGGTGGTGGCGGTGGACGCACACAACTGGCTGTACCGCTACCTCACGACGACCGTGCGGTTCACCGCAGACGAGGCGTACACCACGGCGGACGGCCGGGAGGTGGCGAACCTGATCGGGATCGCCCAGGGGCTGCCGAATTTCTTCGAGCACGACCTCACGCCGGTGTTCGTGTTCGACGGCGGGGTGACGGAGCTGAAAGACGAGGAGGTGCAGCGTCGCCGCGAACAGCGCGAGGCGGCCGAGGAACGCCGGGAGGCGGCCGAGGAACGCGGCGACACGGTCGAGGCCGCGCGGCTGGCCGCCCAGACTCAACGACTCACCCAGACGATCCAGGAGACCTCCCGGGAGCTGTTGGAACTGCTGGACGTACCGGTCGTCGAAGCGCCCGCGGAGGGGGAAGCGCAGGCGGCTCACATGAACGCGACCGGTGCGGTCGACTACGTCGGCAGCGAGGACTACGACGTGCTCCTGTTCGGCGGGCCACGGACGATCCGGAAGCTGACCGGCTCCGACGACCCGGAGGTGATGGATCTGTCCGCCACGCTCGAACGCCACGACCTCACCCGCGAGCAGTTGATCGACGCCGCGATGCTGTGCGGGACGGACTTCAACGAGGGCGTCTCCGGAGTCGGCCCGAAGACGGCCGTACGTCTCCTCGACGAGCACGGCGACCTGTTCACCGCCTTGGAGGCGGAGGGGGCGACGGTGGCCAACGCCGACGCGGTACGGCAGTTCTTCCGTGACCCGCCCGTGACGGACGCGACGTTCGACACGACCGTCTCGCCGGACGTCGAGGCCGCACGGGCGTACGTCACCGACGAGTGGGAGGTGCCGGCCTCGGAGGTGGAGGCGGGGTTCGATCGCCTCTCGGACGCGCTCACACAGACTGGGCTGGACGACTGGACGTGACGCTCGGCCGCCGTTCTCGACCTCGTGTTGGGGTGTGCCGCGGTCGGCGGGTCATCGCAGCCGGACGCGAATTCGGTCGTCGTCGCGGCGGTACGTCGCCGGACCGTCGCTCGCGCGCGAGACGGTGAACGCCCGCAGTTCGACGACCAGCCGGCAGTCGGGCAGCGTCGCGCGGAGAATCGGTCCGGTGGCGGTGACGACGAGGTACGGGGGTGCGGGGACGGGGTCGGCCGGCAGCGACGCCCCGAGCGCCTCGGCTGCGGTCTCTAACACGGCGAGCAGGCCGGCGCGGTCGTCGCTCGTCAGCCGTCGTTCGAACGGCTCCGTGACGCCAGTTCTGTCGCTCGGCGGGGCGGTCCACTCGTCCGCGACCGCGTCGGCGGCGCGCCACACCCGATCCAGCGTCTCCGGGTGTTGCTCGCGGACTCGTCGCCGGACGCGCGCGGTCGGGTCGTCGCCGTCGGAGAGGGCGTCGTCGAGTGCGTCGTCGCCGTCGGGCACGTTCGTCGTCGGGGGCGGCGGTGACAAGAGTCTGCCGCGAGCCGTCCCGCTTTTGTTCGTCGCCCGTCCACCGTCGGTATGGACGAGTCGACAGTGGCGGCAGCCGTGGAGGATGGGATTCCGGACGCCGACGCGACCGTCACCCGCCCGCGTGTTCACGACGACGAGCAGGAGGACGCCCACTACGCCGCGGTCGTGGTGTCGCCGGCGTTCGAGGGCGAGAGCATCGTCGACCGCCACCAGATGGTGTACGACGCCGTCGGCGACGCGATGACGACGGAGGTCCACGCCCTGGAGATCACGACGTACACGCCCGCGGAGTACGCCGAGCAGTCCGACGAGTCGTAGCGCCGCCGGTCACGCCTCCGCCGCCGGGACGGCCCCGTCCACGACCACGCGGTCGCCGACTGCGAGGCGGCTCTCTCGCCCGGCCGGCGGCACGACCGTGTTGAGCGCGAGCCGGAACGCTCCCTCGAACCGCGGGCCGTCGCTCCAGTCGGGCAGCGTCTCCGTGCGCCGCCGGACGAACCGCTCGCGGAACCCCGCCGTCTCGGCGCCGGTGTCCGGGTCGCGCGCCGGGACGACACACCGGCGACAGGGGCCGACGCCATCGAGTGTGGCGTCGCCCACCCGGAAGCGAACGCGTTCCGACCGGTCGCCGTACAGTCTCTCCTCCCAGAACGCCGGTACACCCGAGACGACCAGGTTCGGTCGGAACCGTCGGGCCACGGCTCGCTCGGAGAGGTCGAACCAGTCGCCGACCGTCGACAGCGTCGCCCGGGACAACAGCGTCGGCCCGCTCGCGGCGGTGTCGTCCGGGTAGCTCGGCTCGGTGACGGCCGCTCGCACCTCGTAGCCGAGGTACGTCTCGACCCACTCGGCCAACGCGTCCGGACCGCCGCGTACGTCGCTGTCCGTCTCCTCTTCGCCTGCGTCGCTGTCCGTCTCCTCCTCGCCCGCGTCACTGTCCGTCTCCTCTTCGCCTGCGTCGCCGTCGGCGAGTCCGGGCACCCGGAACGTCGCCGGCGACGGGACGCTCCCGGTCGGTGCCGCCTCGACCGACGGTGGGGTGAGCCGGACGGTTCCGGCGGTGGAGTCGTAGTCGGCAGACAGCCGGTGGACCGCCCGCTCGTTCTTCCCGTTGACGTAGTCGCCGTCGGCGTCGACGAGCGCGACCACGCGGTCGGGGCGGAGACTCCCGTCCGGCCGCAGCGTCGCGGCGTCGACCGTCAGCCCATCCAACGCCTTCACCGGGTACACCCGGATCGTCGACAGCGTCGCCTCGTTCACACCCCGGGTTCGCCGTCGGTCGACAAGAGTCTCCCGGGGGCCGTCGTCGCCCGCCGTTCGCCGCGGAGCGACGCCGCCCCACCGAAGTTATCCCGCTGCCGACCGAGACCGAGACGATGGGAGTCGACCGACCGGCCGTCCCGGCGGCCCTGATTGCGGGCTGGCGGGAGACGGAGGCGACGGTGACGCGACCGTTCGACGCCCGGGTGGTCACCGTCGACGCCCACACCGTGGTGTACGACGACGACGACCTGCACGACCGACTCGCCGAGACCGCGGGAGTGTCCGGCCGGTGGCGGTTCTTCGTCGCCGCGCGGCTGGCGCTGTCGCCACGGGCCGGCCCCTCGCGGGCGCTCACCCGGCTCGTCGCCGACCGCGCCCACGACGGGTTCGCCGACCGGCTGGCCGACCGCGGGCTCGAACGGGTCCGGCAGCGCGGGACACGCTGGGAGACAGTCGCCGACAGGGACGCGCGGGTGGCCAGCTACGAGGCCGTCTACGACCCGGGGCCGGTGTCCGTCCGGACGAGCGCCCGGGTCGCCGTCCGGCCGGCCGACGAGGGGTACCTCCTGGCCGGCGGAGCGTACCCGACGGCCGTCAGGGGGAGTGGAGATCCGGAGACGGGCGAGGCGGTGGCGGCGGCGGTGGAGCCGGAACGCTTCGACGACGAGCTGACGACGCTGATCGGCGCCGTCGAGTGACCCGTCCGGCACGACTCGTCGACCGCCGTCGAGTGATCGGCCTCAGTCGCCGTCGACCACCGTCTCCGTCGCCCCGTCGTACAGCGCCCGAGCGTGTGTCAGGAGATCCTCCGGCGGACAGTCGCGGAGCCGGTCGGCGTCGACGAGCAGCTTCTGTCGCGGGCGGCCGACCCCCTGTGGGACCCGGTCCGTCTCGACGAGCCCGCGGTCGACGAGCCGCGACTTCACCCGGGACAGCTCCGTTCGGCTGGAGAGGCCGATCGACTCCGCCCACTCGGACACCGCCATCGTCTGGAGGCCGTGACGAGCGGCGACGAGTCCGACGACCGTCACCACGTCGAACGTGCCGCTGACCGGCAGCTCGGGCGCGTCGGCCAACACGATCCGCAGCGTCTCTCCGGCGTCGGGGAACGCCTCCACGAACGTGTTCGTCAGCTCTCGCCAGCCCGGCGTCGACGGCTCCAACGGCTCGGCCGCCGCCCACCGACGGTCGTACCGCTCGTGGAGGCGACGACACAGCGACGGCGTCCGGGCGGTGACGGACTGGAGCTCGCCGGTCGGGCGGAGGTGAGCGTGGACTGCGCCGTCCGCGACCGTCACCCGCTGAGAGAGGTCGTCTGCGGCCGCGACCGCGAGGTGGTCGTCCGCCCGGAGGTCGGACGCGACGGCGGCGGTCACGAACCGGCCGAGCAGCGCGCTCGGCTCCGACACCAGGAGTCTGATCGGTGTCGACCCGTCCGCCACCGACGGGACGGCGGCGACGTACTCCGTCACGTCCACGTCACCGCCGACGGTCGGGGTCGACCGGTCGATTCGCGTCTCGTGGAGGCGACCGAGCAGGGACCTGGCGAACTCGGCGGGCGGTGAGACACACAACACTCCGTCACGGCCGTCGGTCGTCCGGCCGTGGCCCCGTGGCCGTTCGTCTCGTGACATACACCCCGGTAGATTCCGGGGGTTAATCAATTCCCTCTATTCGATATCGACCGAGCAAAAGTCAGGTAGCCGGAGTGACCGACGCCGGCAGTGTCCGGACGGGTGCCTCGGTCGCCGACGTCGAGTTCTCGTTGGATGGTCTCTACGGTCTCGACGCCGTCCAGGCCCGCGTCTCTGGCCGCGAGCGCGACCTCGCGGGCGTCCTCGACGAACGGGGAGTAGACGGCCAGGAAGCCGCCGCGCCGGAGCAGCGCCGGCGCCCGGGCGACGACCGTCGGCGCGTCCGCCGTGTCCAGGGTCACCAGGTCGAAGCCGGGCTCGCGGTCGGCGAGGGCGTCTAGCTCGTCGGTCACGTCGCCCGTCCGCACGTCTACCGCGTCCGCGACGCCGCCGAGTCGGACGTTGTCGCGCGCCACGTCGGCGAACTCCGAGTCGACCTCGTAGGTGACCACCTCGGCGCCGAGTCGCGCGAGGTAGGAGGCCAACACCCCGGTGCCCGTGCCGGCGTCCAACACCGTGTCGCCCGCCCGAGCGCCGGTCTCGCCGACGATCAGCCCCACGTCTCGGGGGAGCATCGGTGCGCCCGTCCGCTCGTAGTGGTCGAACAGGTCCGGGCCGCGCAGCCGCCGCACCCGGAACTCCTCGCCGAGGTGTGTCTCCAGGCTGTCGCCCGGCTCGGCGTCTTCCGGCACCGTGAGCACGCCCAGGTCCGTCTGGAGCTCCGCGCCCCGCTCCCGGAGGTACTCCCGGTCGGAGTCGGGGTCCGTGTGGACCAGCAGTAACGAGCGTGTCACTCCAGTTCCGAGATCGCCGCCGCCAGGTCGCCGTCCACCTCGGCCAGCGTCTCGCGGGCCTGTGACGGCGGCACGCCCGCCCGCTGGGCGACGAGCTCCACGTCGTCGTCCGGGATCGCGTCCGCGGTCGTGGCGTCGTCGCCGCCCGACTCCGGTGTCGCGTCGTCGTCACCCGACTCCAGCGTCGCGTCGTCGCCCGCATCCAGCGTCGCGTCGTCGTCGCCGGCGACCTGGTGGGTGTCCGGCGAGCCGACGATCTGGTACGTCTCCTGGCCTTGTGCGTCCATCTTCGTCACCTGCGGGGCGTCGAAGACGAGCTCTTCGTCTTCCGTGACGATGACGACCGACTCCGCGTCCAGCTCGTCCATGTCGATCCCCATCTGTTTCATCATCTGTTCCATCTTCCGCGGGTCCATGCCGCCGCCTCCGAACATACGTTGTCCGTCGGCTGGCGCGAGGTTAAGGGTGACGACGTACTGTGGTCGCCACAGGCCACGACGCTTTTTGTACGAAGCCGCCGAACCACAGCCCGTGCCGACGATCAAGGACAGCGTCCACGACCACATCGAGGTGGACGGCGTCGCCGCGGAGCTACTGGACACGCCGCCGGTCCAGCGGCTCCGCCGGATCTCCCAGCTCGGGACGGTGAAGCTCGTCTACCCGTCCGCGAACCACACCCGGTTCGAACACTCGTTGGGGGTGTACCACCTCGCCGACCGGGCGCTGGCGTCGCTTGGCGTCGAGGGCCGGGAGGCCGAGCGGGTGCGGGCGGCCGCACTGCTGCACGACGTGGGTCACGCGCCGTTCAGCCACAACGTCGAGACGCTGATCCACCGCCGCACGGGACTGTACCACGACGACGTGACCGACATCCTGACGGAGTCGGCCGTCGGCGACGTGCTCCGGGACCACGACATCGACCCCGAGCGAGTCGCCGGACTCGTCTCCGGCGAGGGTCGGTACGGCCAACTCGTCTCCGGCGAACTCGATGTCGACCGGATGGACTACCTCGTCCGTGACGCCCACCACACCGGGGTCCCGTACGGCACTATCGACCACGAACGACTGATCCGGGAGCTGACGTTCGCCGACGGCGACCTGGTGCTCGCGGAGGGGAACGTCCAGACGGCGGAGTCGTTGCTGTTGGCGCGGGCGCTGATGAACCCCACCGTCTACACCCAACACACCGCTCGGATCAGCAAGGGGATGCTCCGGCGCGCGACGGAACGGCTGCTCCAGGCGACGGACTGGACCGCCGGGGACGTGCGCCGGTGGGACGACTACGACCTCCTGACGGCGCTGCGGCGGTGTGAGGCGACCGCGGCGTTCGCCCGCCGGTACGACGAGCGATCGTTGCTCAAACGAGCGGTGTGGGCGGAGTACGACGACGTGCCCGAGCGGGTTCGGAAGCTCGACCACGACCAGATCCGGGCGGCCGAGGACGCCATCGCCGACCGGGCCGACGTCTCCCCCCGCGAGGTGATCGTCGACGTGGAACGCGACCCAGCGATGCGAGAGTCCACCTCGGAGGTGATCGTGAACGACGAAGTCCGGCGGCTGGAAGACGAGTCACCGTTGGTCTCCGCGCTCCGGGACGTCCAACACCAGCGCTGGCGGCTGGGCGTGTACACTCCGGCAGAGACTGTCGACCCGGTCGGTGCCGCTGCCGTCGAGGAGTTGGAGTTGGACGCCGAGAGCGCCCCGGTGTCGGAGGTACAGGAGAACCTCCACGCGACGCTCGACGAGTTCGGCGCGGAGTGAGTCGTCGCGTTCGGACTGCGACGTGTGTCGAGCGGGGAGTGAACCGGATCAGTCGACGACTAGTTCGACGGGGTAGTCCGTGAGGTTGCGGTAGCCGTCCTCCGTGACGACGACGGTGTCTTCGATCCGGACGCCGCCGTGGTCGGGGTCGTACAGTCCCGGCTCGACCGTGACGACGTGGCCGGGGCGCAGTTCCTCGCCACGGGGGGAGAGACTGGGCGACTCGTGGACCTCCAAGCCGACACCGTGGCCGGTGGAGTGGATGAACCCGGTCTCCGTCGTCGGGTCCGACCGGAAGGTCGCGTAGTCGGCTCCCTCGTACACGTCACAGACGGCGTCGTGGACCTCGCTCCCGGTGACGCCCGCCTGGAGCGTGTCCAACGCCGCCGTCAGCGCCTCGTGTGTCAGGTCGTAGCGTCGTCGGAGTTCCGCGGTCGGCTCCCCGACGAGGAACGTCCGTGTCACGTCGCCGTGGTACTTCGTCGTCTTGTCCTGCGGGAAGATGTCGACGATGATCGGCTCGTCTGCCGACAACGGGCCGCTGCCCCGCTCGTGTGGGTCGGCCGCGTCTGCGCCACACGCCACGATCGTCTCGTCTAACGCGCAGTCCCGGCGGAGGAGCGTGATCTCGATCTCCCGGCGCACCCGTTCGCTCGTCAGCGGCTCCCCGTCGTGGACGAGCGTGCCGTCGTCGGCGACGGTCGCGGCCGACAGCAGTTCCTCCGTTCGGGCGAGTGCCGCCTCGTTGGCGGCCTGTGCCGCCCGGAGGTTGGACACTTCCTCGTCCGTCTTGATCGCGCGCACCTCGCCGACGGCGTCGTCCTCGTCGACCGCCACGTCGACACCGACCTCGCGGAGCGCGTCGGCGGTGCCCAGCGGGAACCGCTCGGGCACGAGCACGCTCGTCACGTCCGCCTCCGACAGGAACGACGCGAACACCTTCGCCGTGCCGAGCCGCTCGCCGTGTTCCTCGATCAGCGCCTGGCGGTCGTAGTCGGCGTACCGGCACACCTCGTCGGCGCGGGCCGTCTGGCTCGCGCGGCCGTACTCCAGCCCGGAGACGAGCAGTCGCACCGTCTCCGGGGTGTAGAGGGTGACGAACGGGTCCGGGGCGTCGAACCCGGAGAGGTACCGTTGGGTGGCCTCCTCGGAGGCGGCGTAGACGAGGTAGCCGTCCGCGTCCGCCGCCGCGAGCGCGTCGTCGACCGCTCCGAAGTCGGGATTCATGCTCGGACACTGGGCCGGCGGGCGGAAAGCCGTTGTCCAAGCGGCGACGGCACCGTCCGACACGGCTTTCCCCCAGCCCTCACACCGGAGCGGCATGGACGCACACATCGGGCCGTCGACCGTCGCCGGCCGCGTGACGGCGCCGCCGTCGAAGAGCTACACTCACCGTGCACTCCTGGCCGCCGGCTACGGCGAGGGGACCGCCGTCGCGGGACCACTCCACAGCGCCGACCCCGCGGCGACCGCTCGCGCCGTGACGGCGTTCGGCGGCACCGTCGACTGGGACGACGACGCCGGGGTCGCTCGGGTCGAGGGGTTCGACGGGCGGCCGGAGACGCCCGCGGACGTGGTGGACTGTGGCAACTCCGGGACGACGATGCGGCTGACGGCCGCGGCGGGCGCGCTCGCAGACGGACTGGTCGTGCTCACGGGCGACGAGTCGCTCCGCTCGCGCCCCCAGGGACCGTTGCTCGCGGCCGTCGAGAGTCTGGGCGGCCGCGCGGACTCCACTCGAGACAACGGCCAGGCGCCGTTGGTCGTCGGCCGCGGGGAGACGCTCGTCGACGGCGGTCGGGTGTCGATCCCGGGCGACGTGTCCTCGCAGTTCGTCACGGCGTTGCTGATGGCCGGCGCCGTGACACCGGAGGGAGTCGAGATCGAACTGGAGACGGCGCTGAAGTCGGCGCCGTACGTCGAGATCACCCGCGAACTGTTGGCCGACTTCGGCGTCGAGACGGAACGGACGGACGCGGGGTTCGCCGTCGCCGGCGGCCAGACGTACGCCGCCGACCGCTACGCCGTCCCGGGCGACTTCTCGTCGATCTCGTACCCGCTCGCGGCGGGCGCCGTCGCTGCCGACGAGGCGCCGGTCGTGATCGAGGGTGCCCGCCCGAGCGCGCAGGGCGACACCGCGATCGTCGAGATCGCCGGCCGGATGGGCGCGGACGTGTCCTGGGACCGCGAGGCGGGCGAACTGACGGTCGCGCGCGCCCCGTTGTCGGGTGTCGAGGTGAGCGTCGCGGACACGCCGGATCTACTCCCCACGATCGCGGTGTTGGGCGCGGTCGCGGACGGCGACACCCGGATCGTCGACGCCGAACACGTCCGGTACAAGGAGACGGACCGGGTCGCGGCGATGGCCGAGTCGCTCGACCGGTTGGGCGCGAGCGTGACCGAGGAGGCGGACGCGCTGATCGTCCACGGCGACGACTCGACGCTGTCGGGCGCGACCGTCGACGGCCGCGGGGACCACCGGCTCGTGATGGCGCTGGCGGTCGCCGGGCTCGTCGCCGACGGGGAGACGACCGTCCGGGGCGCCGAACACGTCGAGGTGTCGTTCCCGGGGTTCTTCGAGACGCTGGCGGGGATCGGGGCGGACGTGGAGTTGGGGGAGTGAATACAGGACACCGGTGTAGGTGGTGTCTGAGCTAAGACCCCCCAGTTACTCTATCATAAACAGTTTATATCGTGGTTTGTTCCTATGGAGGCTGCTAGCAGTGCATTTATAATGTAGTCAACACTTGGGACTATTGTCCCGTATGGGACCGGCGGTTTCCTCCGTCGTAAGGGTTAGACAACCATGCCTGGGTTCGATGTCAGCACTCCCGCAGCCATCGCGGCCTGTGGCACTGTGCTGCTGCTCGCCGGTGTCCCCTTCGGTCGGGGCTTGATCACCCTCGCCGTCGGGATGTACATCGGTGAGGAGCAGAAGTAGGCGTCCGGGGTCACTCCCGGTCGTTACTCGCTGACAACCAGGCTTGCTATATTAATTAAAATTATTATCACTCAGGAGTGGTTAACGTTTGTTTCCAAAGGGTTAGACGAGACCATGCCTGAGCCCTTTCGGCGACCGGCGGTCTCTACCGGCCGGACTGGGTTCGCTGTCGCATGCCTCACGCCCTTACGGGCGCTAGGGTGGATCGCAGCCGACTAAGCAAGGTCGTGACATTGCGATCCATTGCACCCTACAGACCACAGCGTCAAAACGTTTACTACGTTGTAATCGTTTCTGCCTGATTTCCAGGCCAGACACATGTATCAGTTGCTCAATCCTCTGGGACTAAAGAGTCCAGTTGATGCGAACGTTCAAGTACGGAGCCGGGACCACCGACGGATTGAATCCGTGCCGTCCCGACGACCGAACGTGAGCGGTGGGGAGTCGACACGCGGAGCGACGGAAGAGGCCGACAGCGACGGCTGGCGGCGCGTGTTCGGCCACGCGGAGCCGTACGCGGCCCAGGAGGAGGGGATCGAACTACTCCGGTCGACCGCGCGCGACGACGGCTACGTCTGTCTGGAGGGAGCCTGTGGCACCGGGAAGACGATGCTGGCGCTGACGGCTGGGGTCGATCTCGTGCGCGACCCGGAGACGGAGTTCGAGCGCGTGCTCGTGTTGACGAGCGTCAAGCAACAACTGCGGCAGTTCGAGGCGGACGTGCGGACGATCAACGACGACCCGCCGGACGACGAGCCCGTCTCGGCGCTGACCCTCGTCGGCAAGGCGGACGTGTGTCCGTACTCGCGGGAGAACGCGGCCGGGATCGACGACCGGAACGTGTACGACCGGTGTGAGGGGCTGCGCGACCGGACGCGCGGACTCACCGGCGAGGGCGGGGAGACGAGCGCCGGCGCGCTCGCCGAGGAGGCGCGCCGCGCACAGACCGGAATCGCCGACACCGGCAACGACCGGACGCCGTTCTTGGAGACCGCCGGGGAGCCGACGCCGTACCTCCCGGAGACGTCGGAACACTACGCCGACGGCACGGATCCGACCGCGGGCGACGCGAACGGCACGGAGTACTGTCCGTTCTACGCCCAGTATCTGGAGGACAGCGGGCACGCAGACGACGACCCCGCGGGCGCAGTGCCGTTCGACACCGAGGGGCTGGGCGTGGTCGACACGCCGGAACTCGTCCGGCTGGCCGCCGGGCACGGTAGTTGTCCCCACTCCGTCATGGGGGCGTTGGCGACGGAGGTGGAGGTCGTGGTCGGGAACTACTACCACGCCTTCGATCCGACGACGGCGGGAGCGTTCACGGGCGGGCTGATCGACGAGGAGACGTTCCTCGTGTGTGACGAGGCGCACATGCTGGAGCCGCGGGTGCGGGATCTCGTCTCCGACGGCGTCGGTGACACGACGCTCCGGGACGCCGAGGGGGAACTCACCCGGGTGATCCAGCCCGTCGCGTTCGAAGACGAGGGGAAGGAGGCGGCCGGGTCGACGGACGCCGACCTCGTCCGGGGGGAGTTGGACGACGCCGGCGTGGAGCTGGACGACCTCCGACGACTCCGCGAGTTCGTCCGCGACCTCCGGGAGGAGTTGGACGACCGCGTGCGACGGCACCTGGACGCCGTCCACCCGGAGTGGACGGACGCCGACCCCGAGGAACTGGAGTCGTACGAGGTGCCGTTGCGTGACCCGGAGACGCCGGCCGAGGACGCGATCAGCCAGTGGGCGCGACAGGCGGGCTACGACGACCGAGTGTGGTCGCGGGCGGCGGCGGTCGGCGCGGTCGTGGAACGGGTGTTGGACGAGGCCGAAGACGAGGACCGCCAACGGGCCGCACCGACGGTCGGCCGGGTCGTGACGGCGTGGTTCCAGTTCGACCACGAGTCGTACTTCCGGGAGATCGAGCTGGAGCCGACGTTCGACGAGACCGGGGCACCCGACTCCTGGCGCCGGCAGTACAACGCCCGGCTGGCGCTCCAGAACTGCGTGCCGGCCGACGCCATCGGCGAACGGCTCGCGGAGTTCGGCGGCGGCGTCCTGATGAGTGCAACGCTCGCGCCGACGGACGTGTTCCGAGAGGTGACGGGGCTCGACTACCTCGAAGACGCCGGCCGTCCGGTGGTCGAGGAGACGTTCGGGCTGTCGTTCCCGCCGGACAACAGGGCGTCGTTCGCGGTCGACGCCCCGAAGTTCACCTACGAGAATCGCGGGCCGCCGGGCGACCCGGAGGGGAACCGCGCCCGACAGGCCCACGTCGACGCCGTCGTGGACGTCGTCGAGACGACACCCGGGAACGTCCTGGTCGGCATGCCCAGCTACGGGGAGGCGGCCTGGATCGCGGACGTGCTCGGCGAGCGGGTGGACCGGCCGGTGTTGTCCGACGAGTCCAGCTCCGACGCCGCGACGGAGGCGCTGAAAGGGGAGTTCTTCGACGGGGAGGCGAAGGTGCTGGCGACGAGCATCCGCGGGACGCTCACGGAGGGTGTCGACTACCGGGGTGACAGACTCGCGGCCGCGGTGATCTGTGGGGTACCCATCGTCAGCACGGCGTCGCCGGCGGTGTCTGCGGTCCGGACGGCGTACGACACGCAGTTCTCTCGGGACGGATTCGAGACCGCGCTGACGGTGCCGGCGGTTCGGAAGGCGAGACAGGCGATCGGGCGCGTGATCCGCGGGCCGGAGGAGGTCGGCGTCCGGGTGCTCGTCGACGCCCGGTACGCCCGGGAGTCGTGGAACTCCGTCCGGGGACTGTTCCCGACGGCGGCCCGCGAGGAGTTCCGGACGGTGTCGCCGGACATGCTGCAGTTCGGCCTCGAACGGTTCTGGGACGGCCAGGGGTGAGCCGCAACGTTCAGGCAGCGTCGTCGCCGAGTGACGACTGTGCCAGTCGTCGACTGCGACCCGGAGGCGGCGCGCGAGCGTCTCGAACGGACGGGCGTGACCGTCGAGCCGGGCAACACGGACCACGAACTGTGGCGGGCGGACCGCGAGGGCGCGACCGCCGTCGCCTACGAGGGGAAGGTGGTCGTCCAGGGGAGCGACCCGGAGGCGCTGACGCTCCCGTTGCGCGAGGGTGGCGGTCGCGGGCACGTCTACTTCGACGGCGCCTGTCGGGGGAACCCCGGGCCGTCGGCGGTCGGCTGGGCGATCGTGACGAGCGACGGGATCGCCGCCGAGGGGGGCGAACGGATCGGCGAGACGACCAACAACCGCGCGGAGTACGCGGCCCTGACGCGGGCGCTGGAGGCGGCCGTCGACTACGGTCTAGAGGAGGCCGACGTGCGAGGCGACTCACAGCTCGTCGTCCGTCAGGTGCGAGGGGAGTGGGACACGAACGACCCCGGGCTCCGCGAGCGTCGCGTCCGGGTCCGAGAGCTCCTCGAACGGTTCGACCGGTGGTCGTTGGAGCACGTTCCGCGGGAGCTAAACGAGCGCGCCGACGAACTGGCCAACGAGGCACTCGATGACCGACAGTGACACCGAGGCAGACGAGGCGGCGGCGACACGAGCGGCACGCGAGCGGGCCGGCGTCGCAGACACGGGGTCTGACGAACTCCCGGCGGACCTGGTCCAGGACTGTCGGCGGCTGACGCGACTGGCCCGCCGGGCGACGGACGACGACGAGGCGACCGCCTACCGGACGGACCGCGACGAACGGCTGGCGGACCACGGGTTCGTCAGCCGGGTGCGCGAGACCGACGACACACTCGTCGTCTACCCCAGCGAGTGGGTCGACGACGACGGTACCGTGGACACGACGAACGTGAGCGACACGGACCGCGCGTACGAACTCCTGTTGTCCGGGGCGGGTGACCCCGACGAGTGGGACCGTGTCGAAGAGCACAACGCCGAGGTCGTGACCGCAGTCGGCGCGGAACACGGCTCGACACACCGTCGGAACGCGCGGGCGTTCGCCGACTTCGTCGGCAACCACTACGCCAAGCGGGTGGAGACGGCGACGGCTGCGGAGGTAGAGGAGTTTCTGACCGAGTACTACCCCCGGAACGCCTGGCCGACGGAGCGGCAACGAGCAGTCGTCCGGGAGTCCGTGCGGTACGTGTTCGACGCCGCCGGGACGACCCCGCCGATCTGACGGGCCCGGTCAGCCGACGTGGTCGAGCAGCTGCTCGATCTCGCCGCGTCGCTCCGACCCGGTGACGTAGTTGTCGAGCATCCACTCCATCTGAGCCAGCACGGTCTCGCGTCCGGCGTCGGTGAGGGCGTACTGGTTCGTCCGCTTGTCCAACTCGCTCTTCTCGACGAGCCCCATCTCCACCAGATCGTCGAGGTTGGGATACAGCCGCCCGTGGTTCACGTCGTCGTCGTAGTACGTCTCCAGTTCGCGTTTGATCGCCAGTCCGTACATCGGTTCGTCGGCGAGGATGGCGAGAATGTTCTGCTGGAACGCCGTGAGGTCCCGCGTCACAGCCTCGCCCTCGCGTCGTGTGCGTGCCTCTGACATCTGTGTTCTCCCTCGTCTGCTGCGGTCGGCACGCTCCGCCGCCCGGCCCCGGCCCACGTTGGAGCCCGGCCGTCGCCGGCCGTGCGCACCCCGCGTGTTACCTATGCGAGACCTATCAGATAAAACTTTGTTTCGAAGGTTAGTGTTGTACCTAGCTCTAAATTGGTTCACTACTTCTACTGCTGTACCGTAGCTTCACACGCCAGTGAGCGCCCGTATCGTGAGATTCGGCGTCGGGTCGCGTCGTCGGTGTGCGCGCGGCGTTCTCGACGAAACCGAAATAAATTGTATGTGTTTCCCGTACGATGTACAATCGAAAACGAGAGTTATTAGCTCTTGCGGCTCCATTCGCCGGTGGCGAGAGACCGAGGTGGCGCCGCGACGCAGTGTGGCGTGTGCCAGTCGTCAGGTTCGAGGCCGCAGACAGTCCAGAAGAGACGGCCATCGGCGAGGGGTTGACCCGGGTCGCGCGCGCAGCCGGCCGGCTGCGTGTCGACACGAGCGTCGGGAAGTACGCCGTCGCACACGCCGACGGCTGTGGCGTCTGTGGCGCCGCCGTCGAGACCGGCGACAGCTTCTACCTCGACAGCGACGCCGACGAGGTGTTGTGTGACGCACACGGCCGCGAACGCCGCGAGGAGGCCGACTAGAAGACGCCCTGGCTCTGGAGCCCCTCGAGGATGTCGTCGACGAGCGTCTCGACGTCGTCGTACGGGAACTCCTGTTCGTCACCGAGCTTGGCCGCCATCTCCATCGCCGTCAGCGACACGTCGCCGGCCTCGAACTTCGTCCCCGGGCCGTTCGGGAGCGCGGGCACGAGGTCCATCTGGTTCGAGACGGGGTAGTCTGCACCCTCGAACGCCTCGGTGAACTGTTCACGGAGTTCTGCCTCCACGTCGTTGGACATACGTGTGACAGCGTCCGAGTTTCCCAAAAGGGTTCCGGAACCCCCGACAACACGTCCCCCGTTTCGGGCGCGAGAACCGGCCGTCTGGACGGGTACGAGTGGCTTTTACACCGCCGGGTTGCAACGGGCTCGCGTGACGGACACACCGTTCGAGTTCGACTTCGACCTGCTCCAGACGCTCACCGAGACGAGCGGCGTCCCCGGCTACGAGGACCGCGTCCGCGAGCACGTCCGGTCTGTACTCACAGAAGAGACCGACAGCGTCGAGACGGACGCGATGGGCAACGTCGTCGGCACGATCGAAGGCGACGCCGACTACGAGGTCGCCGTCGCCGCCCACATGGACGAGATCGGGTTCATGGTGAAACACGTCGGCGAGGACGGCTTCCTCAAACTCGACGCCCTCGGCGGCTGGGACCCGCGCGTCCTCCGTGCACAGCGCGTGACTGTCCACACCGACGACGGTGACCTCACTGGACTCGTCGGCTCCGTCCCGCCCCACACGCTCGACGAGGAACAGCGTCAGAAGGACGACGCCGTCGAGGACGTCGTCGTCGATCTCGGCCGCGACGGCGACACCGTCGCCGACGCCGTCTCCGTCGGCGACCTCGTCACGATGGAGCAGTCCACCGTCCAGATGGGCGACACTGTCACCGGCAAGGCGCTGGACGACCGAGTCTGCGTGTTCGCCATGCTGGAGGCCGCCCGCCGCATCGACGACCCCGACGTGACGATTCACTTCTGTGCCACCGTCCAGGAGGAGGTCGGGCTCCGCGGCGCGACCGCACTCGGCGTCGACGTCGCCCCAGACCTCGCCGTCGCGCTCGACGTCACCGTCGCCTCCGACGTGCCCGACGTGAGCGAGGACAAACAGGTGACGGAGCTCGGCGAGGGTACCGCGATCAAGCTGAAAGACTCCTCCGTCATCACGACGCCGAAGGTCCACCGCCGGATGCGAGCCGTCGCCGAAGACGCCGACATCGACCACCAGGTCGAGGTGCTGCCCGCCGGCGGCACCGACACTGCCGGCTTCCAGAACACGAACGGCGCCCGCCCCGTCGGCGCTATCTCCGTTCCGACCCGCTACCTCCACACCGTCACCGAGACCGCCCACGGCGACGACATCGCCGCGACCGTCGACCTCCTCACGGAGTTCCTCCGCACGGAGAGCGGAGAGCACGACTACGCGCTGTAGTAACCGCCCTCTCTCGTTCCTCGGCCGCGCGTCCGCACTCCCAGTCGAGAAGAGCTCGACCGAGAAGGCCCGGGTCTTCGACCCTCACCCACGCCGGGCCGTAGTGGCCCGCCACAGCCGCACCGCTCGCAACGGAGTCGAGTCTGTCGGTCCTGCTCGCTCCCGACGGTCGCTGCGCGGGCTACCGTTCGTCGGTTCGAGTCGTCCCGGAGGCTGTCGGATGATTCGGATGGCTCGCTTCGCTCCCCGTTTCACGTCGAGAGAAACGTCCCGGCGGCGATTTGAACGTGCCGAACGGGTCCTGCTCGCTCCCGACGGTCGCTGCGCGGGCTACCGTTCGTCGGTTCAAATCGTCCCGGAGGCTGTCGGATGATTCGGACGGCTCGCTTCGCTCCCCATTTCACGTCGAGAGAAACGTCCCGGCGGCGATTTGAACGCCGGTCCCTGGCTCCGCAAGCCAAGAGGATAGTCCACTACCCTACCAGGACTCATCTCACCGTACTGCCGAGTCACGTAAGACAGTTACGATCCGTCCGTCTACCGGATGGACAAGCGGCTGTTTGTCCGACCACCGAGTATATGAGTTTCGGAGTCGAATACGCGGAACATGAGACGGAGACGACTGCTCGCTGCGCTCGCGGCGGGCGCGCTCGCTGGATGTACGGCCGACAGCGGCGGCGGTGCACCCGGCGACTCCGACAACCCCACGCGATCGGCGACTGCGACGGAGACTGCCACACCGTCGTCGACTGACACACCCACACCGACCGACAGCCCGACACAGACCGACAGTCCCACGCCGACGAACGGTCTCCCGTCGTCACCGACGGATACAGTGACGCTGGGGTCCACCGTGGACGAGGCGACGCTCGAGCGCACGGGCGAGTGTTCCAGAGCCGGCGGGGCCACGGCGACCGTCGGCGTCGACGGGACGGCCGTCCGCGTGGAAGGGTGTATCCGCGGCCCCACCGGTTGCTCGCAGCCGAGGCTGTCGGCGGTGACCCGCGAGGGCGGCCGACTCGTCGTCACCGTCGAGACCGTCGAGACCGGCGACATCTGCACACAACAGCTCGTCTACCGGAGTTACGCCGCCGAGTTGCGACTCGACGCGCTCCCCGAGGTGGTCGTCGTGCGCCACGCCCGCTCGGACGGCACCCGGGTCGCCGCCGAGACGGAGCCGTAGCCCGCCGGAGGTTGAAGTGGGAGGCCGACACAGACGGCCCGTGACGGGAGCGACGACGAGACCACGCCACGGACGCACGACGGGGGACGACCCCGCGAACGACCGGTTCACGACCGAACGGCAACGTTTAACGGAGCCGTCTGCCTCTGGTACGACGAACAGATGGGTGTGATCGAGGACGTATTCGAGGAGGACGTAGACGCGGAAATCTCTCTGGAGGAGTTCACCGACGCCGTCGAGTCGAAGGTAGAACAGATGGGTGGGCTCGCAGACGAGGAGACGGCCGCGATGCTCGTCGCCCACGAGCTCGACGACCAAGACGTGGACTGCGTCGCCGACGTGGAGCCGGGGATGGACGACGTGACGTTCCTCGCCAAGGTCACCTCCGTCGGCGAACTCCGGACGTTCGAGCGCGACGAGGAGGACCGCGAGGACGGGAAGGTGTTGAACGTCGAGGTGGCAGACGAGTCCGGACACGTCACGATCACGATGTGGGACCGGATGGCCGAAGACGCCGTCGAGCGGCTGGAGCCCGGCGACGTGTTGGACGTGGCCGGTCGGCCGAAGGACGGCTACAACGGCCTCGAGGTGTCCGTCGACGACATCGACCCCGACCCCGAGGGCGACGTGAACGTGGAGATCGTCGACGAGTACCGCGTCGAGGATCTGACGATGGGCGCGTCCGACGTGACGCTCGTCGGGGAGCTCCTCGACACGGACGCCGTCCGGACGTTCGACCGTGACGACGGCAGCGAGGGACGGGTGGCGAACCTCGCGGTCGGCGACGAGACCGGTCGCGTCCGGGTGACGCTGTGGGACGAACGCGCCCCCCGGGCCGAGGAGCTCACGCCCGGCGAGACCGTCGAGATCGTCGACGGCTACGTCCGAGAGCGCGACGGGGATCTAGAGCTACACGTCGGCTCCCGGGGTGCCGTCGAGGTGGTCGACGAGACGGTCGACTACGAGCCGGACACGACCGACATCGGCGCACTCGAGCTGGAGGACACGGTCGACATCGCCGGCGGCGTGATCGAGACCAGCGAGAAACGCACGTTCGACCGCGACGACGGCAGCGAGGGGCAGGTCCGCAACGTCCGGCTGAAAGACGACACCGGGGAGATCCGGGTCGCGCTGTGGGGGGACAAGGCCGACCTCGACATCGACCTCGCCGACGAGATCGCCTGCACGGACGTGGAGATCCAGGAGGGGTGGCAGGACGACCTGGAGGCGTCGGCCGGCTGGCAGTCCACCGTCACCGTGCTCGGCGACACGACACCCGACACGGACGACGGCGACCAGGACGGCCTCTCCGCGTTCGGCGACGACACGGACACGACGGACGCGGACGAGGCGGCCGTCGCAGAGGCGACGACGGGCGGCGCCGTCGCCGCGACCGCCGAGACGGACGCCGGCGGCGACACGACCGAGACGGGCGAGACGGAGACGGAGTTCACCGGCACGGTCGTCCAAGCCGGCAGCCCGGTCGTCTTGGACGACGGGACGGAGACGAAACGGGTGGAGACGGACGCCTCCCTCCGGCTGGGCGAGGAGGTCACCGTTCGCGGGCCGGAGACGGACGGCACCATCGACGCGGACGACGTGTTCTGACGCGGACGGGCTCTTCTGACGTGGGTCGACTGTTCCGACGCGGGTGAACTGTTCTGGCGCGGGTGATGTCTTCGTCGCCGGCAGCGTCGTCGGTAAACCTTAACCGCCCGCTCGGTCTCCCCAGGGACATGAGCGATATCAGCGTGACGCTCCCGGACGGCTCGTCGTTGTCCGTGTCGGAGGGGGCGTCGCTGGAGGACGTCGCCTACGAGATCGGCCCAGGGTTGGGCGACGACACGGTCGCGGGCAAGATCGACGGCGAACTCGTCGACAAGGCGACGCCGGTCCACGACGGCGCCGCAGTCGAGATCGTCACCGACCAGTCCGACGAGTACCTCGACGTGTTGCGCCACACCGCCGCCCACGTGTTCGCGCAGGCACTGCAACGACTCCGCCCGGAGGCCAAACTCGCCATCGGCCCGTCGACGGACGACGGCTTCTACTACGACGTGTCCGGAGTGGATCTGGACGAGTCCGACCTAGAGGAGATCAGAGCGGAGATGGAGGAGATTCTGGCGGCCGACTACGACCTCGTCCGCGAGGAACGCTCCCGAGAGGCGGCGTTCGAGGCGTACGACGACAACCGGTTCAAACGAGAGATCCTGGACGACGAGGCCGCCGGCGAGGATCCCGTCTCCTTCTACGTCCAGGACGGCTGGGAGGACCTCTGTCAGGGGCCACACGTCGACTCTACCGGGAAGATCGGCGCGGTCGAACTGCTCCAGATCTCGACCGCCTACTGGCGGGGCGACGAGGACAACGAGACGCTGACGCGGGTGTACGGGACCGCCTTCGAGTCCGAGTCCGACTTGGAGGACTTCCTCGAACGCCGCGAGGAGGCGAAGGAACGCGACCACCGCCGGATCGGCTCCGAGATGGACCTCTTCTCCGTCCCGGACCACTCCCCCGGCTGCGTCCACTTCCACCCCGCGGGAATGACGATCCGCCGGGAACTGGAGGAGTACGTCCGCGAGAAGAACGAGGAACTGGGCTACGAGGAGGTGTGGACGCCGGAGCTCAACAAGGCCGAACTGTGGAAGCCCACCGGTCACTACGACGCCTTCAAGGAGGAAGGCGAGATGTTCGCCTGGGAGCAGGACGACACGGAGTACGGCCTCAAGCCGATGAACTGCGCGAACCACGCGCACGTGTACGGCGACGAGCGTCACTCCTACCGTGACCTCCCGCTGCGGTTCGCCGAGTTCGGCACCTGCTACCGCAACGAGCAGTCCGGCGAACTCTCCGGGATGCTCCGCGTGCGCGGATTCACGCAGGACGACGGGCACGCGTTCCTCCGCGAGGACCAACTGGAAGAGGAGCTTCTCGCGCACGTCCGCGTGATCGAGGACTTGTACGAGACCTTCGGCTTCGACGTGGAGTACGTTCTGGAGACGAAGGGTGACGACGCCATCGGCTCCGACGACATCTGGGAGACCGCCACGGACGCGCTCCGGAACGCCCTGGAGACGGAGGACCTCGACTACGAGGTCGAAGAGGGTGAGGCGGCGTTCTACGGCCCGAAGATCGGCGTCAACGCTATCGACGCGCTGGGGCGGTCGTGGACCATCGGCACCGTCCAGGTGGACTTCAACATCCCCGAACGGCTCGACCTGGCGTACGTCGGCGAGGACAACGAGGAGCACCGCCCCGTCACCATCCACCGGGCGCTGCTGGGCTCGTTCGAGCGGTTCATGGGCGTCCTGATCGAGCACTTCAAAGGGAACTTCCCGACCTGGCTCGCCCCCGAACAGGTGCGCGTGCTCCCCATCTCCGACGACCAGCTCGACTACGCCGAGTCCGTCGCCGCCGAACTCGACGACGCCGGCTTCCGCGTCGAGGTGGAGGACCGCGACATGACCGTGGGTCGGAAGATTCGCGCCGGTCACGACGACCGCGTCCCGTACATGCTGATCGTCGGCAGCGACGAGGCCGACGCCGAGACCGTCTCCGTCCGCGACCGCCAGGAGCGCGAGGCCAACGACGTGGAGCTGAGTGCGTTCCTCGACCACCTCCAGACGGAACGCGAACAGAAGTCGACGGAGCCGTACTTCGTGCCCGTCCAGAAGCACTGAGTCCGGTCCACGGTCGTCTCTCACTACGACCGCGACGGTGGTGTTGTGTGGTGTGACTCGGAGTCGAGGGAGAGAGTCGAGCGAGCGACTTCGCCCGTGGCTCCCCGTTCACTTCGTTCACTCGGAGAAACTGCGTGGGACCGGATTTGAACCGGCGGACCTCTACAGGACAGCGCCCTCAACGCTGCGCCGTTGGCCTAGCTTGGCTACCCACGCGCACCATGACGACACCCGATCGTTCTCCGGTGAGAGATAAATGGCTTTCCATCTTCGCCGTCGTCTGGTGGTTCGCCACGCTAGTAGTCGTGGAACACCCGCCCGCAGTCCCGACACTTGATCTGATTCTTCGAGAAGAAGCCCCCACTCTTGACGACGGGTCCACGACAGTCCGGACACACCCCGACCCCGTCGTTGTCCGCGAGGCGAGCAGAGAGGTCCATCACCATGTCGTTCAGTTCGTCGATCTGCTCCTGCTGCTGTTCGACGGTTTCCTCCAACTCCGCCGCCACGTCCTCGTACTCTGCGGCGGCCTCCAAGTCGACGACTGCCGCCTCCTCGGTGACGGACTCCGTCTCCGCCTCGGCTGCCTCCGTCTCCTCGGCCTCGGCGGTCTCCGTCGCCTCGTCCGCAGTGCTGTCTGCCATACGGTACCGATAGGTGTGGCAGTCCCTTCAATTTGCCCACTCCACCGACACGGCTGTGTCGTGAGCGCGCGCGGGCCCGGCCCGGCGGTACCCGGCTCCACTTCGGTGCGCGCGAGCTGCCCGCCCACTGGACGGATAGAGCCCCGACAGTGGACACGCCGACCGACTGGACGGCATCGACTGGGACGGCGACCCCGTCGAACCCCCGAGGCGACCGTGACAGACGAGACTTTTCTTTCACCGATTCACAAGTGGAAACGTGCGAACTGAGGCTGGAGACTGGTACAATTTCCGGGGCGAGGTTCACGACAACATCTGTCGTGGTACTGTGTGTCACGATGACAGATGAGTTATATTTGATAGGCGCTGACACCACGGACGGCCGGGAGAGCCACGCAACGGGCGCTCCGGAGGAAGTCGGAAGCTACCGCCCCAAAGACATAACAAGGGAGTTAGGGTTTAAGTGGGAGGAACCCCATGGATCCTGATGTACCATGTCGCTAGCTGTTGAGGCTGGAGCACTCCTCCAGCAGAGTCCGCTCGCTCGGCCAGAGTCGATCTGGCTCGGAATTGGCTTCGTGGCGATGCTCCTCGGCACCTTCTACTTCATCGCGAAGGGCTGGGGAGTCACCGACCCGGAGCAGCAGGAGTACTACATTCTGACCATCATGGTGCCCGCGATTGCCGCGGCATCCTACCTGTCGATGTTCCTCGGCTTCGGTTACTCGACAGTGGAGGTCGCAGGCTTCCCGGAAGCCCTGCGCATCTACTGGGCACGCTACGCTGACTGGCTGTTCACCACGCCGCTCCTGCTGCTGGACCTGGCCCTGCTCGCCGACGCAGACCGGAACACGATCTACGCGCTGGTCCTGACGGACGCGTTCATGATCGTCACCGGTCTGGTCGGCGCCCTGGAGAACAACGCCTTCACCTACCGGTACATCTGGTGGACCGTGAGCACGATCTCGTTCGTGTTCCTCCTGTACATGCTGTACGGGACCCTCACGTCGAAGGTCGCGGAACTCGACGACGAGACCCAGTCCACCTTCACGACGTTGCGTAACATCACGTTGGTGTTGTGGACGGCGTATCCCATCGTGTGGATCGTCGGTACGGAGGGTGCCGGCATCGTGCCGCTCGGCATCGAGACCCTCCTGTACGCAGTGCTGGACGTGACCGCCAAGGTCGGGTTCGGGTTCATCCTGCTCCGCAGCCGCGCCATCGTCGGCGACTCCTCGGCTCCGACGCCGTCGGCCGACGAGCAGGCTGCAGACTGAGACGCACGACAGACAACCGACGCGAATCGGTCTTTTTTCTACGCGAAAGACGTAGGCCGCCGGCGACCGGAGTGTCCGCCGTGACCAGAGGACCGATAACCGACAACCACGACATACTGACGGAGGACAAGACGTGAGCTTCGACGACCCGAAGACGGCAGAGGAGGATCTCGACGTGCAGACACTGAACAGACTCGCGGTCGTCGGACTGATCGGGTCGTTCTTCGTCGCCCTGGCCGGGCTGTTCGCCATCCCGGCCGCGACCGCGATCGGGTTCAGCTCCCGGAACGCGTTCTGGGTGGTGCTCGTGATCGAGTTCGTCGCCGCGCTGGGCGTCGGCATCTCTGCCCGGAACCTGTACGACTAGCGGTCTCGGGAACGCCCGACCACGTCTTCCACGACCGCCTCGTAGTTGGCCAGCGTCTCTTCCGTCAGCGACGGCCCGACCCGGCGCAACGCCCGGTCGAACTCCGCGGGACCGACGGTGAGGCCGTCCAACCGCCGCGGGTCGACGCTGCCGGCTGCGGCCGGGCCGTCGGCGTCGAGCAGGTCCTCTAACGCGAGCAACGACGCCTCCCGCACCACCGCCTCGATGTCGCTCCCGGTGTACCCCTCCGTCTGGGCGGCGAGTTCGTCGTAGTCGACCCCCTCTACCGGGCGGTCGCGTGTGTGAACCCGGAAGATCGCCCGACGCGCCTCCTCGTCGGGCACCGGCACCTCGACGAGTCTGTCCAGTCGGCCGGGGCGCAACAGTGCGGGGTCGAGCCGATCCGGTCGGTTCGTCGCCGCCACGACGGTGATTCCGCCACGAGAGACGAGTCCGTCCAGCTCCGTCAACAGCTGTGAGACGACGCGTTCCGGCGCCGACGCCTCCGTGTCCTGCGTGCGGGCGGGCGCCAGTGAGTCCATCTCGTCGAAGAACACGACCGCCGGGGCGTTCGCCCGCGCCCGCTCGAACAGCTCTCGGACGGCTCGCTCCGACTCGCCGACGTACTTGTCCAACAGCTCCGGCCCGTCCACCGGGACGAAGTTGGCGTCCGTCGTCGCCGCGACCGCACGCGCCAACAGCGTCTTGCCGGTTCCCGGCGGGCCGTACAGCAGGACGCCGGTCGGCGCGTCGATGTCGAGCCGTTCGAACGCCTCCGGGTGCCGCAACGGCCACTCGACGGAGCGTGTCAGCTCTCGCTTCGGTCCGGCGAGCCCGCCGACGTCGTCGAACGAGACGTCCGGCCGCTCGACGGACGCTCCGCGCAGGGCGCTGGGGTCCGTCGCCCGGAGCGCACTCTCGAAGTCGGCAGCCGACACGGCCGGCGTGGCGGAGTCGTCGCCCGTCTCCAGCGCGCGGTCGACTGCCGCCTCCAGTGCGTGCGACCACAGCCCACGGAGGTCGGCGGCGGTGTAGCCGAACGCCCGCCCCCCGACGGCCCCGGGGTCGGCGTCGTCTGCGAGCCGACCGCCTCGGGCGAGCGCGGTCAGGATCGCCGCGCGGTCCTCCCGGTCTGGGGGTGTCACCTCGACGACCCGAGACAGCCTGTCGCCGCGTCGGAGCCCGTCCGGCACCTCCTCGGCGGCGCTCGCTTCGCCGACGACCACCACGTCGTCCATCCCACGGAGTCGGTCGACGGCGGCCGCGATCCGGGCGAGCCGGCCGGCACCCGTCCGGCCCCCCTCACCCAGTCGGTCGAGGTCGTCTAGGTGGACGACCGCTCGGGGCGCGCGGCCGGCGGCCACCCGGAGGTCCTCCAACAGCTCTGCCAGTGTCTCGTCGCCGGCCGACTGGAGTCGGCCGGGGTCGGGGGCGACGAGTGTGGCGTCCGCCTGCCAGGCGGCGTGTCGGAGGAGGTGGCTCTTGCCGACGCCCGCCGGACCGACCAAGAGGACGCCGTTACCGGGGCGCGCGCCGGCGGCGTCGTAGGCGTCGCCGGCGGTCAGCGGGCGCACCACCGCCCGTTCGAGCGTCGCTCTGGCCTCGTCGTACCCGCCGACGTCGTCGGTCGGGACGTGCGGGACGCGGTGGTCGGCCTCGACCGCGGACGCCGGCCCGGCGACGAGGTCGATCTCCGTCTCGGCGGTGACGTACACCGGGCCGTCCGGCGACACGGCGGTGACACGCACCGGCACGTCCAGCGCGCCTTTGAACAACGAGACGCCGATCCGGTCGCCGGCGACGAGCGGCGTGCCGGCCGCGGCCCGCCGGACGGCCTCCTCGCCGCCCCGGATCGACAGGTCCGGCACCGGCGCGAACCGGAGGCTCGTCGCCGGACGGGGGTCGACCGCCTCCAACGAGATCGTGTCGCCGACCGAGACACCCGCGCCGTCGGCCACCCGCTCGTCCACGACGAGACTCCGGGCGGCCAGATCGTCGTCGACGGCGACCGTCGCCGCCGTCTCCGTGTCCCCCCTGACGAGGACCGGCGTCTCGTCGGCCAACCCGGCATCGCGGGCGTCCGACGCGGCTAGCCGAACCAGTCTGTCACCCGCCGACGAGATGCCGACGACTGTTCCGGTGTGGTCTGTCGCGGTCATTCACTCCGGGAGACGATTCGGCCAGCCGAGCGACCAACGACCATGATCATCGCACCGATCGTCGCCAACAGACCGCCCTGGACGAGATTCTGCCCGGCAGCGAGAACACCGACACCGATCAACCCGAGCGCGATGGCGGCGTGGAGTCCGAACACTGCGAGGCCGCCGAAGTCGTCGATACCGAAGATGATCCCATCAGTCGACATACAGGCTGCTAGGGGTGGTGGGTAGAAGAATGCCACCCTGTCCACGGCAGAGTCGGGCCACACTCGTCGCGGGCCACTCGCCGGGCGTCACTCGCGGCTCGGTCACAAGAGGCAAACCCTCGCCAGTCGAACGGAGTCTCAGTGGTCTCGATCGGCTCGTCCAGCCCGCGCGAGCTGTTCACCGTCGTCGCCGTGACCGGAATCGCCGTCGCGCTCGTGGCCGCGCCAGTGTTGGTGTACACCGCGGAGACGACCGTCGTCGTCGACGGCGTCGGGGAGTCGAGCGTGTTCACCGGTGTCGACGACGACGTCGACCGGTCGCTCCTGGGGCAGCCGATAGTGACGGTGAACGTCACCGCCGGACGGGTGTCGCGCGTCACGACGACGACTCGGACCGGGACGGCCTTGGCGTCCGTCCGGGTGGATCCGACACAGACCAGCGTCCAGGTAGGGTGTGAGCCGGGGCGGACCTGTGTCGTTCGGGCACACGCCACGAACGGGACGACGATCGACACCGTGACCGTGACGCTGACCCGCGAGGGGCCGCTGTGAGCCGGCAGACGACAGTTACTTGATCGGCCCACCAGAGGAATCGGTATGTCGAGTCGGTTCGAGACCGTCCGGGTGCGGATCGACGCCGGGGTGACCGCGTTCGGTCGACTCACCGGGCTCCCTCCGGTCGTGGCCGCGGTGGCCGCGCTCACGACCCTCGCGCTCGTCTTACGACTGTTCGCCCTCGGCGACCGTGTCGCCCACTTCGACGAGGGGCGGGTCGCCTACTGGACCGTCCGCTACGCCGAGACCGGGTCGTTCCACTACCGCTACATCATCCACGGCCCGTTCGTCCAACACGTCAACCGGGTCGTGTTCCAGGTGTTGGGCCGCAACGACGCGACGATGCGAGCGGTCGTCGCCGTGCTCGGCGGGCTGCTCCCGGCGAGCGTCCTCCTGGTTCGCCACCGGCTCCGTCCGGTCGAGACCGTCCTGGCGGCCGGCTTCCTCGCCGTCAACCCGGTGTTGTTGTACTACTCCCGGTTCTTCCGCAGCACCGTCCTGGTGGCCGCGTTCATGTTCGTCTCGTTGCTGTGGCTCGTCCGGGCGATCGACTTCGGCCGTCCCCGGGCCGTCCACGCCGCCGCCCTGTTCGCCGCCTTGGGCTTCGCCGCCAAGGAGAACGCCGTCGTCTACGTGCTCTGTTACGCCGGGGCTGGAGGGCTCCTCCTGGACTACGCTCTGATGGACCCCGTACGCCACGAACGGGGCACCGACGCCGTTCGCGCCCGGCTCGCGGCCGCCAGACGACTCCTGACCGACCCGGCCGGGCGGCGACGGCTGGGTTACTGGGTCGGCCACACCGTGCTCGCTGTCGGGTTGTTCGCGGCCGTGACGTTGTTCGTCTTCGCCCCGCGTGACCCCAACGGGCTCGGACTGTGGTCGAGTCTGGCGAGCCCAGGGCGACTGCCGGCGCTCGTGGACGCGACAGTCGCCGACGTCCGCCGCGGGATGGAGTACTGGTTCGGGCACAGCGCCTCCACGAAGTGTTACGAGGACTCGCTGATCGCGGGCTACGTCTGTTTCCTCGAACGTGCACTCGGCGTGCTGTGGCAGTACGCGCTGCCGCTCGTCGCCGCCGCCGTCGTCGGCTTCCTCGCCGAGCGGTACGCGACGGCCCGACCGCGGCCGCTCGTGATGTTGGCGAGCTACTGGGGATTCGTCAGCGTGCTGGGCTACCCGCTCGGGACGGACATCTTCGGGGCCTGGATCACGGTCAACGCCCTGGTGCCGCTGACGATCCCCGCCGCGGTCGGACTCGGGCTCGTCGTCCGTCGGGGGTACGACGCGCTGCCGGCCGACCCGGTCCGGACGGCCGTCGCCGGCGTGGTCGTAGTCGCGGTCGTCGCACAGGTCGCCGTCACGGGCGGCGCGGCGGTGTACGCCAACCCGGCCGCGGACTCGAACGAACTCGTCCAGTACGCACAGCCGACGGACGACTTCCGGCCGGCGGTCCGCGACCTGGCGACGGTCGCACCGACGAACGAGGGGACGGACGTGTTGTTCTACGGGAGCGAACTCGTCGTCGAAGGCGAGGGCGGCGGGCCGATCCCGGAGTGTACGGTGATGGTGAAGACGCTCCCGCTCCACTGGTACCTCCAGGTCGCCAGGGCAGACGGCGACTGTGCGCGCGACCAGACGGCGTTGGACCGGGCGCTGGCCGACGACCCGCCGCCGGTCGTGATCGTCCACGAACAACGGGCCGAGAGGGTCGCACGCCGACTCCCGGGGTACGAGTCGGAGACGTACCGACTCCGGACGGTCGCCCGCCCGGTGACGTTCTTCGTCGACCGTGAGGCCGTGACTGCGGCCGCGACGGACCGTGCTCCGCCGGCTCGGCTCCGCGCGGTGCGTGCGACCGACTTTTGAGACTCCCCCGCGGACGTTCCGTATGGAGACCGTGACACACCACGGGCGGGAGACCGCCTACGAGACGTTCGACCGGGGCGCCGACGGCCCGGGACTACTCTGTATCCACGGCAGCGGCGGCACCCGCGGGGTGTGGAAGGCCCAGGCCCGACTCGCCGACCGACTGCCGGTCACGACGGTCGACCTGGCCGGTCACGGGAACAGCCCGGACACGGACGCCGACCCGGGCGTCGAGACGCTGGGGGTGTACGCCGACGACGTGGCCGCGGTCGCCGACGCGACGGACGCGCGGGTCCTCGTCGGCAACTCTCTGGGGGGCGCGGTCGCGCTGTGGGTCGCCTTGGAGCGTGACGTGTCGCTCGACGGACTCGTCCTCGCCGGCACCGGGCCACGGCTCCCCGTGTTGGACGACCTCCTCGCGTGGCTCGCCGACGACTTCGAGCGCGCCGTGACGTTCCTCCACGGCGAAGATCGGTTGTTCCACGACCCGGAGACGGAGTACGCCGCCGTCTCCGCCGAGACGATGCACGCAGTCGGGCGGGCGGTGACGGAACGGGACTTCCTGACGAGCCACCGCTTCGACGTCCGCGACCGACTGGACGAGGTGACCGTGCCGGCGCTGGCGCTCGTCGGTGAACACGACCACCTCACACCCGTGTCGTACCACGAGACCCTGGCCGAGGAGATACCCGCGTGTGAGTTCGGCGTGGTCGAGGACGCCGCCCACCTCGCCATGTTGGAGCGCCCGACCGCGTTCGGCGAGGCGCTCGTGTCGTTCTGCGACCGACTGTGACCGGCGCGGCCGAACGTTGAAGTAGGGAGACGGGACCAGACGCGCCGTGCCCGACTGAGCGGCCTCGGACCGGGCGCGGGTGTGCGACACGACGGTCCGAGCGAGACGGTGTCACAGTGTCGCCTGTCAGTACACGTCGCCCACGTCGGACTCGTAGTGGCTGTGTTCCTCGGCCGGGAACGATCCGTCCTCGACGGCCTCGCGGAACGACTCGACGGCCGTGGTCATCTCCTCGCGTACGTCGCCGAACTCCGCCGCGAACGGCGGCGTCCGCTCGCTCAGCCCCAGCACGTCCGTGATCACGAGCACCTGACCGTCCGTCTCCGGACCGGCGCCGATGCCGATGGTCGGGATCTCCAGTGCCGCCGTCACGTCCGCCGCGAGGTTCGCCGGGACGTGCTCCAACACGAGCGAGAACGCTCCCGCCGCCTCGTGTGCCTCTGCCAGCTCCAGCAGCTCCGCCGCCGCGTCCGAGTCCGTCCCCTGGCGGTGGTAGCCGCCGAGCTGGTTGACGTGCTGTGGCGTCAAGCCGAGGTGGGCCATCACCGGGATCCCCAGCTCCACGAGTCGCTCCGTCGTCTCGACGGTGTGTGGCCCACACTCCAGCTTCACCGCGTCCGCGTCCGCCTGCTTCAGCATCTGTCCGGCGTTCTCGACACTGTCGGTCTCCGAGACGCCGAAGGAGAGGAACGGCATGTCCGCAACGACCAACGGCTCCGTCGTCGCTCGGGCGACCGCCGCCGTCCGACTCTGCACCTCGTCGACCGTGACGGGGAGCGTGGAGTCGTGGCCCAACACGGCGTTGCCCATACTGTCGCCGACGAGGATCACGTCGACGCCGGCCGCCTCGACCACCTCGGCCGTCGGCGCGTCGTAGGCGGTCAGCATCGTGATCGGGTCCTCGCCACTCTCCCTGATGTCGCGCGTCGTCGTCACGACACACGGCTTCACACCGGACGGCTAAAACCGTACGGTCGGCCGACAGATCGGACCGACACGGCTTAGACCGTCGCCGCCGAACCGGGCGTGTGCCAGAGCGCGTCGAGAGCCACGACCCCGACGGCGTCGACTACGGGTGGGTGATGCAGACGACGTTCGTCACCACGATCGTCGTCGGCGCGCCGACCGTCGCGCTGCTGTCTCTGTTCGTCGGCCTGCAGGACACCTGGGCCGCACGTGCGGAGTTCGCCGTCCGGGTCGGTGCCGTCGTCTGGATTCTCACCGCCGTGGGCGTCTACCTCTACGCTCGACGGCACGTCGACGACGAAGAAGAGGCGTCGACGGAGACCGCCGAGTGAGAACGGTGACGGCTACCCGACGGCCAGGAACTCGACCCCGGCGCGCTCGGCTGCGAGAGCGTCGCGTCGTGAGTCGCCGACGAACACCGTCTCCGCCGGCGACGCGCCGAGTCGGTCGACGGCCGCGAGCAACGGCTCCGGGTCGGGCTTGCGGGTCGCCACGCTGTCGCGTCCGACGACGGCGTCGACAGCGTCCGCCAGCCCGTGTGTCTCGAGTGCGACCCGGCAGGCAGCCTCACAGTTGAGCGAGCAGACGCCGACCGGCACGGACAAGGGGAGGTCGTCGGCACGCGGGGCGAGTGTCGACTCCCGGGCACCCGCTCGTTCGTGGTCGGCGATCACGGCCTCCAGCTCCGGCCGGAGCCCTCTCGTGTCTGCCTCGTCCAGTAGCTGCCAGAGGTCACCGTCGACCTCGTGGCCGCGGTCGGTGAACACCGCCCGTCCCTCGGCGGCGACGGTGTCCCACGAGACCACGAGGTCGACGAGCGTTCCGTCGAGGTCGTACACGACGGCCGCGTACGGCTCCAGATCCGCGGGCGTCACGCCTCCCCTCCGTCGACGGCTGCCTCGGCCGCCTGCACGACGGCCGTCACGTCCGTTCCGAGATCGGGCGAGAACGGGACTCCCTCCGTCTGGCCGCCGAACGCTCGGACGATCGTCGCGTTCTCCACGTGCGTCGTCGTCGGGTCGACGCGGCCGTCTGCCGCCGCGCGAGCGCCCGCCACGACCTCGTTCGTGTCGAACGCGACCAGCTTCGACTCCTGTGAGATCGTCACACGGCGTCGTACGGAGTCGCTCGATATAACTCCGGGGGAGCGCCCGGAACGGAGTCACTCCAGAAGCTCTCGGGCGATGATCTTCTTCTGGATCTCCGTCGTTCCCTCGTAGATCGTGGTGATCTTGGCGTCGCGGTAGAACCGCTCGACGTCGAAGTCCGTCGTGTAGCCGTAGCCGCCGTGGATCTGCACCGCCTCGTTCGTCACGTCCATCGCGGCCTCACTGGCGAAGTACTTCGCCATCGACGCCGCGACGCGGTTGTCCTGGCCGGCGTCACCCTGCCGGGCCGCCTCCCGGACCAGCAGCCGCGAGGCCTGGATCTGTGTCGCCATCTCGGCGAACTTGTGACGGATGCTCTGGATCTGGTCGATCGGGCGGTCGAACTGCTCCCGGTCGCTCGCGTACGTCTTCGCCTCGTCGAAGGCGGCCTGCGCCAGGCCGACGGCCTGAGCCGCGATTCCGATCCGACCGCCCGTGAGGATCCGGAACGCCGCCGACAGCCCCTCTCCCTCCGGCGTGAGACGGTACGCCTCGGGGAGCCGCACGTCGTGGAAGTGCATCTGTGTCGTGTCGGACGCCCGCAGCCCCAGCTTCTCCTCCTTGCGGCCGACCTCGACGCCGTCCAGATCGCCCGGGACGAGGAACTGCGTGATCGACCCCGGGTCGTTCGCGTCCGTCTTGGCGAACACGACGTACACCCCCGCTCGCTGGCCGTTCGTGATCCACTGTTTGTCCCCCGAGAGCACGTACTCGTCGCCGTCGCGGCGCGCCGTCGTCGACATCTCCGCCGGGTTCGACCCCGCGTCCGGCTCCGACAGACAGAACGCGCCGACCGGCCGCCCCTCCGCCATCGCCGGGAGCCACTCCTGGCGCTGACTCTCCGTGCCGAACTGGGCGATACAGGAGGTGGCCAGACAGTGGACGGACAACGCCGTCGCCACCGCCAGTTGGCCGTACGCCACCTCCTCGTTGACGACCGCGTACGTCTCCCGATCGGAACCGAAGCCGCCGTACTCGGCCGGCACAGTAAGCCCCGTGAGGTCGATCTCCGCGAGCCCGTCCCACACGTCCTCCGGGAACTCCTCGTTCTCGTCGGCCGCCTGGGCGCCGGGTCTGATCTCCTCTTCGGCGAACTCGCGCACCACCTCGCGGATCGCCTGGGTCTCCTCGGAGAGCCCGGACTCCGTTCCGCCGAACACCTGACTCATACCGCAGTATTTGCCAGCGGCGAGTTAACTCCTGCGAGGCTTACTCCCTCCGCAGCCACGCCAGTACGCGGTCGGCGTCGGCGTCCAGCCCGCCGCCCTGCGCGAACGTCGGACCGCCGCCACCCCCGCCGCCGAACGTCCCCGTCAGGTCGTCCACGACGCCGCCGGCGTGAACCTCCCCGTCCGTGGCGACGACGACGAACGGCGCCGGGCCGTCGCCGACGACCGCCACCACGCCACCGTCGTCGTCGACCCGTTCTTGGGCGCGTTCGCCCACGTCGTTCGGGTCGGCGTCGGGGAGTTGGCCGACGCGCCAGGTCGTACCGTCGCGCGTCGTCGTCGGGAGGTCGGCGAGTCTGGCGTCCAACAGCTCCGCGCGTGTCTCGGCCAACTCCGCCTCCAACTCCGCGACGCGGTCGTCCAGCCCGGCCGTCTCCGCCGGCAGACTCTCCAGGTTGCCGTCGACGGTCCCCGCCGCGGCGCGGGCGTTGGCGTGGACGGTCGCGCGGTGGTCGATCCCGGCGGGGCCGACGGCGAACTCCACGCGGGTCATCCCCTCCCCGGGGTTCGACCGCGACAACACCGTGATCGGGCCGATCTCGGCGGTGTTCGAGACGTGGGTGCCGCCGCAGGCTGCCCAGTCCCACCCCTCGATCGTGACGATCCGGACGGTGTCGGCGTCCGCCATCACGCCCTCCTCCGTCTTCGTGTTGAACGACACCCGGTCGCTGTCGCGGGCCTCCGTGACCGGCACCTCCCGCCAGGACACCGGCCGGGAGTCCCACACGGCTCGGTTGGCGAGCCGTTCCAACTCGACGAGCGTCTCGTCGTCGATCTCCGTCGTCGTGGTGAAGTCCACCCGCACCTTCTCCTCGCCGATGCCGAACCCGCCGTACCCCAGGTCGTCCAAGAGGTGACGGCCGGCGCCGTACAGGACGTGACTCGCGGTGTGTGCCCGGCTACAGTACGTCCGGAAGTCGTCGTCGACGACGGCCACCACCGTGTCGCCGGGCTCGAACGACGGTGGGTCGGCCAGTCGGTGGACGACGCCGTCGTCCGTCGTCGCGACGGTGTCGACGACGACCCCGTCCAGCGTCCCGCGGTCTGCGGGCTGGCCGCCGCTCTCGGCGTAGAAGTACGTCTCTTCGAGCCACACGTCCCGGCCGTCGACCGCGGCGACGACCGCGTCGAACTCGCGGACCGTCGGGTCCGCCGGTGCGAGACTGGCTGTCACACCTCCAGACAGCAGCCGAGACTACAAGAACACCCAGGTCACTCGTCGATCAGCTCCGTCTCCAAGAACGACTCCATCGACGCGACGACGGAGCCGCCGACGTTCGCTCGCGCCGCTCGCCCCTGTTCGACCGCCAACACCTCGTCTTCCGTCAGGTCCAGTTCCGTCGCGAGTTCCTCGACCGTCAGCCCGGCGTCCTGGCGGGCCCGTTCTGCCCGCGGACCGTAGTCGGAGACGAGGTACGGCAGCTGGTCGTCCTCGTACTCCGTCCCGTCGGCGACCCAGTCCGAGTTCCCTCGGCTGGCGTCGTACACCCGGGCGGCGTTCTGTGCCGCGCGCTTGCCGGCGTCCGGCTCGCGCTCCCCACGATCTTCCCCAGGGTCGTCCCGGCCGTCGTCGTCGTCGTCGCCGTGGGGCGCACACTCCGAACAGACCAGCAGTTCGGCGCCGGCGACCGACTCTCGGCTGAGATTTCGATCCTCGCGTCCGCAGAGCTCACAGGCGTCGCCGGAGCCGGCGGAACCCGACCCGCCCGTCGAGTACTTGGCCATAGGGTAATATCCGAGTGAGCGCTCATAAAGCCGTTGTCAGTGTGTCGACTCTGCCGGATTGTCCCGGCGAGTCCGAAACTGTCGTCTCGTCTGTGCAGTCGAGCGGCCCGAGTCCGTCTCGTGGCTTTCGGGTGTTTCGGTACGCAGAACCCAGTCAGTACAGTTATACGCCCGAGAGCCGGTGACCCGTGTACCTCGATGTTACGACGACGACGGGAGTGGCCACGGGAGTGGATGTCGACGTACGCGACAGTGTCCGCGCTCGCGGTCGTGCTCCCTGGCGTGTTCCTGATAGACGCCGTCGCAGCACGGTCCGCCGTCGTCGAGGGTGCGCTCCTCGTCGGTCTCTGTGGCGGGCTGATCCTGTCCGAACTGCTACTGCACGCCGTGTTCCGACGGCTGGACGAACGCGGAGACGACAGGCTGTTGTACGGCTTCGTCGCCGCCAGCCTCCTGGCGTACTCACTGCTGTGGTACAGGCCGGTCGTACATCTTCTCGGCTAGGCCAAAGCGAAGACTGACAACTGTCGAATCACTCAGCAGTCGTATGAGCGAGGACCACGAGTTCCGGATCGAGACGGACGCCATCCACGCCGGCCAGGAGCCGGACGACGACACCGGCGCCCTGATGACGCCCATCTACGCCAACTCCACCTACGAGCAGGACGCTCCCGGCGACCACCGTGGCTACGAGTACTCCCGGACCGGCAACCCCACCCGGACGGACTTAGAGGACAATCTCGCGGCCCTGGAGGGCGCGGAGTACGGCCGCGCGTTCGCCTCCGGAATGGGCGGGATCAACACTGTACTCAACCTCCTGGAGGCGGGCGACCACGTCGTCGCCGGTGACGACGTGTACGGCGGGACCCACCGAATCTTCACGCAGGTGTACGAGGAGTACGACCTCTCGTTCGACTTCGTCGACACCACCGACCACGACGCAGTCGGGGACGCGCTCCGCGAGGAGACGGAGCTGGTGTGGGTGGAGACGCCGACGAACCCGTTGATGCGGGTCAACGACATCGGAGCGCTGTCGGAGATGGCCCACGCGCACGACGCCTTGTGTGTCGTCGACAACACGTTCGCCACGCCGTACCTCCAACGGCCCCTGGAGTTCGGCGCCGACGTCGTCTCGCACTCGCTGACGAAGTACCTCGGCGGCCACTCCGACGTGGTCGGCGGGGCGCTCGTCACCGACGACGAGGAGCTAGACGAACGGATCGGCTTCTACCAGAACTCCGTGGGCGCGACGCCGTCGCCGTTCGACTGTTTCCTCGTGCTCCGGGGGACGAAGACGCTCCCGGTGCGGATGGACCGTCACTGCGAGAACGCCAACGAACTGGCGGCCTGGCTGGCCGACCACGAGGCGGTCGACCGGGTGTACTACCCCGGGCTGGAGAGCCACCCACAGCACGACCTCGCGGCCGCACAGATGGACGACTTCGGCGGAATGCTGTCGTTCGAGTTCGACGGCACGTTGGAGCAGGCGTCGACCGTCGTGAGCGAGACGGAGGTGTTCACGCTCGCGGAGTCGCTGGGCGGCGTCGAGAGCCTGATCGAACAGCCGGCGGCGATGACCCACGCCGCGATTCCGCGGGAGGAACGGCTCGCCGCGGGGCTGACGGACGGGCTGATCCGCGTCAGTGTCGGCGTCGAACACGTCGACGACATGCGACGAGATCTACAGACGGCGTTCGAGGCGGCCCAGTAGCTCGGCCGGGAGCTCGCAGACGCAGACTCAGGCGTCGCCGTAGCCGTGACCGACGAGCAAGGCGAGGACGTTCACGGCCAGGAGCGCGCCGACCGTCGACGCGTTCCCCGCCGACAGTCCGCCTGCCACCATCGGGAGGTAGACGAACGGGAGGGCGATTGCGGCGTAGAAGCCGACGGCGCGCACCGGGGCCGTCGCCTTCCGGGCGGTGAAGTACTCTCTGGCACGCGGGAGGGACCTTCGCAGTCGACTCGACTCGGAGGGGCTGATGGAGGGCGTCATTTCGTGATCGCGGGCGGGTGTGCCCACCTCACTGTACGACCCACCCCCACTAATACCCCGCCGAGGGTTCCGCTCTGTTCGTCGCGTTTCACGGGGGACACTCCCCGCCGCCGCTCGTTTCACGAACGGTCCAGCGTCTCCGAGAACGTTTATCGACCGCTCTCACTCTTTCTCGTCGATCTCCGTCGTCCGCGACGGGTGCCGCCCGGGAGTCGCGCCGTCCCCGCCGCCCGGCGGGAGTTACGTGTCACTTACTCGAACACCGACGAGTCGACGGTCTCGCTGTTGACCACGGACGACTGGTTGTCGTTGGCGCGTGGCTTCGACTTCACCGTCAGGACGCCGACCGGCATCGACCCCTCGACGGCGACGATGTCACCGTCGGCCGGCGGGAGCACCTCGCGGTCGGCGACACTGTGTCCCGCCCCGTCTTCGACGACGCGTGCCCAGTCCAACTCGAAGTGGTCGTGATCCAGCAACGACTTCACCACGGTCGGCTTCGCGCTGTAGACGGTGAACGAGTTGTCCTGGCCGCCCATCGTGATCGTGGTCTCCTTCTCGTCGCCGTTCAGCTGCGGGTCACGGTCGACGTGTTCGGTCAAGTCCGTCACGTTCCACGGTCGGAGCGTCACACGGAAGTTCGTTTCGGGGGCGACAGTCCACACTCTGCGAGCGGGCGCCCCGACGGACTCTCACTCCGGGTGCCGGTCGGCGAGCCCGAGTTCGGTGGCGACGGCCCGTCGTTTCAACAACGCGAAGCCGACGACGATACAGAAGAATCCGACGGCGGTGGCGGTCGTCGGGCGCTCGCCCAGCAGGAGCCAGCCGACCAACGCCGCGAACGGCGGGACGACGTACGACACGAGGTTGATCTCGACGGAGCCCAGCCGTTCCAACAGCCGGAAGTAGATCAGGAACCCCAGCCCGGAGGCGACGACCGCGAGGAACGCCAGCGACCAGACGGCGCCGGCGTCCCAGGCGACGGCGGCGGTCCGTTCGCCCAGTCCGTAGGCGGCGACGTGCAACGCCGCGGCGCCGCCCAGCATCGCCCACGCCTCCAGCGTCTCCGTCTCCAGGTTCGAGTCCAGCCGCTCCGTGACGACGGAGCCGAGCGCGAACGCCGTCACGGCCGCGAACACGAGCAGTTTGGCGACGACGCCGCCGGCGAGCAGGTTCGACGGGTCCGGCTCCGCCAACACGGCCACGCCGACGACACCGGCCGCGAGCCCGGCGACTCCCGCGGGCTCCAGCCGTCGTCCGGGCAACAACAGCCGCGAGAACCCCGTCGTCAGGACCGGGTTGAGTCCGACGATCACCGCCGCGGCGGCGCTCGTCACCGCGGGGTCCGTCTCGCCGACGAACAACAACGCGTGGTAGCCCGCGATCACGAAGACGGCACCGACCGCGACCGCGAGCCACTGGCGGGCGCTCCGGGGCACCGGGTCGTCGACTGCCCAGACGGCGTACGCCAGCATCACCACGCCCGCGACGTCGAACCGGAAGGCCGCGAACAACACCGGCGTCTCGAAGAACCCCCCGGGCGCGGTCGGCGTGCCGAGCCCGGCCTTGATAGCGACGAACGCGGCTCCCCAGACGGCCGCCAGCGTCAGGAACAGGCCGGCGTCGCGGTATCGTGGCACGGCCGTCGTTCGACCACCGTCGTCGAGAGGGTTGCGGTCGCGGCTACGGCTCCTCGCTCGAGGGGACGCCGTCGGCGTCGCCGAACGCGGACTCGATGTCCGGCTGCTCGACCGTCTGCTCGTCGCGGAGGTCGTCGCGGTAGAGGTGACAGACGGACGACTGGCCGTCGCCGCGGTCGTGGGCGACCGGCGACTCCGTCTCGCAGACGGAGGCGAACCGGTCGGTCAGCCGTTCGGCCGCCTCCTCCGTCCGGCCGTTGACGAGGATCTCCAACGCGTCCTCGACGGTGTCCTCGTCGGCGCCCGTCAACCCGTCTACGTCGAACTCCTCGCGGACGGACCGTTTGAACGCCTCGTCGCCGTCGCCGCGGAAGCGGTCGGCGCCGAACTCCCCGCGGGCGAGCCTGTCGCGCAGCGTCAACACCGCCCGGTAGTCCTCCTGGGCGGTCTCCACCCCTGCCGGGGGGATCACCTCCGGACACCGGGTGCGGAAGCGACAGCCAGAGGGCGGCCGGCGTGGCGACGGCACGTCGCCGGCCAACGGCTCCACCTCCCGGCCCTGTTCTGCCGTCTCCGCCCGCGGGACGGAGTTCAACAACGCCTCCGTGTACGGGTGGGCCGGCGACTCGAACAGCTCGGCCGTCGGCCCGCGTTCGACGATCTTCCCGAGGTACATCACGGCCACACGGTCGCAGATGTGCCGGACGACACTCAGGTCGTGGGCGATGAACAGGTACGTCAGCCCGTACTCCGCCTGCAGTTCGTCCAGGAGGTTGAGGATCTGCGCCTGGACGGACACGTCCAGCGCAGACACCGGCTCGTCCAACACCACGAACTCCGGGTCCAGCGCCAGTGCGCGGGCGATCCCGACTCGTTGGCGCTGACCGCCGGAGAACTCGTGTGGGTACCGGTCCACCTGGTCGGCCGACAGCCCGACCCGTTCGAGCAGTTCCTCGGCGCGCTGCCGGCGCGCCTCCGGTTTCGACGTGTCCGGCGGCGTCTCCTCGGGGAGATCGTGGATTCGGAGCCCCTCGGTCACCATCTCTCCGACGGTCATTCGCGGGTCGAGACTGGAGAACGGGTCCTGGAACACGATCTGTGCCCGTTCGCGGAACGCCGTCAGCTCCGCGTCCGACAGCTCGCTCACGTCGTCGCCGTCGAAGCTGACCCGGCCGCCGGTGGGCTCGCGCAGCCGCAACAGGGTCTCGCCGGTCGTCGACTTCCCACAGCCGGACTCGCCGACGAGTCCCAGCGTCTCCCCGCGGCGCACGTCCAGGTCGATCCCGTCGACCGCCTTCACGCTCTCCGTCTCTCGACCGAGCAACGTGTCGACGACAGTGTCGTTCTCGTAGTAGTACTTCTCGAGGTCCCGCACCTGCAACAGGGTCTCGCCGGTCGCGGCGTCGGCCGTGCCGGTCGCCCCCAACGAGCCGGTGTCGGCGTCAGTCATTCGACACCACCTCGCGGTCGTCCGCCAGTGCTCGGGCGGAGTCGAACTCCTGGTCCGCCAGCACACACCGGACGGTGTGTTCTCGGCTGCCGTCGGCCGCCTCGTGCTCTGGAACGGGCTGGAGACAGTCCTCCATCGCCTTCGGGCAACGGTCGGCGAAGTAACAGCCCTCCGGCATCTCCCGGTCGAGCAACGACGGGACGTTCCCCTCGATGGGCTGGAGCCGGGGCTCGGGGTCTTCTAGATCGGGGATCGAGCCGAGCAGACCCTCCGTGTACGGGTGGACCGGCGAGTCGAACACGTCCGCCAGCTGTCCCCGCTCGACGATCTGACCGGCGTACATCACGCCGACCCGGTCGCACATCCGGGCGATCACGCCCAGGTCGTGGGTGATCATCACGACGGACGTGTCGCCGTCCGCCTGGAGGTCTCGCAGGAGATCCAGGATCTGCGCCTGGATCGTCACGTCCAGCGCGGTCGTCGGCTCGTCGGCGATCAGCAGGTCCGGCTCGCCCGCCAGCGCCTGGGCGATCATCGCCCGTTGGAGCATCCCGCCGGAGAACTGGTGTGGGTACTCCTCGGCCCGGTCGGCCGGGTCCGGAATACCCACCTGGTCCAACAGTTCGACGGCTCGCTCGTGGCTCTCGTCGCTGGCGTAGCCGCGCGACGGGAGCAGGGTGTCGGCGATCATTCGGCCGAGGCCGTACCCCTGGGTGCGTTGGCGGGTCGAGCGGGGGTTGGCGCTGGCGCGTCGCTGCACCTCGACGGCCTCGGCGATCTGCTCGCCGACCGTCAGCGAGGGGTTGAGCGACGACATCGGGTCCTGGAAGATCGTGCTGAACGACGACCCCCGGAGCGACCGACGGACGGAGTCGGGCACGCGCCGGAGGTCGACGTGGTCGCCGACGGCGGCACCGTCCGCGCGGAACTCCTCGGCCAGCTCCGGGTCGCGGTACCACACCTCTCCTTCGGTGATCCGGCCGGGCGACTCCACGAGGTCGATCAGCGACAGCGCGGTGACCGACTTCCCGGAGCCGGACTCGCCGACGATTCCCAGCACCTCGTTGTCTCTGATCTCGAAGGAGACGGACTCGACGGCGTTCACCTGTCCCTCGTCGGTGAAGAACCGGGTGGAGAGATCCCGGACGGCGACGAGCACGTCGTCGTCGAGCTCGGGGTCGGGAGGCGTGTCGCTCACGCTAGGCCCCCCCCTCGCCCTCGATTCCGGGGTCGAGGGCGTCCCGTAGCCAGTCGCCGATCAGGTTGATCCCGATCACGGACACCATGATTGCGAGCCCGGGCATGCCGGCGATCCACCACTGGCCCGAGGAGATGTAGTCGCGGCCCTGGGAGATGTCGAACCCCCACGACAGCGTCGTCCCGGAGAAACCCAGGAACGACAGCGACGACTCCAACAGTATGATCGCCGCCACCTGGACCGTCCCGAGGACGATGATCGGGGTGATCGCGTTCGGCAGGACGTGGCCGGCGATGATCCGGCTGTCGTCGGCACCCAACGCCCGGGCGGCCTTGACGTACTCCTGGTCGCGCAGCGACAACGCCTCCCCGCGGGCGATCCGGGCGAACCACACCCAGTTGACGAGCCCGACGACGACGATCACCGTGCCGGGCAGTACGAACGTCTCCGGCATCCCGGAGACCAGCCCGAAGACGACGAACGGATCGGGGACAGAGAGGCTCGCGCGCCCCCATAGCCCGATCAGGGCGATGGCGAGCACGAGCGAGGGGAACGCCAGGCTCACGTCCGCGAACCGCATCAGTCCGTCGTCGATCCGGCCGCGGTAGTAGCCCGCGATCAGTCCCACCGGAACCCCCACGAGCGCGGCGAACACGGTGCCGAGCACGCCGACGATCAGTGACGTGCGGGCGCCGTACACCACCCGCGACAGCATGTCTCGGCCGAGTCCGTCCGTCCCGAGAGGGTGGGCCGCCTCGGCCTCGATGGTGACGGTCTCCGTCACTGTCTGCACTTCCCCGTCGACCACCTCGGACCGTGTCTGTTCTTCCGTCTGTGAGAAGCCCAGCGGCGGGAGCTGTGCGTTGTCCAGGTCCTGTGCCGTCGGGTTGTGGGGCGCGACGAACGGCGCGAAGATCGCCACCAGGACCACGAGTAAGACGAGCGCTACGCCCAGCTTGGCGAGCACGCTGTCGCGGAACTCCGAGGCGAGGTTCCGGCGGACGCGGTCGGACACCATCAGTCGTTCACCACCCGTGGGTCGAGCGAGGAGTACACCACGTCGACGAGGATGTTCACCAGGACGAAGCTGGTGCCGATCACGATCAGACTCCCCTGTAACACCGGCCAGTCGCGGAGACTGATGCTCCGGATCACGAGTGTCCCCAGCCCCGGCCACGAGAAGACGGCCTCAGTGATGACCGCTCCACCGATCAGCGTGCCGAGCTGGAGCCCCAGCACGGTGATCACCGGGATCAGAGTGTTCCGTAGCGCGTGTTTGTACCGAACCAGCGTCTCCGGCAGTCCCTTCGCTCGGGCCGCCCGAACGTACGGTTTCCCGAGTTCGTCCAGCATCCCCGAGCGCGTGAGTCGGGTGACCAACGCTGTGAAGTACGTCCCCAGCGCGATCGCCGGCAGCGTGATGTGGGCGAGCCACAGCCGCAGCGTCTCGAAGAACGACGCCGGCCCGACGACGGCCGCCAACACCTCCACCGCCGCGACCGCGCGGCCACTGGTCTGGAAGATCCCCAACTGCACCGCCAACACGAGGATCATCATGATCCCCAGCCAGAAGTTCGGGGTAGAGATGCCCGCGAGCGAGAACAGCGTCGCCAGCCAGTCGACGGGCTGGTTCCGGCGGGTCGCCGAGACGACTCCCAACGGGATCGACAGTAGGATGGCGACGAGCGTCGCCGTGACCGCCAGCTCCACCGTCGCCGGCACCTTCGAGAAGACGAGTCTCGTCACCTCCTGGCCTCGCACGTACGAGAAGCCCATGTCACCCTGGACGAGTTCGAACAGGTACTCCCCGTACTGAGCGTACAACGGCTGATTCAGGCCCAGTTCGCGGGCGATGGCGCGACGAGTCTCCTGGTTGGCGTCCAACGGCGCGACGGCGTTGATCGCGCTCCCGGGGGTGATGAACCGCAGGGCGAACACGACAGTGACTACCCCCCAGACGACGCCGACTCCTTGGAGCGTCCGTTTGGCGATAAACCGTCCCTGTGACATCAGTGAGTCGCCTCCGCGTTGGTCACTGCCGGCTAACCGTGTCCACGTCGATGAACTCGTCTGCCCGTGGCTCCCACGCGACGTCGCTGGCGACGCCGTAGACGCTGAACTGCTGGTGGAGGAACACCCACGGCGCCAGCTCGTGGAGCCGGGAGTTCGCCTCCTGGAGGACCTCCTCGCGGGCCTCCGGGTCCGGCTCGTTTTGCGCCTCGTCCATCAGCGAGTCGATCTCGTCGTTCTTCAGGATCGTCAGCGCTCCGTTCGTCGTCAGGAGCGGGATGATCGTCTGGCTGGCGTCGAACTCCCCGTTCCCCCACCCCAGGAGGTTGAAGTTGGGCTTGTCCTCGATGTTCCCGGTGGTGATGTCCTGGACGAGCGAGGAGAACTCCCGTTGACGCAGTTCACACGAGAGGTTCGACAGCGAGTCCATGTTGTTCACCGCCGCCTGTGCCACCTCCACGTCCTTCAGGTACCGTCCGATCGGGGTCTCCAGCGTGATCTCCGCGCCGGCGTAGCCGGACTCCTCGATCAACTGCTCTGCCCGTTCGGGGTCGTGTGGGTACGGGTCCAGCTCCGGATTGTACCCGGTGAACTGTTCCAGCGTCGGCTGAGCGGTGACGCTCCCGAACCCGTTGAGGACGTTCTCCACGATGCTCTCGACGTCGACGGCGTAGTTGAGCGCCTGCCGGAACGTCTGGTTCGAGAACGGCTCCACGTCGTACCGCATCTGGAGGAAGATGATCCGGGTGGACGGGACGGGGCTGATCCCGGCCACGTCGGAGCTCTCCACCCGCGACACCTCCTGTGGCGGCACGTTCGTGACGATCTCCGACTCCTCGGCCAGCAGTCTGTTGACCCGCGTACTCGACTCGCTGGAGGCGTTGAGCGTCGTCTCCGTCACCGCCGGCTCCTCGCCCCAGTAGTCCGGGTTGCGTTCGAACGACACCTCGTTGCCGGAGTCGTAGTTCGTCAACTGGAACGGACCGGTGCCGTTGGCGTTGCGGTTGATGTAGTCTTGACCGTTCTCCTCGACCCAGGACTGCTGGACGATCGGGCCGTTGGTGGCGAACAGCTGGAACACGATGGGGTTGAGCCCGTCGAACCGAACCGTCACCTCGCCGTCGCCCGCCTCGACCGGCGGGGGGCCGTCGGCGTCTCGCGGCTTCAGGACACCCAGGTCGTTGTTCTGCGGACTGGCGATCCCGACGTCGTTGAACACGATTCGGCGGATGGAGAAGGCTACGTCTTCGGCCGTGAGCGCGTCCCCGTTGTGGAACGTCACGTCCTCGCGGAGGGTGAAGCGAGCGACTCCCGGCTCCACGCGTTCCCAGTCGGTCGCCAGCGCCTCGATGATCCCGCCGGTCTTGTTCCGGTCCATCAGGCCGTCGTACGCCTGCCCGACGATGATCTCCGTGTTCGTCTCCGCGTGGTCCTGTGGGTCCAGCCCGGAGTCCATCTGACCCATCGTGACAGTCACGTCCAGTTCGGACGCCTGTGTCTCCATCTCCTCGGTCTCGGTGGCCGTCGGCGTGTCCTCACCGCCGCCGCCACTGGTCTCCGTCTCGGTCGTTCCCGCCTCGCCGGTGTCACCCGCACAGCCCGCGAGCGCCGTCGCGGCGGCCGTGCCGGCGGCTGCGAGATACGTTCGTCTGTCCACGTTCCGATCTTGACTGTCACTCATACACACGGGGAATGCTCCAGGGGTACTTATACTCTGTGTCGCGTCGTCCGTACGTCGCCGAATTTTCTCTGGTATCCTGCGTAGTTTAGACGGGGGGAGACGCTCCCGCGGAGAGAGAAGCGAAGGCTCTACAAGCGGTGACGCGTATTAGCCAGCCATGAGTTGGAAGGAAACGGCCGAACCACTACTCACGCGGATGCCCACGGTCACCCAGCCGGAGGGCCACGTCCCGTTCAAACGGAAGCTGGGGTGGACTGCGGGGATTCTCGTGATGTACTTCTTCCTGGCGAACGTGACCCTGTTCGGGCTCGGGACGGGGGGGAGTGACGCCTTCGGACAGTTCCGGTCGATCCTGGCCGGCACGTCCGGATCGATCCTACAGCTCGGGATCGGTCCGATCGTCACGGCGTCCATCGTTCTCCAGCTGCTGGGCGGCGCGAACCTCCTCGGGCTCGACACCGACGACCCCCGCGACCAGGTGTTGTACCAGGGGCTCCAGAAGCTCCTCGTGGTCGTGATGATCTTCCTCACGGGGCTGCCGATGGTGTTCGCCGGCGGGTTCCTGCCCCCGAGCCAGCAGGCTGCCGCGTCGCTGGGAATCGGCACCACCGGGGTGCAGGCGTTGTTGTTCGCACAGATCGCCGTCGGGGGTATCCTCATCCTGTTCATGGACGAGGTCATCTCGAAGTGGGGCGTCGGCTCCGGGGTCGGGCTGTTCATCATCGCCAACATCAGCCAGCGTATCCTCGGCGGGCTGTTCGGCACGGAGTCGCTGGGCCTCACGAACGGCTTCTTCCCCAACTGGGTCGGCATCGCCACGGGGAGTGTCGCCGTCAACGGGCTGGGCGGGATCCTGCTCGAACCCGGGAAGCTGATCGCGTTGTTCACCACCGTCCTGATCTTCGTCACGGTCGTGTACGCGGAGTCCGTCCGCGTGGAGATCCCACTGAGCCACGCCCGCGTGAAGGGGGCTCGTGGGCGGTTCCCGGTGAAGCTGATCTACGCCAGCGTCCTGCCGATAATTCTCGTCCGGGCGCTGACGGCCAACATCCAGTTCTTCGGGCAGATCCTCAGCTCCCAGCTGGGTTCGCTGCCGGCCTGGTTCGCGGTGTACTCCAACGGCCAAGCGGTAGACGGGCTGTTGTACTACCTCCGGCCGATCCGCGGCCCACAGCAGTGGATGTGGTTCGTGTACGCGCCGCCGGGCGACCCGATCGACATCATCGCCCGGGTCGCCGTCGACCTCACGATCACCATCGGCGGCTCCGCCATCTTCGCCGTCTTCTGGGTGGAGACGACCGACATGGGGCCGGAGTCGACCGCGAAACAGATCCAGAACTCCGGGATGCAGATCCCCGGGTTCCGGCAGAACCCCCAGGTGATCGAGAAGGTGATGGAGCGGTACATCCCGCAGGTGACCGTCATCGGCGGCGCGCTCGTCGGCCTGCTGGCCGTCCTGGCGAACATGCTCCCGACGCTGGGCAACGTCTCCGGGACCGGGCTCCTGCTGACAGTGTCTATCACCTACAAGCTGTACGAGGAAATCGCCGAAGAACAGATGATGGAGATGCACCCGATGATGCGGCAGATGTTCGGTTCGGACTAGGATATCCTCGCTGACCCGAGGTTTGTTCTAGATATCTCACAGCAGCGGTCCTATCGACTGTAGTGAGAGGCAAACGTTAAGACCGTATCAACCAGATATTCAGGAGAGCAATGCCCCAAGAGGAATTGGAGTTCGGTGAGCCAGAGTTCTTGGGGTGGCTACTGCTGACCCGTCTTAAAAACCAAAGCGACGATCAGATTTCTCGCTCTAAGTTTCTGAAGCTCTGTTGTATCGCTGACAGACGCCTCATCGAATCTCAGGGATACGAGGTTGGGCTTCCTCGCTACTGGTACATGTACGGGGAATTAGCCAACGAGCACGAGTTTTCGGGGCGATTCTACAACGCGCCGCATGCTATTGGCTGGGACGGACAGCAGTACATTCCTAAGGACTTGTCATTCGAAAGCTTTGATCTCTCAGAGGCCGGCCAGGAGGTGATTCCTGAAGCGGTCAACTGGACAGTGCGAAACTTTGGGCGGGAAAGTGTTGAGCAGATCAAGCAACATCAGTACGAGGAGTATGCTGAAAACGAGTTCATCCACCAGTATAGCGAACTCCGGTGGCTTCTGAACACGATAGACCTAGGTAAACAGGACCGGCTTGCAAAGTACGAGGTTGGTGGGGAATCAAATGAGGAGTATCTCAAGCGGCAACTTGATGAGATGATGGCGGTATATCCAGGTGATGAAGACCGTTACGGCGAAGTGAAGTCAGTCTACTTCAGGTGGGACGATACTGTCCGACTTATGATTGACCAGTCTATGGAGTACAGTCGTATTGCCGAGTTTCTTGACGCCTTTATTTCTGTATTGAGTAAAACAGTACTTAGATTTGTATACAGTCAAAATATATCTGGAGAGAGACTATCAGACTGGAAAAGAGACGCTAAGAAGGAGCGAGAGGAATTTACGAAGACCCTCGGGAGTATGCGCTCAAAACTTCTCAAACGACGTTCTCGAAGCACGGAGCTTGACAGCGTTTCGGATGCATACTCACAAGCGGTGAACGAGAAGATCAAAAATATCTCGCATCAAGAATAGATGCCGGAGGCGTCGTTTCTAGACACGGGAGTCGTACTCGGATTCTGTTTTCGTGACGACTCGCACCACCACCGTTGTCGGGAGTACCTCAACAGTCGTGATTTTGAGCTGTTCGTCTCCGACAGCGTGGTTTCAGAGTACCTGAATCGAGAACCGAGTCTTGCCGAGGAGATCGCGGATGGAGTCTTCAGTCATATTGCTCGCCTTCAAGACTCAGAGTTCGAAGGACAACTGGATTCGATGGACACTTCTCAAATCCGCCAGAATTTGATTTCTAGATATAACGAAGCTGGAACAACACTCCACTCCTTCTACAGTGACCAGATCCCTAATTTCATCCAGATTAACGAATTGATCAACCGGCTTCGTAACCTCGCGCGTGACATCGAGCAGGTCGCAAACGAAAATCACCAGTCGCTGATGGAACAGGTAGAGGTTTGGACTCGAAAGAGCGACTATTCAGATATTGACGATGGTCTTTCAGAGATTCCATCGGATGACCGGCGTATTTGTCTCGATGCGCATGATGTCGCCGAGTCAACTGACTACGTCACCGAGCTAGCGACAACGAACCCGATTGATCTGTTGACAATGGGTTCCGGACGCAAATTCTGGAACAAACATCGATTGAAGATGTGGTGTCGGTTGCGAGTCGATCATGAGTTTCTATTGTTCGGTCGCACGCAACATCCCGCTGTCACCCGGGTCGGCCTCCAGCTTCCCGCCGGGGAAGGCCAACAGTCCGGCGCCGTGATCTTCGTCTTCCCCTCGCTCGATCAGGAGGTACTCCCCGTCTCGCACGACCGCGACGTCGACGTTGACGACGTAGGTGGGCTCGTCCACGTCGGACCGTCGGCCACGGCGCCTCCTGAATCCGACCGTAGAGTGGCAGAGACTGGAACGGTCGCCGTGGCGTCACACGTTCACACGCAACAAAACCCTTACCCCGACTCCGCTCCAGCCACCGAGTGTGACGGACGACAGCGAGCCACGGCCGGTCGACAGACGCGCGTTCCTGGCGGCCTGTGGCGCGACGGCGCTGGCGGGGTGTGCGGCCGGCAGCGGCGACACGGACGGTGAGCCGGCGTCGGCGGCCGGGACGGCGACTCGGACGGAGACCCGGACGGCGACACCGGCCGACGAGCTCGACTTGGGCGAGCCGGAGGCGTGGCCGATGGCGGGGTACGACGCCCGGAACACGGGGCACAACCCGGCCGCGAACGGGCCGACGGCGACGCCGACGGACGGCTGGGGGTCCGACGTGACCGGCTACAAGACGATGTCGGCGGGCGCGTTCTACGACGGCCGGCTGTACCTCGGCTCCGGCGAGACCGGCTACGGGTTCGATCCGCGCGACGGCTACCCGGACTGGACGGTGAGCCTGGAGTACTCGCCGAACTTCACGGCGCCGGCGGTCGCCGCGGCCGACGGGGTGACGACGACGTACCTCGCCACCCGGAGCACGACGGGGGCGATCCGGGGCGGCGGCGACGGTCGGCTGCTGGCGGTGACGGCGGACGGCGGACGCCGGTGGGCGAGGGACCTCCCCGTGACCGGGTCGGCGAAGCCGGTCGGCGACCGGCTGTACGTCCCGTCGTCGACGAGAGAGACCGGGCGACTCCACGCGCTGTCGCCGACGGACGGCACGACCGTCTGGGAGCACACGGTCTCCGGCGACCGGACTGGCGTGTTCGGTGCGCCCGCGGTCGCCAACAGGGTCGTCTACGCGCCGGTGACACAGTTCGACGGGGAGACGGCGACGGCGGAGCTACGGCAGCTGTCGGTCGACGACGGCACGCGGCGTCGGGGGGTGACGTTCCCCGGTGAGTTCCGGGCACGGCCCGTCGTCGACAAGGACGGTACGGTGTACGTGACGACACGAAGCGGGGTGGTCGCGGCGGTCGCCGACGAAGTCGCCTGGGAGACACAGGTCGACGGAGAGATCTGGGCGACGCCGGTGCTCGTCGACGAGCAGTTGGTCGTCCTGGCGGGCCGTCGACTCGTCGCGTTCGACACGACGACGGGTGGACGACAGTGGACGGTAGAACTTCCCCCGACCCGTGGGAGCGAGCTGGCGACGGACGGCGAGACGGTGTACGTCGGCGGCAACCGGCTGACGGCCGTCGCGGTCGCCGACGGGACGAAGCGGTGGGCGGAGCCGATTCCCGGCGGCAACGCCGGCGGCTGGGGGTCGCCGGTCGTCGCCGGCGAGGCGTTGTTCGTCGGCGTCTGCGTCAAGAACGGGGAGAACGGCGGGCTGTACGACGACCGGATGCGGCTGTTGGTGTGATGCGAGCAGCGTTCACTCGGAGGCGGACGCGCCGACGATCACCGGCCGGTCGGCGAAGACGACGACCGTAGCGACGGCGAGGAACGACGCCCCGACTCCGGCCATCGCCACTCGCGGCGACACCACGTCGGCGGCGGCGCCACTCGCGAGCATCACTGGAATTCGCAGCAACGCCCCGAGGAACGATTCCGCGCTGTTGATCGTCGCCCGTGTATCCGACGTCATTCGGTCGTTGAGGTACTGTCGGACCCCCGGTTGTGCGAGCTTCGGCAGTGACATCATCGCCACGACGGCCGGGACAGTCGTCACCGGAGCGAGAACCGGGAGAATCATACACGCCGCGCCGCCGCCGTACGCGGCGGCGACAGTTCGGCCCAGTCCGAGCCGCGACTGGACGCGCTCCGCGAAGTCCAGCATCACTCCGGAGCCAAGTGTGAACACGGCGTACGTGCCGGCCACGAGCATCGCACTCGGGACAACCACACCCGACAGTGAGTAGCCCGCCTCCGGGATGGCGTCGAACGTCGTCGGCTGGATGTACTTGCTCGCAGTGTAGATGGCACCGCCCGAGAGAACGGACAACAACAGGACCGCCCGAATCGTGGGGTTTGTGAGAAACGTCCGGGTCGCCGTGAGCGCTGCTCGCGGGTCGACGGCGTCGCCGTCGTCGTCCGTCGCCTCGTTCGTCGGGAGACTCAACACGACCGGCGCGGCGATCAGCGATGTCGCCGCTCCGATGGCGACGGCGTACACCGGCTCGATTAGGTACAGCAGTCCGCCGCCGATCATCGTCGCCGTCGTGACGTACTTGACGTACGACCCGATTTGTCCCATCACGGCGGCAAACTGCTCTTGATCGTCGTGCTCTGCGAGTTTGTCGTAGAACCACGCCGTCCCGGCACCGGACCTGAGTGCCGCCCCAATACCGAAGGCGAGGTACGTTAACACGATGTCGACGGTGCCGTCGGAGACGACGTAACCGACTGTCCCGAGCCCCAGCCCGACCTGGCTCAAGAACATCGTCCGGCGGCGCCCGAACACGTCGGCAAAGTACCCCGACGGGAGTTCCAACAGGATCGTAGTGACTGCCATCACGCTCGTCCCGACAGCGATGTCGGTGTAGGTGACGGTGTTGGACACCATGAACACGACGTAGAACGGGGTGGCAAACCCGGCGTCCGCGAACGCACGGAACACCCCGTACTTCGCCACCGCGCGGCGCGACACGGGGTGGAGCGACCCGAGGCCGCTCTCACTCATCCGTTCCCTCCGTCCGACGGGTAGTCAGCCACTGTTCAGTGCGTTCGAGCCTGTCGAGAACCGTCTCTGGAGGCGTGTAGACGGAGCCGCCGAGCTCTGGGTAAGTGTACAGCGTCACATCGGCTCCCTGACGCGCGAGGTGGGTGTACAGCCGCCGTGACTGTTCGGCCGGGTGAGCGTCGTCCGCACCGCCAGCGAACAGGAGCAGCGGCGCGTCGATCCGGTCGGCGTCCCACAGCGGCGACTTTCGCCGTGACGGCACTGGCTCCACCCAAGGCGCGATCACTGGGCGCCGCCAGTCGTCATCTCCGGAGACGGCGCTCGTGTAGTCGTAGGTCCCGTGTTTGGCGATAGCGCCGGCGAGGAGATCCGTCTCGGCCAGTAGCCCGACGACGCAGTCGGCGCCGTAGAACATCCCACAGCCGAACACGTTCTCGGGGTCCAGTGGCGGTGCGTCGAGCACTTGCCCCAACGCCGGCGGTGAGGTCGGCGACGGCGGCGTCGAGATACTTCTCTCGACCGGCGGCGCAGAAGTCGGCGCCGTACGAGCGACTACCCCGGAAGTTCAGCTTCAGGACGGCGTACCCTCGGTCGAGCAGAAACTGGTGCCGGAACCGGAAGCGGGGAGCGTCGACGGAGTCCATCTCCCGGTGAACGTCGACCACAGAGGGGACGCTGGCTGCCGGGGCATCGTCGAAGCCTGGTGGGACGCAGTAGAATCCCTCGACTGTGGTGCCGTCGTCCGTCTCCGTCCGGAGCTGTCTGGTGTCGATCTCACCCTCCGGGTGGATCGTCGCGTTCAGCGTGTGGCGAGTGGTCCGCGACGCGACGGCCTGGCGCTGTGAGTCGAGGTGAAGTCGGACGACACGACTCGCCGTCGGGTGGATCGTCGCCGTCTCGATCCGGCCAGCCGCTCGGTCGACATCGAACGGGCGGTGTCTCCCGGACCACTTGACCGACTCTGGCCACGCCGGCTCGTACAGCGGGGAGCAGTCGCCGTCGATTTCGAGCGCGTACAACACGCCGCTTCCCGCATCGAGGACGCATCCGACGACTGTGTCGGAGTCCAGCCAGTCGACGTAGTGGATACAACGGTCAAGACCCGCCGACAGTGACCGCACCTGGTCGTCTTTGGAACTGACGACACACGCCTCGTGTGGGGTCGCCAACTCGCGTTGGTCGTACTGCACGAATGCAATCCGGTCGCCGTCCGGCGACCACTCCGGGTCGGTACAGGCGTGCTCCGAGTCGGTGTGATTGCGTCGGTTGGAGCCGTCTGGTTCGACGCTGAACACGTCGAACCCAGCCGGACTACCCCCCTGGTTGGCGACGAACGCGATCCGCCCGTTCGGTCCCCACGCCGGCTTCATCCGGTGGAGCCACTGGCGGCCGTATGTCGAACGACTCCACGTCCCCTCGACGTGCTGGTGGTCACCCATCTCGTTTACCACGACCAACGACCGCTCGAACGACGCTGTCTCCTCGTCGTCCGGACGAGAGACTCGCGGGCGCCGGGCAGGTGGAAGGCGGTCGTCGTTGCTTCTCCCCTCGTCGACCGGCCGTCTGACGGCGAGAACGGCCCGGCTCCCATCTGGACTCCAGTCGAATCCCTCGACTCGGTTCGGGCACGTCGACAGCTGGCGCGCGTCGCCGCCGGCGAGGTCGTAGAGCCACAGGTCCGTCGTCTCCGTCGCCTGGTCGGCCGTCTCCGGGTGACCGGTGACAGCCGGGTCTGGCGGACGACAGGAGCAGATGCCCAACTGCTGCCGCCCCGGTCGCCACCGTGGGTGACGGCTCTGCCCGATACGGGTCAGCCGACGCCACTCCCCGTCAGAGTCGATAATGAAAATATCGTGGCTCTCTCCTCCTGGGACCGGCGACCGGACGTACACTGCCGTCGTCGACGCAACCGACGACGAGCGAACGCTGTACGGCAACTGTTTGTCGTAGTAGTCGGTACTCTCGACGGTCGTGTTCACGCCTCATTCAGGTTCCTTCTTACTTTAAAGTGTTTTGATAGAGTTCGATATTATTCTACAATACTCAGAAGTATAGGATTGAAGAGTAAGGCTTAACCAGTATGCGGCATTATGGCTCGTTGCAATGTCCGAACTCGACCGAAGCGCCGTCGAGGCACAGTACAATTACGACTACGTCGACCCGGACGAGGGGACGACACTGCCGGCTGACGACACGACATCCGGTGGGTGTAGCGGACCGAATTCCTTCTGAGCGACCGTCAAACGCCACCGACTTCGATGGAAGTGTTCACGCGGAGCCAGCGACGACGGATTCTCGCAGGGAGTCGACTTCTCCACGACGCAGTCCCGGTGACTGAGGCGTCCGAGGCGGTCGAGCCGCCGGACAGTGACGGTGCGACAGCCGGCGAGCGGTTCGCGGCGCTGTACCGAGAGAGCGAGTTCGGCGACCTGACACGGCGGTCGCGGGTCGCCGGTCTCGACCCGGAGACGGTCGACGCGCGCGCCACCGCCGAGTCAGCAGCAGACCCGCCTGACGAGCGGCTGACTGAGCCGCCGGAGTGGTTCACTCATCTCTGCTGGCTGGCCGAGACCCTGGTGTCAGTCGACCCACGCGAGACTATCCCGGACGGCTGGGGAGAGATCCCGTTCGCCAACTTTCTCGTCCCAGTCGTTGAGCTCGCACAGGCGGAACTCGCGTCTTGGCTCCCCACGGATCGGGTCGCCGACGGGGCCTTGGAGCCGGCGGCACGCTGGCTGTGTCACCGTCTGTCCGAGACTGTCGCACAGCCGTTGCACGTCGAGTTCCGGCTGTTCCGGGACGGCGAGCAGTCGGCGGACGACTCGACGACGGCATACGAGGCGTTCGTCGCGTCGCTCCACGACGGAGGGTTCACCGACTTCTGTGCTCGGTACCCGTTCGCCGCACGCCGGCTCGCTGTCACCGCCGACCGGTGGCGAACGGCGACGGCGACGCTGATCGAACGGCTCCGCGGGGACTGGTCGGCGTTGCGCGACCGGTTCGACGCGACCTTCGACACGCTGGAGGCCGCCATCCCGGGACGTGGGGATGTCCACGACGGGGGACAGACGGTCACGGAACTCCGGTTCGACAACGGACATCTCTACTACAAGCCGCGTCCGGTCGGTCCCGACCGCCTGTACGCGGAGATCGTCGACCTGCTCGAGGGTGACTGCCCCGTCGAACTCACAGCGCCGATCGTACTACCGAGGGACGGCTACGGCTGGGTCGCAGCCGTCAGGACGGCCGCGCTGGACGGTCGCGACCCGGCCACGTACTACGAGCGTGTCGGAGCCGTCCTCTGTGTCTACTACGTATTCAACGGGTCTGATCTCCACTTCGAGAACCTGCTCGCCGCCGGGGATGTCCCGATCCCAGTGGACACCGAGACGCTGCTCACGCGGTCACGGGTTCCCCGGCTGCTCCCGAACGGACGGGCGGACCAGCGTGTGGTCAAGTCCGCAGTCGAGGAGTCCGTGTTCCGGACCACACTGCTCCCGTTCGAGACGGACATCGAGAGTCGGGTTCCAGAGACCGCCGGTGACGACATCTCCGGGTTAACTGCCGTCGGAGAGATGGAGAGTCGTCAGCTGACCCCCGACTGGCGCCACGTCAACACCGACCGAATGTCGTTCGAACTGACCCCAGGGCGCTATCGCTCCACCGGGAGCTACCCACACGAGAACGGCGAACCGGTACGGCCGGAAGGGTACGCAGATGCTGTCGCCGACGGATTCCGGGCAGCGTACGACACCCTGTCGCGGCTCGATCCGGATCGGGTCACGCAGGTGCTATCGTCGCCACTAGACGCCGTCGAGTCCCGATATCTGTTCCGCAACACGAGCGGCTACTTGGCCGCGCTGCGCCAGCTCCGGACCCCCCAGTGTGGACGCAGCGGTGTCGAGGCTGGGTTGAAGCTCGAACGGCTCGTCCCAGAGCTACAGATTTTCGACGAGGAGACACAGCAGTCTATCGAGCCGATTCTCGACGCCGAGCGAACCGCGCTCCGGGACGGTGACGTCCCGCGGTTCGGAATCGACGGCCGGGATCTCACCTTCCGCGGAGAGACGCTCCTGGCGGGGTTCTTCGAACGATCACACGAGTGCATCGTCCGCGATAGGCTCGAGTCGTTGTCGCCGGCTGATCGCCGGCAGCAGTCGGGCTACATCACTGCGTCGTTGGCCGCACGGCGCGGACCGTCCGACGGTGGGGAGGAATGACGAGCGTGTCGCGACGAAGACGGGCGCTCGCGTGGATCGACGACCGACTCCGAGCCGCCGCCGTCAACCACGGGACGGACGCCGTCGGGTGGGTCTCGCTCGACACCAGGCACGAGGGATCGCTGACGGTCGCCGGGGGCCGGTCGTTGTACGGCGGGCAACTCGGAATCGCACTGTACCTCGCGGTCCGTGCGCGTGTCGGTGAGATGGAGAGAGACGACGGCAATCCGGGAGCACTCGCGCGGCGTGCGGTCTCGCCGTGGCTCTCGTGTGACGTGAGCGAGATCGAAACAAGACACACCGGCGGGACGAACGGCATCGGTGCGCTTGTATACGGGTTCACGCGCCTCGCCGAGGAGACAGGCGACGAGCGGTACGCCGACCGGGCGAGCGAAATCATCGATGTCACCACTGAGCGGTTTATACGTGCCGACGATCGCCACGGTGTGGTGTACGGCAACGCCGGGCTGATCCTCGCGCTGACAGCACACTACACCCGACAAGAGGATGATCGTGCCGTGGCGCTGGCTCGGGTCGCTGGCGACCACCTTCTGGAGACGGCAACAGAACGAGCCGACGGGCTGGCGTGGGAGACGGACGGGGTCGCGGCGGCGGGGTTCGCCCACGGGAGCGCTGGCGTCGGGTACGCCCTCGCCCGGCTGGCCGCCGCGACCGGCGACCGGAGGTACGCCGAGGCGGCCGCAGACGCACTGCTGTTTGAGGCGAGCCGGTTCGACGACGAGACAGTACAGTGGGCTTCCGGTCCGAGCCACAGTCGTCACGGCGTCGGAGAGGGATGGTGTTGGGGGCGACCGGGCCACGCGCTCGCCCGGGTCGCGGCCGCGGACCTCGTCGAGACGCTGCCGAACCGGGTTGTCGACCGCGGCCGGCGAGGCGTCGCCGCCGTCGGCACGACCGACTACGACAACGACACACTGTGTCACGGAACGTTCGGGGACGTTGCCGTGTTGACGGCCGCGAGCCACGCCCGGACGGCGCCGCTCGACCGGGCGCGACGACTCACATCGACCGCACTGGCCCAGTGGCGCCAGCGTGGTCGGTTCCGTCTCGCCGAGACCGCCCACGTTCCCGGCGGTCGCCCCTCGTTGTTCCGTGGGCTTGCCGGAATTGGCCACACGTTGTGTCGTCTTCAGGCTCCCGACACCGTCCCGTCTGTTCTCCTCCTAGAGTGAACCGGAGTCCGGTGTAGTTACAGCCGACCCCGATCGACGACGGCCACGTCACAGGAGATGTCTTCCACGCGCTCGAACGTCGGCGGCGACAGCAGTCGTGAGGCGGCAGACCGGTCGCGGGAGGCGCCCATCACGACCAGGTCGTAGCCGTCGGCGTTCCGGTCGAGAAACGCCAACACGTCGGCGACAGCGACGCGGGTCTCCACCGGGCGCGTGACGGTGTCGACTAGCTTCGAGAGCTTGTCTTCCGCGCGCCGGCGGCCGGCCTCGCTGGCCACACAGCTCGCGACCGAGACGGTGCCGGCGGGGCCGGCGAGTCGGGCGGCGAAGTCCACCATCGCGTGGGCGGTGTCGCCCGGCCGGGCGACGAGGACAAGCACGTCGCGCCACTCCTCGCGGGGCGCGACCGACCGGAGCGTGACGGCGTCCGTCTCCGTCCGGAACACGGCCCGGACGAACGGGGAGGCGGTGCCGTACTCCGTCTCGTAGGCGGTGGCGATCAGGTCACAGTTGGCGGCGTCTGCGGCCTCACCGACGACGGACGTGGGGTCGCCGGCGGCGACGACCACCTCCACCGGGACGCCGGCCTCCGTCCGAACGCGCTCGGCGACGGTCTCGATCCGGTCGACGGCCGCGGTCGCGGTCTCGCGCACAGACGGGTCGGCCTCCGCCAGCCGGTCGACTACCTCGCGGTCGTCGGCCGTGCCGACGGTCGTCGGCGTCAGTAGCCGGCGCTCGACGGCCGCCACCTGCTCGTCCGCGACCACGTCCAACAGGACCACCTTCCCGGCCTCGTGTGCCTCGGCCAGCCGGGCGCCGAACAACGCGGTGGTCGTCGGGTTCGAGCCCCGCAACGGGACGAGAACGTGGTCGTCCGCCCGGACGGTCCCGTAGAGGAAGTTCGCTCGGCTCTCGTAGACGGTCTCGCGCCAGACGGCGAACACGGCGGCGACGAGCGTGCTCGCCGCCAGCGTGAACAGGACGTACCCTCCAGGGGTGGGCGCCGCGAGGACGAGCAACGCCGCCGAGAACGACGTCGGCACGTCCACGTCCAGCGCCCACGTCGTCACGCCGACGAGGAGGATGGAGACGGCGGCACTGGCGGGGGTGACCGCCGCCGACCCCACGCCCAGGAGGACGGTCTCGCCGCGTAGAGCGAGCCAGCCGCAGGCGGCGCCGCCGGTGACGCCGACGACGAACCGGACGGGGTCGGCGCTCTCGGCTTCCGGGTCGGCGAACAGACTGTACGTGCCGGCCGCCAACGGCGGGAACAACAGGAACGAGAACCCGGGGAGCACGTTCGCCAGCGCGGTGACGACCGCGACCAACAACGGGACGAACAACAGCGCAGACACGCGCAACAGGTTGTCGGTGTGTTCCAGCCACCGGCGCAGTCCGGCGATCTGGCGGCGTTCCGTCCGGCGGAGCCGGTAGCGCAAGGCGGCACTGTCGGCACGGAGTCGGGTGAGACCACGCCGGAGCGCGTCCCGGAGCACGCGCACGGCCCGTGACAGCCGATCGCGTGCCGTCATCCGCCTACGACAGCCGCGTCACGGCGTCTAAGGCGATGTCGATGGCACGCGAGACGTTGTCGCGGGCCTTCGCCGGGAGCTCTTCGTCGGAGTCGGCACCCTTCTGGTTGCCGGCGACGAGGTTCCCGTCGACGGTGCAGATAGCGCCGGCGTCGAGCCCGCGCCGGCGGGCCAGCGAGAACACGGCCGCCGCCTCCATCTCGATCGCCAACAGCCCGGCCGCCTCCCAGTCGGCGACGTACTCGTCCGTCTCGTTGTAGAAGGCGTCGTCGGAGACGATGGGGCCGACGTGGACGGTCCCGGGGTCGTCGTCGGCGGCCGCGACGAGTCCGGACAGCGTGTCGTAGTCCGGGACGGCCGGGTAGGTCGCCGACTCGTAGCGTGCGCTGGTCCCCTCCTCTTTGGCGGCGCCGGTGGCGACGACCATGTCGCCGATCTCGATGTCCGCCTGGAGCGCGCCACAGGTGCCGACCCGGAGGACGCGCTCGGCGCCGACCTCCGCCAGCTCCTCTACCGCGATCGCCGCGGACGGGCAGCCGATTCCCGTGGAGGTGATCGTCAGGTCCGTCCCGTCGACGGTCGCGTTCACCGTCCGGTACTCTCGATTCTCGGCGACGACCGTCGACTCGTCACAGTGGTCCGCGATCCGGTCGACGCGGTCCGGGTTGCCGGGGATCAACACGGTGTCGTTGACGTCACCCGGCTCCAACAGGAGGTGTGGCTGTTTCGCCATACCACCCACTGTGACGGTCGTTCGGATAAGTGCACGGAACCGTCCGATCACGACGAGCGACACGGTCGACGGGACGGCCACGACGCGTCACCCCCCGACGACGCGCCGCGGCGGTCGGCCCAGTTTCCCCCCGTCCGCCGGGCTGTCCCGCCGTCGGCCGGCCCCTGTCGTGCCGGCCGCCGCCGCTCTGTGTCGGTGACCACCGACACGAACTACACTGCGCGCTATCACAACAAAAATTCTTCTATATCTCACTGGAGGTTTGGCGTTGCGGGGTGAGGCCGGAGAGGATACAAGCCTCCGGGGCCGGATGTCGGTGTATGGTGACGTTTCTGGCCGGTGGCACCGGGACGCCGAAGCTGCTCGCGGGGCTGTCGGCACACTACGACCCGGCGGCGACGACGGTCGTCGGCAACGTCGGCGACGACGTGGAGCTGGGCGGGCTCGTCGTCTGTCCGGACCTCGACACCGTGTTGTTCGCCCGCGGCGGGGAGCTGGACCGCGAGACCTGGTGGGGGATCGACGACGACACGACGGCGACACACGCGGAGCTCCGGCGGCTGAGCGAGGCCGCCGGGCTGTCGACCGGGCCACGGTACCTCCCGGACGACCGGCAGACGGCCGGCCGAGAGATCGCCGACTGGCGGCGTTTCTCCGGCGTCGGGGAGTTCATGGAGATCGGCGACCGCGACCGTGCCGTCCACCTCCTCCGCACCTCGCTGCTGGACGAAGGGGAGTCGCTGACGGCCGCCACCCGACGGCTCGCGGAGGCGTTCGACCTCCAGCTCGACCTGTTGCCGGTGACGGACGACCCGGTCGCCAGCCTGATCCACACCGAGGCGGCCGGTCGGATGCACTTCCAGGAGTTCTGGGTGGCCCGGCGGGGCGAACCGACGGTGACGGACGTGGAGTTCCGGGGGGCGTCGACGGCGACGCTCACGGAGCCGGCCCGGGAGGCGCTCGCGGAGCCGGTGATCGTCGGCCCGTCGAACCCGGTGACGAGTCTCGGCCCGATGCTGGCCGTCCCGGACGTCGAGGCGGCGCTGTCGGAGACGACCGTCGTCGCCGTCTCTCCGTTCGTCGAGGACCGGGTGTTCTCCGGGCCGGCTGCGAACCTGATGGAGGGGGTGGGCTACGAGCCGTCGACCGCCGGGGTCGCCGACGCCTACTCGTTCGCGGACGCCTTCGTGCTCGACGAGGCGGACGGCACCGCTCTCGACCGCCCGGTCGTCCGGACGGACACGACCCTGGACGACGACGGCGACGCCGAGCGGGTGTTGAGCGCCTGCCGAGAGGCGTTGGAGGTGGTCCGGTGACGCCCGGACTGGCGCTGGCGTCGCTGTCGGGCGCCGCCGACGCCGACTGGGCCCGGGCGGGCGCCGACGAGGCGGACCTGGCGTTCCTGGGTGGGCTCGCCGTCGACGAGCGGACGCGGACCGCGGTCCGGAAGCTCCGGGCGCGCGACCGCCAGGAGTTTCTCCCGCCCGACCCGTTCGACTGGATCGACGAGCAACTGGCCGCGCTGTCGGACGCACCGATCCGACCGGGAGTGAACGTCCGCGCGACGGGGTCAGAGCCCGTTCGACGGGCCGCACGGATCTGTGCCCGCCACGAGGCCGTCTTAGAGGTGAACGCCCACTGCCGACAGGCGGAGATGTGCGCGGTCGGCTGCGGGGAGCGGCTGTTGGCGGACACGCCGCGGTTGGCCGACTTCGTCGCCGCCGCCGCCGAGACGGGGGTGACGACGAGTGTGAAGCTGCGGGCGGAGGTAGACGGCGTCGACCTGCCGGCGACGGCACGGCGGCTGGCCGACGCCGGCGCGGACCTGCTGCACGTCGACGCGATGGACTCCGAGGGCGTGGTCGCGCTCGTCGCCGACGCGGCGCCGTCCGCGACCGTGATCGCCAACAACGGTGTCCGCGACCGCCGCACCGTCCGAGAGTACCTCGCGTGTGGTGCCGACGCCGTCAGCCTCGGCCGGCCGAGCGACGACCCGCGGGTGCGCCGGCGCGTCCACGCCGCCGTCCGGGAGTGGGCCGACGAGACGGCGACCAGCCCGCCGGAGGTCCGGTCGTGAGCGACGAGCCGTCCGTCGGCCGCGGACCCGAGACGGAGCGTGGGCCGGCGGCGAACGCGGAGCTCGCGCTCCTGTTGGAGGTCGCCGGCACGCCGAAGCCCGGCAACGTCGACCGGGAGCGCGACTTCTCCGGCCTCCACTTCGAGCAGTTCCTCGCGGGTGCCGTCGGCGCGCGGCCGGGGTTGGAGCGAGCCGCCGACGGCGTCGCGTTCGGCGAGGCGTTCGAGACGGCCGTCGCCGGCATGAGCCGACAGGACGGCGGGAACACGCAGTTCGGCTGTCTCCTCCTGCTCGTCCCGTTGGTCGCGGCGACCGTCCGCGCCGACGGCGAGGTGCCGACCCGCGAGACCGTCCGAGCGGTCTGCCGGGCGACCACCGTCGACGACGCCGCCGGCTTCTACCGCGCGTTCGAACTCGTGGACGTGGCGGTCACGGACCCGCCGGCGGGGATGGAGCCGTTGGACGTACGCCGCGGGGCCGCGGCCGTCCCGACGCTGCGCGAGCGCGAGGTGACTCTGTGGGATCTGATGCGCGACTCCGCCGACCACGACGCGAACGCCCGGGAGTGGGCGGAGGGGTTCCCGCGGACGTTCCGGGCGGCCGCCCGGATCGAAGAGGACGACGGCCCCGTCACCGACCGCGCCGCGCGGGCGTTCCTCGACCTCCTGGCCGAGGCGCCGGACACGCTCGTCGAGACGCAACACGGCACTGCAGTCGCGGAGGAGGTTCGGACGCGTGCCGCCGAGATCGACGACCTCGCCGCCGCCCGCGAGTGGGCCGACGACCTCGTCGACCGCGGGATCAACCCCGGGACGACCGCCGACCTCACCGCCGCGGGGCTGTACGTCGCACTGTCGCGGGGGGTGTCGCCGTGAGCGACGACACCGTCACCGGCGCGGGCGAGGGCGAGAACGACGCGACGACGGAGTGGCCCGTCGACCTGACGGGCGTGACGGAGACCGTCGTGACGACACTCGGCCCGAACGAGCTGTGGAACGTCGCCGCGCTGGGGGTTCACGCCCCGAGTGGTGCCGGGGACGGTGGGGGGTATCCGGCGGCGTGGGCTCGCACCTGGGGACGCACTCGGACGTGGCGCAACTTCCGGGAGCGCGGCGAGGGCGTGATCCAGTTCACCGTCGACCCGGTCGCGTTCGCGGAGGCGGCGCTGACGGTGCGCGAGGAGTCCGAGCCCGTGATCGACGCCGCCGACGCCTGGGTGCGCGTCGCTGTCGAGCGCGTCGACGGCGGCGAGCGCGGCGGCACGCAGTGGGTAGACTGGCGACTCTCCCCCCAGGAGACCCGCGTGCTGCAAGAGGGGGTCCGGTCGCTGGACCGCGCGACCGCCGCCGTCGTGGAGGCGACCGTCGCCGCCTCGCGGCTGGACGTGCCGACGTACGACACCGAGACGCTCGTGGACCGACTCGCCTACTTCGACGACGTGGTGGCGACCGCCGGCGGCGAGCGCGCCCGGGCGGCGTTCGACGTGGTCGACGAGGCGACGGACTGGCGGGAGCTGTGAGTCGCCGGGCGCTATCGGTACTCGTCCACGTCGACGACCTCGCGGACTGCGCCGTGGGTCATATCAGTATCGGCGGAGACGACGGTTCCACCGACTTCTCTCGCGACGGCGGCGACGACAGCGGCGACGGCGGTCAACTGCGGCCCCTGTGAGGTCACGGTCGTCTGACAACACTCGTTCGAGCACGTCGTTGTACGACTCCCCCTCCTCACGACGCCGGTCGAGTTCCTGCTTCACTTCACCACTTACGCGAATGTGTCTCTCTGCGGCGGTCACGTATACGTCCGTGTTAACGCCGACGCTACTCCAGCTCTGTCGGTTTTCACTCCCTACCCTCCCGCCGTCGGTACATCACCAACCCCTCCATCCGGAACACGAGTTCGCCGTCGTCGTCCCCGTCCGCGGCCTCGCCGTCGCCGACGCGGTACGTCTCCGTCTCCGCTCGGACGAGCCCGCGGCCTGGGTGTTCCGGCTCCTTCTCCAACACCTCGTAGCGACACGCCAGGGTGTCGCCCGGTCGCACCGGCGCGGGCCACCGGAGTCGGTCGACGCCCTTCGCGCCGACTGTCGCCGCCTCGGACAGCACGTTGTCCACGAGCAGCCGCATCGTCAGACTCGCCGTCTGCCAGCCGGAGGCGATCACGCCGCCGTACGGCGACTCCGCGCTGGCGCGCTCCGGGTCCGTGTGGAACCACTGTGGGTCGTACTGCTCGGCGAACGTCAACATCTCCTCGCGGCTCACTTCGTAGCTGCCGAACGTCTCCGTGTGACCGACGGTCACGTTCTCGTAGTGTCGCACGGCTGTCCGCGAGGGCGTGCTGGCCCCTGAAGCTTCGTGTCGGCGACGGTGACTGCGACGACAGAACAGACGAGAGCCGGGCGGACGGGAGAAGAACGGGGGAGAGCGGGGCAGACGAGGGCGAGGTGGATGGATTTTTGACCCCCCGGGAGTAACCCGCGGCTATGGCTACGGAGACAGACGACCACGGGGACGACCACCACCTCCCGGCGGTCGAGGACTGGCCGCGTGGGTTCGGCGAGGCGTCCTGGTGGCCGTTCGTGACGGCGCTTGGTGCAGCCGGGCTCTACGTCGGCGCGGCGTTGTTCCTGATGGGGCGTGCCGACGTGGGCGGGGTTCCGTCCGTCGCGGGGCCGGCGGTCGTCGTCGGCTCGGTGGGCACGTTCCTCGTCGGGCTGTACGGCTGGCTCTACCACGCGTTCGTCAGCAACTTCTGGGAGCGTGGCGCGAGCGAACACGGCGCGAACAAGCTCCGCTGGGGGATGATCGCCTTCCTCGGCTCCGAGGTGGCGACGTTCTCGGCCGGGTTCACCTACTTCTTCTTCATCAGGTCGAACCCCGTCGCGTGGCCCCCGGGGAACCTCCCACACCTGTTGTCCTCGCTCGTGCTCGTCAACACGGGACTGCTGATCGTCTCGTCGTTCACTCTCCACGCCGCTCACACGGCCATCCGGAAGGACAAGTTCCGCCAGTTCACTGCCTGGCTCGCCGTCACGTTCCTCCTGGGCGTGGTGTTCCTGGGCGGTCAGGTGCTGGAGTACTACGAGTTCCTCGTCAACGAGGGGTTCACCCTGACCGACGGTGTGTTCGGCTCGGCGTTCTACGGCTTGACGGGGCTCCACGGGCTCCATGTCTCGCTCGGTGCCGTCCTGATCGGGATCGTGTTCGTCCGCGCACTCCGGGGACAGTACTCCGCCGAGCGGCACGTCTCCGTCACCACCGTCTCGATGTACTGGCACTTCGTGGACGCGATCTGGATCCTGCTCGTGGTCGTGCTGTACGTCGGCGCCGCCGTGGGCGCGTAGGCGTCCGCCGACGACTCGTCTCCCTTCTCACTCGGTCTCGGGTTCCCGGTCGCGTCCGAACCACGTCTCCGGCGACGGCAACACGCCGGTCGCGACGCCGGCCAGCAGCGCCGCGTAGCCGACCAGCCCGCCCGACAGCGCCGCGAGCACCGACCCCGCGACGGCCGGCCGGGCGAGCGCGACGGCCGGCAGCCCGACGGCGACGGTCGCGGTGCCGGCGAGGCGGACGCTCCGCCGGCGCCAGAGCGCTCGCCCGTGCCGCGGCGCCAGCGCGAACCCGAGCTCCAACAGGACGGCGCCGGCGACGCCGGCCGCGAGCGGGACCGGTCGCGCCAGGAACGCGACGACGACCCCCGGGTCGGCCTCGGTGGCGTCGCCGACGGCGACGGTCGTCGCCGCGAGGACGCCGACTGCTGTGACGGCCGCGAGCCCGGCGTCCCGGCGGCGCGAGAGGCCGTCGTGGTCGTCACCTCGTCCCGAGTCGTCCCCAGCCACGGCTACGACCCCGACGGTGTTCGGCGACGGGCCGGCGGCGCGACGGGCGACGGCAGCGTCACCCACGCCGCGAGCGCGACGGCGCCGACGAACTCCGGACCGGCGAGCCCCGGCGAGAGCAGCCCCCGACTCCACGCGAGCCAGTCGGCGGCGTGAGCGACCCCGACGGCGGCCAGCGCGACCCCGGTGACCGCGAAGCCGGCGGCACGGACTCGGCCGAGCCGGTCGGCCGCGGTCGTCCACGGCAGCCAGGCCAGCGGCACTGTCGGGGCGCCGCCCGCGATCAGTGTCCCGTCGAACAGCGTCGGGGTGCCGACCGCGGAGGCGACGCCGGACGCGACCGCCGGCCGGCGGGCGTCGGTCACGGCTCCGCGGCTCCGTCGTCGCCCTGCGGCGGCTCGTCGCCGGACAGCGGCGGCTCGTCCGTGTGTTGACCCCAGAACCCGGGGAACTTCTGGACGGTCACGTCGCCGAGCACTCGGGTCTGGCAGGCGAGTCGGAGCTCGCCGTCCCCGTCGTGAGGCGGGACGGACAGGCGGAGTCGTTCCCGGCGGGTCGGCTCGGAGACGGCGCCGCTCACCGCGACGGCACAGGTGCCACAGGAGCCGAACCCGCGGCAGTTCAGCCGGTCGGCGCCGTCGCTGTGCGGGGACAGCCCCGCCTCGCGCAACACCGTCCGGAGCCGGTCGCCACGCTCACAGCCGATCTCCCGGCCGCGGAAGCTGACGGTCGGCACGCCGGTCACCTCCGGCGGGGGGGGCTGGGCGGTGTCGACTCGTCGCCGGTGTCCTCGCTGTGGGAGTGGTCGTCACCCCGGTGGTCGACGACGGCACCGCCGACCGCGGCCGTCCCCTCCAGGTCGGCCGCACGGGAGCGGGCCTGTTGGACGATCGACGGCGGTGCCTCGAAGACGAGCTCCACCTGGTCGCCGTCGTACGACTCCTCCGTGACGTGGCCGTTGTCGTGGACCCACGACACCAGACTCATCGCGTCGTCGGAGACGGGGAGGAGGAGCCGTTCGTCCGTCCAGTCTGGGAGCTCGTCTTCGATCCGGGCGCGGAGGCGACCGACGTTGTCGCCCGTCAGCCCGGAGACGGCCACGGGAGTGGGCGCCAGCGACGACAGCGCGTCTCGTTTGTGGCGGAGTTCGTCGTCGTCCACCTGGTCGGTCTTGTTGAACACGGTGACGATGGGCGCCTCGTTGCGCTCGTACAGCGTGTCGTGGGAGGTGACGAGCTTCTCGCGCATCTCCGCCACCGGCTCGCTGGCGTCGACGACGAGCAACACCAGGTCCGCGTGGTAGACGGACGCCAGCGTCGAGTGGAAGGAGTCGACGAGCCAGTGGGGCAGATCGGAGATGAACCCGACGGTGTCCGTCACGAGCACCTCGCGTTTGCCCGTGTCCGCTCGCCGAGTGGTCGTCCCGAGCGTGGTGAACAGTCGATCCTCCGACTCGGCGGTGTCGTCTAAGTCCGGGTGTCGGTCGGCGTTCTCGTCGATGTCCAACGCGTCTGCGAGTCGGCGCAACAACGTGGACTTGCCGGCGTTCGTGTAGCCTGCCAGCGCCACCAAGTCGAAGCCCGACTCTCGGCGACGCTCGCGGCGCGTCTCCTCCTGTTCGGCGATCTGGTCGAGTTCGTCCCGAATTCGGGAGATCTGGGCCTTGATGTCGCGTTCGCGGGACTCGTCGTACTCCCCGAGCCCCATGAACCCCGGTCGTTCGTCGCGCTTCGCGAGGCTGGTCTTCGCCTCCGCTCGGGGGAGTTCGTACCGCAGCTCCGCCAACTCCACCTGGAGCTGTGCCTTCCGGGTCTGGGCACGCTGGCCGAAGATCTCCAGGATGAGGGTGAAGCGGTCGACCACCTCGACCCCCTCCGGCACCGTCTTGCCGACGTTGTACTTCTGGTAGGGGCCCACTTCGTTGTCGACGATCAGGGTGTCGGCGTCCTCGCGGGCACAGACGGCCGCGAGCTCCTCGACTTTCCCCTCGCCGAAGTGGAAGGCGGCGTCTTCCGTCCGTTTCTGGGTTCGTGTGGCGGCGATCTCGTAGCCCGCCGCCTCTGCGAGCCCGGCGATCTCCGAGAGGTCCGCGTCATCGTGTTCGTACCGCTTGGCGACGACTGCCCTCACGCTGTCACCTCCGGACGACCGCGTCTGCTGACTGACGGTGCGACTCGACGGAACGGCGTCGTGACTGGTCGAACATGGGAGAAACTGCCGTGGCTCGCGGCCGGCGTCGTGCCGGCCGGTCGATCAGGGGCGGGCGTCCCGCACCTCGCGTTGTGTCGTCACGGCTGATTCGGTGGTTCTACGCGGTCGGCGAACATAACAGTGGTGCCATCCTGTCGGGACGAGGTCGACACGACGCGAAGGTTAATATCGGGCCGCCGAGAAGAGGTACGGAGAGGATTTGATTCGCGCGTGACACACACAGCGCCCCCACCGGTAGACGCTCGGTCCGGTAGCGCACACGCCGCCTCGGACGACAGCCGACGAACGGTGACGGGGCCACTCGCTCCAGTCGGGCAGTCGCCCGTGGTCGGCCGTGAGTGAGTCCGACGGGGGGACGGCGGCGGCCGCAGAGGTCGCGCTCGACCGGATGGCCGACGGGTTCGTCGCCGTCGACCGGGAGTGGCGAGTGACGTTCGTCAACGAACGGGTGAGCGAACTCCTGGGGCGGGACAACATGCCCGAGCGCGGGACGTCGCTGTGGGACGCCTACCCCGGGTTGGAGGACAGCCCGTTCGGCGAGGCGTACCACCGCGCGCTCGACACCGGCGAACAACAGACCGTGGAGGCGTACTACGATCACCTGGACGGGTGGTTCCGTGCGACCGTCTACCCGGACGACGACGGGCTGTCGATCTACTTCCAGGACGTGACACAGCGCCGACGACTGGAGGAGAACCTCCGCCGCGAGAACGAACTCCGAGAACGGGTGTTCGAGACGACGCCGACTGGGGTCGTCGTCCTCGACGCCGACGGCGTGTTCCGGCGAGCCAACGAGCGAGCGACGGAGCTCCTGGGACTGTCGCCGTTCGACCTCGGAACGGTCGCGTTCGACGACTCCCGGTGGGAGGCGTTCGACGGGGCGGGCGAGCCGTTGTCGGAGTACCCCGTCGAGCGCGTACTGGAGACGGGCGAGCCGGTCGAGGAGTTCGAACACGGCTTCACACGGCCGGACGGGGAGCGCCGGTGGCTGTCGGTCAGCGCCGCTCCGCTGCACGACAGCGACGGCAACGTCGACCGGATCGTCCTCGTCGTGGACGACCACACGGCAAAACGCCGGCTGGAGTCGCGGCTCCGCGACAACGAGGCGACGCTGCGCCGGGTGTACGAGGTCGCGGGCGACCCGGAACTGTCGTTCGAGGAGAAGCTCCAGGAGCTGCTCTCGGCCGCCAGCGAGCGGCTAGACGTCGAAATCGGCTTCCTCACCCGAATCGAGTCCGACACCCAGACGTTCGTGGAGACGGTCGGCGACTACGACCCGATCCAGCCGGGCGAGACGTGTCCGCTGTCGGAGGCGTACTGTCGCCGGACCGTCGAGTCCGACGGACTGCTCACCGTGCGCGACGCCGAGTCCCAGGGGTGGGCCGGGACACCGCCACACGACGTGTTCGGGCTGGGGTCGTACGTCGGCGGCAAGGTGATCGTCGACGGAGAGCTGTACGGCACGCTGTGTTTCGCCGACGAGACCCCCCGCGAGGAGGCCTTCTCCGACACGGAGGTGACGCTCGTCGAACTGCTGACACAGTGGGTGAGCTACGAGCTCGGTCGCCGCCGGAGCCGCGAACGGGTCGAACGCAAGAACGAACGGCTCGACGAGTTCGCCAGCGTCCTCAGTCACGACCTCCGGAACCCGTTGAACGTCGCCGCCGCCCGCGTCGAGATGGCGACGGAGACGGGCGACGCGGACCACCTCGCCGACGCGGCCGGCGCCTTGGACCGGATGGACGAGTTGATCGACGACGTGTTGTCGTTGGCCCGCCACGGCGAACGGGTGGTCGACGCGGAGCCGGTGGCGGTAGGGGACGCCGCAGAACGCGCCTGGGCGGGCGTCGGCGGTTCGGACGACCCGGACGCGACCCTCCGGCTCCGCGACCCGCCGACCGTCCGGGGCGACGAGAGCCGGATCGTCCAACTGTTCGAGAAGCTCCTGGGCAACGCCACCGACCACGCCGGGCCCACGCCGACCGTCACCGTCGGACGGCTCGACGACGACGACGGCTTCTACGTCGAAGACGACGGGCCGGGAGTTCCGACGGACCACCGCGACGACGTGTTCGACCGCGGGTTCTCGACGGACGACGACGGCACCGGCTTCGGGCTCGGGATCGTCGAGGAGATTGCCGACGCACACGACTGGACCGTGCGCGTCGCAGACGTCGACGACGGCGCCCGGTTCGAGGTGCTCGCGCCGGTCGTCGAGCCGTTCGACGGCTGACGGTCGTCGGGAGCGGTGCCGCCGCGGCCACCGGCAGCGCCGGACGACGGGGGATCGTCAGGGCGCCCGTCGGGCGAACACGAACTCCGTGCTGGAGCCCAGCGGGTCCGTCGCCGTCTCCGTCCTGATCTCGTCGAACCCCGCCTCGCGGAGCCGCGACAGTGTCTCCTCCCGGCCGGGCGTCGAGAAGTACATCCGGCCGCCCATCCACCCCCGGCGGACGGTCTCGTAGCGACCGCCCGGCAGCGTCGCCAACAACAGTCCACCCGGCCGGAGCACGCGGGCGAACTCCGTGTACACGTCCGCGTGGCGCTCCCGGTCGACGTGGAAGACGGCGTGGTAGGCGGTGACGGCGTCCGCGGCGTCCGTCCGGACCGGGAGCGACAGCATGTCACCCTGGAGGAGTCGCGAGTCGACCGTCTCGGCGGCCAGATCGAGTCCGGCACGCGAGAAGTCGACGCCGACGGCGTCCGGGGGGAGGTTCGCCAGCGTCCGGGCGCCGTCGCCACAGCCGGCGTCGACGACGAGCGGGTCCGGCGGGAGTTCGGCGAGCAGATCGTCGATCAGTGCGGCGTCGGAGCCGTCCGGGTCGCGGGCGTCGGCGTACGCCGCCGCCACGTCGTCCCACGCCGCGCGCACGTCTCGGTGGTCCACGACCGTCTCAGGTGCTCGGGGGGCTTGAGTCGTCCGGCCGGGGCGGCGACGGGCGAGAGGCCAACGCCGCCGCCACCTGACGCTCCGTCTCGTCGGTCGTTCCGGAGTTGTCGATCCGGTCGTGTGGCCGGTCGACGGACTCGAACTGCCGCCGAATCCGGCGGTGGATCTCGAAGTCCGCGTCGCTCGCGTCACCCTCGCGGGCGGCGATCCGTTCGCGCACCACCGACTCCGCACACTCGACTCGCAGGAGCCGGGCGTCCGCGCCACACTCTCGGGCCGCCGCGACGGCCTCCCCCCGTCGACTCCGGGTACGGAAGGTGCCGTCCAACACGACGGAGCGGCCGGCCGCGGCGTGGTCGCGGCTCCGTTCCAACAGTTCGGCGTAGACGGCCTCCGTCTCCGAGTCGGCGTACGTCGGCTCCGGGAACAGCTCCTTCCGGACCACGTCCGTCCGCAGGACGGTCGCGTCCAGCCGCGTCGCCGCCGCACCCGCGACCGTGGTCTTCCCGACACCGGGCGGCCCGCAGACCACGACCACCGCCGGCGACCCCCCCAACGCTGCCGTCCCGGCAGACTCGCCGACACCCCCAGCGTCCCTCTCGGGGCCGCTCTCGCCCGCCGTCTGGTCGGTCACGTTCCCCACCCCCGGCCCCTCTGGCGTCGTCTCATCGGACAGTCCTGACGTACACCCCTCGATATTTCAACCGTGTGGTCCGACGCCGCCGTCGTCACTGCCGCCACTGTCGGACCCCGTCGTCACTGCTGCCGCTGTCGGACCTCGCCGTCGTCGAACCCCGTCGTCGACGACACCACCGATAGCGTTCCGGACACCGCCACCGGTCGCCGGCTCCGTCGGTGGTCCCCCCGACCACAGTTTTTATTACTGTCAGATTCTTTCTTTACGATGTGACCGCTGGAGACGACTCGATTCGTGTCCTCCACGTCGACGACGACGAGGCGTTCAGCGAGCTCGTCGCCGACAGTCTCGAACGCCGCACCGAGGGGGTCGTCGTCGTGGAGACCCCGTCCGACGCGGCGACGGCACTGACGCACCTGGACGAGGGGTTGTCCGTGGACTGCCTGCTCAGCGACTACGCCATGCCCGGCGCAAACGGGCTGGAGTTCCTCGCGGGAGTCCGCGAGCGTCGCCCCCGGCTCCCGTTCGTCCTCTACACGAGCCACACGGACGAGGAGCTCGTCGCCGAGGCGCTCGCCCAGGGCGTCTCCGCCCACGTCCGCAAGGGTGCCGGCCGCGCACACTACGTCAAGCTCGCCAACCGCATCCGGCGGGCCGTCTCCGAGGCCCGCGCCGAGGCGACGGTCGACCGGCTCGAACACGCGATGAACGCCGTCCGCGAGGGGGTCTGTGTCGTCGGTGCCGACGGCTGCGTGAAGTACGCCAACCGCGTCTACCTCGACCTGTTCGACTACGATCGGGAGGAGCTGCTGGGCGAACGGTGGGAACGGGTGGCGCCCGCGGACGCCGACACCGTCGTCGGCGACGTGCTCCCGTTCACCCCGGACAACGAGGAGTGGTGCGACGACGGTGTCGACTCCGACGAGCGGTCCGCGAGCGTCTCCGAGACGCCCGACGGAGAACTCGTCGTGACCGTTCGGGAGTTCGAGACCGGGAAACGGGCGTAGGGAAGGCACTTAACAACAGTTCTGGGTTTCATCTGTGTGAACCATCAGAACCGTTGTCCTTTATATTTCACTCGGTCCTAGCGACTTTGTGTCTGTTCCCCAATCGAGACGGTCGAATATAGATTTTGCATCGATTTCGTCAGTGTAGACATTTGGAATATACGCAACGTCATGGTGGTAGAACCGCACCATCACACCAGCGATGCTAGATACTTCTTCATTTGCAAAAACTCCCTCATCTCCAGGTGGAATGGCCTCTCTGTGGCCCGTTTTTGCACCAATTTCTTTCAGATAATCGTCCCAGGTCGAATCTGTGTCTTTAATTTCTGGAGATATTTTGACATCACTAGGATAGGCGAACGAGTATGGTTCACCGATCGTTTCACAAATAACCTCGTCAACTGTATCAACTGTGCGGAGATCAAGGTCAATAAAAACCACAACTGAGCGTGTCTCCCTCTGCTTGTTTGATTTTTGACATATGGTCCGCCGTATCTTCCCGTCTCTATCTGGCGTGATTGCCGACGGCTCCGTCACACCGATATACCCGACATCGTCAGTATCGGCCTGTTTAATCTCCAATCGAAGCGCTTCTGTTTCGATTTTGAGTGGGAGTTCGCTGTGCGCGACATCACCCAGTTTGCTGAGTAGGTCCTGTACCTGGTCCTCGTTTTTCTCCCATTCAGGGTTTCCGCCCGCGTAATCGTCGTAGCTATCTCTCTTTTCAACTATTGCGAAGCAATTATCACCAATTTGTTCTTGTAGATGCGCCCGGACCCTATCCACCTCAGTCGATTCAAGTTCACGAGAGACTTCAACATCGAACTCGGAACACTCAAACTCAGGCAAGCCACTAGTTCCCTCCACATCGAGAACGTTCGGATCAGAGCACAGCCACCGTTCCGTAGCGATGAATCCCACCATCTCGCTCAAGAAAGAGTTAAACTTGCTTTCTCTTTGTAGATTATTTTTGTATTGAGATACAATCTTTTTTGCCGGAGAGTTTTCTACTAGACTAGATAGGTAGTCAAAAAATTCTGAACTTTCTCTTGAAATGTTGTGGTTGATGGGGTGCGTGTCTGGTGCATCTGACCAGAAGTCTGAACCAAAAGCCGACTCAATTTCAGGAAATTCTCTTGTAAACTGTTGTCTGTCCATAGTTCGCCTGTGGTCATTCAGCATATTAAACCCTTTTTATTATTAGTTAGAATAGTCTATAAGTATCAATTTTTACTGATAATCTAGGTGACTTCAGTATTTCAATAATGCTAGGCAACGACCTTCGCGTAACATACCAATTAACTTACACACAGCATAGGCTCGCCGTTGCACTGCGGGAGAAGTGGGCCGGCACGAATTTGAATCTCGGTCGCTCACTTCGTTCGCTCCCTGATTCAAATTCTCAATACGCCACACACCCGCAGCGCGGACTCGTCGCTCCGCTCACGGCCGCGACCTCACTGCGTTCGGTCGCGGCTGTTCGCTCCGCTCCTCGTCGTTGCGCTGCGGGAGAAGTGGGCCGGCACGAATTTGAATCGTGGTTACGGCCACCCGAAGGCCGAAGGATACCAAGCTACCCCACCGGCCCGCAATCACGACTTGCCCGGGGCGATTCTTAATCCTTCCGAAAGTCGTGGACGGCGGGGCGCTCACTCCCCGTACGCCGTGTAGCCGTCCGTGTCGAGCCAGTTGTGGACGACGGCGACGGTGTGGTCGGCGTGGATCGCCCGCGGACCGACACGGAGGCGGTCGTCGGCCCGCTCGGCCAACAGCGTCGCCTCCTCGTCCGTGAAGTCGCGGTGGTCCGACAACACGAAGATCGGGTCTGCCGGCGGCGACGCCTCCGGGAGCGGGCTGCCGTCCTCGTGGAGCTGGACGAGGTGGCCGTCGAGCCGGTCCAGCGTGTCGGCCAAGCCCGTCCGGTACAGCTTCACCCCGGGGCTGACTTCGGCAGGCTGGTGGCCGATGGCGTCCGCGCGGCTGTCGAGCGCGTCACGCACTCGGGCGGCCGTCGACCGGGCGTCCGGGTTGAGGTTGCGGGCCGTCTCGCCGTCGAACTCCACCGTCACGTCGCCGACGACGAGGTGGACCCGAGCGTCGCGGATCCCGTGTGAGGTGAACAGGCCGGCGCCGACCGCCCGGCAGAGGAGGTCCATCCGGCCGCCGTCGCCCGGGAGGTCGTTCAGCGAGAACGTCGGCTCCGCCGGGGCGTCGTGAGCACGGAGCAGGAACTGTCGCACGCTCGGTGAGTCGCGGGCGACGGGCAAGTAGTCGACGGTTCCGCCGGCGCTGGGGCGGGCCAGGGGTCCGCGAGCACCCGGTGTCGACCCGGAGTCGTCGCGTGCTTCGAAATCCTTTTCCGGGTATCCGCCGGAGTTTCGACAACTGAACCATGGAGATCGCTATCGTCCACGAGGATGAGAACCCGATGTTGCACCGGACGGACGTGAAGTTCGAGGTCGTCCACGACGACGCCACCCCCGAACGACTTCAGGTCCGCGACTCGCTGGCGGCGACGCTGGACAAGGCTGCAGAGGAGGTCGTCGTCCGCGAGCTGGACACGAAGTTCGGCATGCGGAAGACGGTCGGCCACGCGAAGGTGTACGACTCCGCCGCCGACGCGACGGACGTCGAACAGGAGCACATGCTGGAGCGCAACAGCATCGGCGACGCGGACGCAGAAGAGGCGTAACTGCCGCCGCGGATGCGCGTTCTCGGGATCGAAGGAACGGCCTGGATGGCCAGTGCGGCCGTGTACGACGCGGCGACGGACGCGGAGCCGACGGAGTTTCACGACCGCTACGAACCCGACAGCGGTGGGATTCACCCCCGCGAGGCCGCAGAACACATGGGGTCGGCAATCCCCTCCGTCGTCTCGCAGGCGCTGACACACGCCCGCGACACCGCCGACGGCGACCCCCCGGTAGACGCAGTCGCCTTCTCCCGCGGCCCGGGGCTGGGTCCGTGTCTCCGGATCGTCGCGACCGCCGCGCGGGCGTTGGCCGGCCGGCTGTCCGTCCCGTTGGTCGGCGTCAACCACATGGTCGCGCACCTGGAGATCGGCCGCCACCGCTCCGGCTTCGACGCCCCGGTGTGTCTGAACGCCTCGGGTGCCAACGCTCACCTCCTGGGGTTCCAGGGGGACCGGTACCGCGTGCTCGGGGAGACGCTGGACACCGGCGTCGGCAACGCCATCGACAAGTTCACTAGACACTTGGACTGGAGTCACCCCGGCGGGCCGAAGGTCGAACGACGCGCCGCCGACGGCGACTACCACGAGCTCCCGTACGTCGTCAAGGGGATGGACTTCTCGTTCGCGGGGATCACCTCCGCCGCGAAGCAGGCCGTCGACGACGGCGTCCCCGTCGCCGACGTGTGTGCCGGGCTCCAGGAGACGGTGTTCGGGATGCTCACGGAGGTGAGCGAGCGAGCACTCTCCTTGACCGGCGCGGACGAACTCGTGCTCGGGGGCGGGGTCGGCCAGAACGAACGGCTCCGGGCGATGCTGGGGTCGATGTGTGCGCAACGCGACGCCGACTTCTTCGCGCCGGCGCCGCGGTACCTCCGAGACAACGCGAGCATGATCGCGGTGTTGGGCGCGCGGATGGCCGCCGCAGGTGACACGGTCCCCGTCGCAGACTCCGCCGTCGACCCGGACTTCCGGCCGAACCAGGTGCCCGTCACCTGGCGGGAGCCGACGGAGACCGTCACGCGCGTCGGCGACCCCGGGGAGACGGCCGTCCAGGGCGCGGAGGCGACCGTCGAGGTGGGGGAGACGGTCCGCAAGCGGCGCGTCCCACGGGCGTACCGACACTCGGCGTTGGACGAACGACTCCGGGGCGACCGGACGGTGTCGGAGGCGCGACTCCTGTCTGCGGCCCGCCGGCAGGGGGTGCCGACGCCGCTCGTCCGCGACGTGGACCTGGAGACGGCGACGCTGGAGCTGTCCCGCGTCGGCGACCGCGACCTCGCGGACGCGGTCGCGGCGGCCGACGACCCGACGCGACTCGTCGCGGCCGTCGGGGGCCACCTCGCCCGCCTCCACGCCGCCGGCATCGTCCACGGGGACCCGACGACCCGCAACGTCCGGGTGGCCGACGACGGCGTCACCGACCCCGGGCCCGGGGAGACCCCGGAGACGTTCCTGATCGACTTCGGGCTGGGCTACTACGCCGACCACGTCGAGGACCTGGCAGTCGATCTCCACGTGTTCGAGCAGTCGTTGTCCGGGACGGTCCGGGAGTCGGCGCCGCTCGTCGACGCCGTCGAGGAGCAGTACGCCACGGTCGCCGACCGGACGACGACGACCCGCGAGACCGCCGGCGAGCAGTCCGTGCTCGAACGCCTCCGCGACGTGGAGGGGCGCGGTCGGTACCAGTAGCTCCCGAGGCGAACGACTCCGTCGCCGCGGCTCACGACTCGACGAGCAGTTTCAGCCCGAAGTACGCCAGCCCGACGAACGCGACTGCCGTGTAGAACGCCGTCGCTGGAACCGGTGTCCCGACGAGCGTGACCGTCACCGGCTCGACGAACAACAGCGAGTGGACACCGACGGCCGTCATCAGGGCGTAGAGACAGAACAGGAGTTTCGTCTGCCACCTGGGTGACGCTTCCCCGGTCGTCGTCGCCGATCGTTCGTCACGCGGCCAGGTCGACCTCTCGGAGGTATAAAGTCACTCGCCGGTCGTCTCGCGACGGGCCACGGCTCACAACAACTGCCGCAGTTCACCCAGTCGTGGGAACGACAGCCGTTCGTCCGCCTCGGAGTCCCAGACGACCGGGTGGACCGGGTTCGCGGCCGTCACGAACGGGGACTGGAAGTCGGCCCCGCTCATGCCGTTGACGACGACGCCGGCGGGGATGCGGTTGAACGCCGGCAGCATCAGCGCCGGCGTCCCCTGGATCGCGTCCGGGACGAACAGGTAACACGGGCGGCGCTTGCCCTGGATCTCCACCGTCGGGTGGTCGTGGCCGACGACGTACAGCCCCGCGCGGTCGGCCTCGGCTGCCGGCGGCGTCTCGTGGCCGTGGCGGACGACGACGGGCCCCGGGACGGTCTCCGGGAGGAAGTCGTCGGCGGGGCCGTCGGGCGACTCGTCGGACAGTTCGATCTCGTGGCTGTCCGGCGTCGGGCCGTCCCAGACGGACGACAACATCGCGTCGTGGTTACCGGCGACGAGCACCGGCCGGGCACCGGCGTCCAGACACGCCTCCCGGAGGTCGGACAGCGAGCGGGCGACCGCGTCGGAGGTCCGCGAGAACTGGTGGAGCACGTCGCCGGCGACGACGACCGTCTCCGGGTCGAACGCCGCGAGCAGCCCCGACAGTCGCTCCCGGAGGTCCGTGGCCTCCCCCAACGGGAACTCCACGTCTGCGGCCTCCCCGCGGCCGACGTGGAGGTCCGCGAGCACGAGCGTGTCTCCCCGGGCGAAGTAGACGGCGCGGTCGCGGAAGACGGCGTCTCGCACGCACGTCACTGCGGGCGGCAGCGGCTTGGCTGTTCGGGTTCGCTCGAACCGAGACACGGCGAGTGGACTTATCCCGGGCGGCGCGCGACGACGGACCGATGCCCGGCGAGCGCGACGCGACAGAACACACCGCTACGACCAGACGGCGGGCCCTCCAGACGGCCGCCGTCGCGGCGAGCCTCCCGGTCGTCGGCTGTCTCGGCGACGACGGTCCCGTGACGGAGACACGCACCGTCGAGGTCGACGAGTTGACGGCGACGCCACGGGAGACGCCGACGGCGTACGGCGAAGACACACTCGCGCGACGGACGCCCGACGCCAGTGTGCTCGATCAGCCGGGGGTCGCCGCCGGGCGTCGACGGGGAGCCGCGACCGACCGGCTCGTGGCCACACGAGACGGCGAGCGCGTCGCCGTCGCGGACTTCTCGCTCGGGGTCTACGAGGCACCGATCGGCGCGGACCGGGAGGAGTTCAGCTACGATCTCTACTGGCTGTGGACGGCGGCCCGGACGACCGCGGAGGCGACACGGCTCTCGGAACTCGTCAGTCACGTCCGACTCGGCGGGGAGACCGACCTCACCGTCTACGGCGTGACGGACGCCGGCGAGACGGGTGCCGGCGTGTTACGGGAGCAGACCGGCACGGACGACGACGAGTTCGCCCTCCGGTGGCGCGGGGAGACGACCGAGACCGCGGTCGTGACGGGCCACTGTGTTGGGAAGCGCGCCGGCGACCGACGACCAGTCACCTGGGAACTGTCGCTGACGGTCGGCTGACCGGGGTCGCCCCTCACCGGCCCACGGCCGACTACTGCCCGTCGTCGCGCACAGCCACGGGCAACTATTACCCCCGGCACACCACCGTACAGTATGCACGTCGCAGTGATCGGCGCGTACGGGAGCGCCGGTGTCGCAGTCGCGGAACGACTCGCCGACCACACCGGTCCGGGGGAGGTGGTCGACCGGCTGACGATGGTCGACGACGGCAACCCCGGCGGTGGGCTGTGTATCCTCCGTGGGTGTATGCCCTCCAAAGAGGTGTTGTCGGCGGCACAACACCGGTTCCAGACGCGTCACGACGACCGTCTCGACGGGGAGCCGCCGGAGATAGACCTGGAACGAGTCGTCGACCGGAAGAACGAGCACACGGCCGACTTCGCGGCACACCGTCGTGCCGCGACCGACCGACTCGCCGAGAGGGAGGGAGTCGTCTTCCGACACGACACGGCTCGGTTCCGCGGGCCACGAGAGCTCGAACTCGTCGAGAGCGGCGACCGGATCGAGCCGGACTACGTCGTCGTCGCCACCGGCTCCACGGTGAACGTCCCGGATCTGCCGGGGATCGACGACGTTCCCTACTGGACCAGCGCGGACGTGCTCGACGCGACGACGCTCCCCGACTCGGGTGTGGTGATGGGGTTCGGCTACGTCGGGATCGAGATGGTGCCGTACCTCGCGGAGGCGGGCGTCGACGTGACTGTTATCGAACACGACACGCGGCCGTTGGACGACGCACCGCCCGGGTTCGGCGACGAACTGCTGTCGATCTACCGCGAGGCGTTCGACGTCGATATCGTCACCGAGACGCACGAACGACGGGTCGAAGGGGCCGACGGAGGAGTCCGGCTCCACACGGATCACGACGGGGCGTACGGCACCGTCGAGGCCGACGCCCTGTTCTGTTTCACCGGCCGACGGCCGAACGTCGACGGGCTGGGGTTGGACGCGACGGCGGTCGAACCGGAACCGGGGTGGGTGGACGCGACGATGCGTGCGACGGCCGACGACAGCGGACGGACGTACGTCGTCGGCGACGCCAACGGACGTGACCCGGTGCTCCACGTCGCGAAGGAACAGGGGCACGTCGCCGCAGAGAACATCGTCGCGGACGACGCCGGCGAGTCGCTCACCGAGTACGACCCGACACCACACTACGTGATGTTCGCGGCGGCGGCGACGTACCCGTACGTCCGGGTGGGCCACACCGCACAGACCGCCCGCGAGGCGGGCCACGAGACGGTGGTCGTCCAACGCCGAGCCGAGGACGACGGCGTGTTCGAGACGAAAGACGCGCCGCGTGGACTCGCACGCCTGATCGTCGACCGTGCCGACGGGACGGTGCTCGGCTACCACGGCCTCCACTACCACGCCGACGTGATGGCGAAGACGGCCCAGTTGTTGGTCGAACGTGGCGCGGACGTTCGCACGGTGCCCGACCGGGCGTACCACCCGACGACGCCGGAGATCATGGACGGGTTGTTCCGCGCGGCGAGCAAGGAGCTGTAGGTCGGGGCGTAGCCGGCTACCCCGTCTCCTCGCCGTCGGTCTTCAGCAACGCCTCGCGCTGGTCGATCAACATCACGGTCCCGAGCCCGACGAGCAACAGTGCGTACGTCCCGGCGACAGTGAGCGCCTCCAGCTTCGAGCCGTACACCTCCGTTCGAAAGACGATCACCTTCCGGATGATGGCGATCAGCCCGGTGAAGATGACGAGCCGGAGGATACGCCGCGGTGACTGGCCCCGGACGTACGCGACGACGGTCTGGTACACCTCGGCGATGATGAACAGGAGTAGTCCACGGTCGACGAACGTGACGACAACGGTCGGGTCACTGATCTCTCCCGTCTGGACGGACTCGGCGATCAGCACGACCAGGTCGAACAACCCGATCCCGAACAGGAGCGCGAACACGACGGCGCCCGCGGTCTCGACGGCGTGCATCAGGAAGTCGCTAGCGTCCACAATCCTGTCGAGATCCGGGAACCTGTCGGCGTCACTCTCCGGGTGTTCCGGGTCCGGGGGTCGCTGCGTCGACTCCGCCTCGTCTGCCATGTTCGACCGGAGACGCCGAGGGTACTTCGGCCTGGCGACTACCGTATCGACACGTCGATACTCTTCGTCCGGGTGAACTCCCGGACGGTCTCGAAGGCGGTCTCGCGGCCGATTCCAGACTGCCCGTAGCCGCCGAACGGCATCCCAGCCGGGAAGTCCTGGTACTGGTTCACCCAGACGGTGCCGACTTCGAGGTCCCCGGCCGTCGTGTACGCCTGTGACGCACTCTCGGTCATGACGCCGGCCGCGAGCCCGTAGTCGACGTCGTTCGCGAGGTCGATCATCTCGTCGTAGTCGTCCCACCGGAAGACGGTCAACACGGGACCGAAGATCTCCTCTTGTACCGGCGCGCTGTCGTGAGACAGCCCCTCGATCACGGTCGGCTCCACGAAGGCGTCGGAGGGGGTGTCGTCCGGGCGCCCGCCGCCGACGAGCACGTTGCCGCCGGCCGCGCGGGCCTGTTCGACGTAGTCGAGGGTGCGCTCGGCCTGGGCGGTCGACACCTTCGGCCCCATCCGGGTGTCACGCGCCAACGGGTCGCCGATGGCGAGCCCCTCGGCCGTCTCCACGAGTCGATCCAGGAACTCCTCGGCGACGGCGTCGTGGACGAACAACCGCGAGCCGGCGGTACACGTCTCCCCGGTGTTGTAGAAGATGGCGAGGACGGCCGCGCGGACGGCGGCGTCCAGGTCGGCGTCCTCGTGGACGACCAACGGTCCCTTGCCGCCGAGCTCCAGAGTCACGTCGGCGATCCGGTCGGCAGCGGTCTTCATCACCTCGCGGCCGACGGCAGTCGAGCCGGTGAACGACACCTTCGCCACGTCGTCGTGGGCGGTCAGCGGGGCGCCGGCGGCCTCGCCGAACCCGGTGACGACGTTCAGGGCGCCGTCCGGCAACACGTCGTCGACGACGTTGGCGAGCTTGAGCGCCGTCAGCGGCGTCTGTTCGGCCGGCTTCAACACGACCGCGTTCCCGGCCGCGAGCGCGGGCGCCACTTTCCAGGAGGTGATCAGCAACGGGAAGTTCCACGGGACGACGGCACCGACGACGCCGTACGGCTCGTGGACGGTCGAGACGTGTCGCGGGCCGTCGTCGGCCGGCAGCGTCGTCCCTTCGTTCAGTCGGGTGGCGGCCGCGAAGTACCGGAAGTGGTCGATCACGGCGCTCACGTCGCCGTACGCCTCTCGGGTGGGTTTGCCGTTGTCCAACGCCTCCAGCTTCAGGAACTCCGTCTTCCGTTCCTCGATCCGGTCGGCGATCTCGTGGAGCAGCTGCTGGCGCTCGCTCGCGCCGGTCGCCCCCCACTCGCCGTCTGCGGCCGCGCTCGCGGCCGCGACGGCGGCGTCGACGTCTTCGGCTCGGCCCGCCGGTACTTCTGCCAGCGTCTCGCCGGTCGTCGGGTCGGTCGTCTCGAAGGTGCCGCCGTCCGCGGCGTCGACGAACTCGCCGTCGACGTACAGCCCTCGCTGCTCGGGGAGCACCTCCGCTGCCGTCTCCGCGTGTCGGTCCGTTATCTCGTCGGACATCGTCCGGGCGTACTCCGGGTGGGTCCAAAAGTCCGACGAGTGGATTACGAAACGGAGTTGTCGCGGGCGGCGCCGACCTGCGACGCCACGTCCAGCAGCCGGGCCCAGGTGTTCAGCCCGGCCCGGAGCGCGGTGTGATCGCGTGCTCGGAGTTCGACGGTGACGGTCGCGTCCGCCCGCGAGACGCTGGCCCGCGAGCGGTCGTCGTCGATCGCGCCCGCCTCGACGGCGACGGCCGCGGCGAGTCGGCGAGCCGCGGGCTCGTCGGTACACGGGAGCGTGAGTGCCGCGGCGTGAGCGTACGCCGTGTCGGCGGCGCCGTCGCCGCGGGTCGAGCCACCGTCGGTCACGCCGTCGTCGGTGGAACCGTGGTGGGTTACGCCGTCGTCGGTGGAACCGTGGCGGGTCACGCCGTCGTCAGACCACGTCGACCGTCTTCACGTCGGCGGCACGCTCCTTCAGGAGGACGCGGTGTCCACAGTAGGGACACCGGACGCCGCCGTACTCGTCGAGCTGTACGTCGCGTTTGCACCGGGAACACTTGTAGGTCATCTGTCTGGGTCTGGGTGTGGTGGTCGCGCCGTCGAGAGACTGTCGGCCGAGATCGTCACTCGTCGTTCGTCTCCAGCGCCGCGCGGATCGACCGCTCGACGCCGCGTCCGCCCGGGGTCTCGGGGCGGTACGCGCCGCCGGTGAACGTCTCGCCCGTCTCCTCGTTGACCCAGATGCCCGTACCGATGCGCTTGACGGAGTCGCCGTCGACTGTCGCCGAGTTCATCTCTGCCTCGATCTCGGAGACGCGCTTGCGGGCGACTCGCCCGTAGCGCGCGCCGAACCGCCCGGCACTCCCGGTAGACTGCGCGTTGTCTTCGGCCATAGTACACGCGGGTTCGCCGTTCGTCGGTAAAAACACTGCGAGTCGGACGCGGCGTTCGACGCCGAGAGCGACGGAGACAGCGCGCGTGACGCGAGGAAAACGTTATACACGCAAGGTTCGGCAGTAGGAGTATGAGCGTCGAGTTGCCGTTCGCGCCGGTCGACGAGGTCATTCGGCGCAACGCCGGGAGCCTCCGGGTGAGCGCCGACGCGGCCGAGGAACTGGCACGCCGGGTGCAGTCACACGGAGCGGCGCTGGCGGTCGACGCCGCCGAGGTGGCGGCCGAAGACGGGCGCAAGACCCTGATGGCCGACGACTTCGGCGTCGGCCAGGTGGTCGGTCGGGAGACGCTGACGCTGCCGGTGGCACCCGTCGACCGGATCGCACGGCTCGACATCGACGACAGCTACCGGGTGTCGATGGACGCCCGCATCGCGCTTGCGGACGTGTTAGAGGGGTACGCCGACAACGTCGCCCGCGGCGCGGTGATCCTCGCACGCCACGCCGACCGCCGGACGGTACAGGCCGAGGACATCGAGACGTACTTCAGGCTGTTCGAGTGAGATGCGGTTCGGCTACAGCGACGACTGTCTGGCCCACGACACCGGCCTCCGCCACCCGGAGACGGCAGACCGACTCCGGGCGATCCGGGAGGGGCTGACTCGACGCCACGGCGTGGAGTACGTCGCCGCGTCGCCCGCCGACCGGGAGACGATCACCGCCGTCCACGACGCCGACTACGTCGACGAGGTGGCAGCGTTCGCCGACGGCGGCGGCGGCAACTGGGACCCGGACACGGTCGTCAGCGAGGAGACGTTCGCCGCCGCGTGCCGCTCGGCCGGGCTCGCAGAGTGGGCCGTCCGCGAGTCACTGACCGGCGAGATCGGCCGCGACACCCCGTTCTCCATCGGCCGGCCGCCGGGGCACCACGCGGTCGGCGACGACGCGATGGGGTTCTGTTTCTTCAACAACGCCGCCGTCGCGGTCCAGGCAGTGTTGGACGACCCGACGACAGACGCCGAGCGGGCGGCGGTGTTCGACTGGGACGTCCACCACGGCAACGGCACCCAGGATCTGTTCTACGACGCCGGCGACGTGTTCTACGCCTCCGTCCACGAGGACGGCATCTACCCCGGGACGGGCGCGGTGACGGAGACCGGCGAGGCCGACGGCGCCGGCACCACACTCAACGCGCCGCTCGCGGCCGGCGCCGACGACGGGGACTACCGCTACGTCGTGGAGGAGGCCGTCGTCCCGGCGCTGTCGGCGTTCGAGCCGGATCTGGTCGTCGTGAGCGCGGGGTTCGACGCCCACCGTCACGACCCCATCTCCCGGATGCGGCTGTCGACGGAGGGGTACGCCGTGTTGGCCGACCGGATGCGGTCGCTGGCCCGACGCCACGACGCCGGGCTCGCGTTCGTCTTGGAGGGAGGGTACGACCTCGACACGCTGTCGGACGGCGTCGGAGTCGTCCACGAGACGTTCGACGGCCGGCCGGTGACCCCCGGTGACGAGGAACCGACGGCGGCGACGCGCGACACCGTCCGGGAGCTGCGCGACCGACTCGACCTCGACGACGCCGACGAGCCGCCCGAGTGACCCGAAGGGATTTGTCGCCGCCCGCAGACAGTCGGGACGATGCCGACGAAAGCCGCCGGCTCGCACACCCTGTCTGCGTTGGTCGCGTTGTTCGCCAGTGCCACCCTCTCGAAGTACGTCTGGCAGGTGCTCCCGTCGCTGGGCGAGGTGTCACAGTCGAGTCTGACGCTGGTCGACCGACTCCCGGTCGTGTCCGTGCCGACGGACGCCGAGGCGGCCGGCGCGCTCCTGGTTATCGTCGTGGTGACGGTCGTGTGGGAGGTGGCGCACTACGCTCGGGGTGGGTAGCTCGGAACGGCACAGTCCGGAGCGACGAGGCCGCGAACGACAGTCACAGACTGACAGGGACGAGCCGGTCGGATCGGCTGTCACTGGCCACCGAGTCGGGTCGTGTCGCTCGAAGCACGCTCCGAGCGTCTCCAGCCGGTGACCGTCCGACTCGACGCGAACGGTCCCGGGGGTCGAGAGTTCGTAGTGTCGGTCGGCGCCGAGTGGGTCAGTCACTGGGTTCACCTCCGGCCCGACTCTGTGTTCGTTCCACGAACGGCTCGCGAGTCGCGTGTATCCCGCCCGCAACGAGCAGGACGACGACGCCGACGCCGGCGAACGTGACGAACACCGAGAACCCGTCACCGACGACGCCCCCGAGGACGCGCGCCGGGACGGTGACGACTCCGAACACCATCGAGACTGCCGAGAGGACCGTCGCACGCCCGACGGACGAGACTCTGTCGTTGATGTACTGTTTACGGAGGGTGCCCGAGAGCTTGTCGACGAACCGGACGCCCGCGATCGCCGGGAGGGCCGCCAACGGGGAGACAGCTGTCACCAGGAGCGGAACCCCGACCAGCAACGGCGCCAGCGTGAACCACCCCCGGACTCCGAGCCGTCGTTCGACCGTCCCGGAGAGCCAGCTCGCGACGGCCGACAACCCAGTGATGGCCGCGTACAGCGGCCCCAGTTGTGCGACCGAGAGCCCGGACGCCAGCGCAGCCGGCTGAATGAACGCACTCACGACCTGGTGTGCGACGTACAGCGCGCCAGTGTACGCGACGAACCATCGGAGCTCCCTCCCAGTCAGGTGCCGACGTGCGGTTCGGATCGCCTGGACGAACTCCAGCGTCTCGGCTCCGGTGCCGTCCGTCTCGTCTGACGCCGGGTGATCGTCGGCCGTCGGGAACGTCCAGAGGACGACCAACCCGAGGCCGGCGAGCGCGGCCGTGCAGACGAACGGGTACAGTGGGTCGATCTCGTACAGTGGAGCCCCGGCGAGCGACCCGGCGGCAGAGACCCCCAAGACGACGCTCCCGCCGCGACCGCGCACTCTGGCGAACTCGTCCGTACTCAGACGTGCTTCGAGGGTGTCGTAGAGCCAGGCGCCGAGACTCCCCGACCGGAAGGTGATACCCACGGACCACACGAGGTACACCACGCCGAACCCGACGACGCCGTCGGCGAACCAGAACCCGAGAATCGCCGCGCCGATCGTCGTCGTCGCGAAGAACAGACTCGTGCGGTGTCCGAACCGGTCGCTCACGTAGCCCGTCGGAACTTCTGCGAGGGTGAGCCCGACCCAGAACAACGCCTGGACGGCACCGACACCGGCGAGCCCGACGCCCTTCGACTGCATGTACACGACTGTTATTGGAGTGATGAACGCGTTCGAGAGGGTGGCCATGTACAGGTAGAACTTGACGACGACGGGGTCCGGGAGCCGTCCGCCGAGACCGTCACTCGGCATCGCTACGGGAGATCGGCGTGTACGTGTCTGCGACGCCGCCCAGCGTCCGGACGGGAGCGTTCGTGCGGTCCGGACGAGACGGCTCCCACAGTCGCTGCGTGTCGGCGAGTCTCACCGGCAGACAGCCAGTCGCCGACTCGGAACTCTGTCGAGTCTTCCGCAGAGAACGAATCAGTCGCCTCTGTTCACCCGTGTCGGGAGTTGGACGATCGTAGCACGGTCCGCTCACGGCAGACATTCGGTACAGCACATCCACTCGACGTTCTACTTTGTGTTTACGGTATCAAAGTATATTGTAGAAAGTTGGTGTGGTCTCCGCAGTGGCCGCGTGGTCCGTCGGAGCGGCCGACGACTGTGACGAGAGCGGACGGGTGCGCACGGATTGGCGAGAGGGGGTGTCTGGCTGGTGGTAGCCAGTGACCGAGGCGAACGTACCCCGGGGTCGACCGTGAGGCCTCACGCTCGGAACCGACAGGCGAACACTGCGAGTGTCTCGTGAGCGCACGGGACGCTCCGATTTTCGGCACACTCCGACACACACACCACTCCGGGGCACCTCCCGTCGCACATGAGCGAGCGACTCGACACCCCGGTGTTGGACGACCACCTCCACCTCGACCCGGAGCGGGGACGTGGGCTGGCGGCCGTCGACGACTTCGCCCGGCTGGGTGGGACACACCTCCTCGTCGTCAACAAGCCCTCGTGGCACCTGTTGGACGACCTGCCCGAGACTGCGGCGGAGTTCGAGCCGGTGTTCGAGACGACCGTCGACACCGTCGAGCGGGCGGGCGAGCGGCTGGCCGGTCGCGCGTGGCCGGTGCTCGGGGTCCACCCGGGACTGGTGTCGCAGTTGGTCGACGCCGGCCACGACCCGGAGACCGCGGGGGAGATCATGCGGGCGGGGCTGTCGCGGGCGGCCGACTACGTCGCCGACGGCGTGGCCCTGGCGCTGAAGTCCGGGCGCCCACACTACGACGTGTCCGACGCCGTCTGGGCGGCCTCGAACGAGACGACGCGACACGCCTTCGCGCTGGGGGCCGACCACGACTGTGCCGTCCAGCTCCACACGGAGGCGAGTCGGTCACAGCCGGAGGTGGCGGCGTGGGCGGAGGAACGCGGACTCGCCCCCCACCGCGTGGTGAAACACTACGCCTACGGGGAGTTGGAGGGCCCGACCCCGAGCGTGATGTGCGAGAAAGAGTACCTCCGGACGGCGGTCGACCGCGGGGAGCCGTTCCTGATGGAGACGGACTTCGTCGACGACCCGGACCGGCCGGGAGCGGTGATGGGGCCGAAGACGGTGCCGCGGCGGGTGCGGTGGCTGTTGGAGGCGGGCCACGACGACGCCGTCCGGCTGGCGCACGTCGAGACCCCGAAGGAGGTGTACGGAATCGACACGGAGGCGACGCTGGACCGGACGGACTGACGGCCGGCCGTCTCAGGCGGGCGTGGCGACGAACACGGTCCGAGCGCCCCCCTCGGGGCCGAAGCCGTCGTGCGTCTCGACGGCGAGTCCGGTCTCGCGGAGCGCGGCGATCACCGTCTCGTCGTCGAACGGAGTCATCGGGCGGCTGTTGACGAACGGCGTCCCCTCCGGCGGGACGACGACGCTGTTCCAGTCGAGCCGGCCGTCGTCGCGGGGCTGCATCTGGACGATCCGGGCGTACTGACCGGTCGGCGCCTCCCCGATGTCGAGGGCCGGGGCGTCGTGACCCGCGGGTGGGAGGTCGGAGGCGTCGAAGATCAGAACCCCGTCGTCTGTCAGCCGGTCGGCCAGCGCCGCGACCGCCGGCCGGAGCGCCTCGGGTGGGAGGTGGCTGACGACTCCGCGGAGCGCGGCGACGACGGGGAACTCGCCGTCGACCGGGAGCTCTGGGAGCCCGCCGACGGCCAGGGCGGCGTCCAGTTCGGGGTACTTCGCCGTGGCGCGGGCGAGCACCGGGCGGGCGGGGTCGACGCCGGTGACCTCGAACCCAGCGGCGGCGAGCCGTCGGGTGTGTTCGCCCGTGCCGCAGCCGACCTCCAAGAGTCGCGGGTCGTCGACGGCACGGCCGTCCACGACCCGGACGGCGTCGTGGCGGTCGGCGGCCGCCAGGAGGAACGACACGTCGCGGTCGTAGTCCCACGCCGACTGGATCGCGTCGTACAGTGCGGGAAACTCCGCGTACAGACGGTCAGTCACGCGGTGACACCCGGGCGGCGACGACCAGAGTCTTGTGGGGTGTCCCACCGGCTGGGACGGCCGGCACCGCCGGCGACACGGCTACACGGGCGCTCAGGCCGGTCGATACGGAGGGCTTATGCCGTCGGCACCGAACCGTGGGTGTATGAGCGACCCGGACGAGACGTTCTACACCGAAGAGCGGTGGCAGAACTGGTTGGACCGCGTGGCGGACCAGGAGTTGGACCCGGAGGAGGAAGACTCCGCGCGACTCCTCCTCAACCTCCAAGACGACGCCGCCATCGCCGTGGCGAAGATCGTCCGCGCGTTCGAGGATGGTCGATTAGACGAAGGAGAGGCGGGCGAGGAGATCGCCAGCGTCCGAGACGTGGTGTTGGCCGAGGTGGACATGGACGACGAGGAGACGGAGATGCTGATCGACGGCGTCCAGACGAGTCTCGTGCCGGTGTTCTACGCGGTCGAGGAGTACGTCGTCGGCGGCACCCCGGAGGAGGGGACCGTGGCGGAGTACGTCCGCGCGGCCGCAGAGGCGGAAGGCGAGGAGGACATCGACGCCGCGCTGGGTTACCTGGTCCAGGCGGGGACGCTGGTGGTCGACGGCGAAGAGCTCCCGATAGAGGTCGCCGAGGAGCTGGAGTACGGCCTCGTCTCGGAGTGGGTCAACGGGCTAGACTCGCTCCAGACGGCGATGGCAGACCCAGAGGTCGTCGAGGAAGACGAGGACTGACGGCCGTCTCGCCGGGTCGTCGGCTCTCCGGGTCGCCCCAGCATCCTTTTCAGTCACCGCCGGGTACGACGTGTCATGTCCTGGGGGGGAGACGACAGAGGCCAGTCCGTCGTCATCGGCGCCGTCATTCTGTTCGGGTTCCTCGTGATCGCGATGTCGACCTACCAGGCGACCGTCGTCCCCCAGCAGAACAGTCAGGCGGAGTTCACCCACGAGCAGACGGTGCGGAACGACCTCGTCGGCGTGCGCGACGCCGTCGTCACGACCGGGACGACCGGCGAGACGATCCCGGCGTCGGTGAAGCTGGGGACGCGGTTCCCCGACCGGACGTTGTTCGTCAACCCGCCGCCGGCGGTCGGCCGGCTGGAGACCCGCGACGGCGGGAACGTGACGCTGAACGTCAGTAGGGCGGACTTCTCCGCCAACGTCCCGGAGCCGAACGAGACGGAGGACGGGTGGCCGACGGCGGCAGCCGAGCGGTTCGGCGAGAACGACACGTTCGGCAACTACACCACGAAGACGCTCGTCTACACCCCGCAGTACCGGGCGTACGGCGGCGGGCCGGCCAACATCACCCTGGAGTCGTCACGCGTCCTCGCCCGGTACGACGACGGGACGACGGTGAACCTCACGCAGAGTCCGTTGCTCGTCTCCGGCGATCAGGTGACGCTGTTCCTGTTGAAGGGGAACCTGAGTGAGGCCGGGGTCGACGACGTGACCCTGGAGCCGACGGCGGTGAGTTCGGTGTCGGACCGCGTGCGAGTCTCGAACTTCGAAGTCACCGTCCCGACGGCGCTGTCGGCCGGGGGGTTCGAGACCGTACTGACGCGCGGCAACCAGGTCGACGACGACGACGTAGTCGTGACGGAGAACACGACCCGCCGGGCGGTCGACGTGCGGTTCCCCGGTGAGTACGAGTTGGCCGTCGCGGCGGTGTCGGTCGGCCGCCACGACGAGGAGCGCACGGCGTCGAGTGTCGAGTTCACCGCCGTCGAACGGAACGTCACGGAGGGGGAGTCGGCACGAGTGGTCGTCAGAGTCCGGGACCAGTACGGTAACGCGATGCCCAGCGCGACCGTCACGGCCAACGCGAGTGCGTTCGACGGCGACGTCCAGCAGACCGACAGCACCGGACGGACGGCCTTCGAGTTCAACACCAGTGGGGTGAGCAGCGAGGTGAGGGTGAACGTCACCGTGAACGAGAGCGTCGCGCCGGCGACCGGGACGGGGCCGTTCGACCAGTCGACCGCCGAGAACGCGACCGCGAACGTGACAGTGGTCTCACCCGAGCCGGGGCCGGGGCCTTCGCCGGGGAACCCAGGCGCGTGGCCACTCAACTGGGACGCGCCGGACGAACTCACGGCCAACTCCGGCGTTGGCTTCTCCGACTGCAGTGACGAGAGTTGTACCGTCGACGCGTGGAACGTCAGTGAACTCGTCGTCGAAGTCGGGACCGGAGGTGAGACCAACGGTGCGGCGGTGACGTTTGCGACGAACAACTCCACCGTTGCGACGATCGACCCGACGACGACGACCACCGACACCGACGGGAACGCAACTGGGACGGTCACGCTGCGGAGGAACGGGACGGCTCAGTTGGTCGCAATCAGCGGAGGGAGGACCGACAACCTCACGCTCCAGGTCACGAATCAGTCGATACGGTACAGACAGGACGCGGTGACGGCCAGGGACGGCGGTGTGCGGTTCAACGTCACGAACTACGGAGGTGCCGATCGGACAGTCACCGACATCCGGCTGGCCCCGGTGGACGACGCCGTCGCCCGGCTCGACGACCCGAGTGGGAACGAAGGGGAGTTCGAGAGTGAGTTCTACGTCGAGGTGGGCGGGCGAGCGAGGACAGCCGACTTCGGCGGTGGTAAGTCGCTGCCGACGACGTTCGACCTGAGTGAAGCCAGTGTACAGGACGACGAGCACACGATCAGAGGCGGCGAGACCGCCGAGTACAGCCTGTACCAGTTCCAAGACAGTGACGGCAACCCGATCGGGATGGACGGCCGACGGACCGTCGTGGAGCTGTTCTTCGAAGACGGGGGGAGTAGGGAGTTCGTCATCGTGCCAGAGCCCGGAGCGAGCGGTGATCGGATTCGGTACAACCGTGATGCGACGACGGTGGGGGATGGGCCGGGGAACTCGGACAAGTCCGGCGTCGAGTTCAGTGTCGAGAACGTCGGGTCGGAGAGTGCCACTGTGACTGACATCCGTATCGAACCGGAAAACAGTGATATCGACGAATTCGGTGACTCGTCCGTCGACGAAGGGAAGTTCGAGAGTGAGTTCTACGTCGAGGTGGGTGGGCGGACGAACACGACCGACTTCGGTGGCACGGCACCACTACCGGGCGACTTCGACCTGAGTGAGGCGAGTAACCAGGACGAGGAACACCTGATTCGGGGCGGGGAAACTGCGACGTACACGCTGTACCAGTTCCGAGAGAGTGGTGGTTTCGGGTCCAGTGAAGCGAATATGCAGAACGAGGACGTCACCGTAACACTGCGCTTCGCAGACGGGAGTAGCGTCACGTTCACCCTGACCCCGTAGTGAGTCGGGGTCGTCGTCTGCCGTCCCGCAGCTATCGACACCCGTCGAACACAGTATCGACAGGTCAATAAGACAGTTTCACCAACACCCCGGCTATGACAAGCGTCGGCATCGACGCGGTCGAGATCTGGACCGGGAAGCTGAAGCTGGACCTCCCGGAGACGTTCGCGCCGGCACAGGGTGACGACCCGGAGAAGTACACGAAGGGACTGGGACTGGAGGCGTCGTCGTTCCCGGACACGTACGAGGACATCGTGACGATGGGCGCGAACGCGGCCAAGCGGCTCATGGATCGGAAGGGGCTCGCGCCCGACGACGTCGGGCGGATCGACGTGGCGACGGAGTCGGCGTTCGACAACTCCAAGCCGGTGTCGACGTACGTCGCCGGCTGTCTGGAGCAGGTGTACGACGGCGACTTCCACCACGCCAACAAGGGCGAACGAAAGTTCGCGTGTATCTCCGGGACACAGGCGTTGGACGACGCCTACAACTGGATCGCGGCCGGGCGGAATCGGGGGCGAGCGGCGCTCGTGATCGCCACGGACACGGCGTTGTACGCCCGCGACTCCAGCGGCGAGGCGACGCAGGGCGCCGGCGCGGTGGCGATGCTGATCGACGAGGACCCGAGCGTGGTCGCCTTGTCCCACGAACAGGGGTACGGCAGCGCCGACGAGACGGACTTCCTGAAGCCACAACAACAGTTCCCCAGCGTCGACGGGAAGCGGTCGATGCAGGTGTACCTCGCGCGGATGCGGGAGGCGCTGGAGGACTTCGAGAGCCAGGCGAGCACCCACCCGGAGGACTTCGCGTACGTTCCGTTCCACACCCCGTTCCCGGGGATGGTGCGGAAGGCCGGGCTCCTGGGCTACCGTCACATCGCCCGGAACACGGATCTGGAGACGGAGATCGCCGAGGAGATCGGTCGCCAGCCCCGCGAAGAGGACTTCGACGACCGCGAGGGGTACGAGGAGGCGATCCAGTCGTACATGGACGACCTGAAGCGGACGGAGCAGTACCAGGACTGGTACGACGCCGCCATCGAGCCGACGCTGTCCATCTCCCGACAGGTCGGCAACTGGTACACCGGCTCCGTCCACATCGCCCGGGTGAGTGCGTTGCTGTCGGCCGCCGAGACCGGTCGTGGGCTGACGGGCGACCGGCTGCTCGTCGCCTCCTACGGCTCCGGCGCGCAGGCGGAGATTCACGCCGAGACCGTCCGGGAGGGGTGGCGCGAGGAGGTCGAGGCGCTGACCGTCGACGAGCAGCTCCGCCGGCGCTACGACCTGACGTTCGAGGAGTACGAGCGCGTCCACGACGCCCACAACCACGACCTCGACACGGAGGTCGAGGAGTTCACCCAGCCGTCCGGGGAGTTCGTCCACGCCGGCTGGGGTCGGATGAACGAGCGCAAGTACGAGTACGTCGAGTGAGCGGTCTGTCGCGGCTCGCACACGGCTCCGACGGGGTGGAGTCACCTCGGGCCGTACCGCGGCCGTGACCGACACCCAGCCCAGCCCGCGGTCGATTCCGGCCGCGGAGTTGGCCGAGACGCTGTCGACGACGGAGACCCTCCTGGTGGTGTTCCAGACGAACGGCTGTTCGATCTGTGCGTCGATGGAGCCGGTGGTGTCGAACGTCGCCCGCGAGACTGGCGTCGAGACCGTGTTCGTCAATCCGCGTGACCCGCCGGGGCTCGTCACGGACTACGAGATTCGGAGCGTCCCGACGCTCGCGGTGTTCCGTGACGGCCGAGAGGTCGGCCGGCTCGCGGAGGGGTTCGTCCCCGGCGAGGAGCTGACGGCGTTCGTCCGCGAGCACGCCCCGTCGTGAGCCGTCAGATCCCGCGGAGTCGGTCGAGCGCCTCCTCCAACGGCGCCGTCGACACCGCGAGCGCGAAGCCGTCGGCCCGCGCCATCTTCGGGGCGTGTGTCCACAGATCGTCCGGCGAGACGCCGTGGAGGATCACCGCGTTCGGCGTCGGCGTCACCACCCGGAGCGCGACCAACGGTGACTCCCCGCGTGTCACCTCCGTGAACACCAGCGCGCGGTCCGTCGACTGGCCGTACAGCCGGTAGAACTCCTCGCTGGACAACGACGTGATCGCCTCGATGCTGTCGATCACCGTGTGGCCGTTCACCGTGTCCTGGCTCCCCGCCGCCACCTCCGTCGCGTCCAACGCCTCGTACACCCGTCGTGTCGGGCGCGCGGCGGGGTACTCCCGGATGTCCCGGACGATCTCCGAGTCGAACCCCGCCGAGACGACCCGGGCGTACTGTCTGATCCGGTCGCCTCCGCGTGCCTCGTCGATGTCGAGCAACGCGTCCACCACCCGCGACACCAGCCCGATCCCCGGCGACGCCCGTCTGCCGCTCTCGTAGTCCGACACTACCGACGACGAGACGTCCATCCGGTCTGCCAGTTCCGTCTGTGACACCCCGAAGTCCGTCCGCCACTTCCGGAGCGTCGCGCCCGGGTCGTCCGACAGCGTGATCTCGCCCGCGATCCGCCGCGCGAGCTGTCCCCGCGGCGTGTCGCCGTCCGTCTCCCCAGTCGGGCTGTTCATACCCCCGGTCACTGTCCCTCGTCCTAAAAACCGACCTTTTTCACTCCTCGTGGTAGTTTCCTTCCACCCCGTCGGCCGGAGGGAGAACCTCGAAGCCACTAGATTTCGGAGTGACCTGGCTGTCGGTCCGATCGCTCCGTGGTCCGGTGACGAGAACGGCGCTCGCTCGGTCGCCCGGTTCGCTCGCTCGCGTACTGCACCCTGGTGTCCTGCTCCAATCGCTCCGCGCTGCTCTGCACCGCACGGGAGTGGCCGCCGGCTCCGCTCTCACCCGAGCCCAGGTGTGCTGCGTCCGTCACCGCGGGTGGTCCCGTCGGCCTCGCGCGAGGGGGGCCACACGAGGTGACCGCCGCACGCGCCGACAGTCACGGGTGGGTGTCGCTGTCGTCGCCGTGGTCACGGGGAGTCGTCGTCGCAGTGCGTCACCCACTCGCGTCTGTCGTCGTCGCCCCGTCCTCACACCCCGGCGCGTCCTGGCGGAACCACAGCGACACCTCGCCGTCGGCGGATATTCGGGCCTCCACGCCGTAACACGCCGTCTCCCGCCGTCCGACCCGGAACGTCTCCCAGTCGTCTGCGCCGTCCAGCCTGACGTGCAGGGTGAACTGCCCGGGTGAGTCACCCCACCCGCCCGCCAGCCGTCTGCTCGCCGTCCCCGTCCCCCCGGCGCCGAGCTCGTGACTCGACCAGTGGACCACCTCGCCGCCCCGCTCGACCAGGACGTGAACCTCGTGAGCCGTCGCCGCCTCGTTGAGCACGCGCACGGACGACAACACCGATCCGCCGCCGTCGCCGTCGCCGGTGCCGCCGACGCTCCCGACGCCGGCACACCCCGCGAGTCCCGCGACGCCGCCCGCCGCGACCGTGGCCACCACACGTCGTCGTGTCGGCTCCATACGCGGACGCTGGAGCCACAGCCGGGAAGCCTCTTCCCCACCGTCGGACGCACGTCAGACGCCGTCGAGCCACTCGGCTGGCTCCGTCGACAGCCGGCCCTGGAGCCGCCGGCTCGCCGTGTCGTCGAACCGCAACACCCGTCGCCACCACGGCCCCTCTCCCGAGTCGTTCGACAGTGCCGTCACGAGCGCGTTCGCGTCTGCGCCCCCGGTCGGGCGCGACAACGGCACCGCACGCGACAACAGCCGGGACTCGTCGCTCCCCCGGACGAACACCTCCGCGTCCACCGTCTCCCGTCGGACGTGCGCGTTGCTCGCCGTCCACGCCGGGAGTTCCGCGGGGTCGTCGTAGTCGTCCCCGGCCACCACGTCCGCCACGACGAACTCGCCGACGACGTACGCCCCCCACTCCGGCGGCCGCCAGTTCACCCGTGGCCCGTTCCAGTCGTCCGGGTCGTGCGTCGACAGGGTCGCGTAGAACAGGAGTCGGTCGCCGGGCTCCAGCGTCGACAACGGCCGCGCCTTCACTCCGTGTTCGTCGCCGTACGTGTACCGCTCCCGCCCGCGGTAGCCCGCGAACTCCGGGTCGACGTGGACCCGCCGGTCACCCAACTCCGGGTCCGTCTCGAACGGCAGGTCGTCCAACACCCCCAGGTCGTCGTACGTCGGCACCGGGTCGTCGGTCGGCTCTCGCTCCGGAATCGGGACGTACAGGAACGACCCGTCCGGAGAGACGGGCGCACGGAAGCCGGGGAGGTTCGTGTTGGCGGCGACGTTGACGGCGACGGTCTGCACGGGTCGACTCCGTCCGCGGGCGACAAGTCTCCGTCGGCCGTCCCGGGGGGGTCGCCGCCGCCCGCGCCGCTCACGGCGGCAACGAGAACCGGGTGACGAACTCCCGGTACTCCTTGCTCCACAGCCCCAGTTCGTCGACGGTCCATGTGAGTTCCGGCAGTTCGCGCTCCTGGAGCGCAGCGACGGGGTCGTCGCTGCCCATCGACCCGACGGCCGTCTCCGTGTCCGGCGGGAGGTCCCGCGCGAGCGTGACGTGAGGGGTGTAGTCGTCACCTTCCAAGCCGGGCACGCGGCCGAACTCCTCGACGAGCCGGCGGTGGAGCGCCCAGATCCCCGGGCTCTCGACGGAGAGGTAGACGACCGGGGAACTGCCAGCGGGTGGGTTCCAGAACGCCTCGACCCCGGTGATTCGGGCGTCGACCGGCTCCGCGCCGGCCAGACAGTCGACCACCCGTTCGCGGAGCCGGTGGTGCGACCGCTCGCCTTCGAACCGCTTGAGCAACAACGTGTGACGGTCACGAATGTGATCGAACGGCGCCAGCGCCGGCTCCAGCTCCGCCGCGAGCCCGCGGACGCCGTTGGGCACGACCACGTTCAGCCCGTAGGCCGCGTCAGTCACTGCCGGGGTACTCCCGTTCGAACACGTCCGCGACGACCGGCTCGTCGTCGTCCGCCGAGGCGTCGTCTCCGTCCTCCTCTTCGTCCGGGCTCACGCTCCCGGTCTGGTAGCCCGCCAGGTCGAGCGTGACGTGGTCGAACCCCAGGTCCGAGAGGTGTTCGCGGGCCGCGGCGGCGAACTCCGGGTCCAGCGCGCGTTCGAGTTCTGCCTCTCCCACCTCGATCCGGGCGAGCCCGTCGTGGTCGCGCACCCGGAACTGCTCGAACCCCCAGGTGCGCAACAGTCGTTCGGCACGCTCGATCCGCGAGAGACGTTCTTCGGTCACGTCGAGTCCGGTCGGAATCCGCGAGGAGAGACACGCCATCGACGGCTTGTCCGCGACCGAGAGCCCGCGGGCGTCGGCGACGGCCCGCACGTCCGCCTTGTCGAGGCCGTGGTCCAACAACGGTGAGTAGACGTCCAGCTCCTCGACGGCCTGGAGTCCGGGGCGGTGGCCCTCGCCGGGGTCGCCGGCGTTCGTCCCGTCACACACCGTCTCGATCCCCAGTTCCTGGGCGGTCTCGTACATCTTCGACAGCCGCATGCTCCGACAGTGGTAACACCGGTCGTCGTCGTTGGCGACGAACGCGGGGTCGTCGAGCTCGGAGAAGGCGACGGTCTCGTGTCGGATCCCGATCTCGTCGGCGACACGCCGGGCGTCGTCCAGTTCCGCGGCCGGCAGCGTCTCGCTGCGGGCGGTACAGGCCACGGCGTCGTCGCCGAGGGCGTCGTGTGCGAGCGCGGCGACGACTGCGGAGTCGACGCCGCCGGAGAAGGCGACGAGGACGCCGTCGCAGGCCGCGAGCGACTCACGGGCCGCGCCGACGGCCGCCGCGAGTTCGTCGTCCATGCTCCCACGACGGAGCCTCGCGGTGAAAAGCGTCGCGTTCGGTCGGGCGAACGGGGAGCTTGACCGAAACAGACAAGATGTGAGCGGCTCGGGGGACACTCGGACGTGATCCAGACAGTCGCACGGCTGGCGGCCGTCGTCGGCCTGTTCGGGACGATTGTCCTGTTTGCGGTGGGGGAGACGGGCGGAGCCGTCTTCGGTGCCGTGGGCTGGGGGACCGCGCTGTGGTACCTCCGGCGGGAACGGGCAGACGAGACGGAGTGAGGCCGACCGCGGGCCCCCGACTGCCCGTCTCTGTGCGGGTCGTCCGCCTCCGTGTGGGCCGTCCGCCTCCGCGCGAGGTGCCCGTCCCGAAGCCTGTTTACCCCTGTAGTCCCTCTGTCCGGGTAATGGGAACGACAGAAACACACCCGCTCGACGTGGAGTCTCTCCGGGCGGACTTCCCGGTCCTGGAGCGCCAGGTCGGCGGTGATCCGACGACGCCCGGCCCCGACGAGGCGGACGACACGCCGTTGGTGTACCTCGACAACGCGGCGACGAGCCACACGCCGGAGCCGGTCGTGGACGCCATCGCCGACTTCTACCGGACGTACAACGCGAACGTCCACCGCGGCATCCACCACCTCAGCCAGGAGGCGTCGGTCGCCTACGAGGAGGCCCACGACAGTGTCGCGGAGTTCATCGGCGCGGACGGCCGCGAGGAAGTGATCTTCACGAAGAACACGACGGAGTCGGAGAACCTCGTCGCGTACGCCTGGGGACTGACCGAACTCGGCCCCGGGGACAACGTCGTCATGACGCAGATGGAACACCACGCCTCGCTCGTGACGTGGCAGCAGATCTGCAAGAAGACGGGCGCGGAGGCGCGGTACGTCCGGCTCACGGACGGCGGCTACCTCGACATGGACCACGCCGCCGAGCTGATCGACGAGGACACACAGATGGTGAGTGCGTTGCACGTCTCCAACACGCTCGGGACGGTCAACCCCGTCGCCGAGCTGACGGAGATGGCACACGACCACGACGCGTACGCCTTCGTCGACGGCGCGCAGGCCGTCCCACACATGCCGGTGGACGTGAAGGAAATCGGCTGTGACTTCTACGCCTTCTCCGGCCACAAGATGTGTGGCCCGACCGGGATCGGCGTGCTGTACGGCCGCCAGTCCGTGTTAGAGGAGATGCAGCCGTACCTGTACGGCGGGGAGATGATCCGCTCGGTGACGTTCGAAGACTCCGACTGGGAGGACCTCCCCTGGAAGTTCGAGGCCGGCACGCCGGTAATCGCACAGGGAGTCGGCCTGGGTGCCGCCGTCGACTACCTGGAGGAGATCGGGATGGACCGGATCCACGACCACGAGTCCGAGCTCGCGTCGTACGCCTACGACCGGCTGACCGAGGAGGACGACGTGACGGTGTACGGCCCGCCGGGCGACGACCGTGCGGGGCTCGTCGCGTTCAACGTGGACGGGGTCCACGCCCACGACCTCTCCAGTATCGTCAACGACTACGGCGTCGCCATCAGGGCGGGCGACCACTGCACCCAGCCGCTCCACGACGAACTGGGCGCCGCCGCGTCTGCGCGCGCCTCCTTCTACATCTACAACACCCGCGAGGAGGTGGACGCCCTCGTGGACGCCGTCGACCAGGCGCGTCAGCTGTTCGCCTGACCGCCTCCCCGGAATCCTTTTGCGTCAGACGCGGCAATTACCGATACTATGGGTATCGGTGGCGGCTCCGACATGTACCGGCAACAGATACTCGACCACTACAAGAACCCACGCAACTACGGGGAGCTGGAGGACCCGGACATCTCACACACGGGCGAGAACCCCTCGTGTGGCGACACGATCACGGTGGACATCCACCTCGCGGACGACGACGAGACGATCGAACGCGCCGTCTTCTCGGGTGACGGCTGTGCAATCTCGCAGGCCTCGGCGTCGATGCTGTCGGAACGACTCCACGGAATGACCCTCTCCGAGCTCGCGGAGATGGATCGAGACGACATCACGGAGATGCTCGGGGTGGACATCTCGCCGATGCGGATCAAGTGTGCGGTGCTGGCCCGACAGGTCGCCCAAGACGGCGCGAAACTGCGGGACGGCAGCCTGGAGGACCTGGATGTGACGCAGATCGAGGAGTAGGCTGTAGTTAGCGTTCGTCGTTGTTTCTGTACCCACCGGAGTCGTGAGTCTCTGCCCGACTATAATTTCTAGTCATTTGAGTTGGGCACATTCTAAATAGAAGGAATTATGTTCTAATAGACTCTACCAAGCAGCTCAGTATGCAAGACCAAGACAGAAGAAGTGTATTAAGAGCCGTCGGTGCAATCGGCGGTCTCGGAGTCGTTCCGGCTGTCTCGTCGGCAGACACCTCAACCGAGGAGTTCCAGGTCGAGTCGCTGGAACGGGAGGAACTGGTCAGTGCTGACAGCTACGCCGTCTACCGGTACAGGGTGAACGAGGAGGTCATCTACCTCAAGCAACTGGACGAAGAGAAGGGCATGAAGACGCTTCGGCCGGCCGACGTTTCAGAGGCTGAGCGTCAGGACGTGTCGAAGCTGGTCCAGTCAGAGGGGTGGACTGACAAGGTCACCAAGTACAAGATCGAGACAGGCACACAGCTTGAGAGGTGCTCTGCCATCGACGGGTACGGCCAACACTGGTGGGGAACCGCGACTGTGGAGTTCAGTGTTCCACTTAAGACTCTTGAGCTCGGGACTATCGCTACAGTCGTCAATGAGCTGTTTAGAGAACTCGGCCTCCCCGAGGTGGGGGACATCGTCGGACCGATAGTTTCGTTCATAGGAACGAAGCTGACACCGGACGCAACCATCGGAGCCGAAGACACTGACCTGCCGTTCAGCACACCCGGAATCCAGTCGAAGTACGGCTTGGGCTGGGACAAGGATATCAGTGAACTCACTGGAGGCCCCACGGCTCCAGGACTTCACCGGCGTTAACCCGTCCAGTGTCCTTTTCCACTCATATTTCTCACCTACAATCATGGGTGAATCCCCGAGCAGAAGGCGAAACTATATTATTGGGTTCGCAGGCGTGACAATTTCACTTCTGTTCATACTCGATGATCCGAACCTATTTACCCGGGCTGCTATTCGGTACCTCGTCGTTGCAATCACGGCAGAGCTTGTGTTCAGAGCAGAGGTAGCAGTCTACGAGATACGGGAGCTACAGAACGAAGTAGCGGAGATCAAAGAGAGAGTTTCGGCGTTGAACGAAAGGCTGCGGTGACGGCAGCCGGCTCTACTCCGGCTTGAGCCCGCCGTCTTCCACCCGCATCACGGCCTCGCCGTCGGCGAGGTTCGGCGCGTCCACGAGCCGGACGATCCGCTTGTCACCCTTCGACTTCCGGAGGTAGATCCGGAACGTCGACTTGTGGCCCAGGATGTTGCCGCCGATGGGCTGGGTCGGGTCGCCGAAGTACGAATCCGGGTTGGACGCGACCTGGTTCGTGACGAGCACGGCCGCGTTGTGGAGGTTCCCCACCTGGTCGAGGTCGTGGAGGTGTTTGTTGAGCTTCTGTTGACGCTCCGCGAGCTCGCCACGACCGACGTACTCCGCGCGGAAGTGGGCGGTCAGCGAGTCGACACAGAGGATCTTCACCGGGTACTCCGTCCCCTCGGCGTCGGCCGCCAGCTCCTCGGCCTTCTCGGCCAACAGCATCTGGTGGTTGGCGTTGAACGCCTTGGCGACGTGGATCTTGTCGAGGAAGTCCTCCAGCAGCGCCTGCATCGCCTCCTCCTCGCCGGGTGCGCCCTCAATCTCCCGGCGCTCCATCTCGGACGCGATCAGGTCGTCGTCCAGCCCGCGGATCATGTCGTCGATCCGCTCCGGCCGGAACGTGTCCTCGGAGTCGACGAACACGGCGCTGCCGCCCAGCCCGCCGTCCTCCGGCGGGAGTTGGACGTTGACACACATCTGGTGGGTCACCTGCGACTTCCCGGAGCCGAACTCACCGTACACCTCGGTGATCGACTGTGTCTCCAACCCGCCGTCCAGGAGGTCGTCCACCTCGTCGATCTGCCAGGAGAGCTTGCCGATCTGTTGGCGGCGCTCCAACACCTGCGAGCCGGACTCGAACCCACCCACGTCGGCCGCGTCGCGTGCGGCCTGGATGATGTCGCCGGCCGTCGAGTCGCCGATGTCCGCCGTGTTCGCCATGTCGCCCGCGCTGGCGACCGCGATGCTCTGGTACGTCTCGAACCCCGCGTCGGTCAGCTTGTCTGCCGTCGCCGGTCCGACCCCCGGGAGTGCCTCGAGATCATCGTCTGCCATCGTACCTCCACCTTGGCCGCGCCGGTACATAAACCTCCGTTAACAGCACAGTGAAAGTGAAACTGCCGGGCAGCGAGATGTCACCACGGAGACGGGCCCGAGGTTGAAGTCGGAGGGGGAGACGGCTGGGAGCGACAGCAGTTTGTCCACGCGCCGCCGAGTGGGCGACCGTGACCACCGACGCACGTCGCTACCGCGTCCACACGCGTATCCTCCGGGACGGCGCGCCCGCGCTCGTCCTGTTGGACCTGACGACGGTAGACGACCCGGCAGACGCCTACGAGCCCGTCGTCGCGCGGGGAGAGGGGTACGACGACGAACTCGCGGAGACGGTCGCCGGCTTGGAGGCCGGGAACGTCGTGACCGCACGCCTCGACTGGACCGGGCCGGACGCTGTCGCCGCGTTCGAGACCGTCGCCGTCGAGCGCCGGACTCGTTACCGCTTCGCCGCCGACGTGGAGGGGCTGTTCGAGGCCGCCCAGGAGACGTGGCAGGTCGCACGCGCCGACGGGGAGTCGGTCGGCTCTCGGGTGACACGGGACACGGACGGCGACCCCAACGGGGCGCTGTACGTGTTCGCCGACCCGGCCGGCCGCGACGTGTACGACGAGTTCCGGAGCGGCCGTCGACCCGTCGACCCGCTCGTCGAACGGGTGAACGAGGCCGGCCCGGACGCCGACGGCGACACTCCGGGCGACGGCGACGGGTTCGGCAGCCTCGCCTCGCGGCTGGAGTCGGTCGACGGTGACGACGAGGATCACGGCGGCGAGACGGCCAGAGAGGTGTTCGTGTTGTCGCCCGCGGACGGCGCGTTCGTCGTCGTCTACGTCGTGTTCAGACGGGACGGGCTGTTGGCCGAGACCGTCCGTGACACCTACGAGGAACTGTCGGAGTGAGGGAGGCAGTGGTGTGGGGTGCCAGCCCAACCATGTGTGCTGTGGCAGTGGTGTGGGGTGCCAGCCCGACCATGTGCTAGCTGCCCGGCGCGTGGCCGGGGACCGCGCCTCACGGCGCGCAAGCGGGAGTCAGCGGCTTGCGTATAAGTATCTTTTGGGACTCCGGTGTTCTGTCCTCGCGCGCCGGTCAGTAACGCACTTCGCTGACGGCGTCCGGCGGGAACAGCCGACGTAGCTCCGGCACCTCGAGCCAGCCGCTGTCGTGGAGTCGTGCGTCACCGTTGTACTCGGAGAACTCCGCGTCGGCGGCGAACGTCACCGTCACACCTCGCAACGGTGTCGCGTCCGGCGTCGCGGGTGTGTCCGTCACCGGCGCCACCCCGTGGTCGGTCCTGTCACGGCCGACGAGACGCGCGCCGCCGAGAAAGTCGTTTCGGGCGGGGGTTCAGACGATGGAGTTCCAGATTGGCTGGACCAGGAAGAACAACGACTGGAAGCCGGCGTACAGGAACACGAGCACCGACGCGACGAGCGATCCCTTCGGCTGTTCGACGGTCATGTCGTTCCGGGCCTCGACGCACCGTGCCTCGTACTCGAAGAAGTCCGTCAGGAACAACCCGAGGACGAGCGCGGACATCACCATCCCGCCGTGGGGGGCGACCACCATGAACGCGAACGCCGACAACAACAGCGCGACGTTGGTCGCCTCGTGGGGGAGGTACCGCGACAGTTCCTCGTCGCCGTCACCCGCCTCCGCCTGCCGGACGTGGCTCCGGTGGGCGAGGAACCGGGTGACGAGGTTCGCCACCACGAGCCCCATCACGACGTACGGGAGCGCCCCGGAGACGCTCTCTAGGGCCCCGACGGGGAACGGGAACGCCAGTGGAACCGGTTGCATACTCCCGTCTCTGTCGAGGACTCGTTTGAAGGTTTCCGTTCGACACCGGCGGCTACGCCCGCGTCGGGTGGAGCACTCGAACGGTCGCGTCCGGCACACACTCCACCGTCGCCCCGGCGGGCACCTCTCGGACGCGCTCGTCGTCGACGAGCAACGACACGTCACCCTCGTCGCGTTCCACCCGGAGCGCCACCGGACCGGCCAACACGAGCGGCGAGGCCGCAGTGGCGAACGGCGCGACGGGTGTGACCGCCAGTCCCGTCTCCGGCGCCAACACTGGCCCGCCGGCCGCGCGGCCGTAGCCGCCCGACCCCAACGGCGTCGACACGACGATTCCGTCCGACCGGACGGTCTCGACCGGCCGGCCGTCGTCTCGCACCGTGTACTCGGAGATCCGGGCCGGCTCGGTCGTCATCAGGCCGGCGTCCAACACCGCCGTTCCCGCGGGCTCGTCGTCGACGGAGACACGCAGGAGAGTCCGGTCGACCGCCCGGACCGCGTCGTCGGCCAGCGCCGCGACCGCGGTCGGGGCGTCACGGGCGAGCCCGTCGAGTCGGTGGACGTCGCCGCCGACCCCGCGGGTCGGGGGGCCCGTCGCGTCGACGACGGGCAGCAACGGCAGCGAGGGCGCTTCCCGGGCGGTGCGGGTGAACGCACGTTCGCCCAAGGTGAGTACGGCGTCGTGACCGGACGCCTCGGCGGCTGCCGCCGGCGACAGTCGGTCGAGACTCGCGGCACCGACGGCGTCGGCCGTCTGCTCGTCTGCCCGGTCGCCGACGACCGCCAGCCGAGGTCGGCTCATCACCGACAGTTCTCCCGGCCCACTCAAAGCCTCCGTGGTTCCGGCGGGATCTCAGTCCGACGCCGTCGGCTCGTCGCGGGCGACCGCCTCGACTGCCCCCGTGAGCACGTCGACGCCGATGTCCAGCGACGCCTCCTCCACGTCGAACGTCCCGGTGTGGTGGCCGCCGGGGTGGCTCGTCCCGACACCGACGTACGTCGCCAGGCCGCCGTTGTCCTGGACCGCCTGCATCATGAACGTCGCGTCCTCGCTGCCGCCCAGTTCGTCCCGGCGGACGACGGAGTCGACGGCCTCGTTCTCACCCGCCACGTCCGTCACCACGTCGACCAACGCCTCGTCACTCTCGGCAGACGGCGCCCGTCCGAGCCGTGTCGTCTCCACGTCCACGTCGTGCATGTCGGCGGCCGACTGGAACACCCGCTCTGCTCTCTCGTCGGTGTACTCCATCAGTTCCGTCGTCTCGCCGCGCACCTCACCCTCGACGAACGCGTCCTCGGGGACGATGTTCGTCGCCGTCCCGCCGCCGACGATGCCGGCGTTCACCCGCGTCGCGCCGTCCGCGTGCCGCGGGATCGCGTACAGGTTCTGGATCGCCGTCGCGGCCGCCTGGACCGCGTTGCGTCCCTGCTCGGGGTGGCCGCCGGCGTGTGACGGCTCCCCGGTGAAGTCACCCCGGAGGTGTGAGACGGCGAGGAACCCGCCCATCCCGCCGATCACCTCGCCCGTGGGGTGATCCAGTCCGACGTGGGCCGCGAACAGGTACTCCACGTCGTCCAACAGTCCGGACGCGACCATCGGCTCTGCACCGACGATCCGTTCCTCGCCGGGCTGGAAGAACACCTTCAGCGTCCCGTCGAACTCACCGTCCAGCACTCGGTCGATCACGCCGAGCCCGAACGTCGCGTGGGCGTCGTGGCCGCAGGCGTGCATGTAGCCCTCGTTGTCCGACCGGAACCCCTCGGCGGCCGGCGCGTGGTCGCCGTCGTCGGACTCCGTGATCGGCAGTCCGTCGATGTCCACCCGGAGACCGACGACCGGGCCGTCGCCGCGCTCCACGACGGCGACGGCACCGGTGTACGCGTCGCCGATCTCGTCGATCACGTCCGGGTCGGCGCCCGCGTCCAGCGCCCGCTCGCGCCACTCCGTCTGTGTCTCCTCGTTCGGGACGTTCCGCCGGTCGCCGCCGTGGATCGACTCGCCGACGTGGAGCGCGTCCAGGTCGCGGTCGCGCAGTTCCGTCACGATCCGTGCCGTCGTGTAGAACTCACACCACGCGGGCTCCGGATGACGGTGGAGATCGCGCCGAAAGTCGACGAGATCCGTCCGTGTACTCATACTGCACACCTCGCCCGGACGGGGTATAAGTCACACCCATCCGGCCGTTGCCGACTACGGCTCCGCGACCGTCTCCGGGTCCGGGTCCGTGTGGAACACGAACCGAGCGCCCCCGTCCTGGCTGTCCTCGACCGTGACGCGCCAACCGTGTGCGCGCGTCAGCTCTGCGACGATAGCCAGCCCCAACCCCGTCCCGTCGTCGAAGCTCGTCCCGTACTCGAACACGTCCTCGCGGTGGGCCGCCGGGATACCCGGCCCGTCGTCGGCGACGTAGAAGCCCGGCTCGTCGTCCAGCCGACCGATCCGGACCGTCACCGCCGGCCCGCAGTGTTCCGCCGCGTTCCGTAGGAGGTTGTCCAGAATCCGTTCCAACCGGCCGCGGTCCGCCTGGACCGTCCACTCCGACTCCCCTCCGCCGTCGAACGTGACGTTCGGCCCCTCGCCGGTCGTCGCGTCCGCCAGCCGCCCGGCCAGCTCCGGCACGACGACCGGCTCCGTCTCGTCCACTCGGGCGCCCTCGCGGGCGAGGGTGAGCGTCTGGTCGACCAGCGTCGACATCCGTTCGACCGCCGCCTGCACCTCCGCGACGGCGTCGTCGACCGCCTCCGACTCCGTCTCCGCCCTGGCGACCTCCGCGTAGCCGCTCGCGATGCTGAGCGGGTTCCGGAGGTCGTGGCTCAACACGCTGGCGAACCGGTCGAGACGCTCGTTCTGTCGCTCCAGCTCTCGTTCCCGTTCCCGGAGCGTGCGTTCCTGCTCGACCCGGTCCATCGCTACCTCCACGTTGGCCGCGAACACCCGCGCCAGCTCCACGTCCGTCTCCGAGATAGCCCTCTCCTGTTCCGTCCCCATCGTGAGCACGCCGTGGTCGCCGACTGGCGCGACGAGCATACTCCCCGACCCGGTCCGGTCGACGTCGTCGTCGATCACCCGGATGTCCTGGTAGACGAGGAACTCGCCGTCGTCGAACGCGTCCCACTGGGTCGTCTCTCCGCGCTCGTACGGCGGCCGGGTGCCGGGGGTCGCCGCCTCCGCGGCCGCCGACACCGCCGTCGGGAGGAGCCGTTCCGTCTCCGGGTCGTACAGCCGGAGCGTCGTCAGCGGGAACCCCAAGACGTTCTCCACCGCGTTGGCCGCGGTCGCCGCGACCGCCTCGCGCGTGTCCGCGGTGAGCATCCGACGGGTGGTGCCGTGGAGCTCCACGAACCGTTCCCGACCGCGCCCGTCTGCGGCCGGCGGCGTCCAGACCAGATAGCCGACCTCGCTGTCCCGGGTCGACTCCAACTGCGCGTCGTCGACCGAGAGGAACGTCACCTGGTACTCCCGGTCGCCGTGAGCGGTCGGGAGCGTCGTCGGGCCGGCGCCGTCGGCCGTCACTGTCTCGTAGGAGCGCTCGACCACGGCCGCCGGCTCCGAGAACGTCTCCCGGAACGCCTCGTTCCGGCGACTGACCGACGGCTCGCCGCCCACGACCTCCACGACCGCCACCGGCTCCGGAAACGACACCAGAGCACGGGCCGCGGCCGGAAACTCGGTTACGCCGTCCGGCGACATACTCGACACCGTCGCTCGAACTGTCGGGCCACCCCGTCGACCACGAGACACTTCGGGTCACACCCGACACCTACCCGTATCGCTGTCATGAGCGGTGTGTACGACTCTCTCGGCTTATAGCTTCTCTTTCCTATTACCGTGTCACGAGTGTGTAGAATTCTGTCGAACCTCTCACCAGTCGTACGCCTCGCGAGGGTCGACCTCGTCACGCTCCCGGTCGAACACGTGGTTCCCGTCGACCAGGACGTGCTGGCTCCGAGTGTCGACCCGGAAGAACTCCCCGTCCCAGGCGACCAAGTCCGCGTCCGTGCCGGGCGCGAGCGTGCCGACACGGTCCGTGACGCCGAGGATCTCCGCGGGGTTCGTCGTCACCGTGTCCAGGGCCGCCTCCGTCGGCAGGCCCTCCCGGACGGCCAGCCCGACGCACACGTCTAGGTGTTGCTGTGGGAGCACCGGCGCGTCCGTCTGGATGGCGACGGTGACGCCCGCGTCGTGGAGGATACCCGGCGTCTCGAAGGTGATGTTCCGGAGCTCGTACTTCGTCGCCGACGAGATCGACGGCCCGACCACCGCGGGCACGTCACGTTCGACGAACTCCTCGGCGATCAGGTGACCCTCCGTCGCGTGCTCGATAGAGAGATCGTCGATGCCGAACTCGTCTGCGATCCGGAACACGGTGGCGATGTCGTCCGCGCGGTGAGCGTGAACCCGCAGTGGGAGCTCGCCGTCCAACACCCGGACGAGGTTCTCCAGCCCGCGGTCCCGTTCGAACGGCTCGTCGTCGTCGGCCGCGGCGGCCTTCCGGTCGCGGTAGTCCTCGGCGGCGGTGAACTCCTCGCGGAGCGTCGCCGCCACGCCCGGCCGCGTCGACGGCTGGCGCCCCTCCTGGTCGCCGTGGAAGCGCTTGGGGTTCTCCCCCATCGCCGCCTTCATGCCGTCCTCGCGGATCAGCATCCTGTCGGCGACTTTTCCGTGCGTCTTCACCGTCACGATGACGCCGCCGATCACGTTGCCCGACCCCATCCGCGCGGAGACGGTCGTCACGCCGTTCTGGAAGGCGTGTTTCAGCTCCTCGTCGCGGGGGTGGAAGCCGTCCAAGGCGTTGACGTGCGGCGTCGTCGCCGACGTACCCTCGTTCACGTCGGCGTCCTCGGGCTCGCCCCACTCTGCCATCCCGGCGTGACTGTGGGCGTCGACGAGCCCGGGCGTGATCTCCAGCCCGCGGGCGTCGACCTCCGTCGCCCCCGCCGGCGCGTCGACGTCGCCGACGGCCGCGATCTCCGACCCCTCGATCAGTACGTCACCCTCGACGACGCCTCGCTCCGTCTGGGTGTGGACGCGACCGCCACGCACGACGACTGTGTCGTCTGTCACGCCCGTCCGCACGGCACCGGGGGAGAAAGCTCCTCGGGCGACCCCGGCGCGTTGCCGCGACTACTCCTCGTACGCCAGGTTCATCAGCCACTGCGTGAACGAGTCGCTGTTCGGGTCCACCTCCTCTTCCCCGATGAACGGCGACAGCATGTCGCCGGCCATCAGTAGGGAGAAGTCCAGGTCCTTGGCGGTCGGGAGCAGGAGGTAGGTGTTGTGGCCGTCGTACACCGTCTCCTCGCGTTGGATCAGCTCCCGGTCCAACAGCTTCTCTGCGATCCGGCTCCCCTTCCGGGAGGAGACGTCCAACTCCTTCCAGAAGTCACTCTGGTGGATTCCGCCCGTCTCGCGGATCAGGTCCAGCGCCTCCTGCTCCACCTCAGAGAGGTCTGACTCCGCGTCGGCGACGCTCATACGGTGTAGTCGGCCGGTCCGAGGCTTAAATCCTGTCGTCGGCAGGAACGACCCGCTCGAACGCCGTCTCACACGGCGGGCCGTCGGCGAAGTCGTACGTGACGCCGTCGCCGACGGTCACGAGCGACGCCGACACCGTTCCGTAGCCGTCTGCGTGGACGCACGCCCCGAACTCGTGGTTCGCCAGCGCGGTCGCGGCGCGGTCGCGCCACGCCGCGGCGTCTTCGCCCGGCTCCGGTCGGAGGTGGTCTCGCAGCCGCCAGACCGCTTCCCCGCGCTCGGCGCCGGCTCCCGGCCGCTCTGGCGGCTCGTAGAACGCCCCGTCCAAGCCGACGTTGCCCAGGACATGGACACCAGGGTCGAGCGTCTGGACGGAGAGGTGGCCGTCCCACTCCAACAGGATCGCCGCCGTCTCGTCCGCGACGAGGAGGTTGAACCCGTCGTAGCCCGTCTCCCGGACGGCTCGCTCGACGGCCCGAGCGGCTGCCTCCGCCGAGTCGGCGTCCAGGCAGTCCCGGACCAACAGCCCGCGGGAGCGGTCGGCCGTCAGCCCGTCGACCCAGCGGTTGGTGAGCCCGACGAACAACCCGTCGTCGGTCGCGCCGATCCAGGTGCCGCCCGCCTCCGCGTCCCGCGGGGCGAACACGCCCGGCTGGATCTCCGCGGGCGGCTCGGACGGCCGGTCGCGGACCTCGTCGCGGTTCGCGGCCGCGACGACCGGCGCCCCGTCGAACACCCGCCAGGCCAGCGTGAGTGTACACACGCTGTCAGTTTCGTCGCCGGACGGCTTAGGCGTCGCGGTGGGGGAGAGCGGAACGCACAAGTCGTCGGCTCGTCGTCTCCCGGTGTGCGAGTCGTCCACGACCCAGACGGCGCCGGGACGACGCTGGCCAGCGAGGTGGACGTGGCCGAAGGGTTCCTGGCGCAGGCCTGCGGGCTGATGTTCCGGCGGTCGATCCCCGACGACTACGCGCTCGTGTTCCCGTTCGGCGGTGTCGGCCAGCGGGACACCCACATGGTGTTCGTCCCGTTCGACATCGACGCCGTCTGGCTCGTCGACGGCGAGGTGACTGCCTGTCGCCGGCTCGCCGCCTGGCGCGGGCTCGCCGTCGAGGAGGCCGACACGCTGATCGAACTGCCCGCCGGCGCCGCCGATGGCGTCGCCGTCGGTGATCGGGTTCGGGTCGAAGGGCTGGAGTGATTAGTCGGGCGCGGACGGCAGTGGAGAGTCTGCCGACAGTATCGGACTATTGGTGTTCGTCGATCCACGCACACCAAGCGTGGAAGTCGTCTGCGCCACACTGCTCTGCGATCTGCTGGAGCGTCCCGATTCGGACGCGGTCGTGGAGCGGCACGGTGACAGTTCGCGTCTCCTGCGTCTCCGGGTGTGTGTACTTCAGAATCGCGTGGTCCCCGGTGGTGCGGTCGTGGCGGTAGCCGGACTTCCGGAGGACGGTGACGATCTCCCGGCCGGAGAAGTCACGCGACGGCACGTTCAGCCGTCGAACCACGGCGCGTCCGGCTCGGGCGCGTCGCCGTCAGCCGCCTGGGCCGCTCGAGTCGCCTCCAACGCCTCGTCGAGGTTCGCCAGCGCCGCCTCCCGCGTCTCTCCCTGGCTGGCGACGCCGGTCGCCTCGTCGACTGCCGACCACCAACCGTCGTCTTCCTCGATCAGCCGAACCTCGCGCCGCTCGCTCATACTCCCGAGTTGGCCGTTCTGATTGATAAACCTCCGCCCCGCCGCTTCGCCACCAGAACCGCCAAGTGAGTTGGCTCACGGATTGCACACGATGAGCAGCGACAGACGACGTGTCCAGTTCCGTGCTCCGGAGCGGTCCGTCGACCGGGCGGACGCGCTCGCGGCAGTCACGGGCGTCGGACGGACGTGCTCGCCACGGCGCTGCGCGAGTACCTCCAGAACGCAGCACACGACGATACGCACACCCGAGAGACCGCCGCGGCGTACTACGACGACGTGATCGACCTCGATCAACTCGCGTCGCTCGTCGGCGCCGAGGAGGCGGCCAACTTCCGGGTGTCGAAGCGGCAACTCGATCCGGGGTTCGTCGGCGAAGTCGCAGGCTCGTAAACCGCGGTCGCCACTCACTCCGAGAGTTCGTCACGGAGACTCCCGGCCTCGAACTCCAGATCGGCCGGTTCGAGCGTTTCGTTGCCGTCTGCTGTGCCGGTCAACTCCAGTGTCTCGTAGGTAACTGTCAGGAGATCGTACGCGACGCCGACCGAGAGATCGAGCCGCGCAGCAATCTCGCGGGTCGTCACCGCGCCGTCGGCGTGCTCGCGCGCCAGTTCTACGAACGCCGTGAGCGTCCCTAGCCCGTGTCTGTCGAGTGTGGACGCGATTGCGTCCACGTCGTCGCGTCGTGCCACGATCTCGACGAGTTCCGGCGTCACCGTCGTCGTCTCGCCGCCGAGTTCGACGGTCAGCCGGAACGGCTCGGCCTCGTACGCGGTCGCCGTGCCGGCCGTGTCGTCCGTCTCCGCGAACAGCCCGGCGCGACGGAGTCGGTCGACGTAGCTGTACGCCGTCTTCTTCGACACCCCCGTCGCCGTCCGGATCTCCGGCGCCGTCGTCGCCTCGCCGGATCGTACGGCGAGGTACGTCTCTGCCAGCGCCGGGTTCTCTAACAGTGCCGTGAACGCGCCGATGTCCGCGACGGCGTGGTCCGTCGTGTCTCCGGGGCCACACTGTCTCGTGTGTAGAAGCTCGAAACTGTTCACTCCTGTTCCGTGTACGGTGGACCGCTCGAATCGGAGCAGCCCTCGCCACCCCACCGACACCTACTCGCTCACAGTCGCCACAACCCTACACACGCTCACCCGCAGCGCTAGACCCCGAACGACCGTCCAGTTCACGGCGTGTGTGCCAACCCAGAGTCGACGGCTGCCGAAGAATCGCCCGCCGGAGCGGCCACGACGCCGGTCGTCGGCGGGTCCCCGTTCAGAAGGCTTTTCGTCGCCCCACGGGAAGGTCTCGGTAGCATGCCAGCGGACTTCAACTGGGCCATCGGCGGCGAGGCCGGCGATGGCATCGCCTCTACCGGGAAGATCTTCGCACAAGCGCTCTCCCGGGCGGGGCGGCACGTCTTCACGTCGAAGGACTTCGCGTCCAGGATCCGAGGCGGCTACACCGCCTACAAGGTGCGGACGAGCACCGACGAGGTGAAGTCGGTCGTCGACCGGCTCGACGTGTTGATCGCGCTCACACCACGGACAATCGAGGAGAACCTGGACGAACTCCACGACGGCTCCGTCATCATCTACGACGGCGAGCGGACGACGATGGCCGACGTGGAGATCCCCGACGGGATGATCGGACTGGACGTGCCCCTCCAGGCGTTGGCGGAGGAGGCCGGGGGGGCGATCATGGCGAACGTCGTCGCCTTGGGGGCGGCGTGTGAGGCCACACAGTTCCCGATCGAGAACCTGGACTCCGCGCTGAAGAAGCGGTTCGGCGACAAGGGACAGGCGATCGTCGAGAACAACCAACAGGCCGCCCGAGAGGGACGGGAGTACGTCCGTGAGGAGTACGCCGACACGGAGTTCGACTACGACCTAGAGGGGACGGACGAGGACTACGTCCTGCTCAACGGGGACCAGGCGATCGGGATGGGTGCCATCGCGGCCGGCTGTCGCTTCTACGCCGGCTACCCGATCACGCCGGCGACGGACGTGATGGAGTACCTCACGGGTCGAATCGAGCAGTTCGGCGGTCACGTCGTCCAGGCGGAAGACGAGCTGTCGGCCATCAACCTCGCCTTGGGTGCGGCCCGTGCCGGCGCACGGTCGATGACGGCCACCTCCGGGCCGGGGATCGACCTGATGTCGGAGACGTTCGGACTCGTCGCCACCTCGGAGACGCCGTTGGTGATCTGTGACGTGATGCGCTCGGGCCCGTCGACGGGGATGCCGACGAAACAGGAACAGGGGGACCTGAACATGACCTTGTTCGGCGGCCACGGTGAGGTGCCGCGGTTCGTCGTCGCGCCCACCACCATCTCGGAGTGTTTCTGGAAGACGGTGGAGGCGTTCAACCTCGCCGAGAAGTACCAGGTGCCGGTGTACCTGGTCGCGGACCTGTCGCTGGCGGTGACGGAACGCACGTTCGAGCCGGACGCGTTCGACATGGACGACGTCGAGATCGAGCGTGGCAACGTCGTCGACGCCGAGGGGGCCGCAGAGCACGCGACGGAGAAGGGCCAGTTCAAGCCCCACGAGCTGACCGACGACGGGATCAGCCCCCGAGCGCTCCCCGGGACGACCGGCGGCGCACACATGACGACCGGGTTGGAACACGACGAACTCGGGCGTCGGACGGAGGAGACGGACATGCGGGTCAAACAGGTGGACAAGCGCGACCGGAAGGTCGAGACTGCACGCGAGCGCGAGGCGTTCGACTACCGGGAGTTCGGCGATCCGGAGGCGGACACGCTGGTCGTCACCTGGGGCTCGAACGAGGGGGCGCTCGTGGAGGCGTTGGAGATGGTGGACGAGGCCGTCCACGTGATCGCGGTGCCGTACATCTTCCCACGGCCGGACCTCACCGAGGAGTTCGCGGCCGCAGACGACGTGATCGTCGTCGAGTGTAACGCCACCGGCCAGTTCGCGGACGTGCTGGAACACGACACGCTCGAACGGGTCAAGCGCATCAACAAGTACAACGGCGTCCGGTACAAGGCGGACGAACTCGCCGACCGGATCGAACAGACGATGGCGGAGCCGGCGCCGACCGCCGGCGACTCCCCGGAGGTGGAGGCAGAATGAGCTCAGACGTTCGATTCACAGACTTCAAATCCGACAAGCAACCGACCTGGTGTCCCGGCTGCGGCGACTTCGGGACGATGAACGGCATGATGAAGGCGCTGGCGGAGACGGGCAACGACCCGGACAACACCTTCGTCGTCGCCGGCATCGGTTGTTCCGGCAAGATCGGGACGTACATGCACAGCTACGCGCTCCACGGCGTCCACGGCCGGGCGCTCCCCGTGGGCACGGGCGTGAAGCTCGCCAACCCGGACCTGGAGGTGATGGTCGCCGGCGGTGACGGCGACGGCTACTCCATCGGTGCCGGCCACTTCGTCCACACCGTCCGCCGCAACGTGGACATGAGCTACATCGTGATGGACAACCGGATCTACGGGCTGACGAAGGGCCAGGCGTCTCCGACCAGCCGCGAGGACTTCGAGACGGCGACGACACCCGACGGCCCGAAGCAACCGCCGGTCAACCCGCTCGCGCTGGCGCTGGCCAGCGGCGCGACGTTCATCGCGCAGTCGTTCTCCTCGGACGCCCTCCGCCACCAGGAGATCGTCCAGAAGGCCATCGAACACGACGGGTTCGGCTTCGTCAACGTGTTCTCGCCGTGTGTGACGTTCAACGACGTCGACACCTACGACTACTTCCGCGACTCGTTGGTGGACCTGAAGGAGGCGGGCCACGACCCGACCGACCGCGAGGCCGCGAAGGAGAAGGTGCTCGACGCCGACAAGGAGTACATGGGCGTGATCTGGGAGGACGAAGACAGCGTGCCGTACCACGAGGCGCACGGCGTCGACGAGAACATGGCGGAGATTCCAGACGGCGCTCCGGACGGAGCGACGGACCTGGTCCGCGAGTTCTACTGAGACGGTCGCGGAGTGGGCGGTCGTTCGGCCACGCGACCGCAACCCACACCCGTCTCGCGGCGCTCGGGTCGTCCGTGTTGGAGGACACCGGGCCGTTGCGCGAGGAGTACCGCGAACTCACGGAGCGGCGGCTCCCCGCGGCCGCGGACGACGACTGGCCCGTCACGGAAGACCACTGTTTCCAACGGATCGTCCTGGACACGTTGTTCGAGGACGCGTGGTACGACCACGTGGACGGTCGGCCGGCCGTGCGTTCGCTGACGGCCGACCAACTGCGCGAGGCGATTCGGATCGCCGAGTCGCTGCTGGAGGACCCGGAACGGGTCGCGGTGCTGAACCGACGGAGTCTGCGGTACCGTGGGGAGCACTGACCTGGCAACGGCGACGGTACCGCGGGGAGCACTGACCTGGAACGGCGACGGTCCCGCCGGGAGCACTGACCTGGCAACGGCGACGGTCCCGCCGGGGGCGCTGGCTCGGTGCTAACGGAGGGCCTCGGACCCACCTCGGTGGTGCGTCCACGGGGCGGTTCCGCACGGCACAAAGGGTGAAGTGGCCGCACCCGCTTGTAACCTTATGTCGAACGAAGAGGGGTCCCTCGACGGACTCCGCGACCACGCCGACCGGCCGATGCTGTACCTCGTCCGGGAGTACGGCCGCGACCACCTCCCGGAACTCGCGGTCGGCGGGCTGACGACGGTGTTGAGTGCGGCGTTGTTCTCCGTGCCGGCGTTCGTGCTCGGGATCGCACTGGACTCGTTCTTCGTCGAGAGCCGACCGTTCTCGCTGCCGCTCGTGCCGAGCGCCTGGCTGCCGGGGACACTCCGCGGGCAGTTCGCGCTCGTGATCGGCGTCGTCACCGCCTCGTTCGGACTGGCGGCGCTGGCGGCGTACGTCCGCGGGTGGACGCTCAACCGCGTCGCCCAGGATGTCCAACACGAGGTGCGAACGGACACGTACGACACGATGCAGGCCCAACGGCTCGGGTTCTTCGACGACCACAAGACCGGCGAGGTGATGTCCGTGTTGAACAACGACGTGAACCAACTGGAGTCGTTCCTCTCGCAGGACCTCCAGGGCGGGGTCCGGATCGTCGTGAGCTCGCTCACCATCGCGGCGATCACGCTGTGGCTCAACTGGCGGCTGGCGCTCGTCACGCTGGCGATGGTACCGATGCTGGGGTACGTCTCGTACCGTTTCCAACAACAGATCGAGCCACAGTACGGCGACGTTCGGTCGTCCGTCGGGCGGCTGAACGCCCGCCTGGAGAACAACATCGGCGGGATCACCGTCATCAAGGCGTTCGGGCGGGAGTCGTTCGAGACGGAGCGGGTGGAGGCCGCCTCCGACGACTACCGGTCGGCAAACTGGGGGGCGATCCGCACCCGGATCAAGTTCTTCCCGACGCTGACGGCGGTGACGGCGCTCGGCTACGGCACGACGTTCGCGCTCGGGGGTTACGCCTACCTGTTCGGCGGGCCGTTGGCACTGGGGCTGACCGCCGGGACGCTCGTCACGTTCCTGGCGTACGCCCGGCGGCTGATGTACCCGATGCAGCAGTTCGGTCAGGTGTTGAACAACTACCAGTACGCCTACGCCGCGACGGAACGGATCGTCGGACTCCTGCGAGAGCCGGACCAGATCCCGAACCGTGACGACGGAGTCGAACTGGAGCGTGTCGACGGCGCCGTCTCCTACGACGACGTGACGTTCTCGTACGAAGACGGCGGCGAGCCGACGGTGTCGGACGTGGACTTGGACGTGGAACCGGGTGAGACGATCGGCCTCGTCGGACCGACCGGCGCCGGCAAGACGACGCTGACGAAGCTGTTGATGCGGCTGTACGACCCCGACCAGGGGGCGGTGCGGCTGGACGGTCACGACGTACGGGACCTGAAGCTGTCGAGTCTCCGCAGCCACCTGGGGTACGTCAGCCAGGAGCCGTTCCTGTTCGGGGGCACCGTCCGCGAGAACGTCGCGTACGGGCAGACGGACGTGGCCGACGCGGAGTTGGAAGACGCGCTCCGGCAGGCCGGAGCCTGGGAGTTCGTCGCCGAGATGGACGACGGCGTGGAGACGGTCGTGGGTGAACGGGGCGTGAAGCTGTCGGGAGGACAGCGGCAACGCCTCGCCATCGCCCGAGCGATCCTCGAGGACCCGTCTTTGCTCGTGTTGGACGAGGCGACGAGTCACGTCGACAACGAGACGGAGTTGGTCGTCCAACGGAACGTCTCGGAGATGGTCGCGGACCGTACGACGTTCGTCGTCGCACACCGGCTGTCGACGGTCCGGGACGCCGACCGGATCGTCGTGTTGGACGACGGCGAGGTGCAGGCGGTCGGCAGCCACGAGGAACTGTTGGCCCGTGACGGGCTGTACGCCGACCTCTGGCGCGTCCAAGTGGGGGAACTGGAGGCGCTTCCGGAACGGTTCCTCGACGGACAGCCGGCCGACGACTGATCGACTCGAGGAGGAAGCTACTTGTCGCTCCGCCGTCACCGGCCGGTCGTGCAACGGAGACGGGTCCTCGCGGGCGCCGCGGCGCTCGTGGGGCTGACTGGTTGTCTGGGTGGGTCGCGCCCGGAGTTGGGAATCCACACCGGTGTCGGACGACTCCACCCCGCAGACGAACGTTACCTCACCGACGGGTTGGAGCCCGGCGGCGTCAGGTCGGAGTACGCCGCCGCCGTGCCGGACGCTGCGGGCGACGCCGTCGGCTCGGCGGCACCCGACAGCCTGGCCGAACGGCTCGACGGTCGACGAGACGCAGAGCAGTTCCACGTTCTCACGGAGCTCCGGTCGACACCGACGGAGCCGCTGCGATTCGGCACCGGCCAGGCGGTCGGCTGGGAGAACGGCGCGATCCGATTCACCACGAGCGTCACCCCGGTGGAGAGCCTGGAGGGCGAGCTCACCACCGCCGACGAGCTCGTCTACACCGCCGTCTGGACCGTCAGACCCGGGATAGAGGAGCTACCCGACGAGGTCGAGCTCGTCGTGGAGACCTGATCGGCGGGTCGCGGCCGGGGCGGCGCGCCGCTCGGTCGGTCACGGTGGTGGTAAGTGACCGGCCGGCGTACCGTGTGACGATGGAGTACGCAGCGCTCGCGGACTACTGCCGGCAGTTAGAGGAGACGGACGCCGACGAGCGGCTCGTCGCCACGCTCGCGGAGCTGTTCCAGACGGCCGACGACGACCACCTCCCCCTGGTCGTGACGATGGTGCGGGGGAAGGTCGCGCCGCGGTGGGAGAGCCTGGAGCTGGGCGTCTCGTCGTCGCTGACGCAGGCGGCGGTCGTCCGCGCGACCGGTGTCGACCCGGACGCGCTTGAGGACGCCTGGCGCGACCGAGGTGACCTGGGGGCCGCCGCGGAGTGGGCCGTCGCCAACAGCCGTCAGACCACGTTGTTCGCGGAGTCGCTGACCGTCGCCGGCGTCCACGAGACGCTACGAGAACTGGCCGGCTACGAGGGAGACGGCTCCCACGACCGCAAGGTGGAGACCGTGGCCGGACTCGTGTCGAACGCCGACGCCGCGGCGGCGCGGTACCTCGTTCGGACCGTGCTCGGCTACATGCGCGTCGGCGTCGGCGACGGCACCGTCCGGGACGCGATCGCGGAGGCGTTCCTCGACGTGCCGGGCGAGCCCGCGCCGGGCACCCCCTCCGCGACCGCTCCGGCCGTCGCCGCCGTCGAGCGCGCCTTCCAGGTGACGAACGACTACCGGGTCGTCGCCGAGACCGCCCGCGCGGACGGCGCCGACGGCCTGGCGGAGCTCGACGTGGAGTTGGGCCGACCGGTGGAGTCGATGCTGGCACGCAAAGCAGAGGGTCTGGCGTCCGGGCTGTCGAGCGTCGCGCGCGTCGGAGCGGAAGACGGCGTCGAGGGTGACGACGGACGGGACCCGGCGGACCTGGGGGGCCCGGCGGGCGAGACGGAGACAGCGGACGCGACGGACGAACCGGACTGGCGCGGGCGTGTCCTCGCCGAGGTGAAGTACGACGGTATCCGGGCGCAGGCGCACGTCGACGGGGAGACGGTCCGGCTGTTCACCCGACGGCTCGTCGAGGTGACCGAGCAGTTCCCCGAGGTGGTCGACACCCTCCGCGAGCGCGTGACCGCCGAGACGGCGCTGCTGGACGGCGAGCTCGTCGGCTACGACGGCGAGACGGGCGAGCCCGTCGCGTTCCAGGAGTTCTCCCGACGGATTCGCCAGGAGGAGAACGTCGCCGGTCTCGCCGAGTCCGTGCCCGCCCGTTTCCACCTGTTCGACTGTCTCTACCACGACGGCGAGAGTCTGTTCGAGTCGTCGCTGTCCGACCGTCTGGGCGTGCTCGGCGAGACTGTCGCGTTCGACGACACCGTCTGTCGGGCCGGGTCCACCGTCCCCGACTCCGTCGCCGACGCCCGCGGCTTCTACCGCGGGGCCGTCGACGACGGCCACGAGGGGGTCGTCCTCAAGAACCGCGCCGCGACGTACCAGCCCGGCCGGCGTGTCGGCCAGATGCTCAAACACAAACCCGTGATGGAGCCGCTGGATCTGGTCGTCACCCGCGCCCACTACAGCGAGGGCCGCCGCTCCGAGCTGCTGGGGCGGCTGTACCTGGCGGCGTACGACCCCGACGCCGACGCCTTCCGCGAGGTCGGCCGGCTGTCGACCGGCTACACGGACGAGGAACTGGCCGCGCTCACCGAGCGACTAGAGGAGTTGGTCGTGGCGCGGGACGGCCGCGATGTCGACCTCCGGCCGGAGATCGTGTTGGAGGTGGAGTACGAGGAGTTACAGTCCAGCTCCGAGTACGACTCCGGGTTCGCGCTGCGGTTCCCGCGGTTCCTGGGGGTGCGAGAGGACCTCGGGCCGACTGACGCTGATTCTGTCTCTCGGGTCTCGGAGTTGTACGAGTCGCAGTAGATCTGTGTCGGATGAGGTTCATTCGGTGACTCGTTCGGGCGTGGGACTACGAACAGGCTGGAAGCCCCGGCGGGGTCCACTCGCGCGGCTCGCTGCGCGCTTCGCCTCGCTCCTTCCAGTCGCTCGGCTCCAGTGCTTGCGGCGCCGTGCTTCGCGGACCGCGCCGCCCCTTCCAGTCCCACCCAGCACGGCACCGCGGCCACACCCTCCCCAACCGACTCACTCCGCTCGTCTTACGTCGGAGCAAGCTCCGACGAAGTCTCGTTCGCTTCGCTCACGAGACCCTCGCGCGTGTCGTCGGGCGGCTGTGCCGCCCGACTGCAAGCGGGACCTCCGGTCCCGCTCTGCTCGCGCTCGCAGAACCGCGAGCGCTGCGCGCGCCCGAGGGGACTGTTGATTCGAGCGCACGCCCGGTGACAGTCTACAGGACGCGTGCGGCGGCCCACGCGGGCCGCCGTGCGGGGAGGGGTGGGGATGTACTGGGCCCCGACTGTCCGACACGGCTCGTCGGTCGACAGTCGGGCCAGCGAACGTCCGTAGCAACCGTCCACAGGGTGGGAACGGAAGGGGCGCGGGGCTTCCATCCTGTTGGCACACACCGTAGAAACACAGAATCTGACGACTCGTGGGGCTTCCACCCTGTTCGCACACACCGTCCAAACGGAAGGAGATTGTAATCAGCATAGAACCGACCGGCTAAGTAGCCACACGTCCAACAGCCGGCTATGCAACACCGCGAACTCGGAGACTCCGGCGTCGAGGCCAGCGAGGTCGCCTTCGGTGCGTGGGTCGTCGGCACGGACTGGTGGGGGGACCGCTCGGAGACGGAGGCCGTCGAGATGGTCCAGTACGCCCTAGACCAGGGGGTGAACTTCTTCGACACGGGCGACGTGTACGGCCACGGCCGCTCGGAGGAACTGATCGGCGAGGCGCTGGGCGAGCACCGCGAGGAGGTGACCGTCGCCACGAAGGTGGGGTACGACTTCTACAACAACCCACAGGCGGGTCACGGTGAGCTCCCGAAGGAGCTGGACCCGGAGTACATCCGCGAGGCCGTCGAGAAGAGTCTCGATCGGTTGGACATGGAGTACGTCGACGTGTTGTACCTCCACAACGCGAACGTCGACGAGGTGACGGACGAACTGTTGGAGACGCTGTACGACATGCGCGAGGACGGCTACTTCGACGCGCTCGGCTGGGCACTGGGACCGTCCATCGGTTGGCTGGCCGAGGGTGACCGCGCGGTGGAACTGGACTTCGACGTCGTCCAGACCGTGTTCAACATGTTCGAGCAGACGCCGGGCCAGCACTTCGTCGACACTATCCGCGAGGAGGGCGCCGACACGAGTCTGATCGCCCGTGTCCCGCACTCCTCGGGGCTGCTCAACGAACAGGTCACCCCGGAGACGGAGCTCGGCAAGGGTGACCACCGCGCACACCGTCCGAACGAGTGGTTCGAGACCGGCTGGGAGAAGCTGGAGGAGGTCCGATTCCTGGAACGCGACGGCGCCCGGACGATGGGGCAGGCGACGATCCAGTGGCTGTTGGGTCACGACGAAGTGGCGTCGGTCACGCCGACGTTCCGGGCACGTGCAGACGTCGACGAGTGGGCGGCAGCGCCGGAGACGCCGGCCCTGACGGACGAGGAGATGCGACGGGTCGGACGCCTGTACGCCGACAACTTCGGAATCGAGCGCGACGACGGGATGAGCGCGGAACAGTTCCGGTCGTCCGTCGACGGCGCGGACCTGCGCGATGCGGGCGTGCTGCCGGCCGAGGCCGCGGGGGACTGAACGCCACCGCGTCGTTTCGACGGGGCGAACCGCTCCGTCACCCGCCGCCGAGGCGGGAGGGTGACGCCGTCTCCGGGTCCGTCAACACCTCGAAGCGCGCCCCACCCCACTCGCTGTCTCCGACCGTCACCCGCCAGCCGTGGGCGGCGGCCACGTCCGCGACGATGGCGAGCCCGTAGCCCGTCCCCTCCTCTGCGGTGGTGTAGCCCCGCTCGAACACGGTCTCGCGCTCGTCGGGCGCCACGCCGGGGCCGTCGTCGGCGACGTAGAACCCCGGCTCCGACAGCGGCCCGACGACGACCCGGCTGCCGCCGTGATCGACGGCGTTGCGCAGGAGATTACCGAGCAGTTCACGCAGTCGGGACGGATCCGCAGAGACGGCCCCGACGCCGTCTCGAACGGTCAGCTCCTCTTCGGTGGTACTGGGCCACTCGGCGCGGGCGACGCCTGCAAGCTCCACCCGTTCCGTCTCGCCGACCGACCGGCCGTGACGCGCCAGCGACAGCAGGTCCTCGATCAGCGACTCCATCTGTTCGTGGGCGTCTAACGCCTGGTCCAGCCGGTCGGCGACGGAGTCCGTGGCGGCGTCTGCGGCCGCGAGCTCCACCTGGCCGGTGGCGACGTTCAACGGGTTCCGGAGGTCGTGGCTGACGACGGAGGCGAACTCCTCCAACCGCTCGTTCTGGCGTTGGAGCTGTGACTCGCGCCGGCGGAGCCGCGCCTGGCGGTCGGCAGCGTCCAGCGCCGCCTCGACGTTGGCGGCGAACACGCGCGCCAGCGACAGGTCCGACTCGTCGAACACGTTCTGCTCCGTCGCCGCGGCGACGAACACGCCGTGGTCGCCGAGCGGCAAGACGAGTTGACTCCGGATGGGGGTGGTCGCGATCGGCTCGGCGCCGTCACCGCCGCGGGTCGGCTCGCCGGCGGCGTACGCCTGCCACGCGAGACTCTCCGGACCCAGGTCCGGGACGGAGTCGTCGAAGACGGACCGCGCCTCGGCGGTGACGCCGACCGGGACGAGCCGCTCGGCGTCCGATGCGCGCAGGAACACGGCGTTGACCGTCATCCCGAGCACCTCGTGGGCGGTGTCCGTCGCAGTCGCCGCCACCGACGCCGTGTCGGTCGCCGTCATCAGCTCGCGGGCCGCCTCGTGGAGGCGGTCGAGCCGACGCTCTCGTTGGAGCCGGTCGAGGGCGACCGCGGCGTTCGTCCCGAGCAACCGGACCAGTTCGACGCCCGCCTCCTCGACGGTCGTCGCCTCCCGGGTGCCGGCCTGGAGGACGCCGTGGCCGCCGACGGGGACGGCGACCCCCGTCTCGACCGACCGGCGCCAGTCGCTCGCCTCTTGTGCCCGGATCGTCTCTTCGTCCGTGTACACGTCCCACAACGGGTGCGTCTGGCCGTACACCGGGAGGTCGTCGAACCGTTCTTCGACGGCGTCCGTCGTCGCTACGGGGACGAGCCGTCCCTCCTCCGCGAGGTGGACGCCGACGTGTGGGAGATCCAACACACTCTCGGCAGTGTCCACGACCGCCTCGCACAGCCCCGCACGGGTTCGCGCCGCCATCAGCGCCCGTGTCGCGGCGTACAGCGACTGGAGACGGTCGGGGTCTGCCGTCGCCGCGCCCGCACTGCCGGAGGTCACTGTCGGTGGTAGTGAGTCCCCCTGCTAAAAACTTCGCACACCGTCACCGGAACCTACACCCCGGTCGGTTACGCCAAGAAGACGTGGCGGGGTTGGTCGGCGAGGATCTCGCGGCCCCAGTCGACCGTGTCTCGGAAGTCGTCAGACCGGAAGAAGTTCATCGCGTCCTCGCGGGCGCGCCACTGGCTGGCGATGAACATGTCGTTCTCGTCTTCGTGGTTGACCAGCAGGTCCGTCTCGAAGTGACCGTCCATCTCGGCGAGCCGGTCGCCGACCGTGTCGAACCGGTCGACGAAGTCGCCACGGTGCTCCGGCTTCACCGTGTAGAACATCCCCATCGTGCCGAAGCCGGACTCCTCGCCCGCGCGGGCGACGACCCCCGGCAGGTCCGAGAGGAACCCCGCGGCCGTCTCGGCCGCGCTCGCGGTGTCCCAGATCGACACGACCGCAGATCGCGCCGTCTCCGTGCCGGCGTACACTGCCGTCTTGACGTGGGTGCCGTAGTGCTCGAAGTTGCCGCGCAGTCCCTCCACCTCGTCGAACAGCTCCTGGGTGTCCGCCTCCGAGTACAACACCGTAGCGAACACGTCCTCGCCGTGGGGTTTGCCGGCGTAGATGTCCAGGTCGTCTAACGCCTCGCGGATGTCGTCGCTGTCTGCGGTGTCGTCGCCGCCGCCGTCGCCGCCGGTGACACCCGGCGGCGGGCCGCCGCCGGTCTCCTCGGTCGCCGTCTCGTCCGTTTCGGCGTCCGCCTGCTCGTCTGCCGTCGGGACGGGCTCGCCGTCGAGGAACGCCCGCAGGTCACGCGGCGGGAACCGTCGTCCGAGGTAGAACTCGTCGAACTCGCCGTAGACGGCCGACGCCTCGTCGAACCGCATCTCGTAGACGATGTCTTTGATGTCCGTCGGGTCGTCGCCGAACAGGGTCACCCCCCACTCGTGCTCCTCGAAGCCGACGGAGGAGGCGATCACCTGTTGGATCTTCCCGGCGTACTCCCGACCCACGTCGCCGTGGTCGCTCATCAGCTCGGCCCGTTCCTCGAACGGGAGCTGGTACCAGTTCTGCTCCGGCTGTCGGCGCTTGCTCATCGGGTAGAAGGAGACGTAGCCGTCGTCTGGCACCTCCGGCTCCATCTTCGACTCGATGTACCGGGCCAGCCCCTCGTCGACCTCCGCGTCGTCGTCGAAGTAGCTGTCGTCGACGTAGCCGGACACCTCCGAGACGGAGACGTACGAGTCGGCCCGCTCCGTGTACTCGGCGAACGCCGTCTGCTCGAACCGGCGCTCGGCGGTGTTCAGCGCGTCCAGCGTCGGCCGGAAGTGGACGATCAGCAGGTCCGCCCCGTCACCGAGCACGCTGAACACGCCGGAGTCACCCGCCGGCGCGTCCGTCACCTGTTCGTGGCGTTCGAGGTACGCGACCCCCTCCTCGACCGCCTGTCCTCGTTCGCGCTCGGGTGCCCGTCGCCAGGCGTCCCAGTCCACGGTGCGGAAGTCGTGGAGGGCGAACCAGCCCTCCTCCGTCGGTGGCGCCTCGACCATACGTGCCCGTTGGGTGGTGAACCTCTTTCCCCTTTCCCTTCCGTCGCTGCCGTGTCCACGGTAAGTTCCCCTCGGCTGTCGTTGGAACCGAAAGCGGTATCTGACAGGCAGTGTAGGTTCCGAACGATGCAAGGAGTGGGTGCTCGGGCTTGGGGGGCCGTCACCGGGAGAACGCTGTCGGTCGAAGGGTATTTTGATGTAGCCACGAACACGATACACACACGGAACACGGAGTTGTTGGACTATGAGTGAAGACCCCCCGTCTGTGCTGGTCGTCGAGGACGAGGCCGACCTGGCGGATCTGTACGCGGCGTGGCTCGGCGGCGAGTACGACGTACAGACCGCCTACGGCGGCCACGAGGCCATCGAGCAGCTGAGCGAGGACATCGACGTGGTCCTGCTCGACCGACGGATGCCCGGCCTCTCGGGCGACGAGGTGTTGGTCGCCGTCCGCGACCGCGGGATCGACGCCCGGGTGGGGATGGTGACTGCGGTGGAACCGGACTTCGACATCGTCGAGATGGGGTTCGACGACTACCTCGTCAAGCCGGTCACGCGAGAGAACCTGATGGACACGGTCGACTCGTTGCTGCGTCGGTCGGAGTACGACACCGGTGTCCAGGAGCTGTACGCCGTCGCCTCGAAGAAGGCCGTCTTAGAGTCCGAGAAGGGCCAAGCCGCCCTAGAGGAGTCCGAGGAGTACACCGAGCTCCAGGCCCGCTACGACGAGCTCCAGGCGGAGTTGGACGAACAGATGGAGGAGTTCTCCGAACACGACGAGTTCGAACAGGCGTTCCGACAGTTCGACACGGACGACGACGGAGACGGCGACGACTTGGACTTCGGTCTGTAGCCGACCACACTCACTCTCGCGCCGCTCGGTGGCTGCGCGTTCGAGAGAGTTCGTTCGAGGGCCGCCCGCTCAGTAGTTGCGCGCGATCAGGTACTCCGCCAGGTCGTCCAACAACGCCCGCGGCTCGTTGTCCGGGAGCACCTCCAGCCCCGACCGGCCCTGTTCTGCCAGCTCCTGGGCGCGCGAGCGAGCGAACTCGATGCTGCCGACCTCCTCCAACACGCCGACGGCCTCCTCGATGGCGGTCTCCGTCACCTCCTCGGGCGTGTCCGCGTCCACGAGGTTGTCCACGTCGACGCCCTGTTGACGCGCGTGGAGCGTCACCATCGTCTCTTTCCCCTCGACGAGGTCGGAGCCGCGTTGTTTGCCGAGCTGTTCGGAGGGGGTGGTGAGGTCCAACAGGTCGTCCTGGATCTGGAACGCACGCCCCACGTCCGTGCCGTACTGGTGGAGCCCCTCGACGACCTCGTCGTCGGCGCCCATCAGGTTCGCGGGGATCGCCGCGCTGGCGCCGAACAACACCGCCGTCTTCAGTCGTACCATCTCCAGATACTCCTCCGGGCCGACGTCCGTCCGGTTCTCGTAGGCCACGTCCAACGACTGGCCCTCACAGATCCGGGTACACGTCGACGCCAGGAGGTGCATCGCGTCTACCTCGTTCGCCGGGTTCGCCCCCGTGTCCGAGATCATCTCGAACGCCTTCGAGTAGAGGGTGTCGCCCGCCAGGATCGCGGTCTCCGTGTCGTACTCCACGTGGACCGCCGGGACGCCGCGACGGAGGTCGTCCTGATCCATGATGTCGTCGTGGATCAGCGTGAACGACTGGATTACCTCGACGCTGACGGCCGCCCGCAGGAGGTCGAACTCCCAGTCGTCCAACGACGGGAACGACCGGTAGTCGACGCTGAACGGCTCCAGATCCGCGAGCGACTCGGCGACGAGCAGGGCGATCGTCGGCCTGAGCCGTTTGCCGCCCGCCTCGATGATGTATCGAGTCGCCTCGTAGAGCCGGTCCGGCTCCGCCATCGGGAGGTCCTCGTCGACGGCCTCGTTGACGAGTTGGCGCCGCTGCCGGACCGCGTCGAGCACCCGCTTCTCCATCGCGTCCTGGCTCATCGTCTCGTGGTCACTCGACCAGCGTGATCATATTACCGTTTCGCGTCACGTGCAGGTCTCGCCCCAGGGTGTACCCCTCGTTGCTGGCGAGATCGACGTACGGTGCGAATCCTTCCATGCTCTGGTGGGCCGGGACGACGTGGCGCGGCTGCAGCGCGTTCAACATCTCGTAGTGGCCCTCCTCGCGGAGGTGGCCGGAGACGTGGATGTCGTCGTAGATCCGGGCGCCCTGCATCTTCAGGAGGCGCTCGGACTGGTAGCGCTGGCCCTCGTTCGTCGGCTCCGGAATCACCCGTGCCGAGAACATCACCTTGTCCCCGTTGTCGAACTCGTAGGGCGTCTCGCCGCGACCCATCCGAGTGAGCATCGCGCGTGGCTCACCCTGGTGGCCGGTGACGATCGGGAGGTAGTCCTCCTTCCCCTCCTTCATGATTCGCTTGAACGTCCGGTCGACGGACTTCCGGTGGCCGTACATCCCGAGGTCGTCCGGGAACTCCACGAAGTCCAGCCGTTCTGCGGTGCCGCTGTACTTCTCCATCGACCGCCCCAGCAGGACCGGCTGGCGGCCGATGTCGTTGGCGAACTCCACGAGACTCCGCACCCGCGCGATGTGGCTGGAGAACGTCGTGGCGACGATTCCGCCGTCGTAGTCCTCCACCGAGTGGATCACGTCCTTCAGGTGGCTGCGCGCGACGGACTCGCTGGGTGTGCGTCCCTTCTTCCCCGCGTTCGTACAGTCCTCGATGTAACAGAGGACGCCCTCACCCTCGCGGCCGATCTCGCGGAACCGCTCCATGTCGATCGGGTCGCCGATCACCGGGTCGTGGTCCATCCGCTTGTCCAGCCCGTAGACGATCGACCCCTCCGGCGTGTGGACGACGGGGTTGATCGCGTCGATGATCGAGTGGGTGACGTTGACGAACTCCAGTTCCACCTGCTCGGAGTCGCCGAGCGCCATCGTGCCGCCCGCGCGCATCTTCACCAGGTCGTTGTCGACGTTGAACTTGTTCTCCGACTGGACCCGTTGTTTCACCAGTTCGATGGTGTACGGCGTGGCGACGATGGGTGCGTCGTAGCGGTGGGCCAGCTTCGAGATGGCGCCGATGTGGTCGAGGTGACCGTGCGTCGGCACGATGGCCTTCACGTTCCCCTCCAGCTCCGACATCACTCTGTCGTCCGGGATGGCCCCCATGTCGATGAGGTCCAGACTGTGCATCTTCTCGGTCTCGACGTTGTCGTGGATCAGGACCTGTGAGAGGTTGAGGCCCATGTCGAACACGACCACGTCTTCGCCTGCTCTGACCGCCGTCATCTGTCGACCGACAGCTTCGTAGCCGCCGATCGTCGCAATTTCGATCTCCATAGTGGTTGCGTTTGCGTCGTTGCGAGCGTCCGAATCCCCGCCGTCGGGGTCTGCTCGTACTGAAACCGCCCGGGAACACGGGCGACTGGAGACCCCGGCGTCTTGCAGCGCGTCGGCCCCGTCCCCGCTGTACGCGACCGGCCACACTACACCGGCCCGTAGTGTCCCGCGGGCTGTGTCGTCTCAACCTCTGTCGGCCAGGGTCAAAATACTGCGGGTTCCGTCGCCGATCGGTCACACCCCCTCGGCCACCCGCCTCACCGTTCGTCCGTGCCGTCGAGGTGGGCTACAGCCGGTTCAGCGCCGTCTGTGGCGGCACGATCCACTCCGGTCCCGACTCCGTCACCCGGACCATCTCCTCTTGCCCGACGTACCCCCACTCCGTCTCGACGCCCAGCTCCAGCGTGTAGATCTCCCCCGCCCGCACCTCGCCACGAGGAGCGTCGCCGTACCGCTCCCACTCCGGACCCAGCAGCGTCCCGCCGTCGTGAGCGACCCGGCCGACCTGGTGACCGAAGGCGTGTTGGAACGCCGGGTGGCCACGGTCGATCAGCGTCTCGCGGGCCGCCGCGTCCACCTCGTGGCCGGGGACGCCGGCCGCCAGCCGCTCGTGGCCGGCGTCGATCGCTGCCCGCACGTCCTCGAAGACGGACTCCAGCCCCGGTGACGGCTCGCCGCGCACCCACAGCCGTTGGAGGTCCGCCGCGTAGCCGTCCTGTCGGACGCCGAAGTCGACGTGAAACAGCTCCCCCTGGCCCAGCGTGTGGTCGCCCGGCAGCGTGTGCCCCACGTCGCTTTCACCCCCGAGGTGGACCGTCGGGCAGTAGTCCCACGCCCAAGCCGTCCCGAGGTCGCGGGCGCGGAGTCGGTCGTGGAGGTCGGCGACGATCTCGCGTTCCGTCGTCTCGGGCGTCCACGCCGTCGCGGCCGTCCCGAGCAGATCGACGGTCGTCTCGGCGGCCGCACGGATCCGGTCGAGCTCCGTCGCCGACTTGAGCCCCCGCACCCGGCGGACGACCTCGCCGGCGGAGACGAACTCTCGCTCGGGGAGCAGGTCCTGGAGCCGGCGGTACAGCCCCACGGTCAGCCCGTCTGCGGCGCTGTCGTCGCGGTCGTAGTTCACCGCGACCGTCTCCGCACCGATCTCGGCCAGCGTCTCCCGCAGCGCCGTCTCCATCGACTCGTCGTACGGCCGCACCTCGTGGACGTCCAGCCGCTCGGCGTTCGGAGCGTCGTGACGGCCCAAGACGACCGTCGACTCGTCCGGGCCGACGACGACCGCCGTCGGCCACACTACGTCGAACCCCAAGACGTACGGCAGCGTCGGCTCGGCCGTCTCGTCCGTCTCCCGACAGAAGACGAGCCAGGCGTCACAGTCCCCCTCGGCGACGGCCCGTCGAGCCTGCTCGACCTTCTCTCCGATCAGCGCCGTGTCCAGTGTCACGCTCGCCGCGACGGCCGGTGGCGACAAAGGCGTTCGGTCGGTCGTGACCGGGGGCGACGGGACTGTCTGGTCACTCGCCGCCGTCGTCCACCAGTTCGTCCAGAATCGGCCGGACCTTCGGCTGGAGCTCCGCCCACTCGTCGTCCGGGTCGCTGTCGGCGACGATGCCGTTGCCGGCGAACAACGTCGCCGCGGTGCCGTCGGCCAGCCCCGACCGGATTCCGACCGCGAACTCCCCGTCGCCGTCGGCGTCGAACCACCCGACCGGGGAGGCATACCACCCGCGGTCGAACGTCTCCGTCTCCCGGATCGTCGCCAGCGCACGGGCCAACGGGAGCCCGCCGACGGCCGGCGTCGGGTGGAGCGCCTCGACCAACTCCAGAACGTGCGTGTCGCCGTCCAACGTCGCCGTTATCGGTGTTTGGAGGTGTTGGATATTCGTCAGCTTCCGCACCCCGCGGTCGCCGACGGTCACGTCGCCGTACGCCGACAGCTGGTCGTGGATCGTGTCGGCGACGAGCCCCTGTTCGTGTCTGATCTTCTCGCTGTCCAACAGGGCCCGGGCGTGGTCGGCGTCCTCCTCGGGCGTCTCCCCGCGGGGCATCGACCCCGCGAGCGCCTCCGTCCGGACCCGTCTGCCGTGGCGTTCGACGAGTCGCTCCGGCGGCGGACCGAAGAAGGCGCCGCCGTCGGCCGGCTGGACCAGGAACCGGTAGCAGTCCGGGTAGGTGCGCCGGAGTCGCTCCAACACGGCCGGCACGGACACCCGATCGTCCAACTCCAGCGACAGCGCCGTCGCCAACACGACCTTCAGGAGGTCGCCGTCGGCGATGCGGTCGGTGGCGTCACGCACCTGCCGTACCCAGTTCTCGCGGTCGGTGAGCCACCGCCGAGCGGCCACGCCCGGCGGGCCACCGCTGGACTGCATCATCGGCAGCGTCGACAGTCGCCTCTCCGCCTCGTCTAACCGGCGCTCGACGGTCGTCGCCGAGGCGTCCGGGCCGCAGGCGGTGGCAGTCAGGTGTGTCGTGTCGTCACCGCGCGTCAACTGGACGGCCGGCAGGACGAACCGGGCGGCGGGGAACCCCTCCCACGGCGGCACCGGCTCGTGGTCGCCGTCGAACGACAGCCCACCGACCGCCCGCGGCCGGGTGACCGCCGGACCCTCGTGGTCGAACTCGTCGAACAGCCGTCGGGCGGCCGCCCGGAGGTCGTCGAACCGGTTCGAGCCCGTCGCCGTCAGCGTCGCCGTCGCACCGCTGCCGGCCAGCTCCAGTCCCGTGGGAGAAGCCCAGTGCACCCGTGGCGGCTCGTTGTCCGCCAGAAACGCCGGGAACGACACGTCCGCCACCGGCCGGCTACGGCTCACGAGTCGGCCCACCTGGGACGACTCCTCTGCCGACTCGCCTTCCGGCGTGTTCATCGAGCGTTCTTGGGGAGGGTCCGTCTTGAGACTGTCCTTCCCGACGAGCAGTCGACAGGACACTTGCCTCTCGGGCGCCTACGGGGGTGCGTGGCAGACGAGACACTCGAACCCGGCGTGGACCTGTCCGGACGCGACCTCCGGGACCGACGGCTGACCGGCGCACCACTACGAGACGCCGACCTCTCGGAGGCCACCCTCGCGGACGCGACGCTGGGTGACGCCGACCTCCGGGGCGCCGACCTCTCGGGGGCGGACCTGACCCGTGTCGACTGTGCCGGGTTCCTCGCGGACGCCGACCTCTCCCGGGCGACGCTCGTCGGCGCCGACCTCCGTGGGGCCGACCTGTCGGACGCCGACCTCGCCGAGGCCGACCTCCGGCGGGCGGACCTCCGAGAGACGGACCTCTCCCGGGTGAACGCCGCCGGTGCCGACCTCACGGACGCTCGACTCGACGGCGCGACCGGCAGAGAGGCGTCGTTCGCAGACGCCGACCTGACGGGCGCGAGCGCCGTCGACGCCGGGCTCGTGTACACCGTGTTCGCGGACGCGACACTCCGAGAGGCGGACCTGTCGGGGGCAGACCTGCTGGCGGCGACGCTGCCGGGGGCGGACGCGACTCGGGCGTCGTTCGTGGACGCCGACTGCTCGGAGCTTCTGGCCGGCGACGCCGACCTCACACACGCCGACCTGACGGACGCCACGCTCACCGGGGTCGACCTCTCGGCCGCGACCACCCGTGGCGCGACGCTCCCGCCCGGCGTCGACGAGTGACCCGGGTCGGGTCGCGTCACAGTCCGAAAGACCGTCGTCACTCCGGTCCGTAGCCCGGGCGTGCCACCGACACGACCGACGCCCGGGAGCGACCCCGACCCGGCGCTGTACGACAGTCTCGACGGCCAGGTCGCGCTCGTCACGGGCGCGAACCGTGGAATCGGCGCCGAGATCGCCGGCCAACTGCGCGATCTCGGCGCGACCGTGTACGCCGGCGCCCGGAGCGTCACCGCCGACGTGCCCGACGGCTGTGAGTCCGTCCCGCTCGACGTGACCCAGGAGGGAGACGTCGAGGCGGCGATCACGACCGTCGGCGAGGAGGCCGGCCGGCTGGACGTGCTCGTCAACAACGCCGGCGTCGGCCAGTTCGACGACCAGCTCCACGAGGAACCGACCCCGACGATCGACCGGACGCTGTCGGTCAACCTCCGCGGGCCGACGCTGCTGTCGAAGTACGCGCTGCCGCCGTTGCTGGAGCGTGACGGCGGTCGGATCGTCAACGTCTCGTCGGGAATGGGCGCCATCGGAGAAGACCAGTCCGGCGGCTCACCCAGCTACCGCATCTCGAAGACCGGTCTCAACGGGCTCACGGCGTACCTCCACGGGGAGTACGCGGCCGACGGCCTCCTCGCCAACGCCGCCTGTCCGGGCTGGGTCGCCACGGAGATGGGCGGCGAGGACGCCCCGCGAAGCCCCGCAGCGGGCGCCGAGACCCCCGTCTGGCTGGCGCGGCTCCGGCCGGAGACGGTCGGTGGCGGGCTCTGGCGCGACCGCCAGCCGGTGGAGTGGTGACTCGTGTCTGATCTAAATACCGACACACTCATTTTATCATGCGCAATTAGGATTCTAGAGCCGTGACCTCCCCCACTGTCCCCCCGGTCCGGCGGTTCTCCGACGACGCGGAGGTGGCCGGCTTCGTCGTCGTCGGCTACCTCGCGGGTGCCCGAGAGGCGAGCCAGACGTTCGCCGACCGCCTCGAACGCCAGTTGGCGACGGTCGGAATCGAACAGCCGACGGCCGACGACTGGTACCCGGCGACGCCGCTCCAGACCGCGATGTTCGAGACCGCAGACGCCGTCGGCGCGGAGACGCTGTCGCGTGCCGGCCGCCAGACGGTCGCGCTCGTCGACCTCCCGCCGGACGTGCGGAGGCCACGGGACGTGTTGTTCGAGTTGGACGACGTGTACGACCGCGCCCACCGCGGCGACGGGTCGGAACTAGACGAGTACGACGTTCCGCACGTCGCCGACGGGGAGGCCGTCGTCGACTGCGTGCAGATGCCGTACCCCGCGTCGCTCGTCTGTGGCGCGCTGTCCGGCGCCGTCGACCGCGTCAGCTCCGGCGAGACGACCGTCGGTGTCGAGCAGTCGGAGCCCGAGCCGGGCCGACTCCGGTTCGAACTGTCGTGGGACTGATTGTCGGCCCAGACGGCTCCACAACGCTTAGGCTCGCGGGGGGTGGAGACTGTGGGCGTGGACACACTGTTCGTCGCCACCGACGTGTACGCACCCCCGGCGGACGTGTACGAGTTCCTCCTGGAGTTCCCTCGGTACGACCAGTACACGGAGTACTTAGACGAGGTGACGAGGACGGCCGGCGACGGTGGCCCGGAGAGCCACTACTCGCTGGCGTTCTCCTGGTGGAAACTGTCGTACACCGCCCACTCGAAGGTGACCGACACGACGCCGCCGAACCGGATCGACTGGGCCGTCACCGAGGACATCGACGCCGAGGGGTGTTGGCGGATCGAACGGCGAGAGCTCCCGTCGGACGCACCACCCGACGCGGAACACGCCTGTCGCGTGTTCATGGAGGTCCGGTTCGACCCGAACTCCGCGAGCCCGGACGCCGTGTCGCTCCCGTTGACCGTCTCGTTCAGCTGGGTGTTGGACCGGCTGACGGGGCTCGTCGAAGAGGAGGCGACGCGGGTCGTCCGGCGGGCCGTGACGGACCTGGAGGGCCGCGAACGCGACGTATCACTGGACGTCGAGGTCGACTCCGAAGCGATCTGAGCCGTGCGGACTGTGGGTTTCGAAAGCACTAATCCCTCGCAGAGCCTGGTACGCCTATTGTGAGTCACCAGCTGCCCGACGTACAGGCCACACGGCCGGACGTGGCCGTCGGTCTGAGTCAGGTTGGGGTCACCGACGTGGAGAAGCTCGTGAAGATCGACCGCGAGGACGAGCGCCCGTGGATCTTTATGGCCGAGTTCTCCGTCTTCGTGGACCTGCCGAGCGGTCGGAAGGGAATCGACATGAGCCGCAACATGGAGGTGATCGACGAGGTGTTGGAGGCTGCCGTCTCCGGCGAGACCGACCGGATCGAGGACGTGTGTGGTGACGCCGCGGAGCGGCTGATCGCCAAGCACGACTACACCACCGTCGCGGAAGTGGAGATGACGGCCGACTTCGTCACCCACGAGGACACCCCTGCGAGCGAACGGCCGACACAGAGCACCGCGACCGTGATCGCCTCCGCCACCGCAACCGAGGAGGGGACCCGCGAGGAGATCGGCGCCGAGGTCACCGGCATGACCGTCTGTCCGTGCTCACAGGGGATGTCCGAGGCCCGCGCCCGCGAACAGCTCCGCCAGCTCGGTGTCGACGACGACACCGTCGAGGCGTTCTTGGACGAGGTGCCCCAGCCGGGCCACTCCCAGCGGGGGCACGCCACCCTCACCGTCGAGGACGACGGCTCACCGGAGGTGGACCTGTTCGACGTGATCGACATCGCCCGGGACTCGATGAGCGCGCGGATCTACAACTACGCCAAACGTCCGGACGAGGACTACATGACGTACAACGCACACGCCGACGCGAAGTTCGTCGAGGACTGTGTGCGCTCGCTGGCCGAGCAGACTGTCGCGGAGTTCGACCACCTGGGCGACGACGCCGTCGTCCACATGCGCCAGTCCAACGACGAGTCGATCCACCAACACAACGCCCACGCCGAGCGCGAGGTCCAGATGGGCCGGCTCCGCGAGGAGATGAACGGGGAACACCCGGGCGAGAACCCACAGCGCAACGCCGCGAGTGACCCGCGAACGAACGGGGAGTAGTCGCCCAGCGTTCTACGGGGTCGTGTTGGCTGTCGTCGGGTCGCCGTCCTCAATCCGCTCGGCTTCGTACAGCGTCAGAAAGTCGCTAACGAGGTACTGAACGTAGTACCGCTGGTGTCGGTGCTTGGCGTCGCGGAACACACGGTACGAGAAGAGACCGACAGACGTCGCCACTGCCATGATGATCTCTGGAGGGAATCCCGCAGAGCTGATGTACGTCTGGTAGGCGACGGTCTTCTGCGTGACCTCTAACACCCGAAGAAAGGAGTAGCCGTAGTACAGGCCACCGAGCAGGAGCGAGACGAGCCACATACTTCTGTGAACCGCCTCGGGGTCAAGTGATTCGAGACGCCGGAGGCGTCTCGTCATCCCGGAAATCGGAGATTTCCGGAGACCCCGAGGCACTCGCCTTGAGCCTCTGTAGACATCAAACCTCCTGATTCCGCTTCGAATCATCGTCGGCTAGTGATTATCTCACACTCTTGTATTTTGCTGAATAGCTATTTTCCGGTCAAAAACGTAGCTTTTTATACTGGAGAGGCAAATGGTCACACGAGATGGAGGGAACCGGTTCGTGACGGGGCTCAAGAACGAGGCGAGCATCGTGCTCGGGAAGACACTCGACTACATGCCGTTCCTCCTGTTGGCTGCGGTCGGTATCGCCCTGTTCACCGACCAGACAGACAAGGCGGCTACGTTCTGGGTTCTGTTCGCCCCGGCAGTGTTAGCGTTCCTCTTTGCCGTCGTGGTGTACGTTAAGCGAGAGTTCGTGCAGGAGTAGCTACCCCAGTCCGAAGGAGAACGCCTCCGCCTCCGACCACCGTTCCTCGAACCGTTCGCGCACGTCCGCCGCGAACTCCCTGTCTTTCAGGTCGATCGTGGCGAAGGTGCTGTTCGTCTCGACGGGGTTGGGCACCTCCAGACAGGTCTCGTCGTCGTCGATCAGGGTGACGGTCCCCTGGACCTCCGGGTGGGTCCGCACCTCGAAGCGGTCGTGATCCGCGAGCCCGTCGGCGTAGCGCTGGCCCACCTTCGGCGACAGCTGCGGCGGGACGGAGTCGGCCAACAACACGGACACCGTCACGCCGCGGTCGGCCGCGGCCGCGAGTTCCTCCGTGATCGCCGTCCCGATGTCACCCAGTTCGAGCCCGGAGGTGGTGGTCGACGAGATCACGACGATCCGGTCTTCGGCGGCCGACAGCCGTTCCAGGAGGAGCTCCGCCGTCTCCGACGGACCGACGGCCGCGGTCCAGAACTGCTCGTCTGTCGGCTCGCCCGACTCCAACTCCGTCGCCAGCTCCTCGACGGCCGCCTCGTACTGGCGTTCCCGTTGTTGGAGGTCCCGGCGTTTCTCCTCCAACAGTCGGTCCAGCGCCGTCTCCGGCTCGACGGCGACGTACTTCTTCGGACGACTGGCCGCCTGGCTCCGAGCGAGCCGGTGTTGCTCCAAGCTATTGAGCACGTCGTAGATCCGGCCCATCGGGACCCCGCTTTCTTCCGACAGCTCCTTGGCCGTCGTCGGGCCCGACTCCAACAGGCTCCGGTAGGCCCGCGCCTCGTACTTCGACAGTCCGACGTCGCGCAGGTCGGCCATACCCCGAGGGTGTCTGTGCAGGGACAAAAACGAACCGTGTGCGGGCGGGGTTCGTTGATCGACGGGTGTCTGGTTTGGCCTGATGCCCTCCGATCAAATCGGACCGCAGATGCCTTCGTCTGCCTCGTTGCCTTCGGTAATAGTCGTGTCGAGAACCTCACCGTAGTCTGTCGGAGCGAAAGACCAGGAGACGGCTCCAGAGCTTTTCACACTGAAGCCCTTGTACTCAAGACCGTTCCAAGTGTGGTGGTAACGGCTCTGGACTGCCCTCTCTTGACTGGTGTCCAAGAGTTGCATCTTCGTCCCGACCGAATTGCCCGTGATGTCACACCCGTTCAGGCAGGCAGCCTCGTCGTCAAACTTGAAGTCGACACCAGAGAGGGTGAAAGAGCTGAACGAGATGTTCGGAGCGTTGTCGACATACTGCGTGTCTTCCTCCGTTCGATAGTGGCTGTCATTCCACGACAGTGTGATTCGGTCCTCCTTGTCGGACCCCACCGTAATAAAGGACGACGGGTCGAGGTCGAACGTGTAGTCGATGTAGGCGTAGCTCTGTCCGTCGTTACAGTCCAGTTGATACGTTAGCGTTGTATCAATTGTGAGTGCGTCAGCGTAGAATCGCTGCGCTCCTGCCTCGTCAGACGAAGTGTTGGGACTGTATCCGAGTGACTCGGAACGAGTCTTCACCGAGGTCGTGTGTCTTCGGAGGTAGTCGACGAACTTCTCACGACTGCTCGTCTTCGAACGGATTCGCCGAGCCTGTGCGTAGATCTCGTCGAACGTCCGCTCTGCCGAGCCGAGCACTGCTGTTCCACTGAGGTCGAACGCTGCTGCGCCAGTCTGCAGCAGTCGTCTCCTCCCGTTTGTATTTTTCTGCTGTGACACAGTGCTCCACTCTTATTTTGTCTATTTTCAACTGTATCGATTCTAGACGACCAAAAGATTAGTACGCTATCAGAAGAAAACCCGCTCAACATGGTAACCAGAAGAGAGCTGTTGGCTGGATTGGGACTCAGCGGACTGGGCACCGCGTGGCTCGGGATGAACCACGCCAGCCCCAAGTACGACTCACGCCACAACGGGAACTACCCGTTCGAGGAGCCTATTCTCGACCTGGAGTTTCCCGCCGTCGAACTCGGGTATCCGAAGTACTACCAACAGGTGCTAGAGACGAGAGCGGAACTGGACCGGCTGTTCAGACGAGAGTACGTCCGTTCCGAGTTCACCAGCCTTGTCGAGGCGTTCGATGGCTTCGACATGCCGAGCGGATTCGTCACCGTCTTCGGGCTCGTGATGCCGCGGACACGGACGCTCACCTTGACGGATCGACACGTCGAGGTCGACTGGCTCGCCGGTCCGGGTGTCCAGAGTCCGCGGACGCTCACTTTGGAGTACAGAGTAATCGAGAACACCTCTGCGACCGACGACGAGCGTTTCTACACAGTCGTCAGATACTTCGAGACGGACGGGAGCCGCCCGCCCGACGAACTCGCCGTCGAGATCAGGCGCGGTCAGGTCACCGAAGTGGGCGAGTGATCGCCGCCGGCGGTGCGGCGACGTTCCCGCCGCCCTGTCACTCCTCGCCGACCTTCACCAACTGCTTGCCGATGTTGTCGCCGTCGAACAGCCCGAGGAAGGCGTCGGGGGCGTTCGCCAGCCCCTCCGTGATCGTCTCGCGGTACTGGAGGTCGCCGGCGGCGACGAGTTCCGCGAGGTGTTCTGTCGCCTCGCGGAACCGTGGCGCGAAGTCGCGGACGAGGAACCCCTCCACGGTCGCGCGGCTCTCGATCAACGACGGGAGCTTCCGGGGGCCGGTCGGGACCGCCTCGTCGTTGTACAGTGCGATCTGGCCGCAGACGGCGACCCGGGCGTCGACGTTCAGTCGGGCGAACACGGCGTCCGTGATCGGGCCGCCGACGTTGTCGAAGTAGACGTCGATCCCGTCGGGCGCGAGTTCGTCCAACCGCTCCGGCACGGTCTCGTGTTCGTAGTCGATCGCGCCGTCGAAGCCGAGGTCGTCGGTGAGCCAGTTCGTCTTCTCCTGGCTGCCGGCGACACCGATCACGTCGGCACCCTGGAGCGCGGCCAGTTGGCCGACGACGGAGCCGACGGCCCCGGCCGCGCCGGAGACGACGACCGTGTCGCCGGCGCGGGGCTGTGCCACCTCGCGGGTACCGAAGTACGCCGTCCGGCCGGGCATTCCGAGCACGGACAGCGCAGCCGAGGTCGGCAGCCCGCCGGTGTCAACCGGGGTGAGATCGTCGCCGGCGGCGACGGCGTACTCCGCCCACGGGAGGTTGCCGACGACGGTCTGGCCCGGCTCCACGCCGGCACCGCCGGCGACCACCTCGCCGACGACACCGCCGCGCAGCGGGTCGCCCACGTCCCACGGCTCCGAGTACGACTCGCCGGCACGCATCCGGTCGCGCATGTACGGGTCGACGGAGAGGTACTGTGTACGGACGAGCGCCTCGCCCGGGTCGGGCTCTACTTCGACGGTACGGAGCTCGAAGGCGTCGTGATCCGGTCGCCCCTCGGGTCTGTGTTCGAGGTGGAACCGGCGTGTCTCGGTCGGTGACACGCTCGAACGGTGGGCACACGGTCCGATAAGTTCTCTACAACGAGACGGAACCCGTCTGCAGTTGCGTCAGTTCGGGCTCTCGACGGAGTCGCCAGGATCGCTGGAGTCGTCGGGATCGCTGGGATCGTCGGGATCACTGGAGTCGTCGGGATCGCTGGGATCGTCGGGATCACTGGAGTCGCCGAGCTCGCTGGGATCGTCGGGATCACTGGAGTCGCCGAGCTCGCTGGGATCGTCGGGATCACTGGAGTCGTCGGGGTCGCCGTGTTCTACCCCCTCGCGGCGGTCCGCGCGCTTCCGGCGGATCGCGGCGGCGCCGACGCTGGCGTCGTAGCCGAAGAACACCTCGCGGGCCGACGCCTCCGCCACCTCCGTCGCGTGGATCAGGTCGTCCACGTCGACGTTCACGGCGTACAGCTCCACGGAGAAGTCGACGGGCAGTTGTGCGAGTCGGTCCGCGAACCCGCGGGCGATGGTCTCCAGCCAGTAGGTCGTCCCGTAGGCGGTGTCGTACAACGGGACGACGAACTCGTCGACGTACTCCGACAGCGCTTCCAGGTCCAGCCCCGCCCGTTCGTGGAGGTGACCCGAGTACGGGTCCGGGTACAGGGTGAGGTACACTCGGCCGGGGATCCGGTCCGTCGCCTCGCGCACGAACTTCGTGATCACGGACGCTCGCCAGTCGTACCACGCCGCTCCGCCCGGCTCCGGCGACTCCTCTTCGGTCTCCGTGGCCGCCCACTCGCGGAACTGCTCGGTACACCGGTCACAGTAGCAGTACTCCGGGCGTGGGAACCCGACATCGTCCAGCCGCACGTCCGGGGAGACGGCGGCAGCGTCCTCCACCATCTCCAGAACCCCGGCGCGGTAGTCCTCGCGGGTGGGACAGACGTACGCCCAGTCGAAGTACGTCCGGTCGCGGGTCGCCCGCTCGCCCTCGTCGGAGACGGGCGCGAGATCCGGGCTGTCTGCGACGGCCGCGTTGTCGCCGAAACAGGAGATCATGTTGACCGCGTCCGCGAGCGGCTCCGCCGCACGGCCGGTCACGTCTTTCACCTCGTAGAACGCGCGGTCGAAGGCGTCCCACTCCGTCTCCTCCTCGTTGCGCGTGACGACGCCGTAGTCGGTCATACCGCTCGTTGGCCACGGCTGGGCGTAAGTCGTTCGACGGAGAGCGAGCCGCGGGAGCTACTCTTCGGTGTCGACCTCGACCTCGACGGAGTCGTCACCGGAGGTGAGGACGACGTACAGCAGTACGATGATGCCGAACAGGAGGACGAGCTTCGATTTTCCGGACATGCCTCTGCGTTCGCGGGGTGGCTACAAATCGTTTCCGGGACACCGACGGGCGACGGGGCTCACCGCGACAGCTGCTCCCCGAACCCCTCCCGCAGGATCGTGTCACAGTACTCACACCGGACGCCCTCCTCGACGACGGCGAAGCTGGCGTCGACTGGCTCGTCGGCGTTCGTGATGCAGTTGCGATTCGGACACTCCAGGACCCCGGTCACGCGCTCGGGCCGAGAGACCCGGTTCTTCTCGACCACGTCGAACTCGCGGACGATGTTGACGGTCGCGGCGGGCGCGAACAACGACAACACGTCCACCTCCGACTGGCTGAGTTCCCGTCCCTCGACTTTCACGACGTCCTTCTGGCCGAGTCGGTCCGACGGGACGTTCATGACGACGGAGACCCCGAGCCCCTCGGAGCCGTCGATCTCCAGGAGCGAGAGCACGTTCAGCGCCTGGCCGGCCGCGACGTGGTCGATGACGGTGCCGTCGCGGATCTTCGACACCCGGAGCTTCTGGTCGTCGTCTGTCACGCCGACTCACCTCCGTCGCCGAGGAGAGCGTCCAGCAACGCCATCCGCACGGGGACACCGTTGTGTGCCTGCTCGAAGTACTTCGCGTGGCTCGTCTCGTCGATCTCCGGTGCGATCTCGTCGACGCGGGGCAACGGGTGCATGATCGTCAGGTCGTCGCGTGCAGCGTCGAGTGTCGTCTCGTCGACCCGGTACTCCCCGGCGACGGCGCGGTACTCGTCTTCGTCCGGGAACCGCTCGCGCTGGATCCGAGTGACGTACAACACGTCCAGTTCGGGGATCACGTCGTCTAAGCGCTCGTGTTCCCGGAGCCTGGCGCCGGCGTCGTGGAGGTCGTACTGGACGCTTCGTGGGAGTTGGAGCGACGGCGGGGAGACGAAGTGCATCCGAGCGTCGAACTCCGTCAGCGCCGCCGCCAGCGAGTGGACCGTCCGGCCGTACTTCAGGTCGCCGACGATCCCCACCGTGAGGTCGTCCAGCCCGGCCGCCTCCCGCATCGTGTACAGGTCCAGGAGGGTCTGGCTCGGGTGTTGGCCGGCACCGTCGCCGGCGTTGAGCACCGGCACGGAGACGTGTTCCGAGGCGAGCCGCGCGGCCCCCTCGCTGGGGTGTCTGAGCACGATCCCGTCCGCGTACCCCTCGATCACCCGGACGGTGTCGGCGAGCGACTCACCCTTCGTCACCGAGGACGTGTCGACGGAGCCCATGTCGAGCACGTCCCCACCGAGGCGTTTCGCCGCCGCCTCGAACGACAGCTTCGTCCGGGTGCTCGGCTCGAAGAAACACAGAGCCAACAGACTGTCGGCGAGCCGGTCGCGGACTGCAGACGGGTCCGCGGCGATCCGCGCCGCCCGGTCCAACAGCCCCTCGATGTCGGCACGGTCCAGTTGCCCGGCCGACAGCAGGTGGTCGTGTCGCATCGTCTCCCTCGGAGTGTGGCTGGCTCTTGAAACCACCGAGACCGGGACGCCGGGGTAGCCACGCGAGTTTTCACCGCCGAGGTCGTACGGCGTGGTGTGCCAGACGACAGCGACCGGGTCCGGGCGCACGTCTTCGTGAGCGGCCGGGTCCAAGGGGTGTACTTCCGGGCGACGACACGCGACACCGCCCGCGAGCACGGCGTCGACGGCTGGGTACGGAACTTGGACGACGGTCGCGTCGAGGCCGTCTTCGAGGGGTCACGCGACACGGTCGAGTCGCTCGTCGCGTTCTGTGAGGAGGGGAGTCCCGCGGCGTCCGTCGAAGACGTGACAGTCGACTACGAGACGCCACGCGGTGCCGACGGGTTCCGGGTGCGACGGTAGCCGGGAGTCACTCCGGGGGTGACGGCTACACCGTGGCGGCGTACCGGTGTTTCAGGTGGCCGAGAATGTCGTTGACGATCTCCGGGTCGTACGTCCAGAACCCGTAGAACAGTCGCTCGTCCGTGTCGCCACGCTCCTCGGCCAGGAGCGCACAGGCGTCCAACGGGTCGCCGGCGCCGTCGAACACGACGAACCAGGACTCGGCGATCTCCTGGCTGTCCTCCTGGTGGAGGGTGACGCCCTCGATCTCCGGCACCCCCGGCGCCGGGGTGCTGTAGGCGTGAATGTCGAGGTTCTTCCCCGCCAGGTCGGCGTACACGTCCGCCTGCTGGCGGATGGCGGCCGTGCGTTGGAACCCGGTGTGGAGCGTCCCCTCGCCTTTGCGCCAGGCGCGGTCCTCGACCTCGCGTGTCGCCGCCATCATCTGCTGGAGGTCGTAGGACGTGAACGTCGCGTCGTCGAGGTGCTCGATGATCGGCGCGAACGGCGAGGTCTCCCGTTCGTCCGTCGGGTCACCGAGGTGTCGGAGGTCGACCGCGGCCAACACCTCGTCTTCGGCGTCGCTGTCCGAGAGAACGGCGTAGCCGGACAGTTGGCTGTCCGTCGTGCCGACCTCGATCCGGACGGTCTGTGACTCGAAGTACTCTCGGAGCTGCCTGACGATATCCCGTGAGGGAGGGTCGAACACGGTCAGCCGCTTCTCGCGGCTCTCGACCCTCTCGATTATCTCCCGGAGTGACATCTGGTCGCGCCAGCTATGCACTACACGAATTTAAAGCTGTGTCTCACCCGGAGACGGGCGACGGCGGGGCTCTGGGAAGCGCTACGGTTAAGTGGCGCGACCCGGAATTCCAGGGTGAGCGCCAGTGGTCCAGTGGTAGGACAGTGGCTTCCCAAGCCACTAGCCCGGGTTCAATTCCCGGCTGGCGCAGTTCTCGGGCCCAGTCGGAGACGTAAGCGACGAACCCGCCGGCCGGGGAGACGGACACAACCCGCTGGACGGCCGTGACGACGGCTTCCCCCGACGGATCCTGTCGGTCGCTGACGACGATCACGCCAGCGTGGTCCGTCGGAGGTGGGTCGGTGAAGTCGGCGTTGTCTGCTGTGAGCAACGGTCGGCCGTGCCTCGCCGCGTACGCCAGAACCGCCTCGTCGTCTGTCCCCTCTCCGAGTTCGTCCACTGCCTTCACCCGGAGCACGTCGTGGCCCGCGTCTTCGAGTGCAGTTCGCCACTGCGGCTCGACACACTCGTCGGTCGGGACGGGGACGGGCGTCACTCCGGCGTGACGACCTGCTCTGCTCCCCGTCTCGTCTGCTCCAGTCGGTCCGCGATGGCCTCCATCTGGTCGCGGTCGGCTTTCGCGTACGCCAGTGCCGAGTGGACCTCCGCGACCGCGAGTTCGTAGCTGTCGGCCAGGTCTCCACCGTCCGGTCGTGATCCTCGTGCCGACGGTAGAGGCGGTGGAGGCCCACCCGACGGCCCTCGATCCGTGGCTGGCCGCCGAGCACGTCGTCCGTCTGGACGATCCGTGGGGTGGGGTCGTCTTTCGTCCGTGGCTCGCCGCTGCTCGTCGTTCGTCCGTTCGTGCTCCAGTCGTATCACTCCGGCAGCGCTGCGGCTGTCGGTCGGTCGACGCCACTCGCTCGCCGTCGGTGACTCGGTGTGCTGTTCGCGCCCACATCTACGACTATCTAGTTACCCCTCAGTTGTGGTTCGGCGAATCGAACGTCCGCCCGACGGTCGGTCACGAGGAATTATTACACGCGCCGGCGAACGCCGGGACACGGATGGACCTCACGGAGATTCCGGGTGTCGGCGAGAAGACCGCCGACGCGCTCGCCGAGTTGGACGACCCCGAGGCGGCGCTCCGGGAGGGTGACGTGGCGACCATCGCGGGCGTATCCGGGGTGTCCGAGGGTCGAGCGGTCGTGATCGCTCGTGGCGCGATCAGACACCGTCACGACGACCCTGGGGGGTGGGCGGCGACGGACCGAGCCAAAGAGGTACACGACCAGGTGTTGTCGTTGCTGCGAGACCGGGCCGTGACGGAGTACGCCCGCAAGCGGCTGGCGACGCTGTACCCCAGCACCGTCCCGGAGCGGATCGCGGAGGTGCGGGCGTGGGCCGCCGACGCCGTCCAGCGAGAGCCGGATCCGGACGTGTTGTCGGCGCTGGAGGGGGTGGCACCGCCGACGGAGCCGTCGGATCTCCGAGTGCGAGAGCGGGCGCTGGCGACCGCCGACGCCGAGCGGTACGCCGAAGTGGAGGCGGCGTTCCCGGAGCTCCCCGTAGAAGTCGTGGAGGGGCCGGAGGACTTGGCGGAGCTGGGACGGTCGTACGCCACCGTGTTCGTGTTGGACGAGACGTTCGCGGGCGTGGACGTGGACGGCGACGTGCGGGTCCTCCCAGAGCCGGAGACGGAGCCGGAGACGGTCGTCCCCGAGCGACTGTTGGCGTTCGTCGCCGACAACCGCGACAGTCTGTCTGCGGCCGCGACCGTCCACGAGCGCGCCGGGCTGGAGCCGGCGTGTGATCTCGGGACGCTCCGCGACGTGCTCGCCCGCGTCGACGACGACGGCGGGATCGTCGGTGACGAGGAGTTGGACCGACTGGCCGACGCCGTCGACGACGTGGGCGCCGCCGCGAGCACGGCCGCGAGCGCCGCCAACGACCACCTCCGGAGCGTGATCCAGGAACGCGACGTGACCATCGAGGGCCAGGACTTCCTCTCGCTCGTCGAGCAGGGTGCCCGCGTCGACTCGTTGCTGGCCCGCGAGCTCGCAGACGAGTACGACGAGGCGATCCGGAAGGCCCGCGAACGGTTCGCCGACGCGCTCCGCCTGGAGCCCGGCGAAGAGGAGATGGCAGAACGGGTGTTCGGCGGCGAGCCGACGTTCCCGGTCGAACACAACGAAGAGCCGCTGGCACGGCTCCGGACGGAGCTGAAGACCGCCCGGGACCGCCGGGCTGCCCGGCTGAAGGCGGACTTAGCCGAGGAGATCGCGGCGCTGCGGCCGGACGCCGAGCAGTTGCTCGCCGACGCGCTGGAGTTCGACGTGGAGCTTGCGGTGGCCCGCTTCGCGGCGGACTTCGACTGTGTGATGCCGACGTTCGTCGGCGACGAGATTCCGGACGATCCAGCGGGGCGCGCGCTCGCGGCCGACGGCGACGGCGGGACGGAGACGGAAGCCGGAGGCGTCACTCGACTCCCCTCCGGCGACGCCGGCGCCGAGATCGAGATCGAAGGCGGGCGGTCGCCGATCCTGGACGAGGCGTTCACGGACGTGGAGCCGGTGGACTACGGCGTCTCCGGGGTGACGATCCTCTCCGGTGTCAACTCCGGCGGGAAGACGTCGACGTTGGATCTGGTCGCGCTGATCGCCACGCTGGCACACGTCGGGCTCCCCGTGCCGGCGGCGGCGGTGCGGCTCCGCCGCGTCTCCGGGCTCCACTACTACGCCAAGTCACAGGGGACGCTCGACGCCGGGGCGTTCGAGTCGACGCTCCGGGAGTTCGGCGACCTGGCGACCGGGGCCGACGGTCGACTCGTCCTGGTGGACGAACTGGAGTCGATCACGGAGCCGGGGGCGTCCGCGAAGATCATCGCCGGCATCCTCGAACGGCTCCACGACCAGGGAGCGACGGCGGTGTTCGTCTCACACATGGCCCGGGAGATCCGCGAGACCGCCGGCTTCGACGTGGCCGTCGACGGAATCGAGGCGCTGGGGTTGGAAGACGGGGAGTTGGTCGTCGACCGCTCGCCCAAGAAGAACCACCTCGCGCGGTCGACACCGGAGCTGATCGTCGAGAAGCTGTCGGACGCCACCCCCGGCGAGGAGGGGTCGTTCTACGAGTCGTTGCTGGAGAAGTTCTGAATCAGAGGCGGACCAGTACGGGCGAGCACACACCAAAAAAGCGAGGCTTGAGCACGATACGTCAGAGATGGACCCCGCTGTTACGGACGGAAGTTCTCGATCTTGTAGACGACGCCTTCTCCGCGTCCGCAGACGAACATTGCGTCGTTGTCCGGCCCACATCGGACGCAGGTGGGCAGCGTAAACCCGTTAGCGACCCGTGGTGTGAACCGATACTGTTGGCTGTCGTGTGGATCGATCGCTGCGACGCTTCCCTTGAACGGCTCTGCGACGTAGACGAGTCCATCCTTCCGGTTGTAGACGGAGCCACCGACTCGCCCAAGCCCTTCTGCTACGAGCCTGTCGTCGTTGACGTGATCGATATGTGTCACCGTCTCCGACTCCGGGTCCATGTCGGCACGAGCGACGTGCCCCAGCGGACCGACGCTGTACAGCAGCGCCTCCCCGGCAGGCGTGACCCACTCGCCACAGTCGATCTGGTACGGTTCCCAGTTGTCCGGCCAAGCGCGCCGAGGAGTCATGCCGGGGAACTTGTCGCGTACTGGGATCTGATCGACAATTGTCGGGTGGTCATCTGCGTCGTCTCCGCTAGTCACGTCGATGACGCGGCTACTCCGGCCTTCGCCGGGGTTCACTGTAGTGTACACCGCGTCCGTGGCGTCGTGGTAGACGATACTGTAGGGACCGGCGAGTTCAGATGCGAACACCGTCTCGTTGTCCACTGAGGAGAACTCGCCGCCGCCGGTGATGTCGCGGATTCGTCCTTCCCAGCACTCGTTGGCGAGGATCCGACCGTCGGGCAGCATCGCCATGCTGGACGGTCCTTCGAGTCCAGAGGCGAACACCCGCTCGTCGTCCGCAGTGAGGCCGCCGAAGTCTCCCCCGTCGGTCACATCAACGATGCGACCATTCGTGCGTTCGGTTGCCAGGAGGCGCCCGTCATGTGTCCACTCCATGTGCGAGGGATTGCTCAGATTGGTAGCATGGAGTGTCACGTCAACCTCTCGTTGCTTGGTCTGCACCATCTCGTCTGTTGCTGTCCCAGTTGACATAGCGCAACCAACTTTTGTTCAGCTATAAAAATAAGTTTCTAAATATCCCCTACACTACTCTGGGCGTACAATACATCAGAGGTAACATTGCTCTCGCTGATAAAGGCAAGTATGTTGCCGAAGGACAGTCTGCCACCGCGGCCAATTTTCAAGTATTACATATACGTCGCAACCGCGTGGGGCGGCTTCCACGTCCCAGTAAACGTGCTCATGTTCCGATCCCGGGGCTTGAGCTTCACCGAAATTGGGCTCGTAGTGGCCGCTGGAAGCGCCGTGACCCTCCTCGCGGAGATTCCAAGCGGTTACGCCGCCGACAGGCTCGGACGGCGAAACAGTCTTTTGTTGTCGGCGGGACTAATGACATCTGGATCACTCGTCTTTGCTCTCGCTGGAACGTTTCCAGCGTTCGTTCTCGCACAGGCGACATTCGTCCTCGGAATCTCGTTTCGGTCGGGAACGTCCGGCGCGTGGTTGTACGACACGCTCTCGGAGATGGATCGTGAAGACGACTACGCACACGTCTCTGGTCGAGGGCAGACGGCACTCCTGGTGGTGATGGGCGTGACTTCCGTCGCCGGCGGCTATCTTGGTCAAATCGACTACGGACTCGCCTACCTTGCAACTGCTGCAACGACAGCGATTAGCTTCCTCGCCGCGCTGACGTTCCGCGAACCGTCACCGACGGATGACGACAACGACAACCTCGACATAGAGACGATTCGATCGGTCATTACCGAAGAGCTAACCCAGCCACGCCTCCGTGACGCGGTGATCGGGTTGGCACTGTTCTTCGGAGTTGCAACGACAGCGAACAGCGTGCTGGTACAGCCACTGAGTGTCGGTGCTGGCGTTCCGGAGGCACAGATTGGGTGGCTGTACGCGACGTTCACCGGTGTCGGTGCAGCAGTTAGCTACGTGACTGGCTGGGTTGAGGAGCAGCTTGGGACAGAACACACGCTGGTCGTGGCACCGTTCCTCGTCGCGGTCGCGTTGGGTGCCGGCGGCGTAGTCACGCTGGCCGTCGTCCCGGGGTTCGTGGTCATGCGTGGTCTCCAACGGCTGGTGAAGCCGCTGTCTGGACAGTTGATCAACGACGAACTCTCGTCGGTCGGGCGGGCGACCGCGCTGAGCGTCATCGCATTAGTGTACTCGGTCGTCGGAATCCCACTCCGCGTTGCAGTTGGACGAGCGACCGACGTGTTCGCGTCCGAGACCATTCTGTTCGGTCTGGCTGGACTCCTGATTGTTGCTGGCGCGTATCTCGGTGTCAGAATGTCGACTACACGGGGCGATCCACAAGCACAACCGTCCGACTGACTCTCTCTGTCCGACAGCCGCCTGTTGCCATTCGTAAGATATATTTTCATCCATACAGGGACGAGAGTATTTTGGGGAGACGGCTGTCTCGAAATGTCAGATTCTACTCCTACCACACTGTCGCCGAACGATTAAGTGGTGGGGCGCGTAGACTCCGGCAATGCCCGGGGACCCCGAGGAGGGGATGTTGGCGTGGGACGAGTCCGTGTTCAGGGACGAACACGTCTTCGAGATCGACTACGTCCCGGAGACGTTCCGCCACCGCGAGAGCCAGGTAGACTCGCTGAAGTACGCCCTGCGGCCGGCCGTCCGGGGGTCGCGCCCGCTCAACAGCGTCGTGCGCGGGCCGCCCGGCACCGGCAAGACCACCGCCGTCCAGAAGCTGTTCGGCGAACTCGGCGGGGAGACAGACGTGTGGACCGTTCGGGTGAACTGTCAGGTGGACGCCACCCGGTACGCAGTCTTCTCGCGGATCTTCGAGGGCGTGTTCGACTACGAGCCCCCCTCCTCGGGCGTCTCCTTCAAGAAGCTGTTCGGCCAGATCACCGACCGACTCGCCGACGAGGGGGCAGTGTTGGTGGTCGCCTTGGACGACGTGAACTACCTCTTCTACGAGAACGAGGCGTCGGACACGCTGTACTCGCTCCTGCGCGCCCACGAGGCGGACGGTCACGCGGAGGCGAGCGCGAAGATCGGCGTCATCTGCGTCTCCTCGGACCTCTCTCTGGGCGTGATCGACGAACTGGACACCCGAGTCCAGTCCGTGTTCCGGCCGGAGGAGGTGTACTTCCCCGTGTACGACGCCGACGAGATCGTCGACATCCTGCGCGAACGCGCCGACCGCGGGTTCCACGACGGGGTCTTGGGTGCGCCGGAGCTGGACCGCGTGGCCGAACTGACCGCGGAGTCGGGCGACCTCCGTGTCGGGATCGATCTCCTGCGGCGGGCGGGGCTCAACGCCGAGATGCGAGCCTCCCGCACCGTCTCCGTCGACGACGTGGAGGAGGCGTACGAGAAGTCGAAGTTCGTCCACCTCTCCCGGAGTCTCCGGGGGCTCTCGGAGTCGGAACGCGCGCTCGTGGCCGTCCTCGCCGACCACGGCGGCGACCAGGCCGGCAACGTGTACGAAGTGTTCCACGACCGCACCGACCTGGGGTACACTCGGTACTCGGAGATCGTGAAGAAGCTGGAACAGTTGGGGCTCGTCGAGACGGAGTACGCCGACGTGGAGGGCCGCGGCCGGTCGCGGGAGATCGAACTGGCGTACGACCCCGACGCGGTTGCGGAGCGGTTGGAGCGGGAGTAGCTACGCCGACTCGAACCCTTCCTCCCACCGGAACTTCCCGTTCTGCTGGATCACTTCCCCGTCCACGAGAATTCGGGAGTCCTCGCTCACGTCACAGATCAGGTCGGTGTGGACGGCCGACTCGTTGCCGGTCTCCCCGTCGGGCAGACAGGCGCCGTACGACCGACCGACCGCGAGGTGGACCGTGTCGCCCATCTTCTCGTCGAACAGGATGTTGTCGGTGACGCGGTCGATGCCACGATTCATGCCGATCCCGAGTTCGCCGAGTCGGCGGGCGCCCGGGTCCGTGTCGAGTACGTCTCGGAGGGCCTGCTCGCCTTGTGCCGCGGAGACGTCCACGACCTCGCCGTCCTCGAAGGTGAGCGTGGCGTCGCGGACGCGCCGGGAGTTGACCGTCATCGGCACGTCGAAGGTGATCTCCCCCTCCGTCGCGTACGGCGCCGTGAACACCTCGCCGCTGGGGAGGTTGTGGGAGTCGTACGCCACGCTGGCGGCGGAGTTGACGGCCGTCCGGCCGTCGATCCGCATCTCGACGGCCTGCTCGCCGGTCTCGATCCGGACCTCGCTGCCCTCGTCCAGCAGTTCCTTCGTCTTCGCCATCTCGTCGGCCAACGACTCCCAGTCCCGGAGGACGGCGTCGTAGACGAACTCGCGGTAGGCCTCGACCGACATCCCGGCCTGTTGGGCCAACGACCGCGTCGGGTGGACGGTCGACACCCAGTCCGTGTCCATCCGCGCCTCGCGGATCCCCGTCCGGGCCGTGCGGTGAGCCTGTCGTGTCTCGCCGGCCACGTCCGCCTGGGCGGCGGTGTTGCGACCGCGGCCGAGCCGGAGCACGGCGTCGGCTTCCTCGTACAGCGACAGTTCGAACCCGGGGTCCTCGTCGAACTCGCCGTCGTGTGCCCGGCGGTACGCCCGCTCGATCTCGTCGCTGTCGTAGACGGCGACGTAGTTGGCGCCCCGTTCCCCGAGCGCCTCGCAGACGGCGACCGCGAGGTCGTGGCTCCCCTCCGACACCGCCACGACCACGTCGTCGCCGGCGTCGATCCGTGCGCTCCAGTCGACGAGCACGTCGGCGTGCTCACGAACGCGCTGGTCCATACACACGACACGGGAGCGACGGGCAAAACGACGGTGGTCTTCGCGCTGTGAGCCCGGTGGTGGGCGATACCGCGGGACGGCGACGCCGTCGGCCGGGCTTCGCTACTCTGTCGGCCCGCGGACGTACGTCTGTTCGTGGTCCGGGAACACCTCGCCGACGGCCTCGGGACCGTGGTCGTCTGCGAGGATGGCCCGGAGCTCCCCCTCGTAGTCGGCTCGAGTGATCTCCTCGCTGGGGCCCGTCTCCACCTCTAGGCTCTCGGCGACCAGCCGGTCGACGGCGCTGCGGCCGAACCCCGCGAGCGGAGAGAGGTAGTCGACGTCGTGGCGGTCCTCCAGCGACTGGGCGAACGCCCGAGAGACGCTGGGTACTCGGTCGTCGCGTCTGGAGCCGTCCGCGACGGCGTCGACGTCTCGCTCGGCGACGGACTCCAGGGCGTGTTCGTGGACGCGTTGGATCCCGTTTCGGGGGTAGCCGTCCGCTCGCATCCGTTCGACCGCCTCGTCGGCCACCGCGCGGTCCAACGCGTGGGTGTCGAACGGGAACCCCAGCGCGTCCGCCGCCCGAGCGGCGTGCTCCCAGTCGTCCGTCACGCCGAACGTGGCCGTCACCAGCTCCACGTCGTAGAAGCGGTCCAACACGAGTGCCGCCAGCGAGGAGTCTTTCCCGCCGCTGTAGAGGAGCGCGAGCTCCACGGCCTACCGACGCCGGACGTTGAAGCCGGAGTCGTCGGGCTTCAGCTCCTTCAACAGGCTCTTCATCTGGTCTTCGTCGATCCGACCGTCGATCCGGCCCGACTGAGCGACCGCGAGGACCTGTTTCTTCGCCTGCTCGGCGAACTGCGGCTTGCTCATCTCGACGGCGTTGAGCCGTTGGCGAGCGCCGTCCGTGAGGTACTGCTTGAGCATCGCCTCCTGTTGGGCCTCCGCCTGTTCCTGTGCGGCCTGGCGTGCCTCCTCGTCGCCACCCTGGTCGCTCTGCTGGCGGAGCTGTTCACGCTTCTTCTCTCGGAGTTCCTGCAGCCGCTCGTCGTCCTCCGGGTTCTGGCTCATACCGTCGGATTCGGTCGTGAGACGCAAAACGATTTCGGAGGGTGTTCCCACAGAGATTTGACGCCGCGACACGGACCTCCGGGTGTGATCGTCGTTGCCACCGACGACTTCGCGCTGTACCACGCCGCAGTCGACGAACTGCGGGAGCGGGCGGCCACGTTCACCACGGTCGAGCCCGGAGCCGAACTCCCGGAGCGGGCGGACGTGGTGCTGTCTGCCGCCGAAGACGGGGTGTCGTACCCCGACGCCGGCGTCGGCCACGTCACGACGACCGCCGAGGACGCCCGCGGGGGGGTCGACGAGGCGCTCGGACTGCTCCGCGGGACGGACGGCCGGACCGTGGTCGGTGTCGACCCGGGCGAGCGCCCGGGGGTCGCCGTCCTCTCCGGAGAGACGGTGGTCACGGCCTACCACGTCCCGGCGTCGGCAGCCGTCGAGACCGTGCGGTCGGCGGTGGCAGACGAGCCGGACCCGCTCGTCCGTGTCGGTGACGGCGCCCGTCTCCACGGCGCCCGGCTCGTAGAGGAGCTAGACGAGGTGGCCGTCGAGCTCGTCGACGAGAGCGGGACCACCCCGTCGCTGGGGCGTGGGGCGAGCGGGCGGGCGCTGGCGGACGTGCTCGCGGCGGTCAACATCGCCCGGATGGAGGGTGAGCCGGTCGAGACCCGGGACGTGGAGCCGACGCCGGGGGAGATCCAACGGGTGAAGAACCGGTCGCGGGAGCGGTCGGACGGCGACCGGACGCTGGACACGGAGCTTGCCAGACGTGTCGCGTTGGGTGAACTGTCGCTGTCGGAGGCGTTGAGGCGTCACCGCGAGCGGTGAGGACGGGGCGGGTCGGCGACTTTTTCATCGTCGCGCCCCAGTAATCCTCTATGAGTACGACCCCACCGGGGCCGAAAGGTGTCCCCGTGTTCGGCAACGGGCGACAGTACGCCCGCGACCCGTTCCAGTTCATCACTGCCTGTACCGAGGCGTACGGCGACGTGGTGCGGCTGGATCTCGGGCCACGGGAGACGTACATGCTGACGAACCCCCGGGACGTGGAGCGGGTGCTCGTCTCCGAGTGTGCGAAGTTCCGCAAGCCCGACTTGGACGCCGGTATCGACGACTTACTCGGTGACGGACTCCTGCTGTCGGAGGGTGACACCTGGGAGAAACAACGCGACCTCGCCAACCCGGCGTTTCACGCCCGCCGGGTCGGGGCCTTGGACGACGTGATGGTCGACCACGCCGAGGAGACGGTCGCCGACTGGGCCGTCGGCGACCGCGTGGACCTCCAACTGGAGATGGCCCGGTTGACGGTGAAGATCATCGTCTCGGCCATGTTCGGGACGAACGTGAGCGAGGCGAAGATCCGGCGGGTCCAGGAGAACTTGGAGCCGCTGGGGCAACGGTTCGAGCCGAGCCCGATGCGCGCCATCGTCCCCGACTGGGCGCCGACGGCGGAGAATCGGAAGTTCGACGCCGCCGTCGCCGCCTTAGAGGAGGTTCTGGACGACATCCTCGCGGAGCGGCGCGGGACCCAGGAGACGGCTCCGGACCCCGCGGGCGACGCCACCGGCCGCGGCGTGCCGATGGACCTGCTGTCGATCCTGCTGCGGGCCCGCGACCGTGGGGAACAGTCCGACCGCCAGCTCCGCGACGAGCTGATGACGATGCTCTTGGCGGGCCACGACACGACGGCGCTGACGCTCACCTACACCTACTACCTCCTGTCGGAGCACCCGGAGGTGCGCGACCGCGTCCACGCGGAGATCGACGAGATCGACGGCACACCGACCGCGAGCGACGTGCGGAACCTGGAGTACGTCGACCGCGTGCTCTCGGAGGCGATGCGGCTGTACCCCCCGGTGTACACGGTGTTCCGGGAGCCGAAGACGGACGTACGGATCGCCGGCTACCGGATTCCGCAGGGGTCGATCGTCATGATCCCCCAGTGGGGAGTCCACCGCTCGGACCGGTGGTACGACGACCCGCTGACGTTCGACCCGGACCGGTGGGCGCCCGAGCGCCGCGCCGACCGGCCGCGGTTCTCCTACTTCCCGTTCGGCGGCGGCCCGCGCCACTGTATCGGCAAGCAGCTGTCGCTGTTGGAGGCGAAGCTGATCCTCGCCACGGTGGGCAGCGAGTACACCCTCGACTACGAGGGGCCGGACCTGGATCTCCGCGGGTCGCTGACGATGCACCCGGACCACCCGATGCCGATGCGGATTCGGCCGCGGTCGGAGTCCCCCGAGCGGTGAACTGAACTGTCCGGGCGACCGTCGCCCTGTCGACCGGATGCTCGAACGACGAGGCAGACTGGAAGCCCCCTCGATCCGACAGAGCCTCGTCGCCGTGCTGTTCTGTGCGGGGTGTTCGCTCGTGGTGTCGTTCCTCGCGATCGAACTGTACGGCGTCGACTGGCACCCGTTGTGGCTTCCTGTCGGCAACACGACTGGCGTCGTAATCGCCCTGGCCGTCGCACAGATCTGGGGGAGACAGTAGCGGCCACTACCACGCCCCACGTTATCACGCCTTTCGCGGGGCTTATCCCACCCCAGCGCCTCTATCCGATATGAGTGGTGAAAGTGGGCGCAAGAACCTCCGGATGCCGAGCGGCGACGAGCAGTTCGCCGTCGTCACGCGGCACGACGGGGGGAACCACGTCCAACTCCGGTGTCAGGACGGCACGGAACGACTCGGCCGGATCCCCGGTCGCATGAAGTACCGCGTCTGGATCGAAGAGGGCGACGTGGTCCTCGCCGACCCGTGGGACTGGCAAGACGAGAAGGCGGACATCGAGTGGCGGTACTCCGACCAGGACGCAGACCAGCTGCGCGAAGAAGGCCACATCGAGTAGTCTCCTCTCTTCACTCTCTCGGCGCGACCTCGATAGCGACGGCGTCGGAGTCGGGCTCGTCGGCCCCCCCGTCCGACCCCGACTCCGACTCTTCGACCGCCAGATCGTCCAGCAACAGCTCCACGTTCCGCCGGTTCGTCTTCCAGAGGGCGTCGAACAGGACTCCGACGACGGGGACGGCGCCGCCGGCGGTGTCGACGGCGACGTTGCCGAGCATTCGGACGACCGTCGTGTACGACACGCCGAGGTAGGCGGCCTCCAACACCACGTACAGCGACAGCCCGGTCGTCAGGGCGTCGCCGACGACCGGTACGGACCCGAGCAACGGGTCGAGCCCGACAGAGAACCCGCCCGGCAGTCGCACACACTCGTCTAAGAGGTGTGCCACCGTCGACAGTCGGTCGACGGCCGCCTCGTCGACGCTGTCGGGCAGTTCCGTCGTCTCGAACCGGTCTGCGAGCTCCGTCATCGTCTCTCCACACGCCCCGCTGGGACAAAAACACGGCGGCGGTCGCGGCGCGTGAGTCTCGCACCCGTGGTAACCGTCGACAGGGTTATGACTCCCGATTGCCAAGACGAGGTGCCATGTCGATGGGAGCTTACGACGAGGCGGAACACGAGCGCCGCGAGCGGAAGGCGCGCGTCGACGCCGACTTCGACGACGAGCGTCCCGAGTACAGCGGTGAGGTGACGTTCGACGGCGAGGAGGACACGGAGGCGATGCTCGAACAGTTCCACGCCCTCGCGGACGACGACGGGAGGTAGGACGGCTACACGACGGGCTCCAGCAGGCTCGCCGCGACCATCGCGCCGAGCCCGACGCCGACGATCCGCGTCATCGCCCGGCGGCTGTCGGCCTCCGTCCAGTCACCGCCGACCGCGAGGTGGTCGCGTGCCGCCTCGATCCCCGGGCCGGCGAGGATCGACCCGCTCCACCCCAACACGCCGAACCCCAACGCGACAGTGCCGAGCGCGAACCCCGCCGCGACCGCGTCCGGCGGGGTCCGCCCGGTCGCCACCGACAGCGCGACGGACGCCGGACCGGCCGGCAGTCCGACGGCGACACCACTGGCTAGCAGTCGGAGCCGTCGAGCGACCGCCGTCTGGATCGGCGGCAGCTCCCCACCGTCGGACACGGCTCAGTCGACCGCGTCCCGCATCCGCGGGTCAAGGGCGTCGCGCATCCCGTCGCCCAACAGGTTGAATCCGAGCACCGTCAGCGCCAGCAACAGCCCCGGGAAGAACGACATCCACCACTTCCCGGTGAGCAGACCGTTGTCGACGCCCTGCGACAGCATCAGCCCCCAGGAGGGAGCGGCACCGCTCGCGCCGAACCCCAGGAACGACAGCGCCGCCAGGTCGATGATGGCGAGTCCGAAGTTCAGCGTCGACTGGACGGTGATCGGCGCCAGCGTGTTCGGCAGGACGTGCCGGACGAGCACTCGTGGGTCCGAGGCCCCCAGCGCCTGTGTCGCCTCGATGTACTCGTCTTCCAACACGGTCAGCGCCGCCCCGCGGACGACACGCGCGAACCGGGGGGTGTACACCATGATGAGCGCGATCGTCGCCTTCCACAGCCCGGTGCCGAAGACGGCGACGATCGCCAGCGCCAGCAGTAACGACGGGAACGCCAACAACACGTCCATCGTCCGCATCACGACGTTGTCGGCCACGTCGCCGTAGTAGGCCGCGAGCACGCCCAAGGTGACGCCCGCGACCGTCGACACTCCGACGGCGACGGTACCGAACTTCATCGCCAGCCACGCCCCGTAGGCGGAGCGTCTGAAGATGTCCCGGGCGCTGGCGTCCGTCCCGAACAGGTACTGATCCGCTGGCGCGGGGCCGACCCAGCCCGGCGGCGCGCGGTCCGGGATCGTCGTCCCGAGCCGTGAGGCGGTGAGCGCGTCGTAGCTCAGCGTCGTCCGGGCGACGACGGCGAGGACGACGATCCCGAAGATGATCGTCAACCCGGTCAACGCGAGACGGTTCGACAGCAGTTCGGAGACTAACGGGGACGCACGCAGTCGGGCGACGGGCCCCCGTGTTCGCGTCTCCGTCTCGGTGGTGTCGTCGGTGCTCACTGTTCGATCCGTGGGTCGAGGTAGCTGTACGTCACGTCGACGCCGAGGTTCACCAGCGTGAACAGTAACGCGAACGTGAGAACGGTGCCCTGCACGAGCGGGTAGTCCGTCGCGCCGATGGCCGACACGAGCATCGTGCCGATGCCGGCGATCCCGAACACGGTCTCCGTCAGCACGGCACCGCCCAGCAACGAGCCGAACTGAATGCCGACGACCGTGACGACCGGGATCAGCGCGTTCCGGAGCCCGTGTTTGAGGACGGTGATCTTCGCCCCTTGGCCCTTCGCCCGGGCGGTCCGCATGTAGTCCTGTCTCACCACCTCCAGCATCGACGACCGCATCATCCGGGAGATCAGCGCCATCGAGTAGATACCGATCACGAGCGACGGCAACAACAGGTGTCGCACGGCGGAGACGAACGCGTCGAGGTTCCCCAGCAACAACGTGTCGACCGTGACGAGTCCCGTCAGCGGGAGTTCCGTCCCGAGCAGTCGCCAGGACTCGTCCAAGAAGATCGTCGAGCCGATCCGGCCACTGGCCGGGAACAGCCCGAGCTGCGTCGACAGGAACAGGATCAACAACGGCCCAGACCAGTAGATCGGGACGGAGATTCCCGTCAGCGCCCCGATTCGAGTGGCGTGATCCGTCAGCGTGTCCTGTTTCACCGCCGACAACACCCCGAGAGGGATACCCAGACCGATGCCGAAGAACTGGCCGTACAAGGCGAGTTCGATCGTCACCGGGAGGGTGTTGGCGACGACCTCGCGCACGGGCGTCCCCTTGGAGATCTGGTAGGACTCGCCGAACTGGAACGTCGCCGCGTCGCCCAGGAACCGGAGGTACTGAACCCACAACGGGTCGTTCAGGCCGAGCTCGGCTCGGACCCGTTGTATCTGTTCGGCGCTGGCCCGTTGGCCCACGATGATCCGAGCCGGGTCGCCCGGCGCGAAGTGGAGGATGCCGAACACGAACGTCGCCACCCCGAACAACACCGGAACGAGCAAGAGGAGTCGTTTCGCCAGGAAGCGTTTCGAGACCATACTATGGTGTGTCGTCGTGTCGTCTGATTGTAGCTGCCGATCACTTCAACGTCGCGCTCGCGGCACGAACGAGCGGGGAGCGCCCCCCGTCGTCACTCGATCTCGACGGACTCCAGGTACGGGCCGCCGACGGACGACACCGTGTAGCTGTCCTGGTTCACACTGCTGTGGATCCCGCGCAGCGTCTGGGCGTAGTCGAGGAACACCCACGGCGCCTCCTCGTGGGCGATCTCGCTCGCCTGCTTGTACAGTTCTCTCCGTTTCGCGGTGTCGTACGTCTGTTGTCCCTCGCGGATCGTCTCGACGAACTCCCTGTTGGCCCACGCGGCGGCGTTCAGCGTGTTGAACCCCTCGGTGTCGTAGCCGACCCAGTCTTGCCCGTCCGGGATCTCGTCTACCGGGACCCCAGGGTCGAGGAGGAACGACATGAAGTTGTCCGGGTCGGCGTTGTCCGTGTACCAGCCTAGGAAACAGGCGTCGTGTTTCCCCTGGTCCGTGTAGTCCAGGAACGACGAGAACGTCGAGAACTGGTTGACCTCTACGGTGAAGCCGATCTCCTCCAAGTCGGACTTCACCTGGTTGGCCGTCTGGACCGGGCTCGGGTTGTACCCCCGCGGGTTCGAGAACGTCGCCAGTTCGAACTCGAACGGCTCGACGCCCGCCTCCTCCAGCAGTGACTGTGCCTCCTCTTTGTCCGTCTCGTACGGACTCAGGTCCTCGTTGTGACCGATCACGTCCGGCGGGAGCGGTTGGTCGGCCTCGGCGGCGAACCCCTGGTAGATCTGGTCGACGATGGCCTGTGTGTCGACGGCGTAGCTGACGGCCTGGCGCACGGCCTTCTCCCGGAACTCCTCCTTGCGGGCCATGTTGAACGCCATGTAACCGACGTTGATCCCGTTCTTCGAGAGGAGACTCGCGGAGTCGGCGTTCTGGAGCTGTTTGAACGACTGTGAGTCCAGGTTGTCCGTGATGTGGGAGTCGCCGTTGATGACGTCCGCCGCCCGCGTGGAGTTCTCCGTGATCTCCTTGAACACGACCTCGGCGACCTTCGGGCCGTCACCCCAGTAGTCCGTGTTCGCCTCCATCCGGACGCGGTTGTTCTCGTTGTCCAACTCCGCGAACTCGAACGGACCGGTGCCGACCGGTTCCTCGCCGAGCGCGACCTGTGGGTCGCCGCCGCTCTCGTACCCTTCGATCTGCGTCTTCGAGAGGATCACGGCCGCGAACATCGCCAGGTTCCGCAGGAACGGGGCGTACTGCTGTTCGAGTTCGATGGTCAGCTCGTAGTCCCCGTCCGTCTCGATGGTCTTCACCCAGTCGCCGAAGGTGAACGGGCCGTACCCCGACCGGTTCGCGTCCCCGAGGTAGTACTCGTACTCCGCGTCACTGAACCGGTCGACGGTCGCCTTCACGTCGGCGGCGGTGAACTCCTCGCCGTTGTGGAACGTCACGCCCTCGCGGAGCGTGAGCGAGGCTGTCGTCCCCTCCAGCGAGTAGTCCGTCGCCAGCCCGGCGCCGAGTTCGCCGCCCGTCCCGGGCTCGAACTTCACCAGCGGGTCGAACACCTGGTTCGACACCTTCGCCACCTCGCCGTTCGTGGTCTGTTGTGGATCGTAGTTGCCCGGGTGGTCGCCGCGTGCGTACACCAGCGTCCCGCTCACCTCGCTGCCGCCGCCGGTAGTGCCGCCCGTGCAGCCCGCCGTCGCCGCCAGCGCTCCCGTCGCAGCCGCCCCGCCGACGGCCGTCAGGAAGCTGCGTCTGCTCGTCTCGTCCTGTGACATACGTTCTCACTGGCGAGCATCGGGGCATAAAAATTCCGGAATATATCGTGTGCCTGTAAGAGACAGTTCGATTGAAGCTTCCTACGAACTTGGGAACCAACTCGGGTTGGAGAGGAACCGCCGCTCACTCGGTGCGGTGACACGCAGACGGGTGGTCACCCTCACCCAACGACGGGTCGTCGCGTTCACAGACGGACTCGAAGACGGACAGCGCCTCGGTGGCGCCGGCGAAGTCGCCGTCCGCGAGCCGGGCGACGCTGTCGGTCACTGCCTCGTCGGCCCGCGGCGGGAGGTCGTCGATTCCGAACCGTTCGCGGACGGCCCACTCCAGTTCGACGGTGCCGCCGTCGGTGGCGACCTCGGCTGCCGCGGCCGCCTCCTCTCGGATCCCCGCCGGGTCGATCGCCTCGCGTTCCACCCGTTGGCGGTAGTCCGTCACCGCGCGGAACTGCGACTGGTCGATCTCCATCCCCTCCGGTGGGATCACCTGCGGACACCGCGTCCGGAAGTGACACCCAGACGGCGGGTTGACCGGCGACGGTACGTCTCCCTCCAGAATCACTCGGTCGTCCGTGTCGGCCGTCGGGTCCGGGACGGGGATCGCCGACAGCAACGCCTGCGTGTACGGGTGTCTGGGGTCGTTGAACAACGCCGTCGTCTCGGCCACCTCCACCACCTCGCCGAGGTACATGACGGCGACCCGGTCGCAGATGTGTCGCACCACGCCCAGGTCGTGGGCGATGAACAGGTACGTCAGCCCGAACTCCTCCTGGAGATCCTCCATCAGGTTGAGGATCTGCGCCTGGACGGAGACGTCCAGCGCCGACACCGGCTCGTCGGCGACGACGAAGTCCGGATCCACCGCCAGCGCCCGGGCGATTCCGATCCGCTGGCGCTGGCCGCCCGACAGTTCGTGCGGGTACCGACCGCGCTGACTGGGGTCGAGCCCGACCGCCTCCAGCAGTTCGTCTACCCGGCGGCGACGTTGTTCGCGGCGACTCACGTCCGCGGGCGGTTCCTCGGCTGGGAGGTCGTGGATCTGGAGCGGCTCGGCGACGATCTGACCGACGGTCATCCGCGGGTCCAGGCTGGACATCGGGTCCTGGAAGATCATCTGGAGGTCCGTCCGGCGGGCCCGCATCTCCGAGTCGGACAGCGTCGTCAGGTCCTCGCCCGCGAACACGACGGTGCCGTCCGTCGGCTCCAGGAGTCGGAGCAACGACCGCCCGGTCGTCGACTTCCCGCAGCCGGACTCACCGACGAGCCCCAGCGTCTCCTCCTCGTGGACGCTCAGGTCCACGCCGTCGACCGCCTTCACGCTCTCCACCTCCGAGGACAGCAGTCGGTCCAGGTAGCCGTCCGCCCGCGAGAAGTGCTTCTGGAGCCCGTCGAGGGACAACAGCTCCTCGCCGACCGCCGTCTCCGTGCCGCCGAGGTCGCCCGTGGCACCGTACGCCGACTCGTCGAAGTCGTCCAACACACACTTGGCTCGGTGGGTCGTCTCCGCGTCGCCGTGCTCCCGGAACGGAATCGCCGCCCCCGTACACTCCGGCTGCTCCCACGGACACCGGTCGGCGAAGTGACACCCCTCCGGCATGTCGATCAGGTCCGGGACGTTCCCCTCGATCGGGGTGAGTCGGTCGGCGTCTTCCGTCGGGATCGACTCCAACAGCGTGTACGTGTACGGGTGTGCGGGGTCGTGGAAGATCTCCTCCACCGGCCCCTCCTCGACGATCTCGCCGGCGTACATCACGGCGACCCGGTCGCAGGTCTCCGCGATCACGCCCAGGTCGTGGGTGATCATGAGCACGGACATCCCCAGCTCCGCCTGGAGATCGTTGACGAGATCCAGAATCTGCGCCTGGATCGTCACGTCCAGTGCAGTCGTCGGCTCGTCGGCGATCAGCAGCTGTGGGCGACACGCCAGCGCGATAGCGATCAACACCCGTTGACGCATCCCGCCGGAGAACTCGTGTGGGTAGTCGTCGATCCGCTCGGTGGGCTCCGGGATACCAACCTCCGACAGCACCTCCACCGTGCGGTCGATCACCTCGTCGTCGGCGTCGTCGAGGCCGAGCGACGGCAGCACCTCCCGGATCGCGTTGCGCCAGGAGTCCTCCCGTCGGCCGTCGAACTGGTGGAGACGGAGGCTCTCGGCCACCTGTTCGCCGACGGTGAGCGCCGGGTTCAGCGAGGTCATCGGGTCCTGGAAGATCATGCTGGCGGCACCGCCCCGCACGTCCCGCATCGCCTCCTCGGGTGCGGCCGTCAGGTCGATCACCGCGTCTTCGATCGTCACCTCGTCGATCCGGTCGGGCGACGAGCGTAGCACCGTCCGTGGGTCTGTCTCCGGCTCTCCGTCGACACTCCCCGACTCCAGGAAGACGAACCCGTCGCGACTGCGTTCGGCGAGCGCGTCCAGGTCGTCGGCGACGGCCCGCGCGTCGCCGCCGTCGCCGATTCGCGCCGCCAGCGCCGACAGTTCGTCGGCCAGCCCCGCGGGGTCGTCCAACGCCGCACAGTCCGCCGCCATCCCCTCGAGTTCTGCCGCGACGCCGCCGAGGTCGCCCGCCCGGCAGTCGTCCGCGAGCACCCGTGTCGCCTCGCTCAGCGCGTTCGGGTAGCTCGCAACTCCGTCGGCGTGGCGTGGTAGCATCGCCGGCACCGTCTCCGGGCTCCGGAACGTCACTCGCCCGCCGACGATCTCGCCCGGGTCGTCGACGAGGTCCAGCGCCGACAACGCCGTCACCGACTTGCCGGACCCGGACTCACCGACGAGCCCGACCGTCTCCCCCTCGCGGATCGTCAGGTCGACCCCGTCGACAGCCCTCACGTCGCCCCTTTCCGTCGCAAACTGCGTCTGGAGATTCGACACGGAGAGGAGATCCATGTCACCCGGTGACGCCCCGGGGAAGGTGTAGTTTTCGATGCGGGCGCCAACGTTCAACGACGAGGGAAGTCGGTCGTACGTCCACGTCGATCGGTTCCGAAGTTCCACAGTCGGATCGAGCGTAGGTGTTCCAACGCCGTTGGCGGCCCGTGGGGGTCTAAGTCACCGCCAGCCGTGGCTCGGGTGTGAAACTGACGTGTCCCGTCTGTGGCGTGACGTTCGGCCCGGAAGACGGCGTGTGGCAGTGTCCAGACTGCGGGCACGCGCCGCCACACGGTGCCGACTGAGCTCGCGCGAAGACGCGACCCACGCGAAGACGCGGCTACCGCAGGAACTCGATCGCCGCCCCCTGCCCGAAGCCGACGCACAGTGTCGCCAGCCCGCGGTCGTCGCCCCGCTTCTCCAGCTCGTGGAGCAGCGTCACCGGCAGGCGTGCCCCGGAGGCACCCAGCGGGTGGCCCAGCGCGATGGCGCCGCCGTTGACGTTGTACTGCGCTTCCGGAATCCCGAGTTCGCGGCGGGCGTACACACACTGTGAGGCGAACGCCTCGTTCAACTCGACGAGATCGTAGTCGTCGATCTCCGTGCCGGCCCGCTCCAACAGGCCGCGGGTCGCCGGCACCGGACCGATCCCCATCACCGTCGGGTCGACGCCGGCGACCGCGTTCGTCCCGACCTCCGCGATCACGTCCAGGCCGTGGTCCTCCGCGAACGACCGGCTCGTGACGAGAGTGCTCGCCGCGCCGTCCGTCAGCTGCGAGGAGTTGCCGGCGGTGACCGTGCCGTCGCCGGTGAACGCCGGCGACAGCTCCGACAGCGTCTCCACGTCCGTGTCCGGGCGGATCCCCTCGTCTTCCGTGACGACGCCGTCGTCCGTCTCCACCGGGACGATCTCGTCGTCGAACCGGCCCGACTCCGCCGCCTCGGCGGCGCGGTGGTGGCTCCGGACGGCGTACTCGTCTTGCGCCTCGCGGGTCACGTCGTACTCGCTGGCCACTTTCTCGGCGGTCATCCCCATCTGGAGCTGGAACACGTTGTACTGTTCGGACAGCTCCGGGTGGAGGTGTTGGTACGTGTCCTCCCCCATCGGCACGCGGGACATGTTCTCGACGCCGCCCGCGAGGATACACTCGCGGTTGCCGGCCGCGACGGCGTCGGCCGCCGAGATGATCGCCTGCATCGAGGAGGCACACCAGCGGTTGATCGTCGTCGCCGGCGTCCCCTCGCCCAGTTCCGACAGCAGCGCGATCACGCGGGCGACGTTGTTGTCCTGCTCCTCGCGCTGCTGGGCGACCCCCCACATCAGGTCGTCGACGTGGTCGCTCGTCAGCCCCGTCTCCGAGAGGGTGTGGTCGATCAGCGTGCGCGAGAGATCCTCGCTCCGCGTGTCGGCGAAGACGCCGTCTGCCTTGCCGAAGGGAGTCCGGTGCGCGGCCGCGATGACGGGTGTTGCCATGTGTGCGCCTGTGTGACGGACCGGTATAAAACCGCGAGAACGGACCGCGGGTTTCGGGGTGTTTCACCTGTGGTCTGGAATCGATCGTCCTCACAGAATATAATCAGTAGAGATGAATTTTCAGTATGCTATAATTCTTATATGTATATATAATTTGAGTGTCACTTCTAATTCATTCAGAAAGAAATTTATTTGTTAGCTTCTGCTATTGGGGTATGAGCGGTCAAACGTCGTCTGCGAACAGGCGAAGCGTGCTGAGAGCAGTCGGTGCAACCGGTGTCGGTCTCACCACCATCGGGGAAGCAACGGCAACTGACGATGGAGTTCGAATTGATACTATCAAACACCGTGGTGAGACACTCAAATCGAAACTCGTGCCGAAGGAGTGGTACCAGCACGAGACACGCGTTGACGCAGTCGCTGGGGCCCTCAGACAACAGTACGAAGACATCAAGACTGTCGACGGTGTCGGGCTGACGGGGACGGATCGAACAGTCGCAGGCAAACGGGTCACTCGGCCTATAATCTACACCTCCGAATCTGCGAGTGCTGTGTCTGTGCCTTCCAAGCGAGACGGAATCTCCATCGAACAACGTGAGACACCGGATCTACGGCTGGATACGTGCTACGATCAAGATTACGACAACGTCCCCGGTGGTGTTCAGGTGGAGACCGGTGTTCCGTTCTCTGTCGCCTGTCGTGTTATCAACTCCGACGGTGAGCCCCGGCTTATGACCTGTGCGCACGGGTTCAAGCAGTGCGAGGGAAGTATCAAAGGCGATGAACTCACGCAGAGTGATCGCCTCATCGGGGGAGTCGAAGACTGGTCAGTCGGACAAGACTGGGCGACGGTCTCTCTCAGTGCATCGTCACCCATCAACGGGTTTGACCCAGGAGTTGTCGATACACAGAGAGATGTTTTGGGCTACGTAACGGAAAACGGAATTAAAGATCTGATCTCAACTGGAGAGACTGTCTACCACCGGGGAAGAAAGACCTGTGCGCAGAGTGGACAGGTCAAGGAAACCGGATTCGTATTTTCAAATTGTGAAGGAACTCCCCAAGAAGATTACGGTAAGTACATACGTATGTCTACATACACAGAAAGTGGCGACTCCGGAGGGATTCACTATAAAAGATATAAAGTAGATGGTAAAGAGTACGCCAGTGTCATTGCTCCACATCATGGTAGTAGTAATTACGGTTCATACGGCTGTCCAGCATACCGAATCCACAATAACCACGGGTTCGACTTTGGACAATAGACCGTGACTCGCCTCTCCCGACGAAGACTGCTGACAACAGCTGCAGTCGCTCTCAGCACGGGCTGTCTGGGCCGTCTGTCTGGCGACTCCACGGCAGTGCAGCAGACCAGTTCGAGCGAACCGACAGCGACGGAGACCACGTCGGCGGACAGACCGACGAGCGAGACAGCATCACCGACACCGACACACGAGTCGACGGCTCGGACGACGCCACCCAGTGGGTCCGCGACCGAGACACCACCGACTCCCTCGGGCGAGTCGCCCACACGGACGATCGAGCGGTGTGGAGAGCTGTACGAGGCCTCGGTTCCGGTCACGGTCACCACCTCGGAGATCTTCGAACTGTCGACCACCACAGAGGTCGTACCGTACGGCGGTCAGCTGACCGTGACGTTGGAAAACACCACAGAGACCGACCAACTTAGTGGGACGAAGAGTAGGTGCGACATTCAGAAGAGAGAGAAAGGGTCGTGGGATTCGGTTCTCTACACGGACGAGTACCCGGTCTGGAGAGATATTCCGGTACGACACGCCCCCGGCGAGGGGTTCGAGTGGAACGTCGACATCGGGCCGGGAATCGACTTCGCCGACCGGATCGACCCGTCGTTTCAGGAGTGCGAGCGCATCGAGCCGGGAACGTACCGCTTCGTCTACTGGGGGATCACCCGCCAACCACAGGGAACTAATTACGCGCTCGCCGTCCAGTTCCGTCTCGGAGAGCGCTGATCCGTTCGTCGCCGCTCACTCACACGAGGCCGCGCTCGACGCGACCGTCTCCCGCGACAACACGGGCGAGCAGACGAGCAGCGCCCGGGCGTCGTCGTCGGTCCCTGGGTGTGGTGTGCCGGACATCCACGGCGCGAAGTCCGGCGTCTGCCGCTTCTGTTTCGTCCCCGAGCTGGCGGCGACGACGAACTCCCGGACGGCGACCGCGACACTCCACCGGCCGACACAGTGCCAGTTCCTGGCAATCTGTGCCGGGCTGGTCCGGTCGGCCCGCATCACGACCACCTGGAACGCGACGCCGTCGGGACTCGTGTAGTAGCCCCTGATCCCGTCCGTGCCGCCGAGGTACCGCCAGTCAGCCCCGTCCGTCCGGTCGCGCGTCCAGCCGTCTCCCGGCGGCGAGAGGATCGTCTCCGGAGTCAGTTCTGCCGTCTGTGTCGCGGTGTCGGACGGTGTCGCCGGCGTCGTGGTCGTCGTCGCCGCCGACGCTGTCGTCGTCGCCCCCGCCGTCTCGTTTGGTGCCGCTGCCGCCGCCGTCTCGCTCGGTGCCGCTGCCGCCGCCGTCTCGCTCGGTGCCGTCGCCCCCGCCGTCTCTCGCCTCGGGCGATCGGACAGACAGCCGGGGACAGCCAGCGACAGGATCGAACCGGAGAGGAACGCCCGTCGTTGCATCGCGTTCGTGTCCGACGGCTCTCCCGGTGAGTCTTGTGGCGAATCGAGCTGGCGCGCATGACTGATCTGTATCGGCCGGGCCCGTCTCTGTCGCTCCGACGGGCTTAACAGAATCCCGCCCCAAGGCGTTGTAGATGAACGACCCGGCAGTCGACGTTGTCGAACTCCTGGTGACGGCGAGTCGGTTCAACGACGACCGGTCGCTGGACGCCGACGACCTCCCGCCGCGGTACCGTCGCGTGTTCTGGACGGAGCACGACGACGACGGCGACGAGCCGGGCGGCGTCCAACGGCCGCTGACCGTGACGGAGTCGACGGCGAAGACGGCGACCGGGATCGAACGCCCCTGGGAGGCTGTCTCCGACGAGCTGTTCACCGACCGAGACGACTTCGACGGCACGCTGTCGCTCACGGAGTCGTCGATGGGGGTCTCCTGGCTGTTAGACCGCGTTGAAGACGACCGCCTCCTGTCGAACCCGGTGTTGGCGAAGATCGCCGAGGAGGCGACGGACGACCCTCCCGTCACCTACGAGGCGGCCCGCGACGAGACGCGGCCGATCCAGGCGGACCGTGTCTGGATCGACGCGCTGTTGGAGGAGTACTTCGACGAGGAGGAGGACGCGGAGATGCTGGACCTCGTCACCGTCCGTGCCCCCGAGGAGATCGAGACCACGCTGGACGATCTCGTGCTCACGGGCGACCAGGAGGGTGAGATCCAGAAGCTCGTCACCGCGATCGAACACCGCGACTACCTCGCCGAGATCGGTCTCCGCGAGATCGGGAAGCTCCTGTTCGTCGGCCCGCCGGGCACTGGGAAGACCAGCGTCGCCCGCGGGATCGCCCACGACCTGGGGCTCCCGGTCGTCGAGGTGAAGCTGTCGATGGTGACGAGCCAGTACCTCGGCGAGACCGCCAAGAACGTCGAGAAGACGTTCGAGGTGGCGAAGCGACTGGCGCCGTGTATCCTCTTCATCGACGAGTTCGACTCCGTCGCCAAGACCCGTCGGAGCGACGAACACGCCGCGCTCAAACGCGCCGTCAACACCCTGCTGAAGTCCATCGACGACATCTCGCTCATCAACGACGAGGTGTTGCTCGTGTCGGCGACGAACCACCCGGACCAGCTGGACGCCGCCGCCTGGCGCCGCTTCGACGAGATCGTCAACTTCCCGAAGCCGGACCGGCAGATGCGCGCGGACATCCTCCGGGTGATCACCAGAGAGATGGAGATCGGCGACTTCGACCCGGAGATCGTCGCCGACAAGACGGAGGGGCTCACCGGGAGCGACCTCCGGATGGTGTTGCGGGAGGCCGTCTTGGAGGCGCTGACGGACGACCGTCGGACGATCACCCAGGCGGACGTGATGGACGCCGTGGAAGACTTCGAGGAACGGGACAACCTCAAGACGATGGACATGATCGACGGCGAGGGCGCGACCGTCGCCGGCGACGGTGGGCACGACCACACACACGACCACTGAGCGGTCGAACGACAGAGCGGGCGTCCAGAGTCGACTCCCTGCCGGAGACCTGTCGGTACTTTTTACACTGACAGCCGATATCACACTACACATGGACTCCACAGTCGTCGCTGCCGGGATCGTGGTGTTGCTCGTCGGCACGGAGGCGTTCTTCACGGTGTTGGACGTGCTCAACCTGCGACACCAGGAGGCGACCGTGGCCGAGGAACGAGCGTGGGTCGTCTCGGAGCTCGGAATCGACGATCCGGAGGAGGCGCTGGCGTACGATCGGGTGAAGACCGGCGTCGGCGCGTTGCGGTCGTGGATGGGACTCGTGGCCGTGCTCGGGGTGTTGTTCTCGGGGTTGTTCGCGGACGCCGTCGCCCTCGTGGACGGGCTGGGCGTGTCTACGCTGGTGGAGGGGATCGTGTTCGTCGCCGGCGGCGTGCTCGCCTTGCAGGTGTGGTCTGCCCCGTTCGATCTCGTCGAGACGTTCGTCGTGGAGGAGGTGTTCGGCTTCAACAACCAGACGCTCCGGCTGTGGCTCCGTGACACCGTCGTCGGGACCGTGGTGTCGCTCCTCCTGACCGTCCCGCTGGCGGCGGTGTTGTTGTGGGCCGTCGAGAGCATCGGCCTGTGGCCCGTCGCCGGCTGGCTGTTGGCCGTCGGGTTCGTCGTCGGCTTCACCGTCGTGAAGCCACGCCTGATCGATCCGTTGTTCAACGAGTTCACCCCGATCGAGGGGGGTGATCTCCGGGCGGCCGTCGACGACGTGTTCGAGCGAGCCGGCTACCGCACGGACGAGGTGTACGAGATGGACGCCAGCCGGCGCTCGTCACACTCGAACGCCTACTTCACCGGGTTCGGTCCGGCGAAGCGTGTCGTCCTGTTCGACACTCTCGTCGAAGGGATGGAGCCGGAGGAGGTCCAGAGCGTCCTCGCGCACGAACTCGCTCACTGGCGCGAGGGGCACATCTGGAAGTTCGTCGGGCTCGCGGCCGTCCAGTTCGCCGTGATCTTCGCCCTCCTGGGGGTGATCGTCGAGGCACCGGCGTTGTACGCCGCCGTCGGCACACCACAGACCCCGTACGTCGGGCTCGCCGTCGGCCTGCTCGTCGTCGGGCCGGTGACCCGGCTGACCAGTCCGCTCCAGAACTACTTCTCGCTCGCGTACGAACGAGAGGCGGACGCCTACGCCGTCGAGATCGTCGGCGGCGAGGCGATGGCGGGTGCGCTCGCACAGCTGACGGCCGACAACCTCTCGACCCCGTTCCCGCACCCGTGGTACGAGACGTTCCACTACGACCACCCGCCGGTGCCGGAGCGGATCCGTCGCGTCCGGGAGTTGGACGCCGAGGCGGACGCCGAACGGGCCGCCGACGAGCGACGGCCGGGCGCCGCCGACTGACCGCTCCAGTTCGTCGAGTTCACTCGGACGAGCCGACCGGAGGGTGAAACGTAACCTACAAACGGGGCCACACCCGACTCGCGGGTATGCAACGACGCGCAGCGGCGTTGTACGCCGTTCTCCTCCTCGTGGTCGGCGTGAGTGCGTTCTCGCTCATCACAGTCGCCACACCGCCGGAGCTCGCCTTCGACAGCCCCGAGCACGAACTCGGGGAGACGGAGGAGTTCCAGGTCGGAGACACGACGTACACCGTCGACGCCATCGACGCAGAGATGCAGGGTGGCGGCGGCGGTGGCCACGGTGGGGGCGGCGGCCCCGAACTCGTCCGTTCGGGCACGCTCGTGTACACCAATGAGTCCGCCCTCGACACTGCGACGTGGGGTAACGGCTCCGACGTGACGTTCCGCAACGAGACGTACACCGTCCTCGTCGACGGACCGAACGCGACGAGTGTCACGTTGGAGGGGACGATCAACCGCACCGCGATCCTCCAGAACGACACCACCGTCCAGAACGACGTCCAGACCGTCGACGGCACGGAGTACGTCGTCCGCGAGGGAGCCGACGGCAACCGGACGCTGCTCCCCGCAGCCGACTACTTCCCCGAGCCCGAGCGGCTGACAGTGGAGCAGGGCCAGGCGGTCCAGTTCGACGGCAACGAGTACACCGTCGCCGCAGTCGGCGGTGACGGCGCCCGGCTCTCCCGGCCGATCACCGAGGAGATCGAGGTGTCCGTCTCCAACCACGCGAACGTCACCGTCGGGGACCAGACGTACTTCGCCCACTTCCCCGACAACGAGACGCTCGTGTTGACGACGAACTACGAGCAGTACCAGGCCCACCAGGATCGGATGGATCAGTTCACGGAACACGAGAACGGGCTGTGGGGTGTCAGCATCGTGACCGGGATCGGCGCGGTGTTCCTGATCGCGCTGGCGTACCTGCCGAGTCGGTACTGAACCGCGGGACCGGGCACCCACCGAACCCACCGTAGCCGCCGTCGTCGACCTCTGTCGCACGCTTCGTCTGGTCACGGTCGGCTCCACACCTGGAGTTACCCGTGACACCCCGTTCGATGTGCTTCGGGCGAGCCTGTTCGCCGAACTGAACCCTCCGCCTACAGACGGGCCGGTCTGGGGCTCTAACTGACGTTCGGGAGGCGTGCGAAAGGTCTACCATCACTGGACAGCAGCCCGAAGTGTGGACAGCGCACCGTACTCGGAGAGGGGTGGATCGTGAACGGGGGCTCTCTACTGAATCAGATCACGACCGGCGTCGTGGTCACGGTGTTCGTCGTCGCGGTCGCCGCCGCCAGCGACTGGCTCGCCGGGCGGCCGTTGCTGTTCGAGCCGGTCGTCGCTGTCGCCGTCGGGTTCGTGTTCGCCGCCGTCGGTCCGCCCCTGCGAACTGTCGTCCGTCGTCGAAGCTGATCGCCCAGGCCACTGTCGGCTGGCGGCGTTCGCCGTTGTGCGGTTCAGCTCTCTCGATCTCTCCGCTGACGACTCCCTCCCCAGACCACGGTCACTCCGTTCCCGGACCACGGTCACTCCGCTCCCTGCTCCGGTCACTCCGTTCCCGGACCACGGTCACTCCGCTCCCTGCTCCGGTCACTCCGCTCCCGGACCACGGTCACTCCGCTCCCGGACCACGGTCACTCCGCTCCCGGACCACGGTCACTCCGCTCCCTGCTCCGGTCACTCCGCTCCCGGACCACGGTCACTCCGCTCCCGGACCACGGTCACTCCGCTCCCGGACCACGGTCACTCCGCTCCCGGACCACGGTCACTCCGCTCCCGGACCACGGTCACACGCTAGACTCGATCCCCTACCCCGTGGTCGGCACTACGATGCAGTACGCGAGCGAGGGAGCGAAGCGACCGAGCGAGCGCTTTTTGATCGAGCTTTTTTCCTTGGGTGCGCGCCTGCGGCGCGCACCCAAGGAGTGAAAAAGGTCGGTGTACCGAGCGCGGTGGGATTCGAACCCACGGCCATCGGATGTCTCCCCCCACCGGCGGAGCCGGCGGAGTTAGAAGTCCGACGCTCTATCCTGGCTGAGCTACGCGCCCTCACTCCATACGACAGAACGAACGACAAAAAGCGCCCCGGTCCGGACGGGCGGACCCGCAGCGCTTAACAGCGCCAGCGGAGTAGTAGGCGCCGATGCGAATTTTCGGGACCGTCGGACTGCCCGGCAGCGGGAAAGGCGAGGCCGCGACCGTCGCCGAGTCCGCGGGGATTCCGGTCGTGACGATGGGCGACGTGATCCGGGACGCCTGCCGCCGACGGGGGCTGGACCCGGCGGAGAACCACGGGACCGTCGCCGAGCGACTCCGCGAGGAGGACGGCCCGGCCGCAGTCGCCGACCGCACCGTCGACCGACTGCGGCGCGTCGACGACGACGTAGTCTTAGTCGACGGGCTCCGCGCCCCGGCCGAGCTCGACCGGTTCCGCGAGGCGTTCGGCGACGACTTCCGACTCGTGGCCGTCGAGGCCCCGTTCGAGGTGCGGGCGGAACGCGCCGCCGACCGCGGCCGCGACGACTCCGACGGCGACACGACCGCATTCCGCGAACGGGAGGAGCGTGAACGCGCGTTCGGTCTGGTCGACGTGATGGAGCGTGCAGACGTGACGGTCGACAACACTGGATCGGTGGCGACGTTCCACGACCGTATCGCCGACCTGCTGGGCGTCGAGACGCCGGAGGCGGCGGGAGGTGGCGCGTGACGACGATCTACAGCGTCGACGCCCGGATCGAGACCCCCGTGAACGACACGGAGGTGACCGACCGCGTGATCGACGCCGTCGAGGCGTTGTTCCCGGACGTCGACGTGCGCTCGGAGCCCGGTCGGGTCGTCGCCGAGACCCACTCGTTGGAGGGGTTCTCCGACCGGCTCCACGATCAGGAGATTCTCGACACCGCCCGCCGGGAGTTCTTCGACAGCGCCGACGAGGAGGGGTTCTCCTTCGCGTTGAAGAAACAGGCCGCCTACGAGGGGGTGATCAACTTCGCCGTCGGCGAGCCGGACGAACTCGGCGACATCGAGGTGGACGTGGCCGTCCGGGACCCGTCCGTCGAGGAGTACATCGACCACGTCGCTCCGCCGACGGAGGGCGGCACGCCGGTCGACCCCGACGGACAGTAGCTACGCCGGCGGCTGCGCCAGTTCGGCCCGTCGTCGTTCGCCGTCCGACTCGACCAGTCGACGAGTCGTCTCTACGGTCTCGCGCAGCTCTCGTCGGTTGAACCACCGGACGAACGGGCGGGCGAGCCAGGCGAACGGGAGCTGCGAGAGGTCGTACGTCGCGGCGTAGGTGAACCGCGTCCGGTCGCCGTCCACCGCCTCGAACGTCCACCGGATCTCCCCGTCCAGGTCGCCGGTCATCTCGAAGACGACCCGGTCGGGCGGGTCGTACGTGGTCGTCTCCAGGGCACCCGTGAACACGAGCCCGAACACGCGGTAGCCGTACAGCATCCGGCGCCCACCGTCGGGCTGCTGCTGTACGTCCGCGATTCCGGTGATCGCGGGCGTCACGCGGGCCTGGGCGTTCGGGTCGTCGACGAACGCGACGACCGTCTCTCGGGGGGCGTCGATCACGGTGGCGGCGGCGACGTCCATGCCCGGACAGAGGTACCCCACGGTCAAGGCCGTGCCGTTCGCCGTCGAAGCTTTGACACCCGCCGCGCCCCGAGATATCTCACGAATGGCAATCGACCCGGAGTTCGAACGGACGCGCGAACGGGCGGACGACCACGACGGCCACGCGGTGTGGGGCCCGGTCGACGAACCGGAGCAGCTCGGCATTCACGGCGCCCACGTCGCCGTCGACTTCGACATCTGTATCGGCGACGGAGCGTGTCTGGAAGACTGTCCCGTCGACGTGTTCGACTGGGTCGACACGCCCGACCACCCCGAGAGCGAGAAGAAGGCCGACCCCGTGCGCGAAGGGCAGTGTATCGACTGTATGCTGTGTGTCGACGTCTGTCCGGTCGACGCCGTCGACGTCGACCCCGGCCGAGAGAACCGGATCTGACCGAGTTCGAGTCAGCGACCGGCGACGGCCCGGACGGTGTCGACGAACATACTCGCACCCATCTCGATCTCTCGTTCCGTCACGTCAAGGGGCGGCAACACCCGGATCACGTCGTCTCCACACGAGAGGGTGAGCAGTCCCCGTCGCATCGCCGCCTCGTTCACCTCGTTTCGTAGGTCGCTCGACGCGAACTCGACGGCCAGCATCAGCCCCTTGCCACGTACGTCCGTGACACCCTCTAAGTCGGCGTCGTGGAGGAGCTCTTGGAACTGTCGGCCCCGTTCGACCGCGTTCGACAACAGGTCGTAGTCCCGGATCGCCCGGAGCGTGAACACGCCCTGCATCGCCGAGACGATGTCGCCGGCACCCCACGTCGAGGAGAGCCGGAGCCGTTCGTCCGGGAACGTCTCCTCGCTCCCGATCGTGGCGCCCACCCGGAGCGCCTTCGCCGACGTGATCACGTCCGGCTCGTACGGGTAGTGGTTCGACGCCCACATCTCGCCGGTGCGGCCGACGCCCGACTGGATCTCGTCGGCGACGAGGTTGATGTCGTGTTCCTCCGTCAGGAAGGCGAGTTCGTCCACGAAGGCGTCCGACGGGAACCGGTAGCCACCCTCGCCTTGGATCGGCTCGACGACGACGTACGACACCTCGTCGGGGTCGACCCACCCCGTCTTCGGGTCCAACGCCTCTCGGAGCACACTCGTGTCGCCGCCGTTGGTGAAGAAGCCACAGGAACACGTCTCCGGCGTACACGTCCGGTCGTCACAGTACGGCGCGTCGTGGACGCCGGAGATCTCCGGGAACTCCCGGCGGTAGACGGACTTCGAGCGGTTGAGCGACAGCGCACCCAGCGTCCGGCCGTGGAACGCCCCGTGGAAGGTGACCCCGTAGCGACCGCCGTTCGTGTCGTCGTAACAGATCTTGATCGCGTTCTCCACCGCTTCCGCACCGGAGTTCGACAGGAACACCGTGTCGAGCCCGTACTGTTCGGTCGTGTCCGTCAGCTCGTCCATCAGCTCCGTCGGGCCGGGGAGGTTCGAGTCGCCCGGCGTCGACCCGTCCGAGAGGTAGAAGTCCTGGCCGGCGATTTTCGACGGATCCGGGAGGTCGAACTCGCTCATCGGCTCCGTCAGCTTCGGGTTGTTGTAACCCAACGGCGCCGCCGCGACGTGGGAAGTGAAGTCCAAGAGAACGTTGCCGTCCACGTCGGTGACGAACGGGCCCTCTGCCTCGTCGGTGATGTCCCAGACGAAGTCGTAGACGTAGGTGCTCGTCGCCGCCTGCTCGCGGTGGTACGACGCCCACTCGCGGGCTCGCTCACCGGGCATCTCCGTCACCTGCGGTTCCGCACGGTGTCGGTCCATACCACCGGGACGAGAGCCCCGATCATAAATCCGGTGAGAATCTTTCGACAGACGCGAAAGTTACCTGTCAGGTCGGGGGTTCAGTACACGTACTCGTCGGCGGTCAACTGGAGGTAGTCCCCGTCGCCGAGTCGCCACTTCCGGAGCTTGTACCCCAGGTACAGCCGAGCGGCGTCCAGCCCGCCCGTCAGCTTCCGTTCGAACAGCTCGTAGGCGCCGGAGTCGCCGTCCGACAGCATCTTGCGGGCGGTCCGGAAGTCCGCGTCCCAGTCGTCCGGGTCGTAGTCGCGAACCATCTCCGCCATCGTCACGCTGCGGGTCACCTCGTCGCCGATGGCCGTCCGCCACTTCCGGTTGTACTCCGTCAGGTCACCCTCTGCCGCGAGTCTGCCCGCGATGGCGCCCGTCCGGACCGCGGTGTGGTCGCCGCCCTCGTGGAACGCCGAGGTGGCACCCATCGCCCCGCCGGCGACGGCGACGTCCGCCTGCACGGGCGACTCGATCGGTCGGGTCGACGAGATCGGGTACGTCTCCGTTCCGGTGGACTTGCCGGCCTCCTCCACGACCGGGAAGTCCGTCTCCACGTCGTACTCGTCGCCGTACTCTCGCTCCAAGAGCCGCCGGACGTACTCTCGTCCGGTCGGCACCCGTTCGTCGTCCGGCTCCAACAACGCGTACCGATCACGGTTCGGCACCTCGTCTAAGTCGAGGTCGATCGGCATCGTCAGCCCGACGCGACACACCTGGTCGCTGTTCGGGAACACCCAGGGGTAGGCGGTGTGGCCCGGCATCAGCCCCCACCAGAACCGGATCGCGCCAGCAACGTCCTCGTAGGCCGCCTCCGGGAATCGGCGGTACTCCTGGTAGGCGATGTGGTTCACCTCCGGCGCCGCGAGCCGTTGGCTGGCCGCCCGTTCCTCGGGGAGGAACTCGTCTAACACCCCGTTGGTGACGGTCCGTTGTGGTCCGTCTGCCAGGATCAGGTGGTCGGTTCCGACCTGTTCTCCGTCCGCGACGTGGAGGACGTGTCGCGGACGGTCCCGGCGCGACTGGTGTGTGTCGACCGACTTCACTGCCGTCCCGGTCCGGTAGGCTGCGCCGGCGGACTCCGCCCGCTCGCGCAGGAAGTCGTCGAAGCGGGCCCGGTGCATCGTGAACCCGAACTGGTCGTACGACGACTCGATCCCGGTGGTGTGCATCGTCACCGACTCCGTCGGGCCGACGAACTCCGCGCGGTCCAGCGTCGTCTCGACGACGCCCTCGGGGAACTCGTCCGGGTGAATCCCCATGACGTCCACCCAGTAGTCGAGGATCCCGGCGGCGTCGGTGGAGTCGGGGCCTAACCCTTCACGATCCGCGCGCGGGACTCCCTTCTCCAGGACGAGTGTGTCTGCGCCGCGGCTCGCGGCTGCGTGGGCGGCCGACGCCCCCGCGGGGCCGCCGCCGACGACCGCCACGTCCACTCGTTGCATACTACACTGCCAACTCGTGTCAGTATTAAACGTCCCGAACCGCCACCGAGTGGTCGCTCTCGACGGGGGGAGCCGTTCTCGCCGACGGTCGGTGGCCCGCACAAGACGTATGTCGCTGCGCCACCCAGTTCGGCTATGAGCACGGACTTCACCCGGAGCGTTCGCGCGGTCGCGGACGCTGCCGACGGAACCGGCGTCGTCGACTGGGACGGCGTCCGAGAGGCCGCGAAAGGGGCCACCGACCCCGGTGACCTCGCGTTGTCGTCCGAGGAACGGGCCGGCTTCGCCGACGACGTGCGTGCGGCCCGCGAGGGTCTGCGTTCGACCAGCGGCGTCTCCTTCCCGCTGCCGGACCGTATCGAGGTACAGAACCGCCACCACTGGATCGACGCCAACGTCGACACCTTCGCCCGGCTGATGGGGCCGCTGGAGAACGCCGGCACCGGCCTGTTCCCCGGCGTCGCACGGTCGGTCAACACCGGGACGATGGCCGTCACGCTCGCGTTCCTCGCCCGCAACGTCCTCGGGCAGTACGACCCCCTCCTGATGGCCGAGTCCGACGACCCCGACCACGGACTGTACTTCGTCCGGCCCAACGTCCGCCGGGTCGCCGAGGAACTCGACGTGGCGTACCCCCGCTTCCGCCGGTGGATCGCCTTCCACGAGGTCGCCCACGCCGCCGAGTTCGGCTCCGCGCCGTGGCTCTCCGACTACCTCGAGGCCCGGATGGACACCGTCGTCGAGTCGCTGGCCGACGGCCGCTTCGACCGCTCGCAGCTGTCGGAGCTCAACACCGCCATGACCGCCGTCGAGGGGTACGCCGAGCTGCTGATGGACCGTGCGTTCGACGACGAGTACGCCGACCTCCGGCAGAAGCTCGACGACCGCCGCGGCGGCGGGAGCCCCGTCTCCCAGCTGTTCGAGCGTCTGCTCGGCCTCGGTGCCAAGCGCCAACAGTACGAACGCGGCGCCGAGTTCTTCTCTGCCGTGGCCGACGAGACGGACGTGGCGACCGCCTCGCTCGTCTGGGAGGACGCCGACAATCTGCCGTCCGAGACGGAGTTGGACGACCCGAGCGCCTGGGTCGCTCGGGTCGTCTGAGTTTGGACTGTCTTCGGTGGGTGGTCGCCGACGGTCGGGGGCCGACTCGACGAGCGTGAGACTGCGAACGGTCCGAGAGCACGGCTGTCGTGCTCGCTCGCTGCCCAACCTGTCTGTCGCGGCACCACGGACGGGCCGAAACCCCCGCGCCGCAGCCCTCCACGACCGACTGCGCTGCTCGCCTCGCTCCGCTCGGCTGTGCTGCCCGTCTCGCCTCGGAGCGAGTCCCGACGAACTCTCGTTCGCTCCGCTCGCTCGTCGTACGTCGGAGCGAGCTCCGACCGGGTCTCGCTGTGTTCGCGGTGTCACCGCGAACCGGCGAGCGGAGCGAGCCGCGAGCAGTGAGCGACCGACCGAGGAGCACGAGCGCCCACTACGCGAGCGCCAGAGGGCGTGGTATCGGGATCACAGCCCGTGAGCAGGGCAAGCGAGCGAGAACGTCTCCCGTCGGCACCGAGACGAGGCTCGCCGGGCTTCCAACCCGTTCGGACACCCCACGGAGGAGTAGAGTCCACACGCGGGATCGGAGACGGGCGAGAGCTCAGACAGCAGTCATCTCGTCGATCGTCCGATCGTAGATCCGACGGAGACGACGCAACACTCCCAACGACACGCTCTCGGTGTCGGTGTGGGCCTCGCCCGGCTCGGAGGCGCCACAGACCACACAGGTCGTCCCGGCGTCGGCGAGCCAGCCCGCGTCGGTCGCGTGGGGCTTGACGACGTGCTGGGGACGGGCACCGGTCTCGTAGTCGTCCACGCCGGCGACACTCTCCTCGTCCGCCTGAGCCTCACGGGCGGCCGACAGGACGGCGCCGGCGAACGCCGGGTCGTCACACGCCATCGGCGGGAGGTCCTGCTCCACCGACCAAGAGACGCCGGGGAGGTCGCTCACGCCGGCCAGATCCGCCCGGGCGCCGGGGACGGTGCGCTCGTCGACGGTGATCGAACACGACTCCGGGACGACGTTCCAGGCGCTGCCGCCGTCGACCTCCGTGACGGAGACGGTCCCGGCGACGCGCTCGCCCTGGACGGTCGTCGTCGGGGGCGTCAGGTCGCGCACGGCAGAGACGGCGTCGGCGGCGCGGTAGACGGCGTTGACCCCGGCCTCGGGCTCGCTGGCGTGGGCGGCCTCTCCCGCGACGGTCAGCGTGCTGGCGCGGCGCCCGCGGTGGGCGATCGCCACGTCCGTCACCCCCGGCGCGGAGTACCCCGTCGACCCCTCGCCGACGACGGCGTAGTCGGGGGCGAAGCCGTCCGCGAGGGCGGCGCGGCAGCCGACGCCGCCCCGTTCCTCGCCGGCGAAGGAGACGAACAGGAGCTCCAGATCCGCCGCGGCGAGCGCGTCGGCGTCCGCCTCTGCGACGGCCAGCATCGCTGCCGCCACCGACCCCTTCATGTCGGCGGTGCCGCGGCCGTACACCCGGCCGTCGCGCGTCTCGACGACGTAGTCGCCGTTCGTCCCCTCGCCGGTCGTCTGGCTCGGCGCCGGCGGCACCACGTCGTGGTGGCCGACGAACGCCAGAGACCGGTCGCCCTCCGGGTTGCGGCGCGCGAACACGTTACCGTGCTCGTCGCGTCGGGTCTGCGCCCGCCCGTCGAACCACGTCGCCACCGTCTCGCCCGCGGCCGTCTCGTCCTCGTGGCTCGCCACCCCGACGAGCTGCTCCGTGAGTCGCTGGAGAGTCACGTCCGAGCGTGACGCCCGGCGGACAAAGCGCTGACGACGACCCGCGGCGCGAGGCGGGCAACGCTCCACAGTGCCCGGCGGCCGACGACGCGACAGTTCAGCCTTTTGTGCGAGGGCGCCCGAGAACACCCGTGAGCTACGTCGTCGAGGTGAAACAGTCCGCTCGGAAGGCCAACGGCGCGGTCGGGCGACTCGTCAACCGCGAGGGCTCCCGGCGGACGTTCCCGGACCGTCGGGCCGCGGAGGCGTGGGCCGACGGGCTCTCGGAGGGGAGCCGCCCGGTGTGGATCCGTGCGGCTCACCCGGCAGACCGGAGCGAGGTTGACGGCTACCTCGTCTCTCGACGACGGCAGGCGCTGGCGTTAGACGGCGCCTACGACAAGCGTCGTCGTCGGCTGCGCGACACGACGCCGCCGCCGGACACGCTGGGCCAGTTCCGCTGACGGCCGCCGAGCCGGTCAGGGGCTGATCGTCCTCGACACCCAGCCGCTGGCGCCGCTGGGGAACGGGCCAGTCCGTTCTTCCGACTGGGTCGTCCCGTCGGACTCGATCGCCCGCACGACCACCTCGTGTTCCTCGCCCGGCGCGTCGTACTCGTAGACCCACTGGCGCCACACGTCGTCGCCGGGTAACGGGTCGCTCACCCGGGCCGCCGTCCACGTCTCGCCGCCGTCCGTCGACACCTCGACCCCACTGACGCCCCTGACGCCGGCGTAGGCGTGGCCCGCCACCTCGATCCGGCCGTCGCCGCGGTTCACCGTCTTCAGCTTGGCGACCGTGTTCACCTCACCGGTGCCCTGCCAGTTGCGTTTCTCCCAGTAGCCCGGCTTCGACGACTCCAGGAACTGGATCTCGTCGATCCACTTCACGTTCACCTCCCCCCAGTGGCCGGGGACGAGCAGTCGGACGGGGTAGCCGTGGCGCCGCGGCAACACCTCGCCGTTCATGCCGAAGGCGAGCAGACCCCCTCGGAGCTCCTCGATCCCGAGCTCCTCGAAGAAGCCGTCCGTCGCACGGAGCATCACACAGTCACACGCGCCGTCCGGCGAGGCGCGCTCCAACAAGGGGTCGATCGGCACCCCCGTCCACAGCGCCGTGTCCATCTTCCGGCCGTTGCGCGCCTCGCCGACACACCGCAGCGTGACGAACCGGTTGTCCGCCGGCATCGACGTGAGTTCGTCGTACGACAGCGTCAGCTCCTCGTCCACCCGGCCGGTGAGCGACAGCGACCAGTCGCCGGCCGCCACGTCCGGGTTGACCGCGTTGATGTCCACCTCGTAGTGTTTCTTCGACACGAGCGGCTGGATCCCGTCGACGCCCAGCGACTTCCGGTCGGCCTCCGCCAGGAGTCGGTCGATCTCCGACTGTGGCGCCGGCGTCGGTGTCGCGGTGGCGACGGGGGTCCGAGTCGCGTCCGCGTCGCCACCCGCGCCGCCGTCGCCTCCGGAACCGCCTGCGGCCGCCTCCGTGCTGGCCGTGGCTGTCCCCGGGGCCTCCGGCCGCGGTGTCGGCGTCGGCGTGTGGGTCGCAGTGGCCGTCGTGTCTTCCTCACCGCCGCCGAGGGCGTCCGGGGTCGCGGGCTCGCTGCGCTCGCCGCCCGCCCGGCTCCGGAGCGCCGCCGCCGCGGCACCGACGGCGACGAGCCCCGGGAGCCCGCCCAACACCCGGCGTCGGTCGCCGCTGACCGCGGGCGCGCCGCCGTCGAACCGGTCGGCCGCCAGCCCGCCGCCGAGGACGACTGCGACGCCCGCGCCCGTGGCGAGGCTGCTCGTCGGCGCACCGGTGGCCAGCAGCGCGACGGCCGCCGCCGCCGGCGCGGCCAGCAGTTCGACGCCCGGTGTCTCGACTCGACGGGCGACGACCAGACCGACCGCAGCGAGGCCGGCCAGCCCGACGGTCGCGGCGACGATGGCCGTCAGGAGGTTGAGCTTCTGTCCCAGGTCACCGAGCACGAGGATGGCGAACGTGATGAACGCACCGGGCAGCGTCTTCGCGGCGAACGCCGACACCGGCGCGGCGACGAACGACGGCGTGACGCCGGCGACGGCGTAGGAGGCGAGGAGACCGGCGACACCGGCAGACGACGCGAGGGCGATGTCCGTCCGTGTGAACGGGATCGACTGGCGGAACGGCATGGAACGAACACACCAGCCCGACCCGTTAACCGTTCGGCAGCTTGTCGCACACTGCGCCAGACCGTTGCGGCGTCCGTTGCCGCAACGGATATTAAGACCGTTACGACGCTCGTTGCCGCAACGGACAGCAGGACCGTTGCGGCGTCCGTTGTCACGACGGACACGGACGCCGTCGCGGACGACTCCCTCGCCCCGCCCGTTGCCGTCGGCGGAACGTTCATCAACCCACACGGTCACCCTGCAGACGTGACACACGACGGGACCACCACGGCCGCCACGGTGCCGTCGCTCTCCGTTCTGAAACGTCGGTAGCGGTGTCGCTCGTGGCGGGGGTGGCGACCCCGTCCCGGGCGAGGGTCGACGACGCGCAGTGACGACGCGACAGACCAGACCGACACACGACCGGACACAGATGACGACACCCACACTCAGCTCGATTCCACGGGACGACCAGTACACAGACTACGACACCTTCGCCGGCGTCTACCCGGCGATGCCGACGCCGTTCGACGACGACGGCGAGGTGGACCACGACCACCTCGCCGCTCGCGCCCAGCAGTTGGCGGCTGCAGGCGTCGACGGCATCGTCCCGGTCGGCTCCACCGGGGAGTCGGCGACGCTCACTCACGACGAACACGTCGCCGTCGTGGAGACGGTGGTCGAAGCCGTCGACTGCCCGGTGATCGCCGGCAGCGGCTCGAACGCCACCCACGAGGCGATCTCGCTGTCGGAGCGTTCTGTCGCGGCCGGCGCCGACGCTCTCCTCCTCATCTCGCCGTACTACAACCGCCCGGAGATGCGCGGCGTCCGTCGCCACTACACCCGGGTCGCCGACGCCGTCGACGTGCCCTGCGTCGTCTACAACGTCCCCTCCCGAACGGGGTCGAACCTCGAACCGGAGACGGTCGCCGAACTCGCTGACCACCCCGGGATCGCCGGCTACAAGGCCGCCTCCGGCGACGCCAACCAGATCTCCGAGGTGGTAGAGCGCACCCGCGAGGCGGCGTTCGACGTGTTGTCCGGCGACGACGCGATGACACACCCCGTCGTCTCACTCGGGGGCACCGGGACGATCAGCGTGATCGGCAACGTCCTCCCGGAGCGCACCCGCAGAGTCGTGGAGCGCGGGCTGGCGGGCGACCTCGCGGCCGCCCGAGCGACCCACCACGAGCTCGGGCCGACCGCACGGGCGTTGTTCCGCGAGACCAACCCCATCCCGGTGAAGGAGGCGCTGTCGATCCGCGAGAACCGCGAGCCGCGGCTGCGCGACCCGCTCACCCGGGCGACCGAGCAGACCCGCGACCGGCTGACGGAACTGCTCGCCGACCTGGACGCGACCGGACCGCTCGGGGGGGTGACCGAGGCGTGACGACGCTCGTCGTCACCGGCGCCGGCGGCCGGATGGGCCGCGAGGTGCTGTCGGTCGCGGCCGACCGCGGGCTGGCCGTCGCGGGCGCCGTCAACCGCTCGGCCGTCGACGACCCCGTCGCCGGCGTCGCCGTCTCGGAGCCGGAGACGCTCCCGGAGTTGCTCGCGGACGTCGACGGTCGCCCCGTGGTCGTGGACTTCACCGCGCCCGCGGCGACGACGACGTACGCGGAGACCGCCGCCGACCACGACGCCGCCTTCCTCACCGGGACCACCGGACTGTCGGAGACGGACCGCGAGACGCTGACGCGGGCGGGCGACCGGGTGCCGGTGTTGTGGGCCAGCAACTTCTCGCGCGGCGTCGCGGCGCTGCGCCGGGCGGTCGCGGCCGCCGTCCGGGCGGTCCCGGGCTACGACGTGGAGGTGACGGAGACCCACCACAACGGCAAGCGCGACGCCCCCAGCGGGACCGCCGAGACGCTGGTGTCGGAGGTGGAGGCCGCCCGCCCCGGCCTGGAGGAACGAACCCACGGCCGCGAGGGGGTCGCTCCGCGGTCACCGACGGAGGTCGGCGTCCACGCCCGTCGGGCCGGCGACGTGAGCGGCGAACACGAGGTGTTGTTGGCCGGCGACGACAACGTCTTGGAGCTGACACACCGCGCCGGGAGTCGGCGTGTGTTCGCCGCCGGCGCCGTCGACGCTGCCGTCTGGCTGGCCGACCGCGACCCAGGGGTGTACGCGTTCGACGACGTGTTGGACGACCGAACGGAGTCGGCAGAGGCAACTACCTCCGACCCCGTGAGTGACACACAGTGAGCTTAGAGTCAGAGATCGGGGCGCTGTGGGACCGCTACCAGGCGGGGTTAGACGCGGGCGACGCGACCGCGGAGGACGTGGCGACCGTCGAGACGTTCCTCGACGCGCTGGAGGCCGGCGAGGTACGGGCCGCCGAGAAGACCGGCGCGGACGTGACGACCTGGACGGCCAACGAGTGGGTCAAGCGCGGGGTCCTGTTGGCGTTCGGCCTCAACGAGACCCGGCGACGAGAACACGGCGGCGTGGGGTACTACGACGTGTTGCCGCTGCGGGAGACGGAGGACCTCGGCGAACGGGGCACCCGGAACACACCGGACGGCACCGTGATCCGTCGTGGGGCGTACCTGGGGGCAGACTGTATCGCCATGTCGCCGTCGTTCGTCAACGTCGGGGCGTACGTCGACGACGGTACGCTCGTCGACTCCTGTGACACGGTCGGCTCCTGTGCCCAGATCGGCGCGGACGTGAAGCTGGGCGCGAACACGCTGATCGGCGGCGTGTTGGAGCCGGTAGAGGAGGCGCCGGTCGTGATCGAGGACGGCGTCGCGCTGGGCGCCGGCTGTCGGGTCACCTCCGGGTTCCGGGTGGGCGAGAACTGTGTCGTCGGCGAGAACACGCTGCTCACGCCGAACGTGCCCGTCTACGACCTGGTCGACGAGGAGGTGTACTACGGCCACCTCCCGGCCGAGCGCCGGGCGTTCGCCCGCTACGTCCCGTCGTCGTTGGGCGAACACGACCTGTTCGGCGACGCCGGCGCGTTCAAGCCGGCCGTCGTCGCCACGGACTTGGAGCGTGAGACGCTGGACGCCACCCAACGGGAGGAGGTGCTACGAGAGTGAGCGCCGACGACGACTACGGCCGGATCCACGGCCCGTTGGTCCGCCGACTGTCCGACTGGGACGAGGAGCTGTTGGAACGAACCGCCGAGGAACACGGGACGCCGTTGTACGTCGTGGACTTGGACCGAGTTCGGGAGAACTACCGCCGGTTCGACGACGCGTTCCCGGAGGCGCGAGTGATGTACGCCGCCAAGGCCAACACCGGCCGGGCGGTGCTCTCGGCCGTGATGGACGCCGGCGCCGAGATCGAGTGTGCCGCTCGAGGGGAGCTCCAACGCGCGATCGACGCCGGCGCCGACCCGAACAGCCTGCGGTACACCGCGGTCAACCCTCCGGCGGTCGACCTGGAGTACGCGGCCGGGCTGGCGGCCGAACACCCCGGGCTCACCGTCACCGCCGGCGCGCGCGACACGTTCGACCGGTTGGCCGAGCTCGGGTTCGACGGCCGGGTGTCGATCCGTGTCAACCCCGGGATCGGCACCGGCCACCACGAGAAGGTCGCCACCGGGAAGGACGCCAAGTTCGGTGTGCCCGCGGCGGAGGTGCCGGCGGTCGCCCGCGAGGTGGCCGCGGAGTTCGACCTCGTCGGACTCCACGCCCACGTCGGCAGCGGGGTCCTCCGGGACGACTTAGACGACCACTGCCGGGCGCTGTCGACGGTGGCGGACGTCGCCCGCGAGGTCGGCGACGCGGTGGGCGGGCTGGAGTTCGTCGACTTCGGCGGCGGCTTCGGCGTCCCCTACCGCCCGGAGACGGAGCCGTTGGACCTGTCCGTCGTCGCCGACCGCGTGCGGGCGGCCGTCGGCGAGCTGGACGCTCGGGTGGAGTTGGAGCCCGGGCGGTACGTCGCCGCCGACGCCGCGACCATCCTCACCCGGGTGAACACGGTCAAGCGGACCCCAGAGGCGACCGTCGTCGGCGTGGACGCCTCGCTGGCGACGCTCGTCCGGCCGGCGATGTTCGACGCCTACCACGCGATCCGGAACCTCTCGGGGTCCGACCGCGAAGCGGAGCCGGTGTCCGTCGGTGGCCCCTGCTGTACCTCCGCGGACGTGTTCTGTACCGACCGTCCGCTCGCACAGCCGGAGCGGGGGGACCTGTTGGCGGTCGGCAACGCCGGCGCGTACGGCTACGAGCTGGCGAGCCGATTCCACTCACAGCCGTTGCCGGGTGAGGTGGCGGTCGAAGACGGTGACACCCGCGTCACTCGAGAGGCGGAGACGCTCGGAGACGTGACGCGGCTGGAGAAGACGTAGTTCTGCGCGGTCAGTCGCCGCCCGGCGCGACGGCACTGTTGTTCTGCGCGGTCGTCTGCGCCGGCTGGTCGGTCGTGTCGGCGGTGACGCCGTCTGCGGCGGTGACGGTCGTCGTCTGGGACGGCACCGGGCCGCGGACGAACATCGCGTGAGCCACGACCAACGCGGCGGCAGCCCCACCGACCGCCACGGCGATGCGCACGGACAGCCCCACGAGCGAGGCGGCGGCGATCGGTCCGAGGACGAAGGTGGGAATGAGGCCGAGTACGTAGTCGTGGTAACCGGTCATAGTACGTACTACGGTATGCGTCGGGGGCATATAATACTTCCCCATAGTCTGCGAGTTGCCACGGGCGGGGCGACGCAGTGGTTCTTCGTAAGTTATGCAGATACGTCTACTAGGAGCGACGCTGACGGGTTCAGACGGGTGTTTTCCGGCATCAAGTATTCGAGATAGGGAAAACTCGAAACTACGGTCGTCGTAGTGAGGCAGGCTGCCGGCGGGCTACGGGGGGCCGAGGGAGTCCGGTGGCGCCGACGGCGGCGGTCGGCCGCGTCGCCGGCGTGGCCGCGACCCGTCTCAGGCGTACGCGGCGAACTCCTCGCCGCGCACGAGGAAGTAACCCGTCCCGACGAGCCCGACGACCGTCGCCAGCCCGAACGCGGCCCGCGGGTCCGCGCCGTACAGCCAGCCGCCGACGACCGCGCTCGGGATCGTCACCGCGTTCCGGACGAGGTAGTACGACCCCGTCACCCGGCCGCCGGCCTCCCGTTCTGCCGGGCCGACGATCAACGCCTTGTGTGCCGGCAGCCCGGCGAACCGGAGCCCGGAGACGGCGAACAGGACGGCGTACACGAGCGGGGTCGCCGGCGCCGCGACGATCAGCGCCGGGAACACGGCGTAGACGGCGAAGCCGCCCGCGACCACCGGGACGAGTCCGACCGACTCCGCCAGCCGCGCCACCGGCGCCATCGTCACGAGCGCCACCGCCATCTCGATCGCCAGCAACACGCCGAAGAACGCCTCCGGCGACAGTCGGCCGACCACGGGCAGCGTCGCCCCGACCGCCCGGAGATCCACCACCACGCGGACGAAGAACACGTACACCATCCCGTTTGCGAACCGGACGAGCGTGTCACCGACGAGCAACGGCCGCAGCGGCGCCGGCAGCGACGCGAGATCCGCTCGGATCGTCGCCAGTCCGTCGAACGTGTCCCCCAGCGAGTCGTTGCTGGCGTCGTACAGCAGGTGTTGCGCGACCGTGGCGAGCAGCCCCACGCCGGCGGCGACCAACAGGATCACCCGGAACCCCTCGCGGAAGGCGAACACGGTGAGAATCGCGGCCGCCAGCAACGGCCCCAGTAGGAACGCCGTCCGGCGGAACGTCTCCGTGGCCGCGAACCCCGCTGCCAGCCGGTCCGGCTCCACGGACTGTTTCACGACCGCGAACGTCGCCCCCAGCCCGAACGACTTCCACCCCTGTGAGAGCAACAGCCCGAGGAACAACGACACGATCGCGGCGTTCGTCGACAGTGTCACGCCCGCGACCTCCGCAACGACCGACACGTCCGCGAACGCCCCGGCCGCCCACCACACCAGGAACCCCGCCGTGGACGCCACCCCGAACAGCGTCAGCGCCAGCCGCGAGCCGATCCGGTCGGAGAGTGCGCCGCCTGGGTACGGGAACACCGCCGAGATCAGGTTCCCCAGGCTGCCGAACAGCCCGATGGTGACGCTGCCGGCCCCCAACACCGCGAGATACTGTGGAACGTACCGTCCCGTCATCTGGAACCCCAGGCTGAACGCGAACATCGCCGCCGAGAGGACGAACAGGTCCGTCGGCAGCGCGAACACCTGTCTGAACGGGGCCAGCGGGTCCAACGGCTCCGACTCCGCCGGCGTGCCGTCTGCCATCGTGTGTGTCTGGAACGGCCCTCTGATAACTCCGTGGGTGGCTGCCGGTCGAACTGAAACGCTTGAAGTGTCGGGCGGGCCACCGACCGCGTATGGACACGACCGACGCCGCCCCGACGGCCGGGATCGCCGTCTGCCTGCTCGTCCTCGGACTGCTGGCCGCGCCGTACCTCCTGTTGTCGGAGCCCGGCACCGGGCTCGGAGTGTACTACAGCGGCGGGCCGCTGGGCGCCGGCGCCGTCGCCTTCCTCGCCGTGTTGCTCGTCGTCGTCTTCTTGTCGGGGCGTCAGCGCCGCACGCCGCCGGACACGGTCGCCGGGATCGCGCTCGTCGGCGGCGTCGCCGCCCTCCTGTTCGCCGTGCTGTGGGCCGTCTCCGTCGACGCCGACAACGTCTACTCGTTCACCGCCCAGTGGATGGAGTACCACCGCTGGCTCGTCGTCGTCGCCAGTGCGCTCGTCCCCACGGCGGGCGCCGTCTACGCCCGAGCCGTGTTGTAGCCAGTCGAAACCCACAGACGGGACCGCGGTCGGGACGCGACTCGTCCGAAAGGCACTTACGCGGCTCCGGAGTAGTTGGGCACGGACTAGGTCGGGCAGTTAGGCCCTGCCCACTACCCGCGAGGTAGTCTTCAGCGGGGACCGAACACCGGCGGCGTGCGGGACGCCTCTCGTGGGCCCCGGGAGCCGACGTGGAAACCTCGTCCGACGGGGACAGCGGACCGCGGTGGCACACCCGCAGGGGTGTGTGCCCGTGGTTCGTCGGAGCCACCGGGTCAGGCGCGGAAGCGAGCAGCCCACCTCCGGACGCCGGTCGCTCGTTGGGTCGCGGGGCGGAGGAGGCAACCGGGACTCCCCCCGGGGGAACTCCCGGGCAACGCCGGTCGTCCACACTCATCGACGTTCACTCCGGAGCGGAAGCTTCGACTGTGTCGCCGCCGTAGACGTTCTCGTGACAGACGAACCCGTCACCGCCGAGTCCGACGGCATCACCGCCCACTACGAGGAGACCGACGCCGAGCGACTGCTCACCTTCGAGCGCGACGGCCGCACCGCCGCCGTCGCCCAGAACCGCGAAGGGTACGCCATGCTCAAAGTCCGCCCGGCCGCCAACGGCGACGAACTCGAACGCTACTACGGCTTCGACATGGCGTTAGACCACGCCGCCGAACTGCTTGCCGTCTCGCCCAAACAGCTGCCCGTTCCCGAAGCAGCAGAAGACATGGGGATGTAAACCGACCTTTTTCACTCCTCGGGGTGGGCGCCTGCGGCGCCCACCCGAGGAAAAAAGCTCGATCAAAAAGGCGCTCGCTCGGTCGCTTCGCTCCCTCGCTCGCGTCCCGATTCTAGTGCCCCTCCGCGGCCGCGCCGCTCCACCTCCGCTCTGCGACCGCACTGCTCCGCCCCGCCTCCGACTAGTTTAATCGGAGGTCGCGTCCCTCCGCGGCCGCGCCGCTCCACCTCCGCTCCGCGACCGCACTGCTCCACCCCGCCTCCGACTAGTTTAATCGGAGGTCGCGTCCCTCCGCCTCCGCGCCGCTCCACCTCCGCTCCGCGACCGCACTGCTCCGCCCCGCCTCCGACTAGTTTCAATCTTGGGTCGTCCCTCCGACTCCGCGCCGCCTCCGACTACTCTCGGCCGAGCGCCGTGTCCGCCCGCCTCCACACCGTCCCACACCGACACCGCTAACTCTCCGCTCGGCCCACGCTCGGTGTGCTCACTTTCGTCGGACTCGGACTGTACGACGACCGATCCGTCACCGTCGCCGGCCGCGACGCGCTCCAGGCCGCCGACCGGGTGTTCGCCGAGACGTACACGAGCCGCCTCGTCGGTGCCGAACTCGACGACGTCGCCGACGCGCTCGGCGTCGAGATCGAGCTCCGCGACCGCGCCGGCGTCGAACGCGACCCGGAACCCATCCTCGACGCCGCCGCCGACGGCGACGTCGTGTTCTGCACGCCGGGGGACCCGCTGATCGCTACCACGCACACTGATCTCCGGCTCCGGGCTGCCGACCGCGGTGTCGACACCCGCGTCCACCACGGCGTCAGCGCCGAGTCCGCCGTCGCGTCGCTCACCGGGCTCCAGAACTACCGTTTCGGCCGCGCCGTCACCCTCCCGTTCCCGTACGCCCACGGCGGCGACGGCGTCCCCGAGAGCGTCCGCGAGGGGATCGAGGCGAACCGCGAACGCGGGCTCCACACCCTCGTGTTCCTCGACGTGAAGGCCGCCGGCTCCTCCCCCGTCGGCCCGGACGGTGACCAGTTCATGACCGCCGACTACGCCGCCGAGCTGCTGGCCGACGACTGGCGTCCCGACGCGCTCGCCGTCGCCGTCGCTCGCGCCGGCGGGCCCGACCCGACACTCGCTGCCGACCGACTCGCCGAACTCGCCGACGACGACTTCGGTCCGCCGCTGCACGCGCTCGTCGTCCCGGGCGAGCTCCACGAGATCGAAGCCGACGCGCTCACGACGTTCGCCGACGCCCCCGCGGCCGTCGTCGACGACGCCCGACGGTAGTGGTGACGGCCGGGACAGTCAGTCGGCACCGCGCTCGGAGCCACTCGCCGGCTCCCGCGGGAGGTCCAGTTCCCGGGCGAGGTCGTACTCCTCGTCGGTCACCATGTACAACACGTCCTCGATCACCGTCAGCACCTCCGGCAGCTCCCGGAGCACGAGGTAGGTGACACCGATCAGCGCCACCACCGCCAACACCTGGCTGATGACCCGGTCCGACAGGAAGAAGCTCACCTTGTACGGGTCCGAGGCGCCGAACAGCGTCAACACCACCTCCGGGAACACCTGGAGGTACTGCTTGCCGAACGCGATCCCGATGAACGTCGTCCGGACGATGTTGAGCGCCCAGATGATCGGCACGGCGACTGCGATGGCACGCAGCTTCCGACCCAACGGCGCCCGCACCGCCGCCGCCAGCCCGACGAAGATCGCCATGCTCCCCAGCCCCGTACACGCCAGGAGGACAGTGAACGTCAGTCGGTGGCCCGTCGGCGTCACGAACAGGTACGTACTCCAGTAGCCGTTCGGGCCGCGCAACAGCTCCGGCGTGTACCCCAGCAGCGATATCGCCGTCCCGGTCTGAGCCGCGACCGTCTCGATCAGGAGCCGCTTCGGCGCCGGCAGCTCCAGCCCGAACGCCGAAATCGCCGGGATCGTCTCGAACGGGAGGTAGACGAACCCCATCGCCGCGATCGCCCGCCCGAGAACGAACAACGTGTCTCGACCGCCGTACAACAGCCAGGCCGCGTACACGCTGGCCGGCACGGCCGCCAGCGACAGAACTCCCTCGACGTAGCTCTTCTGGGTGAACGCGAAGTGGGGGAACAAGACGAGCCAGAAGCCGCCGAACGCGAGGAACGCCCCCGCGCCGAGCAGTCTGGCGAGACGGGTCGATCCTCCCGTCGCTCTCGCTCGCCACTCCGCGGCGGCCGCGACGGCGAACGACGCGACGACGGCCCACGCGAACAGGTCGGTGAGGGCGCTCGGCATACTCGTCGTGTGGCCGTCTGTGAGTAAAGCCCTTGTCGTCTGGACGGCGCCGCCGCTGACAGGGTGGCGTCGAAAGAAAGCCGCGAACCGCGAATCGCGTGATCGGTTCCGCCGATCAGTCGTCGTTAGCTAGTTCAGTTCCGACGGCGGAGCGCGACGAGTGCGGCACCGAGCAGAGCGACAACACCGAGCACGGCCGTGAAGCCGGGCGTGCTGGCGCTGGTCTCAGTCGGCGTCGCGGTCGGCTCTTCCGTCGCCGTCGCGGTCGGCGTCGGCGAGTCCGTCGGCGTCGGCGTCGCGGTCGGCGTCGGCGTCGGCGTCGCGGTCGGCGTCGGCGTCGGCGTCGCGGTCGGCGTCGGCGTCGGCGTCGCGGTCGGCGTCGGCGTTGCCGTGGTCATGTTGCCCATGGTCGGCGTCGCCGTGGTCATGTTGCCCATGGTCGGCGTCGCCGTCGCGGTCGGCGTGGACTGTGCCGCCTCGACGGTGCCGTCGAACGAGGTCGCCGGCAGGTCGCCGATGTTGGCGTCCGTGTTGCCGATGGTGATGTCGTACTCGTCACCCGGGGCCGCATCGGCGAGCTCGTACGTGCCCGTGAACGTGCCGTCCGGCTGGACGGTCACGATCGAGGACTCGATGAAGCGCTCGCTCGGGTTCCCGGTGGTCTGGAGGCGCACGCGGAACTCCGTGCCCGGTGCGAAGTTGGTCTCACCTTCGACCGTCGCCTCGTCGCTGGCGGTCACGTTCGACTTCGTGATCTCCAGCGACGGGTCGACCTTGTCGACGGTGTTGTTGATCTCCTCGTCCTCGTCACCGGCGACGAGACCACGGTTGGTCTCGGCCTCGATGCCGAAGACGACCTCGGACTCACCGTCCGCGATCTCGCTCTTGCTGGAGTCCAGCACGACGTAGTAGGTGTCGTTGGCCGAGTCCGAGACGACACCGGTCACGTTGGAGTTGTTCGTGATGTCGAACGTGCTGGCCACGTCGTTCGGATCGACGTCCTGCTCCGTCAGGGTCAGGGAGATGTTCCCCGTGCTCGTCCCCTTCGTCGCGTTCGTGAACGCAGAGGTGTCGCCGCTCTCAGCCTGGGCGTCGAGCAGGCCCTCGATGCCCTCGACGTCCGCGAGCTGGAGGACGATCAGGTCACCCGACGCGACCTGGCCGTCTTCCGTGATCGAACTGCCGATGGCGTCGTTCACAGCCTCGAGGTCGGCAGGCGCACCGCCGGCCGGCGCGATCCAGGTGTTCAGCGTCCCCTGGGTCCGCGGCTCGACGACTGCTGCTGCCAGTGCCGGGTCCTCTGCGGCTGCGGACTCGACACGGATGTCGTAGGTGGTCGCCGCGACGATGTCCGAGACGCCGTTCGTCTCGTTCGGCGTTTCACCACTGGTGAACGTGTCCGGATCGTCGTCGTCACCGTCCGTGACGATGCTGAACGCGTCACCAGCGTTACCGGTCGTAGACTCGTACGTGTTGAACGCGACCGTAACCTCACCGTCGCCGTCGTTGTCCTCGACACCGAAGGTGACGTTGTAACCGTCACTGTCGGAGCCGAACTGGACATCGGCGTTGTCGGTCTGGTCGAGCGTGACGGTGAACTCGATCACGTCACCGCGCTGGTCACTGAACTCGCTCTGCGTGAAGCCGACGTCCGCGTCCGGCCGCTGGGACACGACGACGGTATCGGTCTCGATGGACACGCCAGAGTTGACGTCCGTCACGCGGATCGTGTAGTTACCTGTGTCCGGCGTAGCGAGGCCAGCCTTATCGAACACGCTGTCCACGTTGGCCAGACCCTGGTTGTTGATGGCGGCGGCGCCGTACGTTCCGACGACGTCGTCATCGCTGTCCAGCACCTCGACCGTCAGCGGACGATCGACGGTGTCGGTCGTAACTTCGATGTCGACATCCTCGTCCTGGAAGATGTCCGTCGAAGTTACGTCCTGGAGCTCCAGACCGAGGTCACTCAGCTGGAGTTGTGCGTCGCCGTCAGCGTCGTCCGTGCCGCTGGTGTCGTTGAATTGGTACTCGCCTGACGAGAGGTCGTCCGTGTCGAGCACGAAGACCTGGCTAGGCGAGGACGGACCACGCGTCCGGGAGGTTTCTGGGCCTGTGAGGTCGAACGTCTGACCGGAACTAGTGAGGACGGCGATGTTCGTCCCGGAGAACGCTTCGAGAGAGTCGTCCGCACCCTCACTGGCGTTGATTCCGACCGGAGCCACCTGGATGGAGTCCGTCGTGTCGCTGCGTGCGACACTGTCACCGGTCGTCAGGTTGTTCACCGACACCTCGGAGATGTTGGTGTACGTCTGACTAGTGTCAGTGACGGTGAACCGCGCACCGTCACTGTTGGAGAAGTTCGCCACCTCCGAGCCGGAGAAGGTCACATTGCTGCCGTCGTCGAAGTCGACGACGATCTCCGAACTGGAGTTGAACGTTGCGTCACTGTTGTTTACCACCACTTCGAGCTGTGGGGTTCCCGTTTCGTCTTGATAGTGTGTCACCTTGTCGATGGTGACCGGCGCGTTCGCCGCCGCAGCCGCTGCTCCAGAGAACGCGACGGTACCAGCGAAGACGCTGAATACCATCAGCGCTGTCATGAACAGCGCGCGGATCTTCTTCTGTGTACCTGTCATAGTTCGTATTGGGTTGTTGGGCGGCAGACAACACACGTCTCCCCCGTCACGGTCGACCGCGACGAGAGACCCAGACGTAGTGCTGTTGCCATGGGTAGGGGTACGATGTTGTGCGAACGTCTGTTATAAGTGTTTTGTGATATGCGACCGGTGCGTCAGGCGACATGTCACCTGAGACGAACGGCCGGAGACGAGAGTCGCACGCTAGCGAGGTAGGGCTGCCGAACCCGTCGCAGGCGGCCCGTGGCGGTCGTGCGAGACGACTCGTTCCGGGTCAGTTATCACCGTTCGCGCGCACGAAGGCGGTGTGAGCCTGCGAGACTGGATCGCGGAGACGGTCGACCGGATTGCGACCGACGGCGCCTCCGGGGCACGCGAGAGTCTGTACGAACTGTACCTGGGGGCACTCAGGCGGGGTGCTCCGCTCACGCCGGCCGGATCGTCGGTGTACGACCGCGACTGGGACGTGCTGGTCGTTCTCGACGCTTGTCGGGTCGACGTGCTCCGGTCGGTCGCCGAGAAGTACGACTGGATCGGCGAAGTGGGAGTCCACCGGTCGCCGGCGAGCTGTTCGCCCGAGTGGCTCGCGGCGACGTTCCACGGTGACCACGAGCGGGCGGTCGGTGAGACGGTGTACGTCACCGGGAACCCGTTCAGTGACCGACGGCTCGACCACACGCGACTCCGACGGGTCGACGAGCTGTGGCGAACGGCGTGGGACGAAGGGGCCGGGACGATTCCGCCCGGGGCGCTGACCGACCGGGCTATCGAGACGATGCGGCGAGACAACCCCGACCGACTGGTCGTCCACTACATGCAGCCGCACTTCCCGTCTCCACCCGATCCGGTCGGTGAGGGAATCTCACTCCAGGCGTTCGACGAGACCTGGCACTCCCCGTTGGATGGGCTTCGACGGGGTGAACTCGACTTCGACCGCGTGTGGGCGTCGTACGAGGCGAACCTAGAGTACGTCCTCGACGATGTCGAACTACTCCTGTCGAACGTGGACGCAGAGACAGTCGTCCTCACCGCAGACCACGGTGAGGCGTTCGGGGAGTACGGAGTGTACGCCCACCCGTGTGGCGTTCCGGTCCCGGCGCTCCGGGAGGTGCCCTGGGCCGAGGTCTCGGCGACCGACACTGGGGAGTACCATCCGGAGGAGACGGAGTCGATCGCCGAGCCGACGACCGACACCGAGGAACGCCTGGAGAGTCTCGGCTACGTCTGACCGCGTTCGAGCGCCAGCTACCGACGCGACGACAGAGTGAACCGTCGCCGCTGGCCACAGAGTGTTGAACACACGATGTCCGACCGAACGCTCGAAGACGTGACCGTCGTCGTCCCGACGGCTCGGGAGGAGCTGACTACTCCCGACACAATCCCCGAGGAGGCGGAGTTGCTCGTCAGGCGCGACGACGGCCTCAACGTGGCACGCAACGCCGGAGTCGCGGCCGCCGAGCGCGACTGGATCGTGATCGCCGACGACGACATCGAGTTCCCCACCGAGACGGTCCGCCGTGTCGTCGACGAGGGAGACCGGTCGACGCTGGCTGGGCTGGCGGACTTCGAGCCGCTCAGATGGATCATCGGACGGCTCATGATCTTCCACCGGTCTCTCTGGGAGCGGGTCGGCGGGTTCGACGAGCACCGTCACCACGGGGGAGACACGGACTTCGCAATTCGTGTCGAACGGGCCGGCGGGACGGTACGACAGCTCGATCGAGATGCCGTTCCACACTACGACGAGGACACTGGAGAGGGGATGACGACGACAGAACACGCAGAGTGGCTGTGGTACCTCACGAGGAGACACCCACGACAGTTCGGTCCGGTGGCTGTGAGGCTCGTCGCCCGTGCACTCCGACGTGTCCCCGGCGGGGCATGACCCCGCTGCGGCACCAGAACAACAGTCATATGCCCGCTGACTCACCTCCGTCCAGGTATGAGGGTGTGTCTCGTCGGGACACTGCCGGACGCCGGCCGTGAGATCCACACTGGTCCCGAGCGAACCACTATCGGCCTGGCGGAGGCGCTCGCAGTCCGTGGACACGACGTCGAGGTGCTCGCCGACGAAGGGACATCACAGGCAGTCGCCACCAGTGCCACGGTACTCCCAGTCACTGCCCCGCCGGGCGTCACTCGGCTGGCTCAGTTCGGGTACCAGACACACCGGGTTCTCACGGCCCACGACTACGATATCGTCCACGCGTGGCGACCCGTTCCGGGGCTCGACGTCTTGAGTCTTCACAGCGTCGGGATGGTGGCACAAGTCGAGGGGAGGCTCCCGGGAACGTTCTCCTGGCGGTTCCGCCAGGGGGCACGCGTCGAACGTCTGGCGAAGCGGCTCGCGTCGCGGCGGGCGTCACAGACGATCACGACGGCGCCGTCAAACGCGGCGGACGCACGACGGTTCGGCTTCGACACTGACGGTGTGATCCCCGTCGGTGTCTCCGAAGCCTTCCTGACGCCGGACCGTTGCGTCGACGAGCAACAGGTGTTGTGTGTCGGTCGAATCGAACCGCGAAAACAACAGCAGTTCGTGGCCGAGAACACCCCTGACGACTACTCGCTTCGGCTCGCTGGACCGTCCGGTGACCGGGCGTACACGGAGCGTGTCACCGACCTCACGGACGGCTGGGAGGGGGCGCTCTCCCCAGACGCGCTGGTGGACGCGTACAGTGAGGCAAGTGTGTTCGTGATACCGTCCGTCTTCGAGGGGTTCGGCCTGACGGCTGTCGAGGCGATGGCGGCCGGGACCCCAGTCGTCGCCGCAGACACGTGTGGGGTTGCCGACATCGTCGCTGAAGAAGACGTCGGCGCGGTCTTCGAGTTCGGTGACGCCGACGACTACCGCCGCGCGCTCGAAGCGGTCGTCCGGCGACGAGACGAACTCGCCGAGCGTGCTCGGCGTCTCGTCCGTCGCCAACTCACCTGGAATGAGATTGCACAGTCCTACGAGCGGGTATACCAGTCCGTGTCGGAGTGACCCGGTTGGTCGCCGACGGTGCCCGGGACCGGTAGCCGGCACAGTACAGCTCCGCCGTCGCCCACGATCCGACGGAGGCGGTGGCCAGTGCTGCGACGAGTAGTTCAGTCGACCACATCCACCCGGGTAACACGAACAACAGTCCGTCGACGAGGAGCGACGGAAGGAGCGACTTGATCCAGATCACGACCCGTGAGGTCACGGGAGCGTCGGCGCCGCGGTCGAGAGCGGCGCCACTGGTCGCGTCGGCCGACGAGCCGCGCAGTCCAGCCCGTGACGCCGCCGGACCGCCCGCACTCTCCTCGCCGGTTCCGAGTCGCTCCGCCTCGTAGGGAGTGTCGACCGGAGTCGACCACACCACCTCGCCGTCCGTGTTCAGTTCGAGAACCCGGGTCCCGTTGGAGTCCGTCACCAGCGTGTGGCCGTTCGGCAGTCGGTCTGCGTCCCGCGGCCAGCTCGGCTGGCTGTCGCGCCACGACCACGTCCGGGTCCACTCACCGCCGCGGCGTTCGTACTCGACGACACGGTTGTTCTCGGAGTCCGCGACGATCACTGCGGGGCCGCCACGGGACGGAAGGATGTAGTCCGGATTGTGTTGCTCGCACAGTCGAGTGTGATTGCCGTCTGTCCCGAGGCTCCACGGCTCGTCGAGCCCGCTGTCCCTGTCGAGGACCACGACCTGATCTACGTTCCGTGGACTCGCCACGATCCGGCTGTCGCCGAGCCACTCCACGTCGTTCAGGTGCGTCCAGTCGCGGAGGAACGTGCCACCGTCTCGTCGGTCGTAGTCCGCACGGGACTTGTACGACCACACGGTCAGTTCCCGTTCCGTGTCGTAGATTCGGATACGGTTGTTGATGTCGGCGATCAGAACGTGGGTGTCGTCGATGCGGTCGAAGTCGTGTCAGTCGGCCCGTCGTTGTGCGGCGAACCGCTCGAACACTGTTCGCTCCCCGGTCGAGGTGTTAACCCGAACGAAGACGGCGTCGGCACACGGCCCGGTCCCTGTCGGACGGTCGACGCTCCTGTCCTGGCGACGAACTCGATAGTCGCCGTCGTTCTGGGGACGGGGTCGACATCGAAGTACTGTCGGTACCGTTCCTCGTAGTAGCCGACTTCTCCGTCGCTGCCGACGACGAACAGGGAGGCGTCCGCCCCCTCTCGTGGCGATGTCGAGACAACAGTCGGGTTCGGTGCCGTCTCCGCCACCACCGACCCGTTCGCCCCCTGGTATCGGTCGACGATGTTCGGCGACGAGAGCGAGGCGACGCTCAACTGGACCGCCGCCGCGACCAGCACGACCACGAACAGCCCACGCAGGAGTGACCGTCTCATCGTCCGGTTACGATGACCTTCGGTGCGTCACTGTTTCGGGTTAGATCAGGCGTAACCGAGCTCTTCCAGGCGGCGCTGGGTCGCTCGGTCGACGGAGCCGGTGTCCGACAGCCGGACACCCCGAGACTGGCGACTCTCGAAGGCGGTCGCAACGCGGTCGGCGGCGTCGTCGACTCTCGTCGCCCGACTCGTCTTCGCGTCCCAACATCGCACCGTCGCCGCCTCCGAACGCCAGGTCACGTCCTTCTGTACGGCGTCACCGTCGTCACGGTAGACGGCACGTGCGTCACCGTTGAACCGCCACAGGTCCTCGCAGTACCGGCTGGCGCGTTCCTCCATCGGCTCTTCGAGTCCGTGTGAGGAGGCGACGACCGGACCGTCGGGACAGAACGTCTCCGCCGTCCAGTCGCCGTCCAGCGACCGTTCGACGGCAGTCGGGAACCGAGTGAGCGTGGCCGGGGACGCAATCCGTCGCCCGTCGGCACCCCCCGGTGGCCGGACGACGAGCGGAACGTGCAGCAACGCCTCGTGGATGCCCGCGCCGTGGGCGGCGACCCGTGCGCCGGGACGGACGCGACTCTGCTCGCCGAACCCCTCACCGTGGTCGGCAGTGACGACCACGAGCGTGTCGTCCAGTTCACCACGCTCCGAGAGCGCCCCGATCAGCCGTCGAAGCTGCGCGTCCATCTGGTGAATCGTCCCGTCGTACAGCCCTTCTAAGGCGCGTCGTTGCCACCAGGGCCGTCGACCGCCGTTGAACTCCCACACCTGGTCACCCATGCTGTCCTGGAGGTCACGCAGTCGGTCACCGCCCCACTGGTCGTCGGGTGCCGCCGGCTCGTACGGGAGGTGGGCGTCCATGAAGTTGACACAGGCGGCCCACGGACCACTCGTCCCGTCGACCCAGTCCAACAACAGATCGGTGTAGACCGACGCCGGCGTGCTGGCGCTCAGAGCGTCCGGGAGGTACTGCGGGTAGTCCCACGCGAGTTTCGTTACGACACCGTTCGCCAGCGACTGGACGGGGTGATCGTCCTCGAGGCACCGGCGGAGGTACGCCGCGTACTGCCCTTGTCCTTCGGAGAGAACGAAGTTACTCGGGTCGATGGCGTCCGGGTACGGGAGGTTACGGGCGCCTTCCACCGTGTCGAAGGCGTCCTTCAGCCCGACTGCCATGTCGGTGATCCAGGTGTTCTCGGAGAAGACGCCGGTGCGGTACCCCTCCTCGTCCGCGAGCCGCTCGAAGACCGTGTGCCCAGGCTCGATGGCGTACTCCGCACGGGTCAGCCCGTGTTCGACTACGTCGTACCCAGTGAACATACTGGTGTGACTCGGGAGGCTCCACGTCCCCGGAGAGCGTGCCTGGTCGTAGACGACTCCCGTCTCGGCGAACGACTCCAGAAACGGGGTCGTCTCGTGCTCGTGGCCGTAGAGGCTCGTGTTGCCGGCACGGACACTGTCGAGCACGACCAAGAGGACGTTCGGTTTCACACGAGCCCGGACGGCAGACACGTACATACACCTTGTGTCTGTCGCGTCGACGACAGAGCGGCCCCGACTCCGCCTGGCGACGACGACCGAGCGGTCGAGACGGTGGAGTGGCCATCCAGAGACACTAAGAGGGACCCTCGGCTACGAGCAGCCGATGACACTCGTGGTCCTCGCGTTGGACGCGCTCGACACCGAACTCGCGGCCGACTTCGGCGGCGGGTCGTTCTCGCTCACGTCACACGGCCACATGGAGTCTGTCGCCCACATGTTCGACGACCGGCCACACACCGGAGAGGTGTGGCCGACAGTTGCGACCGGTCTCCACCCACGAGAACACGGGATCACCGGCGGCGGCGAGAGCGAGTGGAGCAACCCCGTCGTGGAGCTCGGATCACGCCTGATCAACAAGTTCGACACCCAGATGAGCACCCGCAACCGACTGGGAGACATCGTCGAGGAGGTGACGAACGCGACCTGGGAGATGGCGACCGTCACCGACCCGACGTTCTTCGACGGGCCCGGGCGGGTCGTCCACAACTGGCCGGGAGTCCACCGAAACGAGGAACTTCACCGAATCTGGGACGTGATCGAGGAGGGAATCCGGAGCGGCGAGGACAACATGCCACGCGAGGAGTACGAGCGCCGGGTGCGGGGCATCGCCGCAGAACAGTTCGGCTGGGTCAGAGAGATGCTGAACCACGACACCTCGTTGGTGGCCGCACACATCCACGTCCTCGACGCGCTCGGACACGCGTACTCCGACGACAGAGAGGGGATGCGGCGCGCCTACGAGTGGTGTGGCGCCGAGGTCGACGCCGTCCGTGAGGCGATGGCAGAAGACGACGAACTGCTCGTTCTCAGCGACCACGGGATGGAGACGACCTGGACGGACGGCCAGAACCCACACGGGACACACTCCTGGCGGTCGTTCTCCGCGAGCACGTTCGAGACGCGCCCCGAGGACGTCCACGACGTGCGAGCGTGGGTAGAAGACCACGTCGACGACACCGAACGGACGGAGTCGGAACTCGACCTCCCCGAAGAACAGCTTCGTCAACTCGGCTACGTGGAGTGATGGGTCGAGCGAGCGAGATGGACTTCGGCCTGGAGAGCGTGAAGGCGTTCTCCGGGAAGATGACACAGGCTGTCCTCGGGTTCGTCGGCACGATCGTGTTCGCAAGAGTGCTCGGGCCCGACGGCTTCGGCGGGTTCTACTCGCTCCTGGCGGTGGTCCTGATCGCCGACCGACCCGCCAGAGGGGTGGCCCAGGCCGTCGAGAAACGCCGGTCAGAGTCGGGTGCGGCCGGAGCGGAGGTGGTCGGAGCGGGCGTCGTCGGGGTGGCGGTGGTCGTCACCGTTCTCGCCGCCGGCAGCTACGCGGTCCGCGGTCGGCTGCGGTCAGTCGCCGGCTTCGAGGGCGCCTGGGTCGTGTTCGTGCTCCTGTTGGCCGCACTGAGCGGGTTCGCACTGGTGCAGAAGCTTCTCGGGTCGGAGGGACTGATCGGACTGCAGACGTGGAACGACACGCTTCGGTCGGTGCTCACGCTGCCGGCACAGATCGGGTTCGTCCTGCTCGGGACGGGCGCCGCCGGTCTGGGGTACGGGCTCGCGGGCGCGACCCTGGCCGCGGTCCCGGTCGGGCTGTGGTTCGTCCGGCCGAGCGTCAGTCTCCCCTCCGTCGACACGCTCCGTTCCGTGTGGGCGTTCGCACGGCACAGCGCCCTCGGGACACTGGTCGGAAAGGCGTACGACCAGTTCGACATCCTGTTGTTGAACCTCGTTCTCGGTCAGGCGGTGTCCGGCTACTACAAGGCCGCGTTCAGTCTCGCGGTCCCGGGCGTGTTCCTCGCGAACGTCGTCGGCGCCGGCCTGACACCGAAGCTGTCGAGTCAGTTGTCTGAGGGCGGAACGGCGGGCAGCGACGTGACAAACAGTGTCTCGTACGCCAGCCTGTTTGCCGTCCCCGTCTTCTTCGGCGCACTCGCGCTGCCAGACGCGCTGATGGTGACGGTGTTCGGCTCTGGTTTCGCCGAGACGGGCGTGTACCTGGTCGGGCTGGCACTGTACAACCTCCTCCACTCACAGGTCGTCATCTACCAGCACGCGCTCGGAGGGTTAGACAGACCGGACGTCGAGGCACGGGTGAGTACCGCGACCCTCCTGGGGAACGTAGTCGTCGGGGTCGCGCTGGTGTACACCGTCGGCGGTGTCGGCGTCGTCGCCGCGACCGTGCTCGCGGAGACGGGACGGCTCGTCGTGTTCGCGCGCCGGCTCCGGTCGCTCGTCCCCGACGCCGACCTCCTGTCGCGGCCGTTGGCCAAGCAGGTGACGGCCGGTCTGGTGATGTGTGTCGTGCTCGTCGGGCTGCGCAGGCTCGTGGCCGTCACCGGGTGGCCGGCACTGGTCGCACTCGTCGCGTGTGGCGCCGTCGTCTACCTCGGAACGCTGCTCGGGATCAGCCCGGAGCTCCGGCTCACACTCCGTTCCGTGTACGCCGACGCACGGGGGTGAGTCGGTGAGCGTGTCGTCGAGGACTCGGCTCCGAGGGATTTTACCTGGAGCCACCGGTAGCATCGACGGTGTTCGGAACAAGCGGCGTCCGCGGCCCGGTCGGCGACGAACTCACCGCAGCCACCGCCCTCTCCGTCGGGCGCGCCCTCCCGTCGTGTGGCCACGAGACCGTCGTCGTCGGCCGTGACCCCCGCGAGACCGGGCCGGCGCTCGTCGACGCGCTCGCGGCCGGCGTCCGGGAGTGTGGCGGTGACGTGATCGACCTCGGGCTGGCCGCGACACCGACCGTCGCGCGCGCCGTCGGGACCCGGGACGCCGACGCCGGCGTCGCCGTCACCGCCTCCCACAACCCGGCGCCGGACAACGGCCTGAAGCTGTGGCGGCCGGACGGCCGGGCGTTCGGCGAGTCGGAACGCGAGGCGGTCGCCGCCCGCGTCGCGGACGACGACTACGAGTTCGCCGCCTGGGACGAGTTCGGCGACCGCCGGCGCGACCGCGAGGCGACCGCCGACCACCGACGGGCACTCGTCGCGCACGCCCGGGAGCTGTTCGGCGGGGAGCCGGAGCCGTTGTCGGAGACGGTTGTCGTCGACATCGGCAACGGCACCGGGCAGGTCACGGCGGCAGCACTGGACGCGCTCGGATGTGCCGTCCAGACGCTGAACGGCCAGCCGGACGGTCGCTTCCCCGGGCGGCCCAGCGAGCCGACGGCAGAGAACTGTGAACTGCTCCAGACGGCCGTCGCGTCGTCGGACGCGACCGTCGGGGTCGCCCACGACGGCGACGCCGACCGGATGCGGGCCGTCGACGAGACCGGAGCGTTCCTCTCGGGTGACGACACGCTGGCCGTGTTCGCCCACGCGGCGGCGACGGCCGGCGACACGGTCGCCGTCCCGGTAGACACGAGTCTGGCGGTCGCCGACACGCTCGCCGAGCAGGACGCCGCCGTCACCCGGACGCCGGTCGGTGACGTGTACGTCGCCGCCGCGACAGCACGCGAGGGGGTCGTCTTCGGCGGTGAGCCGTCCGGCGCGTGGATCTGGCCCGACGAGACCCGGTGTCCGGACGGCCCGCTCGCCGCCTGCCGGCTGGTCGCGCTCGTCGCCCGTGAGGGGCCGTTGTCGGAGCTGGCCGCGACGGTCGACTCCTACCCCATCCGGCGGGAGAACGTCGAGACCGACCGGAAGACGGCCGTCGTCGACGCGGTCGCCGACCGGGTCACCGACCGGTACCCGGCCGACGACGTCGACCGACTGGACGGCGTCCGGGTGGGGACCGAGAACGGCTGGTTTCTCGTGCGGGCCAGCGGCACCCAGCCGCTCGTGCGTGTCACCGCCGAGGCGCGCACGGCCGCCGACGCCGACGCCCTCCTGGCGACCGCGACTGCCCTCGTGGACGACGCCAGGGAGACGGCCGCGGAGTGAGCCGTCGACGGCGGCGGTCGGATTCGACGGGCTTCAAGTGCCGGCGGCCGTCCGTCCGGGTGAGATGGACCGAGCGCTCCTCGTCGCGGTCGTCGTCGGCGTCGTCCAGGGGGTCTTCGAGTGGCTGCCGATCTCCAGCGAGGGGAACGTCGCGCTCGCGTTGTCGCTCCTCGGCCGGTCGCCCGAGGAGGCCGTCGCGTTCGCGTTGTTCCTCCACCTCGGGACCGCGTTGTCGGCGGCCGTCTACTACCGCGAGCGGATCGCCGGGCTGTTGGGAGCGCTGCCGTCGTGGCGCCCCGGCGGCGACGGCGACGACGCCACACTCGGCTTTCTCGCCGTCGCAACCGTCGCCTCCGGCGTCGTCGGGATCGGCGCCTACCAGACCGTGATCGGGCTGGTCTCCGAGACCGGCGGCGGGCTGTTCGTCGTCGCCGTCGGCGTGTTGCTCGTCGGGACCGGCCTGTTCCAACGGCTGTCGGCAGACCGCGCGGCCGAGACACGGACGACGCCCAGCCTCGCCGACGCCGTCCTGGTCGGTGCCGGCCAGGGGCTGGCGATCCTCCCGGGCGTGTCTCGCTCCGGGACGACGACCGGCCTCCTCCTGTTGCGCGGCTACGAGGAGTCACGCTCGTTCGAACTGTCGTTCCTGTTGTCGATCCCGGCCGCGCTCGGCGCGGGCGTGTTGGCGTACACGGACACCGGGCTCGCGGCGGCGCCGACGGCGGCCGTCGTCGCGTTGGGTGTCGCGGCCGTCGTCGGCTACGCGACCATCGACGCACTCCTGCGCGTGGTCGAGCGGGTGGCGTTCTGGGCGGTGTGTGTCGGGCTCGGTGGGTTGGCTGTGGTGGGGGGAGTGGTACTAGTCGTCTGAGAGGTGGCCAGGACGGGTTCGCCGCCACCAGTTATCAGCATCGGGCGTTTGAATACGCGGTAGTCGGACCGCGAACGTGAGGGTGTCTGACGCGAGTGAACAAAGGGGATCAGACCGGGTCGAGCGGACGGAGATCCCCGGGTCGTCGAGGCTGGCCGACGAGTTCCGTCTGCTGTCGGGCTGGGCCCGTGGTCGCGTCTGTACCGCCGGCTCACGGCTGAGCCGGAGGCGACCGTGCTCGTGATCGATCCCCGAGAGACGTACACAGTCGGGCCGTTCGTCCGGCTGTTGGACGTCGTCGTCGAGCGGAGCCAGCCGTACTGGGAGGAATCGACGCCGAAACGAGTGCCGGACGCAGCCGAACGTCTGGCGGTGCAGACCGCAGACACCCGCGCGGGGCGTGCGGTGATCCGTCTCTTCGAACCGCCAGAACCGTTGCGACAGGCTGGCGACGACGAGACGGCAGAAGCGGGGAACACCAACAGTGAGACCGCAACGGGGGGGAGCTCCGAGGACGCTGGCGCCGCTACGAGTGAGTCAGCCATCGCTCCGGACGAGCGTCAGCTCAACGGTTACGGTCCCGAGATCGAGCGTGACGGTGCCAAGCGTGTGGAGGTACCACGGATACCGGAGGAGAAAGTCTGGGCTACAGCGGTAAAAACAAATTTATTGATTAGAGTTTAGCACTGATATAGAAAGAGTCATGAGTAGCGTGGATATCCCCAGGTCGAGTAAGAGCGACCCAGGGAATACAACCCCAGTGTACAGTATCGCAAGTGAGGCGACCACCGCAGCAGATGATATCACTACGTTTCCAATCAGTGTAGTTGTTTCTGGTAAATTGAATTTCTTATTTGCTATTCTTATTCTGCCTCTAGTCCGCCGCCACCCATCAACAAGTAGTGCCATTCCTACACCGAGTTTGATTCCGGTTTGAGACCCGGACGTGATGCTGAACAGGACGATATAAATCCCAAGCAGTATCTCTCCAACCGTAGTCTGTGCTTCTAATACCTCAAGAATGGACTTACCACGGGCACGCAGTTCCACCGTGTGTCCTAAGAGAGGAGCTGAGAGCGGCTGCAGGAGCCTTTCGGTTCCCACAACCACCAATAATATACCAACGAGTACGGAGAATGACTGGATTTCACCTACCCAAAATGGCAATGGCAGGACTGGGCGCGACCACTCAACCAATCGGGTTAGAACCGGAACGTGGTCTATTTCCGATCCAGACGTTACAGATTGCTGTCGCATAGAGGGCCCGCCGAGGTTCTCGTCGCCAGGCAGCCTGTCGACTTCGTAGGGGAAGTTCCCAGTCGTATACGATGCTACGACATCTCCCTCGCGGGACACCTCAACTACCCGGTTGTTGTTGGTGTCCATAATCAGCGTATTTCCGTTTTCAAGCCGATCTGCATCTCTCGGCCAGTCAAGTGGTACACCGCCCGCAGATGTTAGGCTCCAAGACACGTTCCACTGTCCATCACTGTTCTTTAGTTCCACTATTCTATTATTTTCACTGTCTGCAACTAGTACAGTGTCGTTGTTGAGCCACTGTGGGTTGTGTTGCCTCCACAGAATAGAGTGATCTCTGTCTTTGTTTATTACTTCTACAACCGTTTTGTTCCTGTTTATCATGAGTATTTGATCCTTGTTTCTGACAGACACCATGTACCTGTCTGGTCCGACCCTATCAACATCGTTAATGTGGAGCCAATCAGTCCGTGTAGGGTTGGGAGGTCGGGTGTAGTAAGAACTTGCATTCCATCTCCAAACTACAGATTCACTTTTTGGATTTACAATGAGTATACGTTCATATTCCATGTCTGCAAGAATCACGTTGCCGGACGGGAGCAGGTCTGCATCGTGAACTTCACTGTTGAACTCATCTCGGACAGGATACGTCCATTGGTGGGTGATTTCACTTGATCCAGTATCGATAATCCTGAACCCAGTTCTCGTGCACGGGGCGTCAAAGTCGCCACACTTCTGTGACTTTTTAGTGAAAGCGGCCAAGACAGAAGATTCGTCAACTGAATCTACGTCGAAGTAGGCACTTGCATTTCCATAGCTCCAAATGCGTTCCCCCGACTGAGTCGTAATATGTATTTCTCCAGATTGTTGTACACCGACGATATTTCTTTGATCCGATTCCGCCACATTATTGGTTGAGATATTAGGGGCTGTTGCTAATCCGATGGCGAATCCAGCCGTCACAACCAATAGTGCCACCCCATACAGTTTTGCCGCTTGTTTCGTAGACTTTCTCATGCTAGACTAGTCCCCCGTCAGATTCTGGTTTTGCCTTGTACCCTGCGTTTAAAAACCGGTCGGTATGTCGCCACCCAAGTGATTTTTTTATACCCGAATACATCCGAACCACCATGGCCAGTCAGAACGTCGTGTTGGTCTGCATCGACACGGTGAGGCGAGACACTTTCGAAGCCGTCGCCGACCGACTCGGGACGCGTGCAGACACCAGGTTCACCAACGCGTGGGCAGCGAGTACCTGGAGCGTCCCGAGTCACGCGAGTATGTTCACTGGGGACTTGCCGAGCGAACACGGGAACTTCTCCCGGTCGATCAGGTTCGACGAACTCCCCGACTACGGAACGTTCCTCAACCGCATGGAGATGGAGAGCACCTGGGGCGTGAGTGCGAACGGCTACGCAAACTCGTCGTTCGGCTTCGACGATCTGTTCGACGAGTTCGTCGACGTGTACGACGGCGTACGGTACCCGAGCGCCATCGACCTCCGGAAGTTCGTCAGACAGTCTGACCGAGAGGGTGTGTCGCTGTACCTCTCGTTCCTTCGAGCAGCCGTGACCAGCAGCTCTCCCGTCGGGTCACTCACGAACGGAGTAGGTGCACTGACATCACAGATCCTCGAGAACTCTCGACTTCCGGTCCCGACCCCGTTCGACGGGGGTGCGAAAGCGGTCCTCTCGTCGGTTGAAGAGCTCGAGTTCCGAGAACCGTTCTTCGGCTTCGTCAACGTCATGGACGCACACTCCCCGCTCACCGACGCGCTACACTTCGATTCGGATCTTTACTCCGTCCCGAGAGGGTGGACTAGCGCGAACGTCGACTTCGTCGACGAGGGACCGCAAGCGGTCCCCGCCGCCGTCGACAACTACCGGTCGCTGTACCAGGCTGCCGTCGACTACGTCGACCGCATCGTGGACCGTGTGATCGACGTGTTGGACGAGCAGACGGATAGAGAGACGACGGTCGTCCTGACGGCCGACCACGGAGACAACCTCGGGTACGCCAGCGAGTGGCACCAGTGGGGGCACGTGTACTGCAATCGGTTCACCGACTCGCTGTTGAACGTCCCGATGGCTATCGTCAACGCCCCAGAGGGATACGACGACATCGAACAAGAGCTGTTCTCGCATCTGGACCTCGGGAGACTCCTCGTCGCCCTCTCTCGAGGGGAGACACCACACCTCTGGCGGGAACTGTCGCCGTTCGAGACGATGGGTGTCGGGACAATCCAGAGTAGCGATCTGAACGAGTCCGACATCGAGTCGAAGCTTGCCGAGTGGGACGTACAGATGCGAGGAGTCGTGACGGAGGAGGGGGAACTGATTCAGTGGCAGCAGGGCGGTGAAGCCGTCACCGGAGACGGTAGTGACTACCGAACGGGACTCCCCGAGTCCCACGATCGATCGGTGCTGGAGTCCGCATTCGAGGACGACTTCCCGTCCGTGTCGGGTGACGGTCGGGACGATATTGACCAAGCCACGCAAGAACGGTTGGAACGGCTCGGGTACCGAGAGTGAAGACATGAGAACACGGTACTATACGTGTTATACACACGTTTCTACCTCTACTTTAACATCCTCTTTTTGTTGAATATATATATTTTTCCTTCAGTGGTGTTATACTTGTTTATCATATCTAGTCTCGAAGTATTGATTTCTCCTCGCCACGGATATCCCCACCCCCCACTCAGACGCACTGTGGTGTTTTTGGGTAGCTTGGATCCAGAAAGAAGTACATCAAAAGTTGGATGCCCTTGTCTGGTCGCGGTATACTCTTGTCCTATTCTACCATAATATACAGATCTCATTGAGATCCCTCTCTTCATTATCTGGTATCCAATTTCGTGCTTATATGGGATCTGCTCGGCTCTGTTCTGATAGTTATGCATCTCCAACCAGACAGAATCGCATCCATGCTGTTTTATTGACTCTCCTATCGGAGGGGCTTCCTCAGGTTGAACGGCACTTCCATAGCTTGCAGGGCCAGCCCAGACAACCATGGCATGTGTAGCACCAAGTATCAAGAATACAGCGACTACTATTTTTGTGCTTCTTTTTTTATATCTATTAGAGGAAATTAAATTGAAAACTAGCAAGAGAATGGAAAGTGCGATGACTATTGTCGCGCGGGCTGCTACTCGAAATGAGTCAACAACCGGTAAGTGATATATTAATGATGATTCACCACTAGCGAGCTGGGTGCCGATAAAGATAGATACTAGCACACCAATCCCCCACTTCAGGCGGAAGCTATCGGACGAGGAGATTGCTATCCATAGTCCGAATGCAGCGAGTAAAGGAATAGTAAATCCCACACCTGCGTATGCTTCATAATAAATAGCATCAGACACTGGGATGAGATTTCCAACGATTTCTAGACCAGATATGCCACTACTAACCTGCGGGCGTTCAGCACCTCCAATCACAACGGGTAGTATACTTAGTATAATTTTAGGAAAAGAAATTATAGATGCTTTAGCAGCCCCAATAATAAATGGTTTATTTTTAGTAATTAGTATTATAGGAGCTGCCACACACAAAGAATAAAAGCTGTGATATATACCCCCAACAAATAGTACTACAGACATGCATAGTCCAAAGAGAACCCCACTCATGTGTGGGTAGTTACGCAGCCTTAGTGGAGTTACTTGATGGATTGCAAGCACAACCCATGGATAAGCGAGCGTTTTCTCGATGTGCCCATCGAACAGAGCCATGGGAGATGTCCAAATAATAGCGATTGGAAGCGCAAGGTACCATTCAGTCCGCTTTTTAGCGAAATAATAAGATACTACTCCTGGGACAATATAGTGTATGGAAAGCAAAACTTTTAGATAAGGGGCTATCGGGACATTTGGAATATAAAGTGGCCATATCGGTGGATCGAATCCTTTCCAAAGAGGATTAACAAATTGATACTGTCCACCGTACCAAAGATCTGTGTATATCGGGAGGTCCCCGTTAGCGAGTGAGTGGCGAGCATGTATTATCGGATACATATTACTAATTCCGTCTCCGCCAAATGGCAGACCAGGGTGAAAAAAGTGACCACGCATAAATATAATAGGAGAAAAAGGAAAAATAACAAAACAATGTACTCTTTTATGTTAAGTTCGTTTCTGGTTTTCATGTTTCCAATGGTTGGGCGTGCCGAGCATACTCATACGAAGCATTAAGTCTTTTTATTGACTTATATTAGAACTTTTTCTAACTCTATATATAATAAAGTTTGTTTTTTGTATGAGTTTCACTAGCTGCCCCTCGCCTCGCTCGTTGAATAGTCTATATAAATGCTGGAGCACCCGTTTGAGTAGACGCGGCTCCTGTTCAGGAGTGTCGACTGTATCTCTGTGGTCGGAACCTTACCCTGGAACTTGGTCGAGAGTTCACCCGTTCGCGTGTTGTCACACCGGAGATACACGTACCCTCGGATGTTCCTGTCGCTCGGGCCGTCGATCCCCAACCCATCTCGTGCGTCGGGGGAATCACACGCCGCGACGATGTGTTCGCCGTAGTAGTCCGCCCAGATCGGATCGTCGCCCCCGTTCGCGCACACCCACTGTGCGGCGGCGCGTTCCTCGGCTTGGGTCACACTCGTCTCGAACCGCTCTCCCTCGTCGTTCATCACTTCGCCGTACGGAACACCGAACAGCTGGAAGATCCCGTACGTCCCGGCGACGAGTTGGACGACGAGGAAGACGGCGACGAGAGTGTTAGCGCTCGGTACTGGGATACCGCCGAACTGGTGCCGAACTCGTTCGACACCACCGACCAGAGCACCGACACCCACGACGAACGCGGGTGCGAGGAACGCCAGTGTCTGGAAGTACGCCCGGAACGGACCGTAGCCGGTGTACACTCGCGTCACGACGAACGAGACGCCCAAGACGCCGACAGCGGCCAGCGTGTACGGCACTCTGTCGTCGACCGGCTGCGACCCGAGCGCGCTGCGAGCGACCGCGAGCGCACCGAGAAGCATCGTCCCGATAGTCGAGTAGTAGACGAGTCGCGTCGCCGTGTCCGCGGCTGCGCGTCCGAGTCCCGGGATCAGTCCCCGAAAGCCGTCGCCGCTACTCGCTGCTGTCCCGTCGAGTCCGAGGCCTGGTGCCTCGTCCACGACAGACGTACCGGCTCGGTCGTTCGATCCGTCGGTGCCGTCGTTGGACTTGCCACCACCCGTCTCGCCACCGCCCGTCTCGCCACCACCCGTCTCGCCACCGCCCGTCTCGCCACCACCCGTCTCGCCACCACCCGTCTCGCCACCGCCCGTCTCGCCACCACCCGTCTCGCCACCGCCCGTCTCGCCACCGCCCGTCTCGCCACCACCCGTCTCGCCACCGCCCGTCTCGCCACCACCCGTCTCGCCACCGCCCGTCTCGCCACTCGGTGTGCCCGGCGGTTGTGAGTCGGTTGGGGTCGGAGTCGCTCCCGCCTCTGGCTGGAAGTCACTCGCTGAGGCACTCTGGAACCCCTTCCCGAGTTGCTGGATTCCTTCCACGATGTCGAAGAAGATCGACGGGGAGACGACAACGTACCACGCGATTGTCACGATACCGATCGCCATCATACTCGTCCGAGCGGGTGTGATACGTCGGAGCTCTGTCACGAGTGACTCTCGGTCGCCGAGGAGGAGTTTCCAGACCTCGCCGAACCCGAGAATAGCGAGGAGGATCAGCGCCGAGGTGTAGTGACTCACCACCACGGCGGCGGCGAAAACGACGAACAGTCCCCACCGCTGTCGGTCGGTGAGTCCGTCGTCGAACAGACAGACGAAGGCAACAAACATGAACACGAACGCGAGGAGGGTCCGAACGACTGTCCCGAGGAGCGTGACGTACACGAACTGGAACGGGAGGAAGGCCGCCGCGAGGAAGGCTCGTCGGTCACCCAGCCGGTCCCGGAACAACAGGAACACCGAGAGCGGAATAGACGCCTCGAACACCCGGTACACGAGTTTGTACACGTACTCGTCCAGGCCGGAGACGAGATGCAACGAGGCTGGGATCACAGTGATACTGAGCAGCCCGTTGAACCGCTCCCAGAACTGTCCACTGGTGAACCGCACCGGATTCCACCCGCCCTGGTCGACTACCGTTCTGAACAGGTAGTACTCGAAGCCAAGATCACCGTTCGAACTGAGGAACGGAGAGCGCAGTCCGTGAAGGAGTGCCATCCCGACGCCGATCGCGAAGATCGCGAGCGGGTACGCCCCTGTCGGAACGTCGTCCGCGACCGCGAAGTAGATCACGTACAATGCGGCGACGGCGAGCGTCGCGTACACGCCGACGCGCTGGCCGGTCGTGTACAGGAGTCGACTCCCGGCGACCGCGAGGATCGGGACGGCGACGACGCCGTACGCGGTCGCACTCGACAGCGACACGTCCGGGAGCGGCGGCCGTGGGACCCGAGTCGGCGAAGAGGCGAACAGCGGGCGGATCGCACTCAGCGTCAGTGTCACCCCGGCGAGGAGTGACACGTGGGCGGTCGGTTCGAACACACCGAGGAGTCCGACACCGGCGACGACGAGCAGACTCAGTGTGGAGGCGTACAGTAGCGTCCGGCTCGGGGATCGGTTCCGCACACCGACGAGTGCGAGCACGTGGAGCCCAGGGACGGTACAGAAGTACGCCAGCCCGACCAGCGGTCTGAGAACCGGTACGTCACCGAGGACGAGCCCGACGACGGGCACGATCAGGACAGCCAGCGCCACTTCGTCGACCCCGTACGGCCCGAGAACCCGTCTCGAATCGTCGTCCTGCATCTCAGTTCACCCAGAAGTGAACGGTCACACGTGGACTCGTCGGCGGTTCGACGACGATCACGTACCGCGTCGTCTCGTCGGGGGCTGGCGGAGCGAGAGTGAACTCGACGATCCGGTCGTCCCCAGCCGTGACGGACGTGTTCTGTCGTGCGACCCGACGTGTCGACGCGATCAACGGCTCCGATCCCGATGTCTCGACAGTCTGGGCCAGTGCCGAGACGTCGTACGCCGTCTCGGTACCACGCTCGTTCGACACCCGGACACGTACCGTGGTCCGGTCGCCAGCCGAGAGCGACTGGTTGTACTGGGTCGGATCGTCTACGAGTGCTACCTCGGTGAACTGACCGGTCCCAGAAGAGGTGGTAGCTGCGTAGCCAGCTGTCACCGTCGTCGTGATCAGTACCGATACTAGTACGATCACCTGAATTCCCCGCCACAGTTCCCCGCTGACTGACCCTTTCACTACCGTTAATCGAAGAACAAACCCGAAAAGTAAGTTGCGGTCTCGAACCCGAGCCGTCGGCACCCGCTACACCGGAACGAAACGTCTGAACCGAGTGTAGCGGACAAGAGAAAGTACAGGTTTAATTCCGGGTCGTGACAAGGAGGTCACGATGACCGACCTCCGCGAACGAACTGCAGACCTCCTCGCGGACCACCCAGACGCCGAGGAGGCGCTCCGGCGACTCGTCGAACGCGACGCGGCGGGCCCGTGGTCGTTCGAGGACGTGGCGGTCGACTCGGGGACGTTCGGTGAGATCGTCGCTGCGGGGGTAGTCGAGGAGACCGACGAGGGGTACGAGTTGGTCGATCGGGCCGCCGTCCGAGCCGTGTTGGACGGCGAGGACGCTTTGCAGACGACGAGCGGGTCGGACCTGCAGACCCGCCTGCAACGACTCGTGCCGACCGTGAGCGGAGAGCAGATCGCCGTCGTGCTCGGCGCACTCGTGTTCGTCGCGCTCGTCCGTGTCGGACCGTTGTTCGGGTCCGTCTTCCGAGACGGGGCCGTCGTGTTGCCCGGGAACGACCCGTACTACTACCGGTACTGGGTGACGACCCTGATCGAGCGTGGCGGGAGTCCACTCGATCCGGCCGTCTTGGCGTCACTCCCGGGAGACGTACCGACACGGGACACGCTGACCACCGTCGGCCTGTGGCTCGTCGCTGCGCCGTTCGGCGCCGGAGCGGCTCCGGCGGTCGTCGCGTGGTACCCACCGATCGCGGGGGTCGTCAGTGCCGCCCTGGTGTACGCCACCGTGGTGCGACTCACCGGCGACCGGCGAGCGGGCGTGGGAGCGATCGGTCTACTCGCCGTCGTCCCGGCACACGCCTTCCGGACCGCGATCGGGTTCGGCGACCACCACGCGCTCGACTACGTCTGGGTGGCCGCGATGGCGTACCTGACGGTCCGACTGGCGACGGGCGAGGACGGCGGCACCTCGCTGCGCCGGTGGGGACTCGGTGGCGCACTGGGACTGTGTGTCGCCGGACAGAGCCTGTCGTGGCGTGGTGCACCGCTCGATCTGGCACCGCTCGCGGCGGTCGTGCTCGTACTCGTCACACTCGACGTCGCGGCGGACCGTGATCCACTCCGCGAACGGGCGCCGACCGTGGTCGGGCTGGGTCTCGCCGGCGGGCTGACGGCCGGTGTCCACGCCACGCTGGGGTGGATGTCGGTGTACGTCGCCGCCGCGCCCGGCCTCCTGGCCGCGGGGACGGTAGTCGTCGTCGCCGTCGGCGCCCTCGCACACCGTCTGGAGCTCCCGGCAGTGTGGGTACTGAGCGGCGAGGTCGCGGTCGGGATCGGGAGTGTCGCGGTCGCCTGGGTCACGCTCCCGTTCGTCCGTGCCGGCGGCGAGGCGTTCCTCCGGTACATGCAGCTGACGACCGGCGGTACCATCGCGGAGACGAAGTCGTTGGTCGCGTCGGCCAACGGGAGCGTGATCGGACCGATACTGTTCCTCGGGGTCGCGCTCGTGTTGGCACTCCCGATACTCGTCGTCGAGACCGCCCGCGTCGTCCGTGCCGCGGACCGGCGCACCGTCGGACCGGTCGTGTTCGGCTGGTACTTCCTCCTGTTGTCGTTGGTACAGGTACGGTTCGCCGGGCAACTCGGGTTGTTCGTCGCCCTGTTCGGTGGGATCGGGTTCCTCCGGCTGGCACAGTGGATCGGAATCGCGGGGTCGGCAGACGACGCCGAACGGACGACGAGGCCCGCCGCCGACGGTGGCGTGAGACCGATCCGCCGCCCCGACCGACGGACCCTCGGATCGCTGGTCGTGTTGGTCCTCCTCGTGTGCAGCGTCGGGGCAGTACAGTCGTCGGTGAAGATGGCACAGATCGACACGAGCGACGCGGCGTTCGAGACTGCACGAACGATCGCGGACGACGCCGAGCGCCGCGGTCTGACCTACCCCGAGAACTACGTGTGGGTGACCTGGGGGGACAGTCGGATGTTCAACACGTTCGTCAACGGACGAGCGAGTTCGGTAGAGTTCGCACACGCGAACGACGAGTTCCTCAGGTCCCCCCGCCCGCGCGACTGGTACCCACGGATGGACGAGCGTGTCGGCTACGTCGTCGTGGAGGCGGCCGGTACCGTCGACCCGTCCGACCGATCCACGTACGCGCGCCTCTACGGGCGCCACGGGAGCCGTAGTGCCGACGTCGAGGGGTTGGGTCGGTTCAGGTTGCTCGACGTCTCGAAGGGAGACCGGTTCAAGACGTTCGTCTACGTTCCCGGAGCGGTCGTCACCGGGACGGCGAACCAGACCGGACGGATCACCGTCGAGACCGACACCACCGTCGACGGCCAGTCGTTCGTGTACAGACGAACGGCCGAAGTGGGTGAAGACGGACGGTTCGAGGTCCGAGTCGCGTATCCGGGGGAGTACCGTGTCGGTGACCGGACAGTGACGGTGACACCGGCAGACGTCGAGGAGGGTCGAGAGGTGCTGGTCGACGAGACGGAGGTGAACTCCCTCGAACCGAGTCGACAGCGGCGGCCGAGCGTGGAGACGGTCACCCGGCCGTCGACACACGACTCGGTCCGCGACGACATCGCGAGGACCTTCACCCGAGGAACTGGCACGTGGCGCACGGTCGAGAGCGGCTCCCGGACGGACGACCGACTGGAGGGAGGTCGATGACTCCCGAGGAGACGACTCGGCGACGAACCTCGCAGACCGGAGCCGAGACACGAGGCACAGCCGAGACGTTGGACGTCGACCTCGCCTTCCAGACGACCATCGACTACGGTGGCCTCGGGCGGTACAGCGTCGCCCTCCTGTCGGAGTTGGCCGATCGGTGTCGGAGTATCACGGTGTATCCGACGCACCTGTCCGTCCCCGACCCGGCCGGACACGAGTGGTGGGACCGTGTTCCTGAGTCGGTAGAGTTGGCTGACAGACGTGGGCTCGTCGCCAGCTACCTCCGGGACGCACGCGCCTTCCGTGACCACGACGTCGTCCACGTCAACTACGCGAGCCTCGGCCTCCCGGCGTTGTACAGGTCGCTGGCCGGTGACACACCGTTCGTGTACACGCTCCACCACTACGACGACCCCGAGGAGATCGCCGAGTCGACGTCGCTGAGACTCAAGTACGCCCTCGACCTCGGGGTCTGCCTGCCGGCGATGGGTCGCAGCGGCCGGCTCGTGACCGTCTCGGAGCACAACCGTCGGGAGGTACGCGAGTCACTCGGACTGTCACCAGACGTCGTTCCGCACGGTATCGATCCGGCCCCGTACCGTCGTGTCGACGCCGACGGCGTCCGTGCGGAGTACGGACTCGCCGAGGAGAGTCGGCTGCTGCTGTTCGTCGGGAAGTTCCACGGGTACAAAGACGCGACGACCGTCGTAGAGACGTTCGACCGGCTCCGGTCCGAGGGCCGTGACGTCGAACTCGTCATGCTGTCTGGCGGGGGAAAACGCGACGAAGCGGTCCGGCGACGACTCGCCGACTCCCCGTGGCGTGACCACACCAGACTCGTGACGGAGGTGACCGACCGGCGGTTGTACAGGTTCTACGACGCCGCCGACGTGTTCACGCTCCCCTCTCGCAACGAGGCGTTCGGACTCGTGTTCCTCGAAGCGATGGCGTCCGGGACACCCGTCGTCGCCGTCAACGCCGGTGCTGCCCCGGAGGTGGTAGGTGACGCCGGACGGCTGGTCCCGCCGGGCGACACAGAGGCGTTCGTCGGAGGAGTCAGAGACGTACTGGACGACGACGACATGGCAGCAGAGATGTGTCGGCGAGGACGAGAGCGTGTCGAACGGTTCAGTTGGCGACGGGCGGCAGAGGCGTACGTCGAGATCTACAGAGAGGTACTACGGTGACGCGTCGTCCACGTCGTGGGTCCGGGCGCCAGAGGGACTCCCGAGGTGCTCGTCGGACACGCCGAGTGACTCCGGGTTCACCCGTCGTTCGGGCTGGCGGTCAACCGCGGTGTCACCCGACGACGGCCACCACGGGAGTCGCCGGCAACCGTGGACGGAGGGGGACTCGTGAGTAGCCTCGCCCGTCTCGTCTCCGTCGAGGCAGGCGGACGAGCGATCGGGAAGATCGCGGAGTACGGACTCATCCTCGGTGTCGCGCGGTTACTCGGAAGCGACGGGCTCGGCGTCGTCGCGTTCGGGCTCGTGTTGCTCAGAATCTCCGGCGCGTTCGGGAGACTCGGGATGGACGTGATGGTACAGAAGTTCGTTCCCGCGGATCGGTCGGCTCCTGACCGTCTCGCCGGCACTGTCGTTCTTGGAGTCGTCAGCGCTGCCGTTGCCGGGACGGTGTTCGGGCTCGCCGGCTACGCCGTAGTCCCGGTAGTCCGCCCTCTCGGATACGAAATCTCGGAACCGGCGCGATTGTTCTTGCTTGGTGTCCCACTGTACACCGTGTTGCGGGTCGCCGAGGCGACCACCCGAGGGTACAAACAGACACGGTACGCCGTCTACGCACGAGAGTTCGCCCAGCGTGTGGCGGCACTCCCGCTCGCCGTGTGCGGTGTCTTCCTCGTCGGGAACGTTCTCGGTGCCGTGTACGCGTATCTCGCCTCCCTGGCGCTCGGTGCCGGTGTCGGGCTGTTCTACGTCTGGCGGATCGGTGCACTGGACGGGATCGCGAGCGCGTCGTACACGCCGCGTCGTGTCTTCGGGTACGCGCTCCCGGCGATGCTGTTCTCCGTCGCACACCCGCTGATCCTGTGGGTCGACGTCCTCGTCCTCGGACTGCTCGTACCACCGAGTGACGTCGGACTGTACGAGGCCGCCTACCAGACTGCGATACTCCCGACGTTCGCACTCGTCGCGGTCAGTGCCGTCTTCCCGGCGATGGCAGCCGACTACCACGAGGCCGGGGCGCACGATCGACTCCGTCGAACACTGCAGACCGTCACCAAGTGGGTGTGTGTCGCGGCGGGGTTCGCGGGGCTGTTCCTCCTCGTGTTCGCCGACCCGGTGTTGCGGCTGTTCGGGAAGGAGTTCGCCGCAGTCGGGGTGACGTTCACCGTGCTACTCGGATCGCAGGTTATGAGTGTCGCCACGGGACCGGTGAACTACGTCCTGTCGATGACCGAGTACGAGCGGCTCGAGATGGTGAACACGAGCGTGGTGGCGGTCGGGAACGCCGTCGGAAACGTGCTCTTGGTCTCGGAGTACGGGATCGTCGGTGCCGCCGTCTCGACGTCGCTCGCCGTCGTTCTCCTCGACGTACTGCGACTGGTTCAAGTCCGTCACCTCCTCGGGTTCTGGCCGTACGAACGGTCGTTCTTGTTGATCCTTCCCGTGCTCGCGGCGACCGGATGTGGCATGTGGGTGGTACGGACGGTTGTCTCCCGCCCGTACATCGGACTGATCGGGGGTGGTGTCGTCGGCACGGGGCTCCTGATCGCAGGAGCGTACGCACTGTACTCTCCGTCGGATCGAATGCTTTTCGAGTCGGTCCAGGAGTTGTGACACATGGACGTTGCACTGGTCAACAGTGTCGACGCGACCGGCGGTGTCGGACTGTACGCCCGACAGGTCGCCGAGCACGCCGACACCGACATCTCGGTGACACACTACTTTCTGAATAAAGAGACGAGAGAACTCGTCAGACGAGGGCCGTCGGACGATCGAGAGGTCGTCGCCGAGGCGAACCTGACCAGATCGATCGGAGGGAGAGTGGGAACGATGGCGTCGTTCTTCGAGCTCGCACGGTCGATTCCGGAGACGTACGACCTCTACCACGTAGCCGATCAGAATCTCGCACCGCTGTGTCTCCTCCCGAGACTCACACCGACAGTGGTGACTGTACACGATCTCGTCTACCGTGTCCGAGGGGCCAGTGAAGTTGATTCTCGGGTCGGTCGAGTCCTGTACGCGGGGCTGCACACGGCAGATCGTATCGTGACTGTCTCACAGTCGACTGCCGACGACGTCGTACGGTTCGGATACGCAACCGACCCGAGTGTCGTGTACAACGGTGTCGGCTCGGCGTTCGAACCGGCGTCGGACACCGAAGTGACGGAGTTCGCCGCCGAACACGACTTGGACGCAGATCGCTACGTACTGAGTATCGACGCCGACAAGCCCCGAAAGAACGTCGCAGCGACGATACGAGTCTTCGAAGAGATCAGACGGCGCGTCCCGGGAGACGTTCGACTGTTACGGACGAAACCACTCGAAGAGGCAGGAACGGTCGCGGCGGAGTTGGGTGTCGAGGGAGACATCGACGTTGTCGGACCCGTACGGTGGGACCGACTGCCAACGGTGTACTCGCTAGGTGACGTACTGATCTCGACGTCCATGTACGAGGGATTCGGCCTCCCGGCACTCGAGGCGATGGCCTGTGGGTCCCCGGTCGTCGTTTCGGATGTCGGCTCGTACCCGGAAGTCGTCGGTGACGCCGGGTTCGTAGAGCCGGTGGGTCAAGAGGATGCGTTTGTGACCGACGGTGTTGAGCTCCTGACTAATCCTGAGACACGAAGGCGGTACGAGCGACGCGGTCGCAAACGTGCAGACGAGTTCTCCTGGCGACAGTGTGGTGAGGCGACCAGCCGGGTGTACCGACAGTGTGTCGCTGACGGATGACGGCGTCACTTTCGGAGAATATCGACAAAGAACGACGAGAAAAACGCCTGAACCCCGATCAGAATGAGCGTATACGCGACAATCGTGCTAGCGATTGCCGGTAACTCGTTGAAACCGCTGTCGGCCCACCTGTAGAGGAGGTAACCGGCGATCGACACACCGGAGGTCATAAGCATCGCTCCGACCAAGAGCCCCCGTTCGAGCGAGAACACGCTACGCACGATGTCGCTGATCGGGCCAGACGGGTCCTGAATCGGCGACGAGGCGAGTCCCGTGTAGTAACCAAATGCTCCGACCTGTGTGCCGACGAGCAACAGCAGGCTCCCGAGGATCGTCGAGTGCAAACCGAACAGGTGACCGAACAGCTGGGTTTCGGCGTACCCGAGGGCCATGATAGTTGTCCCAAGCAGAGACATCACCAGTCCCGGGACAGAGAACAGACCTCTCGGGGCGTTGGCGAGCATGAACTTCACATGACGCCATCCGTCACTGAAACTGTCGAGCGTCGCTTCACCTTCTCGCTCGTGATACGTGATTGGGACTTCGTCGACCTCTAACCCTTCCGACACTGCCGACATCAACATCTCACTCGCGAACTCCATTCCTGTGGACTCCATCGACATCTGGTCGAGTGCCTCGGCGGTGAACACTCTGAACCCACTGTGTGCGTCCGAGATGTCGGAACCGTAGAACACGTTCAAGAAGGCGGTGAGTGCTGGATTCCCGAGATACTGGTGAAGTGGTGGCATTGCACCACTCTTAATCTCACCCTCGAATCGACTTCCAAGTACGAGGTCGGCGTCGCCGTCGGCGACCTCCCGGTACAGCTGTGGGAGCTGTTCGAAGTCGTAGGTCGTGTCCGCGTCGCCCATGGCGATGTACTCGCCACGGGCGTGTTCGAAGCCGTACTGGTAGGCGTACCCGTAGCCGTCACGGTCCGGCTCCACGACACGAGCACCCATCTCGCGGGCAATCTCGGGCGTGCGGTCGGTGGAGCTGTCGCTGACCACGATCTCGGTGGGGACACCGAGTTCGACGACCGCGTTCTTCACCCGGGTGATACACTCCTCGATGCCGGCCTCCTCGTTAAGTGTCGGCATCACCACCGTCAGGACCGGTTCAGTGTCGGAGTCCTCGTCGACGAGCATCGCGGTCTGCTCGGGAGTTCCCCGCACTCCTGTGGTCACAGACTGGTCACTGTGGTGTGGCTCGTCGACGGACATCGTTCGATACCCTATACGCTGTGTATTCTGCGTGTATTTGTAAAACCGTTTCTGTTCGTGCGCGCCGCACACCGGCCGTCAGACAGATCAAGTCGGGAGCCCCGGAGCTGCTACACGCCACACAACGACCGCTCACTGCTGTCTGTGGAAACATCCCTGTGGCAGGGGGCGGTGTGTCTGCTTAGACCCGGGCGGGGCGGTGCGGGACACTCCGGTACGCATAACACGCCGGCCCCCGCTCACCAGACCGTGCAAGACAAACGCGTCCTCGTCACAGGAGGAGCCGGCTTCATCGGCTCGAACCTCGCCAACAGCCTCGCGGAAGCCAACGACGTGACCGTCGTCGACGACGGCTACCTCGGCACCCCGGAGAACCTCCACGACGACGTCGAGTACGTCGAGGCCAGCGTCACCGACGACGACCTCCCGACGGACGTCGACGTGGTGTTCCACCTCGCGGCGCTGTCCTCGTACGCGATGCACGAGGAGGACCCCGCCCGCGGCGCGCGGGTCAACGTCGAGGGGTTCGTCAACACGGTCGAACAGGCCCGCCGTGACGGCTGTGACACGGTCGTGTACGCGACCACCTCCTCCATCTACGGCGACCGGACGGAGCCGTCCCCGGAGACGATGGCCGTCGAGGCGAACACGGGCTACGAGGCGTCGAAGCTCGCCCGCGAGCGGTACGCGGAGTACTTCCACAACTTCCACGACATGACGCTTGCGGGCCTCCGGTACTTCTCCGTCTACCAGGGCTACGGCGGCAGTGAGGAACACAAGGGTGAGTACGCCAACGTGATCGCGCAGTTCGCCGAGGACATCGCGGCCGGCGAGCAGCCGGAACTGTACGGCGACGGGGAGCAGACCCGGGACTTCACCCACGTCGACGACGTGGTGCGGGCGACCACGCTCGCGGCCGACGAGGAGCTTCAGGGGATCTACAACGTCGGCACCGGCGAGCAGCACGACTTCCTCCACGTCGTCGACCTGATCAACGAGGAGCTGGGAACGGACGTGGCGCCGACGTTCGTCGAGAACCCCATCCCGGACGACGTGTACGTCCACGACACGCTCGCGGACTACTCGAAGTTCGAGCAGGCGACGGGCTGGGAGCCGGAGATCGACCTGGAGACCGGGATCGAGATGGTGTGTTCACAGTACACGGACTGAGAGGCGACACGCGGGACGCGGAGTGACGCTGCGCGGTGCCAGTTCCGCCCCCCGCCACCCTGGCACCGGCGAAAGGTGTGTAGTCCCCCGGGGCGAACGGGCGACTATGAACCGACGGACGGCGGTCGGTCGACTGGGCGCGGCAGCCGTCGCCGGGCTCGCGGGCTGTGGCGCGCTCCCGGGTCGAGACGAGCCCAACCGGGTCGGCGAGGCGTTTCTCGTCGGCGGCGACCGCAGGCGGATGGAGTACGTCGTCCGACGGGTCCAGACGTTCACCAGGCTCGGCAACGGCCCGACGGCGACGACCGCGGGCGTCTGGGTCGTCCTGACGATCCGGCTCGTCAACCGGGCGCCGCGGCCGTTGGAGCTGACGAGCAGGCCGTTCACGCTCGTCCGCGACGACGGGCGGGAGTTCTCCCCGGTGAACGGGATCGGACCGTACGTCTCGAACGACGCACGGGTGCAACCGCGGTCGTTCGCCTTCCTCACCCTCGCGCCGGACTCGCCGACGGACGTGGCGGTCGTGTTCGAGGTGTCACCGGAGGACCGTTACACGCTCCGGATCAGGCCGCTGGGGACGTTCACGCTGGAGAGCGCCGGCGAGGTCGCTCTCGGCGAGGTCGCCGACCCCGCAGACGGCCGCGAGACGGCGGGTGACGACACCGCCACCGACGGCGGTGAGTCGACGGAGACGCCGACACCCGAGACGGAGACGGCGTCGACGGACGGCTGACTCTCCGCGGATCGGACACCGTCGTCGTTGGCCGGCCGACTGCCCGGCGACCGGACCGCGCCCGTCGTCTCGGGCGTCGCCGTCGCGTTGCGGGCGTTCGGGAGCGAGACGCCGACGCGACCACCCGCGGGGACGGTGACGTTCCGGCGGTCGACGACCGCGCCGGTGGCGTTCCGGACGACGATCCCGACGGTGACGCTGCCGGCCGCGGGTGCCGACGCCCGGTCGCCGTCCCGGCCTGCGGCGCCGCCCGTCCGCCGGTTGTCGGCCGCCAAGCTCCCGTTGGTGGCGATCTCGGCCGCGACGGAGGCGTTGGCGACGGTCGTCCGCCCCGTCTCGGCGTCGACGAAGCCGGTCTGTGCGTCGACCGCAGAGCCCGAGCCCGACCCCGAGCCGGACGCCGCAATCTGCCAGTGGAGACTCCCCTCCACCGTCACCGGAACGGGGTCGCCGGTCGTCCGGGCACCGAACCCGCCGACCCGACTCGTCTGGGCGACGAGCTTTGCCGCGCGGTCGGCGCCGATCCGGGCCGTCCGGAACTGGACGACCCCGGCCGAGCCCGTGCGGGCGTCCACCGCCCACATCCGGGAGACCCCCTCGCCGTCCGTGCTCGTCGGCGCGAAGTAGGTCAGCGACGGGACGGAGTCGTTGCCGGTCGGGGCCGCGACGGGCCACTGGCCGTCGCCGGGGAACCCACCCAACTGCGGTGTGTCGCCGTCGCCGCCTAGCGCCGCCGCGACGGCGCCGTCACGGTACGCCAGCGCCGCGATCCGTCGGCGGACGAGCGACGGCGGATACACCGCCTGGCCGGCCAGGCGGTCGTCGCCAGCGACGGCGTCGGCGGCCACGAACTCCGTCGCGCCGTCTTGGTCCATCACCTGGACGCCGGCGAACTTCGGCACGGCGTACGGCTGTGGCAGCGGGAACAGCCGGAACCGCCACTCGTGACGCACCGCCGACTCCGCGATGTAGGCCGCGCCCTCGTGTTCGAACACGGTGCGTGTCGCCGGCTGGCGGTCCAGCGTCGGCTGGGCCAGGAGTGTCTGGTACTCGTAGGCGTCCAGCCAGAACTGACCCATCCCGTTGCGGAACGACGTCTCCCGGACGACCGGGCCGCCGGAGCCGTCGGCGGCGACGTAGACGGCACCGCGCTGACGCTCCGTCAGCCGCGAGAGCAGTTCGTCCGGCACGACCGGGTACGACCAGGTGTACGAGCCGTTGCGGTAGGCCAGCCGGCCGTCGCGCGTGCCGAATCCGGGCGACTCGACGGCCGCCGTCGCCGCCGTCTTCGCCGCCGACTCCGGTCGCGTCCGGGCGTGGCTGCGGGAGGTGTCAGGCAGCGACCGCAGCGCCGTCGCCTCCCGGGTCGTCTGCTCTGCGAGGTCTTCGGCCGCGTAGGCGTCGCCCACCCCCGGGCCGATGACGACCGCGAACAGGACGGTGACACCCACGAGCGCGATCAGTACGTCACGCCGGCGTGGGAGCCCCTCGGTGCGGTACAGCGCGACCGTCGCGGCGGCGCCGACGGCCCCCCACCACAGCAGACTCGGCGTCTCCACGAGCGCGTGGTAGAAGAGCGCCTGCACCTGCGGGAGCAGGACGACCACGACGACGAGCAGCCCGACCGCCGAGACCAGCCCCGCGAGGTAGACGCCCGAGACGAGCAGACCACGAGCGCGCGTGCCGTCGGTCATCGAGGTGGGCCCCTCCAGTCGTCGTCGGTTGGCGCTGTCTCCCGGCCGTCGTCGTTCGGTCTCTCTCCCCGGTCGTCACTACCACTGTCCGAACCGTCGTCCCCCGTCGCCCCCCAGCGACGTGACTGCGCCGGTCGGCGCTGTCGTGTCACGGCCGGGGGTTCGGCCGAGACGGGCTTGAATCCACGGCACACCCCGCCGTCGCTCCTCACTCCGTCTCGTCGGGGTCCGTCTTCGGCCCGAAGTACCGGTAGCCCGTCGCGCCCGCGCCGACGAGCGCGAGCAACAACACACCCAGTGACAGTTCCGTCCGGTCGATCCGGCCGCCCAACTCCGTCGGCGGCTCCGCCAACACCTCGACGTACTTGATCTCGGAGATGTCGAAGCGGTGGGTGCCGTCGGAACTCACGACCAACACCTGGACGCCGTGTGTGCCGGGTGTCTCGCCCGACACCGGCTGTGTGATCGTCGTCGACTCCCCGGGCTGGAGCTGTGGCCGCCCGATCGGGACGATGCGTGTCGTGTTGTTCGGCCCCGCCGTGTTCATCGTCACGCGGGACGTGGTGACCTGCTCGCCTCGATTCTCCAGAGTCACCTTCACCGTCGCCGTCTGGTTCACGACGAGTTCGTCCGTCGTGACGGTCACGTCCGTCAGACACACCTTCTGGCCGCCGACGGCGCGGCACCGCTCCGTCGCGCCGACGGCCGGCGCCACCGCGGCCAGCCCGACGAGACAACAGAGACAGACCATCACCCAGAGCCGTCGTGTCATGCGCGGCCGTTCTCCGCTGGCGTACTAAAAGCTGTCTGCGACCTGCGGCTCTGGCCCCCCTGTTGTCGCCCGAATCCCGCCCGCGGTCCGCCGCAGGCCCGCCCGAGTGGTGGCCGGCGTGCGACGGGCTCGGCTCAGTCCCACCCAGTGTGCGCTGCGTGCTCGCCCGAGTGGTGCCCGGCGTGCGACGGGCTCGCCAAGACGCCGGTCGCGGCCCGTAGCACTCTTGTCCGGACGCCGAGAACCACGACGCGATGGACCCGTCGACGACCGGTCGCGGCCGCTCCGGCCGAGCGCAGGCCGGCGTCGGCACGCTGATCCTCCTGGTCGCGCTCCTGTTGATCGCCGCCGTCGCCGCCGGTGTGTTTCTGGAGGTGTCGCAGGTGTTCCAGAGTCAGTCGAGCGAGACCGGCGAGGACGTTCGTCAACAGCTCACCGGCGAACTGTCCGTCGTCGCCGCCACCGGGGACGTGACCACCGTCGGCGGCACCACCGGGGTCTCCCGCGTCCGACTCATCGTCACCGCCGGCGGCTCCGGGCAACGCCTCGCCGTCGACGAGTCACTGCTCGTCTGGGCCGGGCCGGACGGCACCTACCAACTCACCGCCGCCGACGACGCCGACAACCCCGCCACCATCGACGGCGAACAGTTCGCCTACACCGCCGTGCGCGACGAGGACGACTCCGCGCCGATCGTCAACTCTCGGGCCGACCGGATCGCTCTCGTCGTCGACCCCGGGACGTTCGGCGGCAGCGCCGTGCTCGAAGCCGGGGAGTCCGTGACCGTCACGATCGTCTCGACGACCGGGAGTCGGACCGTGGTTCGGCTGTCCGTGCCGACTTCGATATCTGACGGTGAATCTGTGGCGCTTTGAGTGGTTTATTTGTCTACTTTTGGTTTGTGAGTAGCCTGAAAGCCCCGCTATTGACTGTTAATTCGGCCAGACGTGGGACCACGGACAGGCTGAAAGCCCCGCCGCGTTGCGGGCCGCTGACTCGCTGCGCTCCTCGGTCGCTCCGCTCCCTGCGGTGCTTGCGTCGTCGGAGGCCCGCAACGCGACGCCCCTTTCACTCCCACCCCGCACCGCAGCCTCAATCCTCCCCAGCCTCCTCGCTCTGCTCCCTCACTTCGTTCGGTCGCTTCGCTCGTCCCTCGCGCGTGCTTGCGCTCGCAGAACCGCGAGCGCTGCGCGCGCCCCCAGGGACGACTGTCTGCTGGAGCGCACGCTCGCCGACAGTCCACAGGACGCGCGCGGCGGGCCTCGTGGCCCGCCGTGCGGGGAGGTGTGGGGATGTACTGAGCCCTGACTGTCGAACGTGATGTCGTCAGTCGACAGTCAAGCCCGCAGACGCCCGTGGGAACCGTCAACGGGGTGGGACTGGAAGGGGCGCGGGTCTCGCCGACGGCGCGAAGCGGCAAGCACCGCAGCGAGGGAACGAACGGAGTGAGTGACCGAGCGAGGAGCGCAGCGCTCGCACCGAGGCGAGACCCGCGGGGCTTCCACCCTGTTCGCACACACCGCGCAAACGCAGATTCGAACGAATCACGGGGATTCCACCGCGACGAGAGCACACACGAGAGATACAGAGAAGCAAACGACATCAGAGAAACGAACGACAGCAGAGAATCGAACAAATCACCCGGAGACGGACGACGAAACTCCTCCCGGGGACTCGAATCATTCTTGTGCCTCCCTTCCTCATAGGCGCGTATGCAGGTCACCTCGCAGCTGATCCTCACGGTGTTGATGGGGGTGTTCCTCCTCGCCGTCGCGGGCTTCCTGACGCGCGTGGAGCGATTCAACTCCTACACGCCGTTGGGCTCGGGCGGTGCCACGCTGGGCGACACCGCCGAGCAGTACGTCGAAGAGGAGAAGCCGTCTGGTATCGTCCGGTGGCTCACCACGGTCGACCACAAGGACATCGGGATGCTGTACGGCACGTACGCCATCATCGCGTTCGTCGTCGGCGGGCTGATGGTGATGGCGATGCGGGTCGAGCTCATCACCCCGGAGCTGGACGTGCTCGGGAGTGCGACGCTGTACAACTCCCTGTTGACCAGCCACGGGATCACGATGCTGTTCCTGTTCGGGACGCCGATCATCGCGGCGTTCGCCAACTACCTCGTCCCGTTGATGATCGGCGCCGACGACATGGCGTTCCCGCGGATCAACGCCATCGCGTTCTGGCTGCTGCCGCCGGCGGCGGTCCTGATCTGGGCGGGGTTCCTGCCGATCCAGGGCGTGATCCCGGCTCAGACCGCCTGGACGATGTACACCCCACTGTCCTCGGGGGTCGGCGCGGGCACACAGGCGAACGTCGGCGTGGACCTGATGCTGCTCGGGCTGCACCTCTCTGGCGTCTCCGCCACGATGGGGGCGATCAACTTCATCGCCACCATCGTCACCGAGCGCGACGAGAAGGTGACGTGGGCGAACCTGGACATCTTCTCGTGGACGATCCTCACCCAGTCCGGGCTGATCCTGTTCGCGTTCCCGCTCCTGGGTAGTGCGCTGCTGATGCTCCTCCTGGACCGGAACTTCGGCACGCAGTTCTTCGCGGTCGGCGGTGGTGACCCGATCCTCTGGCAGCACCTGTTCTGGTTCTTCGGTCACCCCGAGGTGTACATTCTCGTGCTCCCGCCGATGGGGATCGTCAGCTACGTCCTGCCGCGGTTCGCGGGCCGGAAGCTGTTCGGCTTCAAGTTCGTCGTCTACTCCACGCTCGCAATCGGCGTGCTCTCCTTCGGGGTGTGGGCTCACCACATGTTCACGACCGGGATAGACCCACGCCTGCGGGCCAGCTTCATGGCAGTGTCGTTGGCGATTGCGATCCCGAGCGCCGTCAAGACGTTCAACTGGATCACGACGATGTGGAACGGTCGGCTCAGGCTGACCACGCCGATGCTGTTCTGTATCGGCTTCGTCTCCAACTTCATCATCGGTGGCGTGACCGGCGTGTTCCTCGCGTCGATTCCCGTCGACCTCGTGCTCCACGACACCTACTACGTCGTCGGTCACTTCCACTACATCGTGATGGGCGCCATCACGTTCGCCGGCATGGCTGGGCTGTACTACTGGTTCCCCCTGTTCGCCGGGCGGTGGTACCAAGAGCGGCTGGCCAAGGTCCACTTCTGGCTGTGGATGGTCGGCACTAACGTGACGTTCTTCGCCATGGTGCTGCTGGGCTACGGCGGCATGCCGCGGCGGTACGCAACCTACCTCCCGCAGTTCATCACTCTCCACCAGATCGCCACGTTCGGCGCCTTCCTGCTGCTGATCGGTGGCTTCCTGTGGGTGTACAACTTCGTCGTCTCCTGGCTGGAGGGGCCGAAGATCGAGGACGGTGACCCGTGGAACCTCGCGGACCGTGACCTCAACACCGCGGAGTGGGACTGGTTCGAGACGCAGCTGAAGACCGCCATCCCGGACGGCGGCGACGACGAGGACGGCGAGACCGTCCTGCCGGACGGCGGCGAGGCGGGCGAGACGGACGACTGACGGACGGCGCCGTCGTCTCTCCGGCGCTGTCGTTCTCGGACTCCGACGTCGACGCCGATACTTCCGTTCTCGACTTCGACGCCGTTGCTCCTGGCTTTCGACTTCGACACCGTTGCTCCTGGCTTTCGACTTCGACACCGTTGCTCCTGGCTTTCGACTCCGACACCGTTGCTCCTGGCTTTCGACTTCGACACCGTTGCTCTCGGGTTTCGACTCCGACGCTGTCGGCGACGAGTCTCGAATTCGACGCTGTCGGTGACGAGTCTCCCGACAACTGTCGGCGGGGCGCTCGTCGTCACTGGCGGCGCTGCCGGCACCGGAACACTCCCGAGCGCGTGGCCGGCGCGGCCGGCGCCGGCTCGCGGGGTGACTACTGGAAGACGAGGATCAGGCCGGTTGCGAACATGAGGACCGCCACCGCGCCCAACACCAGTCCGAGTACGTCCGTCTCGTCCATACCCCCGGTGGGGGCCACACGAACGAAAAGCCGTCGGGCCGAAGGGAGCCACTTAGGCGTCTCCCGGTCGTCCGTCCGGGCGTGACAGACGACACCGGCTCGGGCACGCGCGGACGGCGGTTCGTGGTCGGCCTGTACGTCGCCTTGGTGAGCGTCGGCGCGGTCGCGGGCGTGCTCACGGCGACGTTCGTGGACGAACTCTCCCGTCCGGAGCTGTTCGGGGTCGTCCCGTTGCCGGCGACGCCGGTCGGCTTCGCCGTCTTCGGCGGGGTGACGATGGCGTTCGTGCTCGGCGTGCCGCTGTCGCTCGTGGTCTACGTCTCCCGGCGGATCGACGACGACCCGCCCGCGGGGTGACTCGGGCGAGCCGGACGCTCCGGGCGACCGAGACGACCCGAGACCCGAGCGACGAGACCACCTCGAACGTGGTTGAGGAGTCTAAGGATCACTGCCCGCTCAAAGGTTCTGCATGGACAATCATTAAGAACTCGCCGCGTGTCCGTCCCGTCGATGCGCTTGGAAGAGGCCGCAGCCCTGTTCGAGTCCGAGGAGTTCCCGACCACACGCGAACGGCTCTGTTCGCGCCACGGCGACCTCGCGATCGAGCTCGCAGACGGGGAGGCGGTGGTGACGACCGTGTTGGAGCGGGCGGGCGACGAACGGTACGGCAGCTACGAGGAGCTGCGCGCGTCGTTGTTCTGCGGGCTGCCGGCGGGCGCGGTCGGCCGACGGTTCTACAGCGACCGCAACACACCGGCAGTCGGCGAGGACCGTCCGACGCCCGTCTCCTTCTGAGCCCACCTCACGGCTAGCGACACCGCCGTCGCGGCTGCGACGGCGTCCGCCCGCCCGGGAGCCCCGGGTTTATGAACGACAGCGTCGAAGCGACAGTTCGTGTCGAGCAACTCGAAGGGCGACCGTCGGGAGCGTGAACTCGTCAACCGGCTGGACGAGGCCGGGTTCGCGGTGATGCGTGCGCCCGCCAGCGGCTCGTCGACGGACCGCGACCTGCCGGACGTGCTCGCGGGCGACGGAGAGCGGTTCTTCGCCGTGGAGGCGAAGTCCTCCTCCGGACGGCCGATCTACCTGGACGCCGAGGAGGTGGAGTCGCTGATCTACTTCGCGCGCAACTTCGGAGCGAAAGCGCGCATCGGCGTCCGGTTCGACCGCGAGGACTGGGCGTTCTTCCACCCGGCGGATCTCCACACGACGGACAGCGGCAACAAGCGGGTGAAGAAGGAACGCGCGCTGTCCGACGGCGAGGACATCCCGGCGCTGGCCGGCGAGTCCGAGCAGACTCGGCTGGGCGCAGACGGGGTCGACGAGCCGGACGACCCGACGGAGGGGGTCAGGGGTGTGCTCACCGCCGTCGAACAGGGAACGATGTCCGTCGACGAGGCCGCGGAGATCCTGTAGTCCGACGGACGCTTCGAAGCGCTTTTGCGGCGGCCACGGGAAGCGGGTCGCATGGAGATCGACGCGGATATGCGTCGGAAGATCGCCGTCTCGCTGGCGGCCGCGGGGTCGTTCGTCGTCCTCCTCGTCGTCGTCGGCTCGCGGTACACGACGGACCCGACGCCGGACGAGGCGGGTGGGGTGATCCTCCAGCCGCCCGGAGGGATCGTGGTCGTCGGACTGTTCGCGCTGTTCGTGTTCACGATGGCTGGCGTCGGGTTCTACCTCGACCGCACCGGCGAGTAGTCCGGTTCCCGTCCGCACCGGCGAGTGGTCTGGTCCCCGTCCGCGCAGGCGAACAGTCTGGTCCCCGTCCGCACCGGCGAGTAGTCCGGTCCCCGTCCGCGCCACGAGCGTCGGTCTGTGCGAGACGCCAACTCCGACAGTGTTTCACCGCTCGCCCCCGACCACTCTGCATGACGCTGCGGGTCACCTTCCTCGGAACGAGCGGGGCCGTGCCGACTGTCGAGCGCGCACCCAGCGCCGTCCACGTCAACCGCGAGGGTGAGTCACTCCTGTTCGACTGCGGCGAGGGCACACAACGCCAGATGATGCGGTTCGACACGGGGTTCGACATCTCACACGTCTTCGTCACCCACCTCCACGGCGACCACGTCCTCGGGCTGCCGGGGCTGATCCAGTCGATGGACTTCAACGGCCGCGACGCGCCGCTGGCGATCCACGGCCCACCCGGCTCCCGCCGCGAGCTCCGGTCGCTGGTCCACGCCGTCGGCAACGACCCTACGTTCCCCGTCAGGATCGTGGAGAACACCGCCGACTCGGTCGCGCTGTCGGCCGAGGAGTTCGAGGTGCGGACGTTCGAGACGGAACACCGCACGACATCCGTGGGCTACGCCATCGTCGAAGACGACCGCAAGGGGCGGTTCGACCGCCAGACGGCCGAAGAGGAGCTGGGTATCCCCCCGGGACCGAAGTACGGTCGCCTCCACGACGGTCAAGCGGTGGAACACGACGGCCGGACGGTCCAGCCGGAGGAGGTCGTCGGCGATCCCCGACCCGGCCGGACGGTGGTGTACACCGGCGACACGCGTCCGGTGCCGGCGACGGAACGGGCCGCCGAGTCCGCGGACCTGTTGATCCACGACAGCACGTTCGCCCACGAGGCCGTCGACCGCGCCCGCTCGACCGGCCACGCGAGCGCACGGGAGGCCGCCGAGCTGGCCGAACGCGCCGGCGTCCGGCGGCTCGCGCTCACACACATCTCCTCGCGGTACGCGCGTGACGCGGACCGGCTCGTCGACGAGGCGGAGGCCGTCTTCGACGGCGAGGTCGTGCTCCCGGACGACGGCGACCGGATCGAGGTGTCGTTCCCGGAGTAGCTACGCGAGCGCCGTCGTGTCCAGTCGCTCGCGGAGCCGCCGCCAGTCCCGTTCGCCGAGGCCCGTGACGCCGAGCGTCCGGTCGTGAGCGTCGCTCCCGCCGGTAGCGAGCCGATCGGCTCCAGCCAACAGTTCCTCCACCGGCGTCGGGTCCGGGTCGAAGCCGGCGTAGTCGTAGTACCGCTCGACTCCGTCGAGGTCGTGTGTCTCGACCAGCGACAGCGCCGCCGACGGGTCGTCGTAGCGGAACGGGTGCGCCAGCGACACCACGTCACACGCCCTCGACAGCAGTTCGACCGCGCGGTCGATCCCGGTCACGTCCCGCGGAACGTAACACGGCCCACCGTTGCCGATCAGCTCGTCGAACGTCTCCCCGTAGTCGTACGGGGCGTCGCTGCGCTCGACTGCTCGCGCCACGTCCGGACGGCCGAGCCCGGGTTCGATGTCGACGTCCAACTCGACGCCCGTCTCCGCCTCCACGAGTTCGACGATCCGTCGACCGCGTGACTGACGGTCGCGTTGGATCCGGTCACACTCCGCCGCGAGCGCGTCGGTCTCGTGGAGCCCGTAGCCGAGTAGGTCCACCCGCTCGTCGCCCGTCTCCGCGCGGAGCTCGATTCCGCGGACGAGTGTCACGCCGTCCCGGTGCGTGACGGGCGCGTCCAGGTCGGGGTGGTAACGGTCGTGGTCCGTGACGGCGACGGCCGACAGCCCCGCCTCCCGAGCGAGCGCCGGTAGTTCGTCGAGTTCGAGCGTCCCGTCGGAGACGGTCGTGTGGACGTGGAGGTCTGCGACTGGCACTGTCGGAGTGTCGGCCGTCGTCGGATTTCACCCTTCGGGTGTGTCGGTGGAGCCGACGCCGATCCGAGCGAGCGTCCGTCGGTTGGAGCGTCCAGCCCGCAGACGGCCACGCCGGAGCGCGACGCGGCGAGACGGGACCCAGATTTATAACCGCGTGTCACGCAACCACGCACGATGCCGGACATCTACGCAATCTCCAGCGCGAAGGGGGGGGTCGGGAAGACGACGACCGCCGCCAACCTCGCCGCGACGCTGGCGGCCGCGGGCCACAGTGTGGTGGCGGTCGACGGCGACATCGGTACGCCGAACCTCGGTCCGGCGCTCGGCGTCACCCCCGGTCCGGACGACCTGACGGTCCACGACGTGCTCGCGGGCGAGGCCGCGCTCCCGGCAGCCGCCTACGAGGGTCCACACGGGGTGTACGTCGTCCCGGGGCGTGACGACTTGGACTCCTTCCGCCGAGCGGACCCCTCCCGGCTCGGCGCCGTCCTCTCGACCGTCTCCGGAATCGACTACGTGATCGTCGACACCAGCGCCGGGCTCACACACGAGAGCGCGCTCCCCCTGTCGCTGGCGGACGGCGTCTTACTCGTCACGACGCCGGACCGAGACGCGCTGGCGGCCACCCAGAAGTCGTTAGAGCTCACCCGGGAGCTGGGCGGCACCGTCGCCGGCGTCGCGGTCAACCGCGTCCGGGACGGGAGCGCCGACCCGAACGTGGAGGCGCCGATCCTCGGCCGGATTCCGGAGGCACAGGTGCTCGCGACCGGCTCCGCCGCCGGGGAGCCGATCACCGTCCGCGACCCTGGCGGCGACGTTGCCCTGGCGTTCCGCCGGCTCGCCTCCCGACTCGCCGTCGAACGCGTCCCGCCGCCGCCAGACGCCGACTCGGCCCAGTCCGGCGAGGCCGGCGGCGCGACCGCAGACGACGTGTCCCGCGGCAGTGGCGTCACTCCCGGCGAAACGGAGGCCAGCGACGCCTCCCGCGGAGAGTCGCCCGAGCGCGACGCCACCGACGGCGGGCCGGTGGGGCAGTCGACGGAGCGGCAGTCGACGGAACGGACTGACGCACGCACCGGACGAGAGAGCGAGCGTACCCGGAACGCCGGGTCGACACCAGAGAGGGGTGAGGAGTCGACACCGGAGAGAGACCCGGAGCCGACACCCGAACCCGAGCACCCCCGGGACACCGAGTCGACACCCGAACCCGAGCACCCCCGAGACACCGAGTCGACGCCGGGGAGCGACGACGAGCCGGCGCCAGACGAGCGTGTCGACGACGACGGTCTCATCATCCGCGAGGACGACGACGAGGAGGACCCGGCGGCCGCGGAGGCCCGCCGGACGGTCCTGGGGGAGACGGTTCCGGAGTCGGCGATCTCCCGCGAGGAGACGGAACGGGGTGACGCCGTCGAGTACGACATCGACAGGGACGCGATCCCGTTCGCAGACGACGACGAAGACGACGACGAAGACGACGACGAGGGCGGTGGGTTCCTGGGGCGGCTGTTCCGGTCGTGACCCGTGTCGAATCGAGAGCTTCTTACACGCGGCAGCATCTCCACCGAGTATGAGTGACGCAGACGACGGTGTGCCGCTGTGGTGGATCCTCGTCTTCCTCCTGTTGACGCTCGGCGGCGGTGCGTACGCGGTCACCGCCGTCGGGGGGTCGTTGGTGTCGTCGCCCGCACTGTTACTGCCGGTCTGACGGGGGCGACTACATCGACTCCGGCGCGGAGACACCCAACACGTCGAGTGCGTTGGCGACCGTGTGACGCGCCGCGGCGACGAGCGCGAGTCGGGCGGCCGCACGCTCCGGCTCCGCCGACAACACCGGGCACTCCCGGTAGAAGGCGTTGAACCGCTCGGCCAGTCGTCTGACGTACGACGCGAGACGGTGTGGTTCTAAGTCCGCCGCCGCCTCTTCGATCACCGCCGGGAGCCTGGCGATCTCGGCCGCCAAGGCCGTCTCTTCGGGCGCCGACAACAGGCCCGGGTCGACCGTCGCCGCCGGCTCGACGCCCGCGTCGGCCGCCTCCGCCTCGATCCCACAACACCGGGCGTGGACGTACTGGACGTATGGCGCCGACTGCGCCTCGAAGTCCAGCGCGCGGTCCCAGTCGAACGTGATCGCCTTCGACGGCTGCTTGGCCACCACGTCGAACCGCACCGCACCGACGCCGACCTGGCGTGCGATCCGGTCGACGTCCGCCTCGGTGAGGTCGTCGTCGCGGCTGCGGTCGTCGAGTCGGCGCTCCACCTCCTCGCGGGCCCGGTCGACCGCCTCGTCCAACAGTTCGTCCACGTCGACCCCGGTTCCCTCGCGGGTGCTCATCCCGTCGCCGCCCGCGAGGTTGACCCACGAGTAGAACAGTTGATCGAGGCGGTCCGTGTCGTTGCCCAACAGCTCCAAGGTCGCGTCCAGCTGCTCGAACGTGAGCTTGTGGTCCTCGCCGATCACCGTCACCGCGCGGTCGAAGTTGTCGAACTTCCACTCGTGGTGGGCCACGTCGCGGGTGGTGTAAAGCGAGGTGCCGTTGGCCCGCAGGAACACGAACTGCTTGTCGATGTCGAACTCCGAGAGGTCCAACTGCCAGGCGTCCTCCTCGTAGACGGCCTGTGGGAGGTCGCGCAGCCGTTCGGCCGTCTCGTCGACGGAGCCGTCGCGGATGAACCGCGTCTCCTCGACGAACTCGTCGAACGCGACCGAGAGGCGTTCCAGGCTCTCCTGCATCCCCGACAGCACCTCGTCGACCACCTCGCGGACCCGGTCGTAGGCGTCCGAGTCACCCTCGGGGTGACCCTCCAGCCCGCGCATGATCGACTCAATCTCCGCCTCGGCGGTCTCTCGTTCTGCCTCCGTCGAGGGCCACGACTCGTCGTCCGGGTCGAGGAAGGCGTTGCCCGCCCGGTAGTACCGCACCATCTCGTAGTCCGACTTGGGGCGTTCTGGCTCCGGGAGTTCCGACTCGTCGAACCGCTCGTACGCCCAGGTGAACACCGCGACCTGGCGGCCGGCGTCGTTGACGTAGTAGTGGCGCTCGACGTCGTAGCCGGCGTACGACAGCGCGTTGGCGACGGCGTCGCCGACGATCGGGTTGCGTGCCCGGCCGACGTGAACCGGCCCGGTGGGGTTGGCCGAGGTGTGCTCGACGACGACCGACTCGTCGCGGTCCGGCAGCCGACCCCAGTCGTCGTCGACGGCCGCGACCGTGTCGGCGTAGTACGACTCGTCCGTGTGGAAGTTGACGTACGGTCCCCGGGTCTCCACGCGGTCGAGGTGTGTCACCGTGTCGCCGTCGAACTCGGCGGCGATCTCGGCGGCGACGGCCGGCGGCGGCGCGCCGGCCTCGGCGGCCAGCCGGAACGCGACGCTGGACGCGAGCGTGGCGTCCACGTCGTCCGGCGGCTCCTCGATCCCGAGGTCGTCCGTTGGGTAGCCGGCCGCGGCACACGCCTCGCCCAGCGCGTCCGCGACGGCCGCCCGGAACTGTCTGAACACGTCACCCGGTTCAGCGTCGGCCGTAATGTCGGTTCCGGACCAGTCCGACGGATTTCCCCAGCCTTAACCCCGTGCCAATCGGGAGACCCTGTATGCACCACCCGGGGGGGCGACCGACCGACGGCAGCGGGGGTGACCGGCGGTGACGCTGCCGTACCTCCTGTTTCACGTCCTGTTCGTCCTCCCGCCGTTGGCGCTCGTGATCGCTCGCAGACCGCAGTTGACCGCTCGCCGTCGGCTGCTGTCGACCGTCGGGATCTCGCTGATGGCGACCGTGGCGTTCCTGTACACGACCCCGTGGGACAACCTCCTGATCGAGCGTGGCGTCTGGTGGTACGGCGACGGCGCCGTGTTCGTCCGGTTCTGGGCGGCACCGCTGGGCGAGTACCTCTTCTTCGTCCTCCAGACCGTGCTCATGGGGGTGTGGCTCTACCACGTCGACTTCGACCCCACGCCCGAGGACGCCGACTTCAGGGCTTGGCCCCGGGTGGTCGGCGCGCTGGCGTGGCTCGGGCTCGCCGGCGTCGGCGCCGTTCTCCTGTTGGCCTTCGGCGAGCGGTGGACCTACCTCGGCGCGATTCTCGTGTGGGCTGCGCCCATCGTCGCGCTCCAGTGGGCCGTCGGCGGCGGCTACCTCCTGCGGATCTGGCGCACCTGGGGGGTCGCCGTCGGTGTCCCGACGCTGTACCTCTGGGCGGTCGACCGCGTCGCGATCGGGATCGGAATCTGGGTCATCTCCGACGAGTTCTCCTCGGGGTTCGAGCTGTTCGGCCTGCCCGTCGAGGAGGCCGTGTTCTTCCTCGTCACGAACCTCCTCGTCGTCTACGGGCTCGTCCTGTTCGAGTGGGTGATGGCACGATGGAACTGAGCTGTCACAGACGCGCACACACACGTCGACACGGACGCGGAGGTGGATCGTCGTGGCCGTAGACGCGAGTCGCCCGCCGACGCTGTCGGCCGCGCTGCGGCGCTGGGGGATCCAGTTCTCCTGGGTCGCGGTCGGCGCGCTCCTGCTCGTCTCCCCGGTCGCCACCCAGCTCCCGACGGCCGTCCAGTACGCCCCGTTCCTGGCGAGTGTCGTCGTGTTCGGCTTCCCGCACGGCGCCGTCGACCACCTCGTCCCCGACCGGCTGGGCGAGGTCTCGCTGCGCCGGTCGCTGGCGGTCGTCGGCGTGTTGTACGCCGTCCTGGGCGGGCTGTACGCCGGATGGTGGTTCCTCGCGCCCGTCTCGGCGTTCGCGTTCTTCATCCTGTTGACGCTGGCCCACTGGGGCCAGGGTGACCTGTACGCGCTGTTGGCGTTCGCGGGCGTCGACCACGTTCCAACCCGGGCGGAACGGGCGCTGGCGGTCGTCGTCCGCGGCGGGCTCCCGATGCTCGTCCCGCTGATCGCGTTCCCGGCGGAGTACCGGGCGGTGGCGGCGGCGCTCGTCGAACTGTTCGCGCCGTCGGCGGGCCTGCTGGCCCCCTTCTTCGGCGAGACCGCGCGGCTGGCCGTCGCCGCCGGGTTCGGCGGCGTCACCCTGCTCGCGCTCGCGGCCGGTGCCGTCCGCGTCTGGCAGGGTGCCGCCCGCCGGCCGTGGCTCGTCGACGCCGGCGAGGTGACGCTGTTGTGGCTCTACTTCCTGCTCGTCCCGCCGGTGCTCGCCATCGGGCTGTACTTCTGTTTCTGGCACGCCACCCGCCACCTCGCCCGGCTCGCGCTCGTGGACGACGCCGAGGGGCCGCCGCCGACGGACGACCGTCTCGCCCGGCTCGTCGGCGGTCGCGGCGCCGGCACGGCGCTGGCCGAGGGCGACCTCGCGGGCGCACTCCGGAAGCTGGCGCGCGACGCCGCGCCGATGACCGTCGGCGGGCTCGTGATCGTCGGGCTGCTGCTGCTCGTCGTTCCCCGCGGCGCCGCCGGCGCCGAAGGCCTGCTCGCGGTGTACCTCGTCGGCATCGCCGTGTTGACGCTCCCGCACGTCGCCGTCGTGACGTGGATGGATCTGCGGCAGGGGGTTTGGTGACAGCTATTGTGGCTGCCGCTTCCGGTGGGTCTGGCTACTCCCAGGCGAGAAGCGACGGCAACTCTGGGTCCAAAACCCGTAACAGGGTGTAGCCTACGCCAGCGAGTCCGTGTCGAACAGTCGGGTTCGTCCACTCGGGGACGTTCCACGGGAGCGCGTACGTTTCGTCCCGCCCAGAGGCGAGTCGAGACGCCAGCCCGGTCGCTCGCTCGAAGTGACTCGACTCTCCGAGGGCGTTCCCAGCGTAGACCAGGCTGTCGATCCGTCGACAGTTTCCCACGGCGAGAGCATCGACCGGTCCGAGTGGCCGCCGACGCAGTTCGGCGGCGGTACTCTGGACGTGACTGTCATTCTCCGTGGCAGTGAGCAGCGCGAGTCGTGATACAGGACTGTGGTTGGGGTCTGGAATCTGCGGAACAGTGCCGACAACAGGGTAGCCAGGCGAGCCGGCGAGAGGACGGGATTCCCGCACGGCACCCCCGAAGGACTGCTCGGTCGTCCCATCGAGACGAGCGAGTGCGTAGGAGACACCGACATCGCTTCCGAGTGACGGTGTCTGTGGTCGGTAGACCGGGGCGGACCAGGTGTAACTGCCAGTCGCCGTCTGACGGCCTCGTCGGAGTAGCTCCTCGCCCGCAGCGACTGCCTCGGACGGAGTCTGTCGGTCGCCGACCTGTGAGAGTTTCAGACCGCCGAGAACCCGTCCGGAGAGTCTACCGATCGGCAGACCCCTGTCGGGCGTGGTCTGCAACGCCTTCTGGGCGGCCTGGAGGTACCGGTCAACGCCGGTGAGTTCGCCAACAGTAGAGAGGTAGTACGCAGTCACCCCGGGCGGCGGGGCTGCTGTCGTCGGCTCGTCCACGACTGAGGATAACAGTGTGTGCGTGAACTCCCCGAACCGTCTTTCGTCTGTCAGTTGTGCGAGACCGGCGGTGAACACTCCGACTCCGAGCCGACCGACTCCGGTGTCAGAGACTCGCTCGATCTCGACTCCGTCGCCACGGTTTCGCCTGAGTGCCCAGTCCGGCCCGTCGTCGAAGATGTCCAGTGCAGTGTCGAGACACCGGTCTCCGAGGCGGACACACTCCCGGCGAAGAGAGACAGTGTCGTCGGTCGTCTGCTTGTCGACCGATCGCGTCGTCGAGACCCCGTCTGGAACCAGTGGCTGGCCGTGACCGTCTGTAGGTGAGTCGTACGCCAGTGAGAGGTACCGGAGCTGACGGTCAAGATCGGACACAGAGAGTGACTCGATCCGCTCGCTCACCTGTTCTAACGGACTTCGGTCGAAGAAGTCCTCGAGAACGACCGTCTCGTGGGCGAGATCGGTGCCGTCGGCCTGAACGTCGAACCGTGGGAGGTCGAAGTTCCACAGTGACCACCGTTCTCCACGGTACAGTTGCCACAGCGACTTGTCGATCTCTCCGTACTGTCGCACGAACAGTTTGGCGAGAATCTCGACTCTACTCCCGAAGGTCGCCCCGTTCCGGAGAAACGTCGAGTTGCGCAGCGGCAGGCGGACCTTGTCGTACAGTTCACTCGACCGTACGATCAGTCTGATAGTGACGCCCGAGAGCGTGTCTGAGACCAGTTCGCCGAACGACTCTCGACTGTCGAGCAGGAACCGGTACATCTGTGTGAACCCGTCTCGAATCTCGTCGCCGTACGCCGCTGGCTGCTGCTCTCGTCCATCGAGACGGGGAAGGTTCTGTCTGTCGAGTGGCTGGAACTCCTCGAAGTGGAGACTCATGTCGTCGGTGTTCCGGTCGGTGAAGACCGGTTGTTCGATTCCGGTGATACGGGTCGCGTCCCCTTCGAATCCACCCGTGTTGTCGATGTCTGAGTCCGGTGTGTGTGTCGGGAGCGCCCCCGTCCGGATACAGGAGTCGAGGTAGATTTCGCTCTTTAGATCCGTCAGAGGGAACTCCTCCGGCGTCGGGTCTGGCTTCCCGACGGTCTCCAAGTCGACGACGACTGGAGAGTCGCCAGCCGCGATCAGGTTCTCGTAGTGGCAGTCGGTGAAGTTGAGTGCGTACATCAGACACACCAGCGCTCCGGCACGGCGGTAGTACCGGCTGACGCCGCTCTGTTCGGAACACGGCTCGCTGTCTACCCACTCGACCCATCCCCTGTCGTCGGCTGTCACGCACCTCAATGTTGGGAGATTCGGGGCCGACGAGTTGTCGTTCACCCACTCGACAATCTCGAAGAACGCCGCTTCGGCGCGGACCGGTCGTGGCTTGTAGACGACGGTCGTCCCGGAGTCGAACGTCACGCTGTGGACCATCTTCCCCCGTCTGTGTGGATCACCGAGCATCTCGACGGACACGACCTCTCCCAGCTCGCCGAACGCAGCCTCAAGGCGGTCGTAGTCGGCGTCAAGTGATCCGAAGAACGCCTCAGTCATCTCGACCCACTGAGTCACGAACTTCGACACGAACCGCGCCAGAACCGGGTACTCCGAGAACACGGCGGCGACTCTACCGTCGAACAGTCGGTCGATAAATCGGTCGTATGCCCCCTTTCGGCCGGTTTCTCGTCGGAAGACTGCGAACTCAAGATGGAGTGGCTGTGCACAGATCATCTCCAGTCGCCCGAGCAGGTGACGCTCGAAGCTCTCGATCGTCTTCGGTGTCACATGTGTCGAGTTGATCGAAAGCCGTTGTCTAGCGAACGAGACAATCTGTCCTAGGAGGGGGGCGAATGGAACGTTGGCACCCTCGTGACGGCCGCCCTCGGGAGGCTGACCGACGAGATGCTCAAGCAGTTCGTCTACCGTCTCGATCCACTCCGGGACCGGCTCGTCGTGCGGCCATTGATCGTCCGTGATTCGCCGTTCTGCCTCTTCGTGTGTGACCGAGGCGATCTCGAGACGCGTACTGAACGTCTCCGGGTCCCCGTTGGCCACGTTGTTCTTCCACCGCTCGAACGTCTCTCTGTCGGCGACTCCACCCGAATCCACACCCCCACTCTCGGTTCGCCTCTCCCCAGGGCCGGGACTGCCGTCTGTTCTCGCCGGATTCGCTTCCAATCGTTCGGAGACTGTACGTGCTCGACCCGCTAACCGTCGCTTCTCCTCTGTCGTGAGCATAAAAATGGTGGTCTCTTCGGCTAGTTCGAAACGTTACAGCTGAGCAGGGTGCACGACCCACTCTGGAAATCGCTGTCGTCGATCTCCGGGGCTGCGGGCGTCAGTTCGCTCTCGAGCTGTTCCATCTCGGTGGCCTCAGATGTCGTTGTGACGGACATCAATCTATATATGAGGTGTACTATTATAATACTACCTTATACAGAGTGGTATCTAGCCGGCTGGACGAAGAGGTACATCTGTTTCAAGCATAGAGTATTTCATCCGATATCAATATAATGTCTGTCAGATAAGACATGCATTAGTACCGAAAACGATATTAACTCGCCCGGACGTGTTGTTCTCTGTGTCACTGCTGAGAACAAATCGGAACTTTCTACTCTTGTTTTCGGGTAGAGTGCTGACCAACGTCGGGGACAGCGTGTACGTGATCGCGTCGATGTGGTTCGTCCACGACCTGACTGGCTCGACTGCACTGACTGGACTGGCCGGATTCATCATCCGTGGACCGAAGTTCTTCAGGGCGTTCGTCGGGCCACTGGTGGACCGGTGGCCGTTGAAACGGACGATCACCGGCACGGAGCTCGTACAGGCCTGTTTCGTGGCGACCCTGCCGCTCGCGTACGTACAGGGTCTCTTCTCCGTCTGGCTGTTACTGGGTGTGACCTTCGTGGTGAACACGGTCGCCCAGTTCGGCTACCCGGCTCACAAGAAAGCCATCCCGCGGATCGTCGCCGACGACGACATCGTGGAGGGAAACTCGCTGATCACGTCGTCCACGAAGGGTCTGAACGTCGTGTTCAACGCTGCGAGTGGGGTCCTGGTCGGTGTTCTCGGAATTGCGGCCATCTTCGCGTTAGACTTTCTGACGTTCCTGCTGTCGTTCACCGCGTTCAGTCTCATCTCCCTCTCGGACAGCCGACCGGAGACGAGCGGCGACGAGGAGGCGACGACGTACGTCGACCAGCTCCGGAGAGGGTTCGAGTACGTCGTCGGCTCCCGGCTCCGGACGATTCTCCTGGCGGCAGTAGTTGCGAACTTCACCTACGGACTGATGTACGCCGTACTCCCACAGTTTGCTGACAGTTTCAGTGGACTCGTCCTCGGGGGTGTCGGGATGTACGGACTGCTGATGGCGGCGATGTCGGCGGGCACACTGATCGGAACCGCCAGTGTGCAGTTCGTCGACCACCTCCCGTTCGGCCGACTCGTGATCGTTACCTACTCGACTGCAGCAGTGACGTGGGGCCTGGGGATCGTCTCCGGACTACCACTCGTCACGCTCGCGTCGTTCGTCGTGTCCTTCTCTGCGGTCGGAGTGAACAACGTCATGTTGCTCTCCGTGATCCAGTCGACCGTCGAAGACCGGATGCTCTCTCGCGTCTCCGCTATCACGTCGACCGCCTCGACGTCGATGCTGCCCGTCGGCTCACTGCTCGGTGGGGCGCTCGCCGAGTTCGTCGGTGTCACACCGATCCTGCTACTCCAGTCGGTCGGGCTCATGTTCATCGCCGTGGTGTTTCTCGTCCGCCCACAGATCCGCTCACTCCCGTCTGCCGACAGCATCTCTCCGGACGAACTGGGGCTCGCGTAGTCCGGGTGTGCCCGGTGGTGGCGTGACGGCGGTGGGTGTTACCACAGTCGGGTGAGTCGTGTCGGAGCCAAGTCTGCCACTCATAGGCGGCCTCGTGCCGACTCCCGCCGACTCGGAACCGAGGCGAACTATTAATTAGGTAGTTCGCGTCGGTACTCGCCGTGACCCACAACACAGAGTGTCACATCCCGGAGTGGGCGGAGCTGATGGACGCCTCCGTGCCGGACGCCGCGTGCGACCGCCAACTGCGGACGTTCCGGGACGCGTACGAGATCGAGCCGGCAGAGGGGTCTTGACCGGCCGGCGCGAGCGCCGTCCGGCGGCGGGCGAGGACTCCCAGCCACCAGAGGGTCTCTTCCACTTCCACCCCGCCCACAGCGAAGCTTTACCCGGAACAACGACTAACGACCGCCGATGGCAGAGGCCGCCGACACGCCGGACCAGCAGTACGTCGAACACCCGCTCTTGACCCCCGGAGTCGTCGAGGACCGCCGGTACCAGGGGTTGCTCGCGGACGCCGCGAGCGACGCGGACACGCTCGTCTGTCTCCCGACGGGGCTGGGGAAGACGACGGTGTCGCTGCGGGTCACCGCCCGGCGGCTGTACGAGATCGGCGGGAAGGCGTTGTTCTTAGCGCCGACGAAGCCGCTCGTCCAGCAGCACGCCGACTTCTACCGGGAGGCGCTGAAGGTGCCCGACGAGGAGATCGTCGTGTTCACCGGCGAGGTGAAGCCCGCGGATCGGGCGGCCGTCTGGGACGACGCGACGGTCGTGATCGCCACGCCGCAGGTGGTGGAGAACGACCTGATCGGCAACCGGATCTCGCTGTCGCGGGTGACACACCTCACGTTCGACGAGTGTCACCGCGCGACGGGCGACTACTCGTACGTCTACATCGCCGAGCGGTACCACGCCGACGCCCAGCGGCCGCTCGTGACGGCGATGTCCGCCTCCCCCGGCGGCGACGAGGAGGAGATCCGGATCGTCTGTGAGAACCTCGGCGTCGACGAGGTGGAGGTGATGACGGAGGCGGACGCGGACGTGGCGGAGTACACCCACGAGACGGACGTGGAGTGGGAGGAGATCGAACTCCCGGAGGAGGTGATCGAGATCCGCGACGCGCTCAACGAGGTGATCCGCGACCGGCTCCGCAAGCTGAAGTCGCTGGGCGTGAGCGACACGACACAGCCGGACGTGTCCCAGAAGGAGTTGAACGCGATGCGGCGGGAGCTACAGCAGATGATGGACGCCGGCCAGTCGGACGCCTACGAGGGGATGTCCACCCACGCGGAGGTGATGAAGCTCCGCCGGGCGGTGGAGTTGGTGGAGACCCAGAGCGTGGAGGCGCTGGACCGCTACTTCGAGCGCCAGCGGGAGGCCGCCCGGTCGTCGGGGGCGTCGAAGGCGAGCCAGCGGATGGTGGCCGAGCCGAAGGTGCGGGAGGCGATGCGGATGGCGGACCAGTTCGACGATCTCCACCCGAAGTTCCGCCGGACGCGGGTGTTGCTCGCCCAGACGCTGGGGATCGGCGGCGGGGAGCGCGTGATCGTGTTCACGGAGTCGCGCGACACGGCGGAGGCGCTGACTGAGTTCCTGTCGGCGTCGTTCGACACCCGGCGGTTCGTCGGTCAGGGTGACAAGGACGGCTCCGACGGGATGACCCAGACGGAACAACAGGAGACGCTGGAACAGTTCCGCGCCGGGGAGTTCGAGGTGCTCGTGTCGACGAGCGTCGCCGAGGAGGGGTTGGACGTGCCGGAGGTGGATCTCGTCTTGTTCTTCGAGCCGGTGCCGACGGCGATCCGGTCGATCCAACGGAAGGGCCGGACCGGCCGCCAGGAGGAGGGGAGCGTCGTGGTCTTGATGGCCGAAGACACCCGCGACGAGGCGTACTTCTGGATCTCCCGCCGGAAGGAGAAGAAGATGGAAGAGGAGCTCCGGTCGCTCAAGAGCGTCGCCGACGAGATGTCCGAGGAGCTGAGCGGCCAGTCCGCGTTGGACCAGTTCGAGGACGCGGGCGGCGAGACCCCGGACACACCCGAGCCCGTCGAGGACGCGGGCGACGACGCGAGCGAGACCGACACGGACGACACCGGCGGTGGCGACTCCGTAGACGACACGGACGAGGCCGTCGGCGACGACACCGACGCGGTCACCGGCGACGTCGACGGCACGGTCGGCGACGACACCGTCGGCATGACCGACGACGATGTCGGCGACACCGCCGACGTACCCGGGCCGGACACCGACGAGACGCCGGCGTTGGGCGACGAGCTCGACGAAGACGGCGTGGTAGCGACGGCCGGGGAGTCGGCGGAGGCGGTGGAGGTGGTGGTGGACCAGCGCGAACTCGACACCACCATCGCGCGGGACCTCTCCACCCGCGAGGGGGTCGAGACCCGGCTGGAGACGCTCGCGGTCGGCGACTACGTGCTCTCCGACCGGGTCGCGGTCGAACGGAAGTCCGTCGCGGACTTCCTCGACACGCTCGTCGGCGGCGACCGGTCGTTGTTCGAGCAGGTCGGCGACCTCGCTCGGGCGTACGCTCGGCCGGTCGTGATCGTGGAAGGCGAGGACCTGTACGGGGAACGCAACGTGGAGCCGAACGCGATCCGGGGGGCGTTGGCGTCGTTGTCCGTCGACTTCGGCGCGTCGGTCCTCCGGACGGACGACCCCACGGGCACTCGTGACCTCCTAGCGGTGATCGCCGAACGGGAACAGACCGGCAACGACCGGGCGGTGTCGGCACACGGGGAGAAGGCGGACAAGACCCTGCCGGAGCAACAGGAGTACGTCGTCAGCTCCATCGCCGACGTGGGGCCGGTGACGGCCCGCGCGCTGCTGGCGGAATTCGGCAGCGTGGAGGGGGTGATGATCGCCCGCGAGGAGGATCTGCTCGAAGTGGACGGCGTCGGCGAGGTGACGGCCGGTCGAATCCGCGAGGTGGTCGGCAGTGACTACGCCGGGCGGTGACACACACGCTTTTGCCTCCGCCGACCGTCTGATCGGTATGGCAGACACACTGTCCGACGACGAGATCGCAGAGCGACTGCCCGACGGCTGGGAGCGAGACGGCGACGAGATCGTCCGCGTGTACGAGTTCGACTCCTACCTCGCGGGCGTCGGGTTCGCCGGCGGTGCCGGCGGGCTCGCAGAGGAGGCGTTCCACCACCCGGAGATCACGATCCGGTACGCGGAAGTCGAGGTGCGGCTGACGACCCACGACGCCGGCGGCATCACGGAGAAGGACACGGAGTTGGCGGCGCGGTTCGACGAGCTGGCCGACTAAGCCCGTCGGACAAACGCTCGTTTCAGTCACCGTCCGGTTGAAGTAGCTGCCGGCCGCAGCCGTGAGTGCCCGCCGCGACGATCTGCCCCGTCGTCGCGCTGGGTGGACTGCCCATCCGCCGTGGCTCCCCCTGTCGGCCACGCAGTCCCCTTTCCTGGCCTGGAAACGTTGATACGGGCGCTAGCCACACACTTTCCAGATACAATTCTTCTATTTAACATTATTATCTGAAGTTTGTATCTATTTACAATTTTCTATCGGAAAGGAAGTAAAAGAAGAAAAGCTTATATTATCTCGGCTTTACCTAATACACATAGACGAGAGTTCCAGGCTGTCAGATGTGACAGGCTCAAAAAGAGAGTTCCTCAAGATGTTGTGCGCAGGGGGCAGTGCAGCCTCCTTGTCAGGAGTGGCGTCTGCCGGAGACAGTGCGTACAGACCAGACGTTGAAGTTAAGCAACTGTCTAAACAAAGAGCCGAATCACTGTACGAGGCGGTGTCAGCGGACGAGACGGTGAGGAGCACGCAGGAGTACGCTCGGACAATTGGCGGTGAATTCGACCTGACAAGCATCACTGGGTACACGCTGACGGAGGGCGGGAGGAGTTTACACAACCTCAAAGTCGGTCTACAGGACAGAGAGGGCTCTGTAGACATCCGAGTCGGGGAGAACAACACTGCTACATTACTGACAGTGGACAACGAGGTCGGTGTTGATGCGTACGTGTCCACTGACGGTACAGTCTCGGCTAACTCTCTGTCAAGTGTGCAGGAGTACACTGAATGGCAGAGTAGCGCAGTGACGGCACAGGGTGATTTCGACTGTAAGAACGTCAATATCGGGTTCGTGTGCGACTTCTTCCAGGTCCTGGCCGCAGGAGCGACTATCGTGATAACAATCATACAGCCAGAGACGGCACCGATTACGATCAAGGCCAGTCAGCTTATTGCTGCTGGATGCACTCTCGGTGATTTTCTACCAGGGAACTCAAGCTGCGATATAAGTACCGTGGACTTTTGCACCAAGTTCAATTGCTTCGACGAAGTAGGAGTCATATACTGTGGGTTTATCCCAGACGTAAAGCTGAAGATATGTGAGTAGATGTTGAGACTATTAGCGGTCGTACTGCTCGTCTTAGTAGTTTCTTTACTATCCTATTATTTTTCTAGACTTCAGTACAGTGAAAATCTGAGAAGTTACACTACTACAGCTGGAGGTATTGTCTCTGCACTTTTTTTATTAATATGTTTACAGATTATATAAATATTGTAGATAGAACCTTTGGGACGGACTTTGCCACGGGCATACCCCTGTTGGCTGCTCTGCTGTGGATTTCTATAGTTATCCAGAATGTTAGCATGAGTACAGAATTAGAATAACTACGGGTCATAAAGCACCCTATTTCTTTCAGAGTTCTTAAATCGACTCGTATCGTCTCGTGCGTGTGCGACTAGACGACTTCGTGGAGTACGAGGCGGACACGGACGCCCGGCGTCGGCGCCTCGCCGAGGAGAAGTCGTACGAGCTCCTCGACCACCTGGAGTCGTTCGAACACCGGTTCGCGGAGGCGACCGGCGGGAGCGACCGCTTCGGCTCCGTCTCGCCGGCGATCTTCGTCGGCCGGGCGAACTACCCCAACGTCTCGACGGGCATCCTCTCGCCGGTCGGTCACGAGGACGACGCCGCGCGCTTCGAGACCTCCGGCGAGTGGTACGAGGAAGGGGTGTCGATCTCCGACGTGTTCCGCCGCCGGACCTCGCTCCTGAACGCCACCCGCTCCGTCGACCGAGACGTGCACGACGCCGCTCGGACGGCCGGGGCCGCCCGCGACGACGGACTGCCGAACGTCCACGACGCCTGGACGGGCTTCCTCGGCACGCAGCGCGAGGTGGCCATCGCCGACCGACCGGTGGACGTGGAGGTGGGGCTCGCGGAGGGCCCGAACGTGGACTTCGACCCGGGGCGCGACGACATCTCCACGCCGACCGGGCCGCGGGCGGAGGCGGCGACGGCGGAGCTGGGCGAGAACCCCCACGTCCCCCGGCCGGTGGAGAAGACGCTCGAAGACGACGACTGGCGCGCGGAGGAGGCGATCAACTACCTCTACAATCGCGGGTTCGACGTGTACGAGATCAACACGATCCTGTCGGCGGGCGCGCTCGGACAGACGGAGGAACGCCGGCTCGTCCCGACGCGGTGGTCGATCACCGCCGTCGACGACACCGTCGGGGGGTTCCTCCGCGGGTCGATCCGGTCGAACTCCTCCGTCGACGGCGTCCGGGTGTACCACGACAGCTACCTCGGCAACGAGTTCTGGGTCGTGCTCGCGCCCGGCAGTTGGGAGTACGAACTCGTGGAGGCGAAGGCGGCCGGCAGCATCTGGAACCCGACGGCGACGGAGCCGTGGTACGCCAGCGACCGGGAGGGCCGCGAGGGTCGGACGGGCTACCCGGAGGAGACCGCCGGGGCGTACCACGCCGCCCGGCTGGGCGTGCTCGAACACTTAGACGAGATCGGCCGCACCGGGAAGGCGCTCGTCGTCCGGTACGTCTCCCCGGACTACTGGGGCCCGGCGGGGGTGTGGCAGGTGCGCGAGTCCGTCCGGCACGCCTTCGAGGGGACGGTCGGCGAGGCGGAGACGCTGGGCGACGCCGTCGCGGCCGTCGCCGACGAACTGCCGATCCCGCTCGCGGCGCTGCGTCGGAAGTCGACGATGGTCGACGGGCTCCAGTCGACGTTGTCGTCGTGGGGCGAACGCGGGAGCGACTGAGTCAGTCGTCCAACCGTTCGAACGCCTCGTCGACGAGTTCACCCGTGTCGGCGATGATCGCGTCCATCTCCTCCGTGTCCGTCGGCAGCCCGAGCAGTCGCGCGATCCGCATGATCGAGACGTGGTACACCTCCTGGCGGCCGGGCTCTAGTTCGTGGACGACGACGTTACACGGGAACAACGCGCCGATCTGGCCGTCCGTGGCGTCCAGCGCCCGGTCGGCCATCTGCGGGTTGCACGCCCCCAGGACGTAGTAGGGGTCGCGGTCTGCATCGTCGGACTGCGTCCGACTGCTTGAGGCGCTTCGCGCCTCTCTGTCGACCTTCTCGTTGAGCATCTCCGACGGGGAGAACTCCGTCGCCATCCCGAAGCCGGCGTCCGAGAACGTCTCGCGGACGTGGTCGACGGCCGTCTCGTGGTCCATCGCCAGTTCCGTGCGGGCTTCGCCGAACTGTTCCGGGTCGACTTCTGCGGGGTCGAACGGGAGGTTCACGGTCGTAGGTGGGTCGGGCGCTACTAAACGCTGCCGCGGTGCCGTACCGTGGTCGGCCTCCCACCCGCTAGCCCGACTTCGACGCCGGACGAGGCAGTTTTCCCGCCCTTGCGAGGTCATCGCCCTCCCACGGCTCTATCGGCAGTCGTGGGATGTTGCCGACCAGAGGTACTTCTTTCGACTATCGTGACACCCCCCGAGACTGCGAGACAAGCGTTTTCGGTCGGCCCCGCGGACGGAGTGACGTGACAGAGATCACGGAGGGTGGCGTCACCGTCACCGTGGAGGAGGCCCGCGACGGGGCCAGCGACGGGACGAGCGACGCGGTGTTCTTCAACCCGGAGATGGAGCTGAACCGCGACCTGACGGTAGCGGTGCTGCGGGCACACGCCGACCGGGCGGGCGCGGGGACGTACTTGGACGCGACGGCCGCGTCGGGCGTCCGAGCGACGCGGGCGGCCGCGGAGGGGTACACCGTCACCGCGGCGGACGTAGACCCGGACGCCGTCGCGCTGGCGAGAGAGAACCTCGCAGACCACGACGACGCGACGGCCGTCCACGAGGACGCCAACGTCCTCATGCACGAGTCGCGCTTCGACGTGGTGGACCTGGACCCGTACGGCTCCCCGGTGCCGTTCGCGGACGCGGCCCTCCGGAGCGCGACGGAGTTGGTGTGCGTGACGGCGACGGACACCGCCCCGCTGTGTGGCGCACACTTCGAGAGCGGGCGACGGCGCTACGAGACGACACCGCGCAACACGGAGTACCACCCGGAGATGGGGCTGCGGGTGTTGCTGTCGTCCCTCGTCCGGACGGCGGCGAAACACGACGTGGCCGCGCGACCGATCTGTTCGCACGTCTCGCGCCACTACGCCCGGACGTACCTCCGTGTCGACCGGTCCGCGACGGCCGCCAACGAGGCGGTCGGGGATCTGGGCCACGTCTACCACTGTCAGGACTGTCTCTACCGGGAACACGAGCGGGGGCTGCTGGCGGACGCGCCGGGTGACTGCCCGAACTGCGAGTCGAACCGGCTCGTCACCGCCGGGCCGCTGTGGCTGGGGGAGATCGCGGATCCGACGTTCGTCACGGACGTGCGGAGCGCCTTAGACGACGAGATGGGGGAGGCAGACCGCGCCGACCGCCTGTTGGAGACGGTCGGGAACGAACTCGGGACGCCGACCCACTACGACCAACACCGGCTGTGTGAGCTGTGGGGGCGGCCGGCGTCGGCGATGGACGACTTCGTCGGGGCGCTGCGTGCGGCCGGCCACGAGGCCGCTCGCGCCCACTACTCCGGGACGGCCTTCGAGACGGACGCGACCGTCGCGGAGATCCGCGCCGCGACGGAACACCTCGGGTGAGAGACCCGCCGGGACTACGGCGCGACGCGACGGTACCGCACCCGTCGCTCGATCAGCAGCCACACGACGACCGTGAGCGCGCCGAGGGTGTTGGCGACCTGGTCGTACAGGCTGAACTGGCGGCCGGGCAGCGGGGCCTGGAGCAGTTCCACGACGAAGCCGTACGCCGCGACGCCGACGACGACCGCCACTGCCCGGGTGATCGGGCGGTCGCGCAGCGTCGCGGTGGCGTACGCCGCGAGCAGCGCCAGGACGGTGTAGCCCGCGAAGTGGACGTACTTGTCGAAGAACGGCCCGGCGCTTGGGGGCGACGCCTCCGTGACCAGCGAGAAGTACGCGATCGTGCCGGCGACGACCAGAACGGCGGCGACGCGCAGACCCCGAGGGATCAACGGCACTCGGACGACCGGCGAGCGGTCAGCCATGGTCACAGGCTCCCCCCGCCGGCGGCGTAACTCCACCGACTTCGGTGGGTCGTCTCTGAGAATCAGAATCGGTAGCGACCCGGCCACATTTATGTGTGGCAAGCGGTTCTCTCCCGACGAATGCCGTCAGGAGAGACCGCGTCCGGCCGTCGCCTGGTGGTCGTCGCCGCGTTCCTCCTGCTCGTCGCCGGGGTCGCCGTTCCGGCGCTCGCCCAGGAGGGGACCACGACGCCGACCGGGACGCCGACCGGAACCGCCCAGGGGGCGTCCGGCGGGAGTGGGCCCGCCGGAATCGTCGTCGACGCGGACGGGGGCGGCGAGTACACGAACGTCACCGCGGCCGTTCGCGCCGCGGGACCGGGTGACACCGTCCGGGTGACCCCGGGCACGTACACGGGCCCCGTTCGGATCGACGAGTCGATCACGCTCGTCGCCCCCCAGGGTGCCGTGCTCGACGGCCGCGACGGCGAGGGGAACGCCGGAGTCGTCGTCGTCGGCGACGCCGCCCCGACCGTCCGCGGGTTCACGCTCGTCGGCTACACGGTCGGCGTCGAGGCCTACGCCACCACTGGCGACTGGACCGTCCGCAACGTGACGATTGCCGACAGCGGCCGTGTCGGGGTGTACGCCGCCCGTTCGACGGGCGACTGGACGGTCGCCGAGACGACCGTCTCGGGGACGGACGGCGTCGCCGTCGGCGCGTTCGCCGCCCGCGGCGACTGGCAGCTCGAACGCGTGACGATCACTGGGACGGAGGGTGTCGGGATCAACGCGCGGGCCTCCGCCGGCGACTGGACGGTGGCGTCGACGGAGATCAACGGGACGACTGCCGGCTCGACGCTCTCGACGTCGTGGGCCGGCACGGCCGTCTACGCCGCCGGCACGCGTGGGAAGTGGGTGGTAGACGGCTCCGCGTTCGCCGACAACGCCGCGCCGGTCGTGAACGGGACCGGCGCCGCGCCGTCGGGGGACGCGACGAAGAACTACTGGAGCAGCGCGGCGAGCAACGGCTCCGGCGCCGCAGACGGCACCTGTGTCGGCGCCGTCGACTGCGGTAGCACACTCCCGGTGCGGCCGACCGGCGCCGTCGGCGACCCGTCGGCACAGTTGCGTGCGGGCGCCGGGGGCGGCGGGCTCCCGCTCGTCGGGATCGCCGTCGCGGTGGTGGCGGTGCTCGGCGTGGTCGGCGGAGGGTTCCTCGTCGTCCAGTACGTCGGTCCCGACGCGGTGTTGGGCCCGCTGGAGGGGGTGATCGGGGGTGTTCTCTCGAACGGTGGGGGCGGTGCCCGTCAGATCGCGATCGAGAACGTCGGCGACGAGTCCGTCACCTGCCGGGTGGAGTGTCTCACGGACGACGGCGTGGAGTTCCAGTACGACCTGACACTCGACAGCGGGGAGAGCCGCGAGGCACGAGAACTGCCCGGGAACAGCCGTTTCGCGGTGAAGGTACAGGTGGACGCCGCGGACGCCGCCGCGGAGTTCGACAGCCCGACGGACGTGATCGTCCAGGTGGTGCCGGGCGACTGCGAGGTCGCAGCCGTCTAGCCCATTCCGGGCGGCGGGTCCTGACCGAAGTCGTCGTCTTCGGTGTCCACGTCCAACCCCATCTCCTCGCGGCGGGCTCGGAGCTCGCGGATCTGCCGGAGGTAGTACACCACGCCGCCGGCGGCGACGAGGCCGCCGACCGCGAGCACCACCGCCAGGATGCGGAGGTCACGCGGCATGTAGAACTGGACGACGACGGAGTCCGTCGTCACGTCCGAGACCGTGATGTGGACCCGGTCCCGTTCGTCCGGCGACGAGATCCGGTCCGCCGGCGGGGAGACGCGCCCGAACACCGGCAGCGACGCCCGTCGCCCGGGCGGGAGGACGACCTCGTAGTCACCCTCTACGTACGTCGGGATGGCGAACCGCTTGGGCGAGCCGCCGGAGGTGACACCCAGTTTGTCGCCGGTGACGTTGCCCGCGGGGAAGGTGACGGTGACGCTCTCGCGCGACTGGTCCACCTCGCCGCGCTCGGCGAGCGTGGTGCCGTCGATCACGGTTCCGTTGGGGTACTGGTACCGAATCGCACTCACCGACAGCGGGTTGCGACCGCCGAAGCCGTCGCGCCGGAACAGCTCGACCTCCTCGCCTTCTGCGTCGTACACCGCCTCGAAGGTCGTGTTCTGGTGGATCGTCACGTGAGCGTCGGCGCTGGCGTTCCACTCGTAGCTCCCGCCGGGGGGAGTCTCGTCCAACTCAGAGTCGTCCAAGCCGCCGAAGCCGCCGAGACAACCGGACAGCGCGATCAGGAGGACGAGCGCGATCAGCCCGCGGGTCCGTCGTGTTCCGAGCATGAGAGCGTAGACGAACGGAGTTAGGGCACCACACACTTCAGTTCCGCGGGGAGCCGGTCGCCGACGGCGGCCAGCAGCCCCGGCGGGTCCGTGTCCTCCCGGCAGACGACGCTCTGCTCTAACAGCCCCAGCCGCTCGACCGTCACCACGTCGCGGGCGTGGCCGGCCCGGTTGACCGTCGCCCGCACCTCCGCCCGGGTGGCGTTGTTGACGTTCACCCGGCCGTCGCCCCGCTGCCAGCCGTACAGCGTGTCGCGGGTCTCCTCGGTGAGTTCGTGGTCGCCGTCCGCGTCGTAGACGAACGACAGCGGGGTGTGTTGGACCAGTCCGAACCGGTCACGGATCTGGTCTGCGCCCCCGACGCCGAGCCCGAGCCCGTCCGTGTCGATCTCGACCTCCGTGCCGGTGTCCAGGACGAACGTCTCCTCGTCCCACGACTCCAGGGTGCCCGTGTACGTCTCACCGTCGTCGAAGTGGTCCGTGATCGTGCCCCACTGCTCGCGCAGGAGGTTGCGGGCGACCTCGGCGTCGTCGCCCGTGAGGGTGACGGCGACGAACTCGTCGCCACGCACGCCGACGTCGTAGTCGACCGTCAGTTCCCCGACCGCGTCGGCGACCAGCGACCCCATCCCGTCTGTGGCGCGGTCGCGGGCGTCGCCGGCGACGTAACACTTCGTTGCGAGAACGACCATCGATCAGGCCTCTGCGGGCTCCCGGTCCCGGTCGACGCCGAGCTCGTCGCGTAGCTCCGCGATCCGGTCTTCCACCGACTCCAACAGCCGCGAGTTCTCCATCGACTCCAACGGGGAACCACACTCCGGACACTCGAAGCCGAACTCCATCGCCTCCTCGAACTCGAAGCGGATGGAGTCCACCTCACAGAGGTAGAACTGGTGGTCGCGCTCGTAGTCGCGGCGCTCCTCCATCCCCTCCAACAGGCGGTGGAGCTCCTCTTCCAGGTTCTCCGGGATGTTGTCGTACTGGAACGTCCAGAGGTACGTGAGCCAGCCGGAGTCCTCGTCGCGGACGCGGCGGTACGACGCCAGGTCGTTCTCGTAGAGGATGAACAACGCCCGCCGCACGTCGTTCAGCTCCAAGCCGAGCTCCTCGGCCAACTCCTCGTCGGTCACCTCGCCGTCCGGCGGGGCTGCCGCGACCGGCATCCCCGTCGGACCCACGAGTTCGTGGAGGTACTTCTGGATCACTGGGTCCTCTAGGAGGTCCTCAAAAGCCATTACAGGAACTTGTGGTGTGCGCCGGTTTCAACGTTCCGGTGGGGGCGGCCTCGTCTCGCCCACGAGAACGAGGGCACGACTTATACCGCTCGGCGTGGTACCGTTTAGCATGGCACGCACGGCGCGAGACGACGACGACGGCGACCGTCTCGGGACAGCCTCGGCGGCGGAGACGGCCCTGGCGGCGGCCGTCGACGGGACGGTGACCGATGTGGAGTGGTGGGCACACCGGCTGCTCGGGCCGGAGGAGCGAGCGGTAGAGGTGTACCGCGGGACCGTCCTCGACGGGGAACACGACGACTACTTCGTCGTCGTCCACGGGCGGGACGGCCACAGCGAGGGCACCGTCTACCCGGCCGACGCCGTCGACTCCGTCGCCGACCTGTTCGCCACCTACCGGGCCGACACGGACGCCGACGTACCCGGGTGACCCCACGAGCAAGCTACTTGAGTGGCGGCTCCGTCTCTCCGGCCGTGACACTTCTCGTTCCGTACGACGGGTCGGAGCTCGCAGACACCGCGACCGTCCGTGCGGCGTCGTTCGGCGAGATCTTGGACGAACGTGTCCTCGCGGTCACGGTCGTCCCACGCGACAACGCGCGGTACGCCCGTAGCCACGAGTGGCTCGCCGACGGCGAGGCGTTCCACCTCGACACGGTCGCCGAACGGCTCCGCCGGCGTGTCGCCGAGATCGCGCCGACGGCGGAGTTTCGGTACGACCTCGTCGACCGAAACGCACCGCCCGGGACGATCTCGAAGCGACTCCGTCGGATCGCGGCGGACGAAGACACCTCGATGTTGTTCGTCGGCAGCGAGAACGCCGGGCGACTCACCCGTTCTGTCGCGTCCGTCGGCTCCGGCGTCGCCGCCGACGCCGGCTACGACGTGGTGATCGTCAGACAGGCGCGCCCGGCCGCCTCGACGGCCGTCAGGGCGGTCGAAGGAGAGTTGGAAGACGGCGTCGACGCGGGCTAGCGTTCGATCAGTTCGACCTCGTGGCCGTCCTGGTCTCGGGTGAACGCGTAGCTGTAGCCGCACGACTCGGGGTCGCGGTACGCCTCGCTCTCCCGGTCGACGACCGTCTGCCAGTCGTCCTCCAGGTCGTCGACCCGGACACAGAGGTGACCCCAGGCGTCACCCATCGTGTACTCTCGGCCGTCGTAGTTGTACGTCAGCTCCACCGACATCGCCTCCTGGGCGGCGCCCTGCGGCTCCAGGAAGTAGTTGGCGAACGTGTCCGCCTCCCAGCGCCCGGCCGGGAGGTACTCGAACGTCCGGGCCCAGTAGCCCAGCGCCTCTGTCGCGTCTTCCACGCGCATCATCGTGTGGTCGATGGACCACCGGGCGCCGTGGTCGCGCTCGACGATCTCGATCTCGTGGCCGTCCGGGTCCGTCACGAACGCGTACCCGGGGTTCTCCTCCGGCGGACGGTAGTCCTCGACGCCTTCGTCCATCAGCTCCGCGTACGCCGCCTCGACGTCCTCGACGCGGACAGCGATGTGCCCCCAGGCGTCGCCCATCTCGTAGCTCCGACCGTCGTGGTTGTGCGTCAGCTCCAAGATGGCAGCGTCCTCGTGCATGTCTTCGGGCCCGAGGAAGTAGTTCGTGAACGTCTCTGCCTCCATCTCACCTTTCAGCTCGTAGTCCAGATGTGTCGTGTACCAGTCGAGTGCCTCCTCGTCGTCCTCCACGCGCATCATCACGTGGTCGAGCGTGTACGCCATGTCCGTGTGGTCGGGTCGCGCGTTCGATAAGACTACCGACAGCCGACACGACTGTCCGCTTCACGCGAGCAGACCGCCGACGGCCGCCCCGACGACCGCCGCGAGCAGGGTTCCGCCGCCGAATCGGACGGCCGTCCACACGTCGCCGTCGGCGAGCAACGACTCCGTCTCCACCGCGAGCGAGGAGTACGTCGTGAACGCGCCACACAGTCCGGTCCCCAGCAGTGTCGCCACTGTCGGCGACAGGCGCCCGGCTGCGACGGCGCCCGTCACGACCCCCAACAACAGGCTCCCGACGACGTTCACGAGGGCCGTCGCCCGGCGTCCCTCCAGTAGCCGGCCGACGATTGCCCGCGCTGTCGCCCCCACGGCGCCGCCGGCCGCGACCGCCGTCGCTTCGACGGGCGTCACAGTCGTCCCCCCAGTCTGACCCCGACCGCCGCGGCGACGATCCCCAGCCCGTACGTTCCGGCGACGTACGCGGCCGCGACCGGCGGCGGCAGCGTCAGCGTCTCGAGCGCGAACGTCGAGTACGTCGTGAACGACGAGCAGAAGCCCGTCGTGGCGAACGACGCGACCCGGTCCGGCAGCGACCGCGCGATCAACAGCCCCAGCAGGAGGCTCCCGGCGACGTTCGCGGCGAGCGTCCCCGGCGGCGTCCCGACGGCGACACCGACGGCGTGTCGGGTCACCGCACCGACCGCGCCGCCGGCCGCGACGAGCAGGAGGCGTGTTCGATCCACGCTCGGACTCGGACGGGGGGCTACTCCTCGGTTTCGGAGCCGTCGCGTCTCTCGGCGACGGTCGTGGCTCGCGGGCTCGTGCCGCCGTGTGGGGTCCACCGTTCCCGGACGGTGACCGTGTGTGCCGCCTCGCGCGTGTCGTCGACGACCAACGCCACCCCCCGTTCTTCGGGCAGCCGCTCGCCGACCCCGCCGGCGAGGTAGCTGGGTCGCGTCGCCGCCAGCCGCTCGCGGTCCGACGAGCCCGTCAGGGCGTGTGCGACGAGCAGGTCCGCCTGCGTCACCGCCGTCTCCGGGAGCGCCGACGGCCGCTGGGTGGCACAGACGACGGAGACGCCCGGCGTCCGTCCCCGCGTGTACAGCCTGTCGAGCGCCGGCCCCGCGACGCCGTCGAACCGGACGTGGGCCTCGTCCACCAGGAGCCACGGGAGCCGGTCCGGTTCGTCGGCGAGACACGCCTCGTAACACCCCCGTGCGAGCACGCGACAGACGGCGTCGGTCGCCGGATCCGGCAGCCCCGCACAGTCGACGACGACCGGGTCGCCGTCGGTCAGCAGGTCTGCCGGTCTGAGCCCGCCGTCGCCGAACACCCCCCAACGGGTCGCCCGTCGGAGGTGGACCGCGGCCACCCGACGGACCCCGGGGTCGACGGCCCCTTCCGCCGCCGACAGCGACGCGACGGCCGCGGCGAGCCCGTCCGCGTCGGCGACGGTCTCCCAGACGACCGCGCCCGCGGGTGTCGTCGGGTCCAGTCCGACGAGCGTCGGCCACGCCCGTGCCGGGAGGTCACCGGCTCGGACCCGAGGCGCGACGGGGTCGGACAGCCCGCCGAACTCCCCCAGCGTGTCGACGACGACTGGCGTCACCCCTGGCGCCTCCGCCAGCCCCTCCGCGAGCACCCCCAGCGTGTGTGACTTCCCCGAGCCGCGCTTGCCGACGACGACCGCCGCGTGTGGTCGATCGGTGTCGAGCCGCACCGCACCGCCGGTCGTCCCGTCGCGCGCACGGTGGTGACCGAGCGGGAGGCTCGCCGCGTCGCCGTCTGCGTCGCGCCCGAGTGTCGTCACGGGGGGTTCTGGCCCCGGGTTAGTACTTCAACCTACGGACGAGGGTTGAAAGGTGGTGCCGGGACCAGACGCCCCGTGTTCGACTCCGACAGCGGAGGCGACGACGGGGAACAGAGCGAGACCAGAGGGCTCTGGCGGGACCGCCGTGGGATCGAGGGGCTACCGATCAGGCTCGTGATCGCGCTGGTCGTCGGCGTCGCCAGCCTGGGCGTGATGATGAGTATGGTCGACGGGATCGGCGGGATCCAGACGACAGAACTGGACGCCCGTCCGACGCCGGAGGTGACGACGGTCGGCGAGCAGTCACTGACCGTCGGTGTCGTCGGCGGGGGTGAGCCGGTGACGGGCGCGACCGTCGTCGTGACCGCCGGCTCCGCCGGGTTGGACGGCCCAGTGACGGCCGAGACCGGTCCGGACGGCAACGCCACCGTCACCGTCGCGCCGACGCTGGGCCCGAACCAAGCGGAGGGAACGCTCGTAATCGAGATCAAACCACCAGCCGGCGGGCCGTACACCGACCGCCGTGCGAACACGGAGGTGTTGGTCCTCGCGGAGTGACCGGACTACTCCCGGTAGAACGCCGCCGTGCCGTGGTTGTCGACCCAGCCGTAGGCGAACAGCCTGACGGCGGGGAACCGGGAGAGCCGTCGGTCCGTGCCGTCGGCGACGCCCGTCGTCGGGTCCCAGCGGAGGCCGTCGCCGCGAGCGACCCCGTCCGCGAGTCGCCAGTCGAAGCCGGGGTCGTGGTAGGCGTGCGTGCCGTCCGGGGCTGCGAACACGACCACGCTCGCGCCGCCGACGGTCACGCGAACGACGCCACCGGCAGCCTCGACCGTCGGTCGTGGGACGCCGACGGCCTCACCGTCGTGTTCCAGGCCGACGACGACGGCCTTGGGATCGATCCAGTCCAACGGGAACGACCGCTGTGGCACGTCCGAGCGCCGGCCGCCGAGCCCGAACCCGTCGCCGTCGAAGTAGTCGTCGAAGGCGGCCTCGTCGTAGTCGATCTCGGCGGGCTCGTCGGTCTCGCTGGCGGTCTCGCTGGCGCCGCCCGGCGGCGCGAGTAGGTCGGCGTCCGGGTAGCCGTCGCAGAGTCGCTCGTAGGTCGTCACCGTCGACGGGAGCAGGTCCAGTTCCGTTCCCTCGTGGGGTCCGGCGATGGCCCGGCCCAGCGACTGTTTCCACTCGCTGTCCGTCTCGTGGTCGTACAGGACGAGCGTATCGTCCGCGAGCTTACCGGAGACGCCGAAGGTGAGCGTCTCCCCGTCGACACGGCGGTCGAAGACGAGCACACTCCCACACAGCGGACACCAGGTGACCGCAATCGGCGTCCCGCCTAGTTCGTCGTCGACCACCTCGTGGTAGCTCAGGTACCGGATCGGGTAGCCGCGGACGGCGCCGTCGCGCTCCACGACGACCACGTCGTCGCCGGCGTCGCCGTCGTACCGCTCGGGCGCGGAGTACGTCGGCTCGTACACCGGGGGGATGGCGTCCCGCGGCAACACGTCGACGACGTTCACGAGTCGGCGAGTTCGAACTCGACGCGCTCCGTCTCGGACCCCTGGGTGGTCCGGCCGGTGACGGTCACCTGGCCGAGGTCACCCGTGTCCGTCGCGTGCGTGCCGGCGCAGGCAGTCCGGTCGAACGGGTCCTCGCTGTCGCCGATCTCGACGATCCGGAGCTCCTGGATAGAGTCCGGCAGGAGGTCGATCCGCGTTCGCTCCGTGTCCAACTCCGCTTCCGCTCGCTCGCGGGCCATCGTGTAGCTCCGCACCGGGAGCGCGTCGTCGACGATCTCGTTCAGCGACGCCTCCAGATCCGCCAGCTCCGTCTCGGAGAACCGCTCGTACGAACAGTCCAGTCGGGCGCGGTCGTCGTACAGTTGGTTGCCGACGGTCGGGGCGTCGAACTCCGACAGCAACACCGCAGACAGGAGGTGTTGTGCAGTGTGGTAGCGACTGTGGGCCTGGCGTCGCTCCCAGTCGATCTCCCCCGTGACCGTCGTGCCGACGGCCGGTGTCTCCTCCGCGAGGGTGTGGTACACCGTGTCCTGTTTCTGTACGTCGACGACCTGGAACTTCGTCCCGTCGGCGACGAGCCGTCCGGTGTCGTTCGGCTGGCCGCCCCCTGTCGGGTAGAAGTGTGTCGCGTCCAACACGACGCGGTCGGGGAGCGACCGCTCGACGGTCGCCTGGAACGAACGGACGGTGCTGTCCTCTAGGTAGCGTTGGTCTGTCACGCGAAGGGGTACGGCGGCGAGGCACAAATCCGTTGTCCGGGACCGAGACCGGCCGCAAGACGCGCCGAGACGGACGGTGCGAAGCTTATAAGGACGCATCCCGTCTGAGATATGATTAATGAGTAACGATCACGTCTCTTCGACCGACTCCGAGCGGAGGTGTACACCGTGGGTGTCGAGATAAGAGAGTCTGCGGTCTCGGCGGAGGAGTTCGCCGACATGGAACAGTTCGTCCGGGAGTACCTGATCGCGTCCGTCGAGAGCGAGGAGGACGGCGGGCGGATGCGGTGGTACCCCTGGCACTCCGCGGAGTACCGGTTCAACCACATCCAGAACGTCGTCGACATCAGCGAGCAGATCGCCCACGAAGAGGGAGCAGACGTGGACGTGGTGCGGGTCGCCGCCCTGTTCCACGACGTGGCGAAGCTGGAGGCCGACCAGGACGTTCACGCCGAGGAGGGTGCCCGTGTCGCCCGCGAGTTCCTGGAGAGTCGTGGAGAGTTCGCCCCCTCGTTCGTCCAGGCAGTGACGACTGCGGTCGAGGACCACTCCTACCAGGGGTCGGTGTCGGATCTCTCGCTGGAGACTCAGTGTCTCGTGGAGGCGGACCTGCTCGACAAGGTGGGTGCCAACGGGACGGCGTTGATGCTGTTGCGGATGGGCTACGAGTCCCGGACGCACATGGACGCCGCGACGATGGTCGAACGGGTGTACCAGCGGGGCAAGCAACACGCCGCCCGGGTGGAGTCGGAGACGGGCACCTCCATCGCACACCGCCGACTGAAGCGAGTGCAGTGGTTCCGCGAGTGGCTGGAAGACGAAGTGACCGGGATGGAGGCGGAGGAGACTGAGGTGGAGACGCGCTGAGACGAGAGCAGACCGGTTGAGTCGGCTCCACGTCTCGTCGGTAGTCGTACAGCGTAACACGGGCTCTCTCCGTCGTCCAGTCGACTCCACTGCCTGTGTCAGCGAGGGACTCGTTCGGTAGTGTTGGGACCCCACAGAACGGCGACATCGGTGGCTCTGTGGCTGCGAGGGCGTCTGTAACAGTGTCGCCGACTCCAGCCGGAACTGCTGACGCGAACCCGAGCGGATTCACTGCCGTCCGTCTGCCGTGTCCTCTCGGGGCTGCGACGTCCAACCTCCATCCCAGCCTACGTGACAGCCTCACTCGTCTACAATTCTAGTAGATACTACGAGAGCAACGAGCGTCCCGACGGTGGTTCCGATTACTTCTGCTTGTCCGATATCTAACACTGACCCTACAGACTGAAACAGAGCGAAGAGTGCTACCGATACAGCACCAACAGACAGTAGTTTCGACGACGAGACTTCCACGTTCACTAGTCGTCTTCCCGACACAGAGTCCTTCTGATTCGACTACCGTCGACTGTAGCTACTACACCCCCGACTCTCAGCTGACAGACACAACGCGGACGGACAACCATTTCAACGGAGCCGGCCCACAGGCGGGTATGACAGACAAGTCGCGGTGGATCAAGCTGCCGCGGAACGTCCTCGTCGGCCACGGGATGCTCGACGAGGTCGGCGACGCGGTCGGCGAACTCGGACTCGGCGGAGAGGCGTTGCTCGTCACCAGTCCCACGCCCGACGAACTGGCGGGCGACCGGCTCCGGGCCCAGTTCGACGACGCGACCACTGTCGTCGTCGAGACGGCCGGCTACGACGCGATCGAGCGCGTCACCCGGACGGCCGAGGAAGTCGAGCCCGCGTACCTCGTCGCGCTCGGCGGGGGGAAGGCGATCGACGTTGCGAAGATGGCCGCCGAGGAGGTGGGCCGCGGGTTCGTCTCCGTCCCGACCGCCGCGAGCCACGACGGCATCGTCTCCGGGCGGTCGTCGATTCCCGAGGGGAAGACCCGCCACTCCGTCGCCGCCGACCCGCCGTTGGCGGTCGTCGCCGACACGGAACTCATGGCACAGGCGCCCTGGCGGCTCACGACCGCCGGCTGTGCCGACATCATCTCCAACTACACCGCGGTGAAAGACTGGCGGCTCGCCCACCGGTTGAAGGGCGCCCGCTACAGCGAGTACGCCGGCGCGCTCTCGGAGATGACCGCCGAGATGCTGGTCGGCAACGCCGACTCCATCAAGGAGGGGCTGGTGGAGTCCGCCTGGCTCGTCTCGAAGGCGCTCGTCTCCTCGGGCGTCGCCATGTCCATCGCCGGCTCCTCGCGCCCGGCTTCGGGCGCCGAACACCTCTTCTCGCACCAACTCGACCGGATCGCCCCGGAGCCCGCGCTCCACGGCCACCAGGTCGGCGTCGGTGCGATCGTGATCGAGTACCTCCACACCGGCGAGGACGGCGGCTGGCAGCTGATCCGGGACGCACTGGAGGAGATCGGCGCACCGACGACTGCCGACGAGCTCGGCGTGTCGACGGAGGTGGTCGTGGAGGCGCTGGCGACCGCCCACGAGATCCGGGACCGCTACACGATCCTCGGCGACGGGATGGAGCCGAGCGCGGTCCGGGAGGTGGCGACGTACACCGGCGTGATCTGACGCCGTCGGCGTCGGCGAAGGGGGCTGGTCCGCCCGGCCGGGGTCGTTCCCGACAGACTCGGCCGGGCGCGATCACTCCCGCCGGAGTCGCCCGATTCGACCGTCCAGCGACGGGTGTCTGGACAGCCGGCCGCCGTCGGCGAGGTGGCCGGCGGCGGCGAGCCGAGAGAGCGCGCTCGCCAAGCACTCCCCGCTGGCACGAGTACGAGCGAAGGCGTCGGCGTCGAACTCCGTCCAGCGAGCGGCCGCGAGCGACAGCGCCACCGTCGGGACGAGCAGACCGACGCCGACGAGAAACTCCGAGCCGGGGGCCAGCCGCGCGCCGGCGACCCACGCGAGCGCGAATCCCACGGGCACACCCAGTCGAACGGGGACGTGACGACGCGCGAGGTGGCCGTACTCGTGGCAGGCGACAGCAGCCACCTCTTCGGGGTCGAGCTCCCGGCACAGTGCCGTCGTGACGAACACACGACCCACCCGTGGGGAGAGTCCGGCCGCGAACGCGCCGACGGTGTCGCCGGCCGCGAGCAGCCGGACCCGCTCCGGGGGCACTCCGGCGGCGGCGAGCTGTCGACGCTGGGGCGGCGTCGGCGCCCGAGTCCGGTTCGTTCGGGCGACGACCGCCGGCGCGAGTGCGGCGCCGGCGACCCCGCAGACGACGACGAGCCACAGCTCCCACCAGGTCTCGATCACCGCGGCGGCGGCCGCGAACTCCGCCGGGGGTAATGTCACGGAGCGTCGTACGACCGACCCCCGTGTAGTTCTTTTGCCGTCACCGCTCGGGCGGTTCGATCGGGAACGACGCAACCGCGTCGTACCGCAACGGCGACGGGTGCTCGCGGACCCACCGAGCGTCGTCGATCTCCGTCTCCGCCGGGTCAAGCGCCGTCGCGTCCGCTGGGTCGAACGCCGTGTCGTCGCCTGCCGGCACCGCGTCGAAGACGACGACGAGCCGGTCGATCGGCGGCCGGTCGCCGTGGACGTGTCGCGCCCGTGTCGCCAGCCTGACGCCCGTGAGTTCGGGGTCGACGCCGGTCTCCTCGCGGGTCTCGCGGCGAGCCGTCGCCTCCAAGCGCTCGCCCGGCTCCTGTTTGCCCGCCGGCTCCGACCAGCCGTCGGCGTCGCGCTCGCGGACGACCAACGCCTCCGTGACGCCGTCGACGACCCGTCGGACCCACACGCCTGCGCCGCCGACAGTACCCGCCGCGGCCCGCTCGCGCGTCTGTTCGTACGTCTCGCGGTCGACGCACCACTCCGTGCGGCGGATTGGAACCTCGTCGTAGTCGTCTCGGAGGCGATCGAGGGTATTCTCGACTACCGCGCAGTACTGATCGGTCATATGCGATAACGGCGAAGATAGTAGTCATTAATTGACTCATTCAACTTCCCAGTCTGGCTTACAGCGAAGGATTTAATATGGTGTAAGCTCTAAGCTGAATTACGAGCCGGGAAAGAGAGTCAATGATCCCGCTAGACGGGGAATGAGCCTCTCGGCACTGGCCCTGCGGGAACGGCAGACGATGATCCCGCCAGACGGGGAATGAGACTGCCCGCACCGCAGCTTTACTGTAAACACAGATTTTCTAGTTTCTTGTGTGTCCCGTCGAACGTTTCACCGCTGTGTCTCTTGAACCGCGCGTTGGCTGCTACGTCCGCAAACTGTATCCCAGCGACTTTTTCGCTGTCCCAGATCTCGAACTCTATCTGTCGGTCAGAGACCTTCTCGGTGTTCTCAATCCGTTCTTTTGCGGTCTCCCACACCGATGCATCAAGTAACACTCGGACACGGTCTCTATCGACGTTCTGAAATTGACCGTGGTACAGGAGTGGATTCAACGCTGAAAGTAGAAGCATCGTGCGTATCGACTCCTCAACTGATGTGTTCCGACTGTTACTGTCAAGAACAGATCTAGCAAGGTCCGTATCTGTCCCACTAAAAGAGTACGCAACGGGCGAGTCAAGCGGGAGTCTGGCGTCCGCAACCGTGCCACCGTTGTACACAGTGTGGCGTAGACACTCGAAAAGATAATCTAGACCATCTGGTGATAGGTCCTTTCCCTTGATTTCTTTTCTTCCTTCTGGTATGTACCCCATGGCTTCCAACTGTTCCTGAAGCGAGACTCGTGCCTCGCTCAGAGCTGCCCGTGGACCCTTTTCCGAGACGTACCAGCAAGCAGCAACTTCGAAGTGTTCATCACTGGTTATAGTACCGCTCTCGTCAACCGCAGCATAAAGATAATCAGTCGTCATGCTGTATCACTGTGTTCTTCTATGTGGTGAACGCGGGTGAGCATGAATAGACTTCCGGTACAACAGTAGAATATCCGAAGACGCAATACCGTCGACACACAAACCGTTCGTATGGCAACAGCAGACGCGAGCGGCGCGCTCGCCAGGGTGAGACGGCACCCGAAGGCGACCGTCGCCGTCGTCTCCGTGATCGGCTACGTAGCCGTCATCGGCACGTTCGCGGGCGTGTTCCCGATTTTCCCGGAACTGACGAAGGGGCAGGTGAACCTCCTCAGCCACGCTATCGCCGTCGTCAACACCGTCGCCACGGCCTCGCTGGCGCTGGGGTGGTACTGGATCAGACAGAACGAGGTGCGGCGTCACGCCGCCGCGATGGTCACCTCCTTCGCCCTGATCCTCGTGTTCCTCGTGCTCTACCTCCTGAAGGTGGGCGGTGGGCCGGGCGAAAAACAGATCCTCATCGAGTCGACGATGTTCCTCGGTGCGTACGCCGGGACCGTGAAGGCCGCCTACCTCGGGATGCTGGCGATCCACATCTTCCTGTCCGTGGTGTCCGTCCCCGTCGTCCTGTACGCGATCACGCTCGCGGCGACCCACTCCGTCGAGGAACTCCGGTCGGAGACCCCACACCGGAAGGTCGGCCGTATCGCCGCCGGCTCCTGGCTCCTGTCGCTGTCGCTGGGCGTCGTGACGTACGTCCTGCTGAACTGGGTGTACACCTACGAGTTCGTCCAGGTGAGCTACTGAGCAGCTACCCTATCGACGATACAATCGACACAGCTGGTCAGCGTGCCAATCCTGGAAACGGATTCAGCAAGCTCGACGACTCGGCGGCCGAGGTCAGCCTGAGTTTCGAGACCACACAGAGACGAGTCTACCAATTCCTGTTGTCGAACGCGGACCAGGCGTTCAGCTAATGCGAGATCACTGACGGCATCAGCACGTCGACCGGCAGTGTCGGACCGACACTTTCGAAGCTCGTCGACTGCGTGCTCGTCACCAACCGCAGTCACTACTGGACCGTTCCCGACACTGTCCGTGCCCCCCCGGCGGTCTGTCGTGTCGATCACGCCGTCTAGTATTGAGCTGAGTAGAATTGGCCCCTCTAGCGTGCAAGCGGGGGACCTGAATCGGTGGAGCTCACTGTAGCAGATTGGATCGTTCAGGACTGTGACCCCTACGCCACGTGCGACGGATAGCCGTTCCACTACACAAGGTTTATCAATCATTACGCACTACACTAAACTGGTTCCAATCATCTACGGGAGGTGGCTTCGTTTCACTTCCCGGTTCAAATGTCACTAGATCCATCTACATCGTTGCCTTTTTTACAAAGTAGGATAATAATCTGTCAGGTGACGAGAGTCACCTAACCCGTCGGATGATTGGAACCATCTCGGCAGGTTGCGTCACAGCAGACATGGTGATGTGGGCGGTGACAACCGTCCTTCGGCTAGCGCTCATCGCCGTGGGGATGATGCAACTGAAGCGGGAGTAGTAGGTAACGAACCTTCCTATGGTAAACGGGGGTGGTAATGTGCCACCCTCCGTGAGAGGGATGGAGTTGGGATTCGGTTTCCCTGCGTCCGACGGGTCTACTCATTTACCATCATTAGAGACACAGTCTGCTCGCTCCTCAGTCGTCCACGAGCGAGTGAACCGGAGTCATCGGGGGGATCGTCGACCCCGCCTTCCCCCTCCCGAACGACTTTCTCCCGCGCGGCACACGGTGTGGGCGTGACAGACGACACCGACACGGCGGCCGACGGCGACGCGGTCGACGGCACAGCGGCGGTCGACGCGGACGCCCAGTGGATCGGCGAGACGTTCACCAGCGACGCCGGCTGGGATCACCTGGAGACGCTGGTCGACATCGGCAATCGGATGGCCGGCCAGTCGGGCGAACGCGAGGCGCTGGAGGCGACACGCGACGCGCTCGCGGACGCGGGCTGCCGCGACGCTCGGATCGAGGCGTTCGACGTGCAGGGCTGGGTGCGCGGCGACGCGAGCGTCGAGACGCCGAACGGCCCGCAGGAGTGTATCGCGCTGCCGCGCTCCCCCGCCGGGGAGGCGACGGGCGAACTCGTCGACGTGGGCGCCGGACTGCCGTCGGCGTTCGCGGAGACGGACCTGACCGGGAAGGTCGCGCTCGTGTCCACGACCGTGCCGGACTGGTACGACCGGTTCCTCCACCGACGGGAGAAGTACTACCACGCGGTCGAGGCCGGCGCGGCGGCGTTCGTGTTCCGCAACCACGTCGAGGGCTGTCTCCCGCCGACGGGCTCCGTCGGGACGAGCGAGGCACCGATCGGCGAGATCCCCGCCGTCGGCGTGTCGAAAGAGGTCGGTGCCAGACTCGCCCGTCGCGCGACCGGCGACGACGTGACCGTCTCTGTCGACTGCGAGACACCGACGGCCACGAGCGGCAACGCGACGGCCGTCCTCGGTCCCGACACGGACGAAGAGCTGCTCGTCACCTCTCACGCCGACGCCCACGACATCGCCGAGGGGGCGATGGACAACGGCGCCGGCACCGCGACGATCGTCGAGATCGCGAACGCGCTGACGCGCCGCGACGCCGACCTCGACACCCGCGTCCGGTTCGTCGCCTTCGGCGCCGAGGAGGTCGGGCTCGTCGGCTCCACCGTCGAGAGCCAGCGTGTCGACCGTGACCGGATCAAAGCCGTCGTCAACGCCGACTCCAACGTGTTCGGTCGCACGCTCCAGCTGACGACCCACGGGTTCGACGAACTGGGAGCCGCGGCCGAGCGGGTCGCCGACCGGTTCGACCACCCGATCGAGGTCGTCCCCGAACACGTCCCCCACAGCGACCACTGGCCGTTCGTCCGCCACGGCGTCCCGGGGTACATGATCAACGGCAGGACCGAGGGCCGCGGCCGCGGCTACGGCCACACGTTCGCCGACACGTTCGAGAAGCTGGAGGCGCGCAACCTCCGCGAACAGGCGATTCTGCTGACTGCGCTCGTGGCCGATCTGGCGCGGTCGGAAGTGGAGATCGAGCGACGAGAAGAGTCCGCGATTGCGAGTGAACTGGAGGCGGCCGGGCAGGCCGAGGGGATGAAGATCACCGGCGACTGGCCGTACTGATCGGTTTTATTACTCGCTTTCGAGTGGTGCGTTGTCGAGCGTTTTCGGATCACGAACGTCCCGAAAGCCCCGTTGTCAGTCGTTGGCTCTGCTGGATACGGGGACGCGAACAGCCTGAAAGCCCCGGCGGGCTCCGCTCGCGCGGCTCGCTGCGCTCCTCGCTTCGCTGCGGTGCTTGCGTCGCCGTGCTTCGCGGAGCCCGCCGCCCCTTTCAGCCCCACCCCGCACCGCAACCTCAATCCTCCCCAGCCTCCTGCGCTGCTCACTCCCTCACTCCGTTCGGTCGTTGCGCTGCTCGTCCCTCGCGCGTGCTTGCGCTCGCAGAACCGCGAGCGCTGCGCGCGCCCGGGGACACTGTCGATCCGAGCGTCTGCTCGTCGACAGTCCACGGGACGCGCGCGGCGGGCCTCGTGGCCCGCCGTGCGGGGAGGTGAGGGGGCACCTGCGGCGCTGACTGTCCACCCGAAGTCGCCCCCGTGAGCTCGCACCGAGCGCGACCCTTCGAGAAGTCTCGTCTCTGCGCCGATCCCGAGAGCCACCGAACCGAACGCCAACCCTACGCGAACGCCCGGAGCACACCCTGCCCGTCCGTGCCGCCGATATCGGGCAGCGTCGCCCGCTCTGGGTGCGGCATCGTCACCGCGACGGTGTCCCGCTCGCCCAGCACGCCCGCGACGTTGTCTCGCGAGCCGTTGGGGTTCGCGGCGTCCGTGACGCTCCCGTCCGGCTCGCAGTACCGGAACAGGACCCGGTTCTCCTCGGCGAGCCGCGCGGCGGTCTCGTCGTCGGCGACGAACCGCCCTTCCGCGTGAGCGATGGGCACCTCGATCACCTCGCCCGCGTCGTACGCGGCCGTCCACGGGGTGTCCGCCCGCTCCACCCGGAGGTGGACGTGCTCACACTGGAACCGGGCGGAGGCGTTCGTCGTGAACGCGCCGGCGACGAGCCCGGACTCCGCACCGACCTGCGCGCCGTTACACACCCCGAGGACGGGCACCCCGGCGGTCGCGGCCTCCTGCACCTCCGCGAGGATCGGCGTCCGGGCCGCGATGGCGCCCGCCCGGAGGTAGTCGCCGTAGGAGAACCCTCCCGGGAGCACGACCCCGTCCAGATCCGTCGGTTCGTCGACGCCCGCGCCGGCCGCGAGCCCGTCGTCGTGCCAGACGAGCCGCGCGTCGACGCCCAGGTGCGACAGCGCCCGGACGGCGTCCCTGTCGCAGTTCGACCCGCCGAACTGGACGACCGCGACCGTCACTGGCCCGCCTCCGTGTCGGGAGTCTCCGCGTCGACGATCTCCTCTGCCGACTCCCGCTCGGTCACCTCGACCTCGTAGTCGTGGATCGTCGGGTTGGCCAGCAGTCGCTCGGCCATCTCCGCGGCGCGGTCGGCCGCGGCGTCGGCCGACGCCGCCTCTACGTCCACCTCGTAGCGGTCGGCCGACCGCAGCGTCTCCAGCTCGAAGCCGAGCCGTTCGAGCGCCTGCTGTGTCGTCTCCGCCTCCGGGTCCAACACGCCGGTCTTCGGCGCGACGGTGACAGTCGCCGTGTACGCGGTCATCGCCCGAGATTGCGTGGTCGTGTGTGAAGTCGGTTACGGCTCGCCCCCGTCTGGACACGTTCGTGTATCTCCGTGTCGGGGGTGTCCCGGTCGCCGGTGGCACGACGGCTGGCGCCGTGGTCGTCGTCCGAGTCTGTGGACGACGTGGCTCGGGCGGAACCAGAAGTAACAACTGGAACCGGCCCGTGGACGGATACAGCGATAGATTCGCCTCCTCTCACCATGTCCGAACAATACGATGTCGTGGTCGCCGGTGCCGGGCCAGCGGGTGGCCAGTGTGCCCGCGATCTCGCGGCGCGAAACTACGACGTACTGCTCCTCGAGGCCGAAGGCGAAGACGAGTTCCCGGCCGGCAGCAACAAGTCCACCGCCGGAACGTTCCCGTCCACCATGTCGTCGTTCGGCATCCCCGACGACGTCGTGATGAACTACACCGACGACGTCGTCTTGGAGTCGCCGAACGACCACTACGTCCGTGAGCAGACGGGTGCGGTGCTGGAGTTCGCCGAGTACAAACAGTGGCTCGTCGCCGACGCCCGCGCAGACGGCGCCGACGTGCGGTTCGACGCCCGGGCGACGGAGCCGATCCGCGACAACGGTCGCGCGGTCGGTGTCCGGTACAACGGCAACGAGGAGGTGTTCGCGGACGTGGTGATCGACGCCACCGGTCCCGCGGCGCCGCTGGCCCGCAAGCTCGACGTGTGCGACCTGGAACGCGAGCGCCAGGCGATCGGCGTGGAGTACGAGCTCCGCGGCATCGACGTGGACCACCCGGGGTACGCCGATCTGACGGACGCGATGATGCTCCGGCTGGACCACGACCTCGCCCCCGGCGGCTACTCGTGGGTGTTCCACACCGGCGGCGACGAGGCGAAGGTCGGCGTCTGTTACATCCAGAACCAGAGCCACCGCGAGAACGCCCGCGACGACTTCCGGATCGACGACTACCTCCAGTACTGGATCGACGAGGACCCCCGTTTCGCGGACGCCGAACGGATCGAGGGGAAGCAACACCGCGGCTCCGCCCACATCCAACGCCCCGACAAGCTGTCGACGGGCGGGTTCATGGCCATCGGCGACACCGTCCCGACCATCGACCCGCTGTGGGGCGAGGGGATCGCCAAGTGCATGCGGTCGGCGCGCGCCGCGGCCGCGACCGTCGACAGCGCGCTCACCGGGGAGCCGGACACGTCCGCCGACAGAATGAGCGTCTACGACGACCTCTGGCACTCCGACGTGGCGCCCAACGCCCGCAAGCGGCTCCTGATGACGGAACTACTGTATCGTGGCTCCAACGACCGGTACGACCGGCTGATGCGGGACCTGAACCGCGCCGCGACCGACACCCTCCAGCGCGCGAACGAGGGGAGTGTCCGCGCCATGCTGAACCTACTCACGTTCGACGACGTGCCGCTCGTCGCTGGGCTGGCGCGTGACCTCCTGGACGACGCGATTCCGGGCGTCTCGTTGTCCTGATCGGCCGGTCGGTGGCCCGACGCGTCGCCCGTCGGCCGGAATCGCCGGAGATTCAAACGCCGGCGCGAACGGCCTGTGTATGCTGCTCTCGGTCGTCGCCGGCGCCCTGTGGGCGATGCTGCCCGCGTACGTCCCGAACAACGCCGCCGTGCTCGCCGGCGGCGGTCGCCCCATCGACGGCGGCCGAACGCTCGGTGACCGACGGCTGCTGGGCGACGGGAAGACGTGGCGCGGCACCGCCGCCGGAACGCTCGCGGGCGTCACACTGGCCGTCGGGCTGAACGCCGTCGCCGGCCTCGTCGGCGACGCCACGGGCGTCCGACTCCCGACGTTTCCGCTCGTCGCCGCGTTCGGGCTCTCCGTCGGCGCGATGGTCGGCGACGTGGCCGCCTCGTTCCTGAAGCGACGCAGCGGGCGACAGCGCGGGGCCGCCTTCCCCGGGCTCGACCAGTTGGACTTCGTCGTCGGTGCGCTCGTCTGCGGGTTCCTGTTGGCCCCGACGTGGTTCCGAGTGACGTTCACGCTCCCGCGGCTGGCTGTCGTCGCCGTCGCCACGCCCGCGCTCCACGTCGGGACGAACGTGGTCGCCTACCGACTCGGTCTGAAAGACGAGCCGTGGTAGCTACCGCCGTCGTGCCAGTCCGACCGCCGCCAGGAGCGCCAGGAGCGCGACGACCGCGCCGAGCCCCGGCGTCGGCACGTCCGTCACCGTAGTCGGTTCGGGTGTCTGGGTCGGTGTCCGCGTCGCCACCGGCGTCGGCGTCGGTGTCGGTGTCGGAGTTGGCGTTGCCGTCGGCGTCGGTGTCGGTGTCGGTGTCGTCGACTGGACGACTACCTCGGTGTCGAACAGGTCGTCCGCGACCGGCGGCCGGATCGGACGGACGGTGAACCGGTCGCCCGGCTCGGACTCGGAGAGGTCGACGTCGAGCGTCCCCCGGACGCGGCCGTCGGGCCCGGTCGTCACCTCCTCCGACTTGATGAACAGCCGACTCGCGTCGTCCCTCGTCCGGACCAGCAGACGCAGGTCCGTCCCCGGCGCGAGGTTGGTCGTGGCGGTGAGCGTCGGCTCGTCCACCGACGGAACGGTCTCCGTGACCAGACGCGCCGACGGGGGCACGAGCGTCACGTTCCCCGTCGCCGTCGCGTTGCCCATTCGGTCCGGAGCCGCTCCCGCCCGCATCGTCAGCGTCGTGTCGGCCGTCGGCTCCGCGAGCAGACGGGTCGTGTTCACGACGAGGTAGTGAGTGCCGTTCGCGCGGTCGGGGACGACGCGTGTGTTGTTCGTCCCGAGACGAGACTCGAGCGCCGTCTCGTCGTCGCCGGTCGCTCGGAGGTCGAACGTCAGACCCCCGGTCTCGACGGCCGCGAGGAACTGTGTCGTCGCGTTCTCCGTCGAGAACCCGGCCACGGTCGTGTTCTGAGTCGCCAGCACCCTGCCGACGACGGGGTCGTCGTACGCGACCACGAGCTGGTCGCCGTGTGCGACCGTCGTCGTCCGAGTCACCGCCGGGTCACACGACACTGGGGCTCGACAGTCGCTCGCGTTCGTCTGGAGCCCCGTCTGGATCGCCTCGCGGGTCGTCAGGTCGTCCGCGGCCGGGGCCGTCAGCGTCCGTAGTTCCGGGCTGCGTTCCTCGACGATGAACGCCGAGATCGTCGGGTCGCCGTCTCCCCGGACGACCACGTCGTATGTGGCCGAGGTGAGAACGCGGGAGACCCCGTCCACCACCTTGAACGAGACCGCTTCGTCGTCGCCGACGACGGTGTAGGCGGCGGCGCCGTCCGGGCTCCGGTAGGTGTCGAACCGAACGGCCACCCGGCCGTCCCCGTCCGTGTCGTTCGCAACGAGGACGACACGGTAGCCGGTGTTCGCGTCGCCAATCTCGAACCTGGCGGTGCCGTCGATGCCGGTCGCGGTGAACGTGGAGACGCCCCCGCGCTCCGTCACGTACATCTCCTGTGTGAGGTCGATGTCGCTCGCCGTCGAGTCGTCGTGGTCGCCGTGGGTGCCGACCGCGGGCGGGGCGACGAGAGCGAGCGAGAGCAGTACCACTACCGCTGTCGAGACGAGTGCTCGTCGGGTGGAGGGCACGAGGGCAGTACAGAAGTGGAGAGGATAAATCTTCTGTAGTCTGCCCTGGAGTTGGAGCCGTCTCGCCGACGGCGGGGACCGACGCTCGGGGGTCCGTCGGCGGCAGTCTCTCGTCTGATAACGGAACCGGCGCGTTTAACGCCACCGACGGTGGAGCGTGCGGTATGGGGTCAGAAGAGCCGTTCGGCGACCGCGGGGACGAAGAGGAGCCGGACAACCTGTTCCAACGGTTCCGGACGACGTTCTCCCTCGTCGCGGTGGCGGCGTTGTTGGTCGCGGCCGCCGGCGCCGCGACGGTCGGTGGACTCGTCGCCTCCGGTGTCGGCGGCGAACCGCTCCAACGGCCGGCCGGCGACGCCTTCTCGTTTCGGGTGAACACCACACAGGAGGTCACGAGCCTGGAGATCGGCTACGCCGAGGGGTCGGTTCCGAACGTGGAACGGGTGTACGTCGTCAGCGGGACGGGTGAACGGATCGCCTGGACGGCCGCCAGCGCCGGAACGGGCGACGTCGCTCTGATCTCCGGCACCGAGAGCCCGATGCCGTGTCTCCGCGCCGGCAACACCTACCGAATCGTCTTCGAGGGCCGAGCCACCTCCGGTACGATCGCGGCCTACCAGCTGACAGAGGCGATCTCCTCGTCGAGCGGAGAGGCCTGCCGAGAGGCGAAGGCGGAGACGGAGACGCCGGGGTTCTGACGCCGCGGACCAGTAGCTTTTCGCCGTCGCACACACCGACTGTCCGTATGGACACCACGCGACTCGTGGGGGCGTTGACCGACGCGGACGCCGTCCGTTTCGGGGAGTTCGAACTCTCACACGGCGGGACGAGCGACTACTACGTCGACAAGTACCGGTTCGAGACGGATCCGACGGCGCTGTCGCTGATCGCCGAGGCGTTCGCCGAGCGACTGTCGGGTGAACACCTCGCGGGCGTTGCGCTGGGTGCGGTGCCGCTCGTCGCCGCGACCGCAGTCGAGACGGACACCCCGTACGTCGTCGTCCGCAAGTCCGCCAAGGAGTACGGCACCGGCAACCGGATCGAGGGCGAGCTCCCGGACGGAGAGGTGGTGGTGCTGGAGGACGTTGCGACGACCGGCCAGTCGGCGTCGGACGCCGTCGAGGCGCTGCGAGCGGCCGGCGCGACCGTCGAGCGCGTCCTGGTCGTCGTCGACAGACAGGAGGGGGCGACGGAACGACTGGACGAGGCAGACGTGCGGCTGGAGTCGTTGCTCACCGCAGAGGAACTGCTGGCAGAGCGGTAGCCGCCGTCAGCGCTCCTCGATCGGTACCCACTCGCGGTCCGTCTCGCCGACGTACCGTGCCCGCGGCCGGATCAGCCGATTGTCGTCGTACTGCTCCAACACGTGGGCGATCCACCCGCCGACCCGCGACAGCGCGAAGATCGGGGTGTAGATGTCGATGGGGATACCCATCTTGTAGTACGTCGAGGCGGAGTAGAAGTCGACGTTCGGGGCGAGCCCCTTCTCCTCGCGGATGTACTCCTCGATCTGGTGGGACATCTCGTACCACCGGGTGTCGCCGGCGGCCTCGCCCAGTTCCTGTGAGCGCTGGCCGAGGATCTTCGCCCGGGGGTCCTTCACGTCGTACACGCGGTGGCCGAAGCCGGCGACCCGACGGCCGTCCGCGAGCGCCTGTTCGACCCACTCGAGCGGGTCGCTGTCGGACTCGTCGATCTCCTTGAGCATCCGCATCACGTTGGCGTTGGCGCCGCCGTGGAGGCTGCCCGAGAGCGCGCCGATGGCGCCCGTCACGGACGCGTGGAGGTCCGCCAGCGTCGAGGCCGTCACCATCCCGCCGAACGTGGAGGCGTTGAGGCCGTGATCGGCGTGGAGCACGAGCGCCTGGTCGAACACGTCGGCGGCCACGTCGTCCGGCTCCTCGCCGTTGAGCATGTACAGGAAGTTGGCGGCGTGGTCCAAGTCCTCACGGGGCGCGACCGGATCGTCGCCGTCACGGGCGCGGGCGAACGTCGCCAGCGCCGTCGGGAGCTTGGCCGTGATCCGCCGACCCCGGGCGACGTTCGCCTCGGCGTCCGTCGGCTCCGCCTCGTGGTCGTCGTCGTACGCCGACAGCATCGACACGGTCGTCTGGAGCGCCGCCATCGGGTCGCCGTCCTGCTGGCCCAGTGTCGTGACTGCACTCGTCACTTCCGGCGGGAGGTCGCGGTCGGCCGCCATCGCGTTCCGGAACGACGACAGTTCGTCTGCCGTCGGAAGTTCGCCGTTCCACAGGAGGTACAGCGTCTCCTCGTAGGAGGCGTGCTCCGCGAGGTCTTCGATGGGGTAGCCCCGGTAGACGAGTCGGCCCTCTGCACCGTCGATGTGACTCAGGCTCGACTCGGCCACCAGAACACCCTCCAGTCCCCGCTTGAGTTCGTCGGACATTGTCGACTCGTTCCCGAGGGCCGTCAAAAAGCGTTACCGTTCTCCGAGTCCGTTCCCGACACGCGTCGAATCGCAAGACGGCATCGTGACTGGACGGCTGCGACGGACTGCTATCGACCGGCGTACACAGCGAGAGTCGACGACTGTCGAATCCTCCACCGTCCGCCGAGCCCCGCCGTTCACTGAACTTCGTACACCGCCGGCCGACCGCCACACACCCCACACTGGTCCACATCCGCGGAGAGGTTCTGCCCGCAGTGGCGACACTCCCTGTGGACCGGGCCGACCGTCGTTCCCTCGTGGTCGGGCTGAGTCCCCGAGTCGCGTCCGAACGGTCCGAGTGACACACCCATACGTCGACGTGTGTGACGATATGTCATGAAAGTTCGCACAGTACTGATTTCCGACAGGAACGGAGTCGGCGTCGACACGGTCACCGGACCCCGGCCGGTCGAGTCACCGTAGCGATCACACCACCCGACGGCGGGAGTTTCGCGGCCGCTCAGCCGTCGACGCTCACCGGGACCTCGCCGCCGCCGTTGCGCGGGGTGGTCTCCTCGTTGGCTGCCGCCGTCTCCAACAGCTCCTGGTAGCGGTTGCGGATCGTCACCTCGGAGATATCCGTCACCTCGCTGACCTCCCGCTGAGTGAGGTCGGCGTTGGTGAGGACGCCGGCGGCGTACAGTGCCGCCGCGGCCAACCCGACCGGGGACTTCCCGGAGTGGACGGCCGCTTCCTTGCCGACGGTCAACAGCTCGCGGGCCCGGCGTTCCGTCTCGTCGGAGATGTCCAGCCTCGAGGCGAACCGCGGGAGGTACTCCGCCGGGTCGGCGGGCTGGACCTCGAGCTCCAGCTCCTTCACGATGTAGCGGTACGCCCGTTGGAACGTCTCCTCGTCCACGCGCGAGACGCGCGCCACCTCGTCGATGGAACGCGGGACGCCCGCCATCCGGGCGGCAGCGTGCAGCGACGCGGTGGCGATCCCCTCGATGGAACGGCCGGGGAGCAGATCGTCCTCCAGTGCCCGGCGGTAGATGACGGAGGCCGTCTCCCGGACGTTCTCCGGCAGCCCCAGCGCCGAGGCCATCCGCTCGATCTCGCCGAGCGCCTGCTTCAGGTTGCGTTCGCTGTGGTCGGAGGTGCGCAGCCGCTCGTTCCAGGTTCGCAGCCGTTGCATCTTCTGGCGCTGGCTCGACGACAGCGCGTTGCCGTAGGCGTCCTTGTCCTGCCAGCCGATGTTGGTGGACAGCCCCTGGTCGTGGAGCATCTTCGTCGTCGGAGCGCCGACACGCGACTTCTGGTCGCGCTCTGCGGAGTCGAACGCACGCCACTCCGGCCCGCGGTCGATCTCGTCTTCCTCCACGACGAGCCCGCAGTCGGCACACACCGTCTCGCCGTGGCGTTCGTCGTCGACGAGGCTCCCATCACACTCCGGACAGACCTCCGTTTCCTCGGACTCGTGTCGCTCCTCGCGTTCTCGGTCGCGGACGCGTTCTCCACCGTCGGTCAGTGTCTCCCCTCCGGGGACGCCACCACCACCCTCCTCGGGCCCGATGTCGTCCATCTCGTCGTCGCTGCGGTACGTGCTATCCGTGTCTTTGGGTCGGGTGTGTCGTGTCATGATTGAGTCGAACTGTACACGAACGAGAACGGTCTCGCGTGTACTGTCTTCACCTGTTATTAGTCTTCAAAGTAAAAGAATGTGTCGTCGTACTCCCGATACCGTCTGTATCTCGTTACTCGATAGAGGACACAACAGATCGAACGAACTCTTATGAATATAGCGGAACGAGTCCAGAGCCTCGATCTCCCCCGAGTGGCGTCGTCGCGCCGGAGGCGCGCGACATCCGCTCCGAGAAGCTCCGACAGGTGGCCCTCCCTTGAAAACAATCGAAATAGTATTATTTCTACATTAAAGTATAAAATTCCTTGCCAGACACATTGCTCAGTTGGGTTGGCCAGCGTTTATTACTTTAAAATTTGAATCTTAGATACGTTTCTCTGTTTTTGTCACGATAATATTAAGACAGAAGAGTCCGTCCGGGTTGGTATGGCACAAGAGACCCCGCACACACAGAATCGTGGCGGTGATCCGGAGCCCATCGCGGAGGGAGCGACCATTCAGGTACCGGCGATGACGTCCATCGAGCGGCAGGCAGAGATGTCGGACCTCGGCCTCGATCTCGACGAGGCGACACAGGCAGAACGGCTCGAACGAGTTCGTGAGACGGAACTGTCCGACGAGATGCGCGAGATCGTTCAGGACGACGGTGTCCTGGGCGACCGCGACCTCCTCCTCTGGAAGTGGATCTACCACATCTTCGGCGAGCCGCTGACACTGGAGACAGTTTCCGAAGAACACTTCCAAGAGGCGCGGGAGGCTGCTTCGCTCGTCGCTATCTACATCACTCTCATCGACGACATCGGGGAGAAGCTGGGAGACCGAGAGACGTTCTGGGAGCTGTCGAAGGCAGCCTACCCGGGGGTCGAGCCCGACTGGGAGCGCGAGGACATCAACCGTGACTACGCGATCAGCACGAAGCGGGTGTGGGAGGCGTTGATGAACCGTATCGAGAACGCCCCCCGATCAGAGGAGTTCATGGAACCGTTGATGTTCAGTCTCAGACAGTCGATCCAGGGGATGGACTACGCGCGGCTGTCCGCAGACTACGCCTCGTTCATGAACCCGGAGGAGACGTGGTACTTCGAGACGCAGGCCATCGGGCTGTACCTCTTCTGGAACGTCGACCTGATGTTCTCGCCGGAGTTCGATCACGACGACTACCAGGCGTTCCGGAGGGTCGCTTTCGAACTCCAGCACATGTGGCGGCTGGGCAACTGGATCATCACCTGGCACCGTGAGGTGTTCGAGCGAGACTACAGTGCCGGGATCATCGTCGAAGCGCTCCACCAGGGGATCATCGACGAGTCGGACCTCGACGCACTCGACGAGGGAGAGCTAGAGCCGGAAGAAGTCATCGAGAAGGTGGAGTCGGCGGGGTTCGTCGAACAGTTCATCTGGAACTGGAAACAACGCCGTGACCGAGTCAGAAGCCAGGACTTCGGGATGTCGTCGCTCGATAGCACGGAGATGGTGTCGAAGATGGAGTGGCTGATGCAGAGCCACTTCGCCACCGAAGGCCACCGTTGAGTCGTTCTCATAACCCTCACATTCATATTTGAATTCCTCGAAAAGCTTATAAACAGCTATGGACACTGTGCCAGTGTATGCCCGATCCAAGAATCAGTGGCGCGTACGTCGCCGCGTTCGTTCAGAGTGCGGGGGAGGTCTCTCCGGTGTTCGAAAAGAAGGCGAAAGAGACGCTGGCCGACAGGAACATCACTAATCCGGACCCAGAGTCGTGGTACGATAACGAGAAGTTCGGCGAAGCGTTGTTCGAAATCGTCGACAAGGCGGGCGAGAAGACCGTCGCGCAGGCTGGCAAGGAGATGGTGGCGATCACCGAGGAAATCCTCGAACAGGACGAGATCGAGGCCGGGCTGGAGGTTCTTACCGCCCAACACGAGGAGATCCACGAGAGTCACACGGTGGCCGACGCTGGGATTCTCACGTACGAACAGCTCTCGCCGACGAGCTACCGCGTCGCCTCTGAAGGAGGATACGAGTACCCAGCGTCGCTGGTGAAAGGAGCCGCCGAGGAGACCGTCCGTCGAACCGGCGGCCCGAGTAGAGTCGACGTGTCGGACGTAGAGACGGAGTCGAACGAACCGTTCGCGTTCGAAGTCTCCTGGTAACCAGGCATCGAATATTCTCTCCTGGCCAAGATATATATACTGTCTACATAGATAGGACACTATGCCCGATGCTCAATTGAACGGGTTGTACGTCGCAGCATTTGTCGAGAGCGCGGGAGAAGTCTCCGCGGTCTTCGAGAAGCGTGCGATGCAAATGCTGACCGAAAACAACATCGACGACCTCGACGAGGACTCTTGGTACTACGCCGAGGACTTTGAGGAGGCGATGGTGGAGATCGAAGAACAGGTCGGCTCGATGACCACTCAGCAGGCAGGCGAGAAGATGATCGAGGTGAACGAGCAGATCCCCGCGCAAGACTCCGCTCGTGACGGCTTCGACGTACTGAAAGAACAACACGAGTCGAGCTACCGAGGGTACTCCGTCGACGAGGTCGGCCAGTATCGAGTCGACCGACTGAGCGAAGACCACTTCTGCGTTGCGACATACGGCGGGTGGGGCTATCCAGAGGCGTTCACGAAGGGGCTGCTCAAGGGTGTGATCCAGGAGACGGAGGCGGGCGTCACGAACCCGGACTTGGATCCGACAGACACGGAAGGTGAGGAGGTCTTCGCGTACGAAGTTAGCTGGTGAGACTCATCGCTGGGTGAACGACAGCTCAACGGGGCCGTCCGGTACTGCGGTCAGGCTGGCACGGAGGCCGAACGACTCCGTCACTCTGTCGAGGTCGTACGCTCGCAGAAGTGCGGCGACGACCAGTTTCGCTTCGGCCCGAGCGAACGTCTCGCCGAGACACCGTCGCGGACCCGCCCCGAACGGGAAGAAGGCGAACGACGGGCGGCCGGCTTCCTCACCGAACCGTTCCGGTCGGAACGCCTCTGGCTCGTCCCACCACCGTTCGTCACGGTGGACGACCCACTGAGGCAGGTACAGCAGCGCCCCCTCCGGAAGCGACCAACTACGGATCGTCACGGGCTGTCTCGTCCGCCTGAAGATCGTGTGAGACGGCGGGTACAGCCGGAGGGCCTCGTCGATCACCTGTTCCGTGTAGTCCAACGCTTCGAGGTGTTCGGGACCTGGCTTCGCGTCGCCGACAACTGCCGTCACCTCCTCTCGGATCGCACGCGCAACGCGGCCGTGGTCCGCGAGCAGGAACAGCGTGTACGTAAGCGTCAGCGCTGTCGTCTCGTGGGCCGCGAACAGCATCGTAATCATCTCGTCGCGGATCCGTTCGTCCGTGTACCCCGCCTCGCTGTCCGGCCCCGCCGCGAGCAACGCCGACAGCATGTCGTCTCCCTCGCCGGTCTCTCGCTCCGCGATCATCTCCTCGATCCGATTGACGAGTTGTTCGCGTCCGGTCTCGTACCGTTGCTGGACGTCGTCCGACACTGGCCCCGCCGTCGACTCCTCGAGGAACCAATCGGTGATTGCGTCCGCGCCGGCCGCAATTCGACCGTCGTCGTCCTGCTCGTCGAACAGCGTCTCCAGCATCACCCGCAGTGTGAGGTCTGTCATCTTGTCGCGCACATCGACGACCCCTGTCTCCGGCAGTTCGGCCACTGCATCAGCCGTCAGATCACGGATCGTCTCCGCGTACGCCCGTACCCGGTCGGGTCGAAACGAAGACTGAAGTGTCCCGCGCTGTGCTCGCCACTGGTCGCCGGACGCAGAGACCACGCCGCCACCGAACACCTCGTCGAACCCCTCGAACTTCGTGTACTTGTCCTCTTCTCCGAACAGGACTGTCTCGATATCGTCCGGGTGAAACAGCATGAACTGCTTCGTGTCTGGTGCGGAGACCTGGACCACATCACCCTCTTGTGCCCACTCCAGACGGCGCTCGAACGGATTCTCACTGTACTGCTGGAGCGTGCCGACCGTGGGGGGGAGTTCCGAATCCGATGACATTCATGCGTAATTTGTTCTCAGAAGATATATATCTGTCTAATTCACGTACATTTATTACCAGACATCTCGGCGAGTGCATGGCCGTGTTCTCACCGGGGGTCGGCTTCGATCCGACAGTCACCCTCGTAGTCGACGGCCGCCACACTCTCGATTCCGTCGTCGCCACAGACCGGACAGTCCGGGTCGCGCTCGTACGGCACTGTCTCCGTCTCCAGGGTCGCCGCGTCGTAGAACAGCAGTCGCCCGACGAGCGGCTCGCCTTCGTCGATCAGGAGCTTCAACGCTTCCGTCGCCTGGATCGACCCGATCGTCCCGGGCAACACGCCTAGCACCCCCGTCTCCGCACAGTTGGGCACCTCGCCCGGGTTCGGCGCTGACGGAAACAGACACCGGTAACACGGGCCGTCGGGGACGAGCGTGGTCGCCTGGCCTTCGAACTCGTAGATCGCGCCGTGAACGACCGGCAGCCCACGGAGCCGAGCGGCGTCGTTGAGGAGGTACCGGCTCCGGAAGTTGTCCGTCGCGTCGACGACCACGTCGTAGTCGTCCAACAGATCGACCGTCTCCGGCCCGATGCGGGTCTCGTGTGGCTCGACGGCTACGTCCGGATTGAGCTCACGGACCGTCTCGGCGGCCGACTCGGCTTTCGGTCGGCCTACGTCGTCGTCTCCGTGGACGATCTGACGCTGGAGGTTCGACCGTTCGACCGTGTCGTCGTCCGCGATCCCCAGTCGGCCGACGCCGGCGGCCGCGAGGTACTGGAGCGCCGGCGAGCCGAGCCCGCCGGCGCCGACGACGAGCACGGCGGCGTCTAAGAGTGCCGCCTGACCCGCCGGACCGACACGCTCCATCACGACGTGGCGGCTGTACCGGTCGAGCTGTGTGGCGTCGAGCGAGAGATCCGTCACGGCCCTGGCTCCGTGGTCGAGCCACCTAAGCCGTGCGGGCCGGGGTCACGGGGTCGTGCGAGCACGACTCGTCCATCCTCGTGCAGGCACGACTCACCCATCCAGTCGTGCAAGCACGACTCATCCCCCGTTGGCGTCCGTGTCGGCGACGGCCCGCATCCGGGCGACGCCGTCCACCTCTTCGATCACGTCCACGACCGGATCCGGGACGTGCGCTCGCCAGTCGTCGCCCGCGAGTATCCGGGAGCGCAGCTCCGTCCCCTCCAACACGTCGCGGTCGAACATCGGGGTGGTCCGGACCTCCACACCCGCCTCCCGGAACAGTTGGACGACGAGCGGGTTGTTGGAGTAGGCCACCTCGAACTCCGGACACATCGACTGGACGTGACTCACCCACACGGCGTTGCGGTCCAGATCCTCGATGGGGACGACGTAGGTCGCCACGTCGAACGCGGCGACGGCCTTGTTCACCATCATCACCCGTTCGCCGGCCGTGAACGGGTTGCGCGGGGTGTGTGAGTCGCCGGCCGAGCCGACCGCGAGGACGAGTTCGTCGACCTCCTCGGCGATCTCGGCGACCATCTGGTGGTGGCCGTCGTGGTACGGCTGGAAGCGACCGATGTAGAACCCCCGCATCCTACCCTCGGGTTCTCGACCGTGATTTATAAGCCCGGCGAGACGCGCGCTGCGCGTCGTGATCGGGTGAGAGCGGCTCTCGCCGCCGTTTTTCGTCGGCGCCCGGGTGTTCGCCTCGGGAGAAAGTATATCAGTTCCTGGCCCCTCTCTCGGTGTACGGAACGTTCTATGAGCAACGACAACGACGACGGCCGGGAGGATCCCTACATCGTCGACGACCCCGCCGAGAACGGGGGCGGTGACTCGACTGTGGGCACCTCCAACACGCCCGCAGACGAGGACGCGGACATCGAGGACCTCGGCAGCGACGTCGAGATCGACGCCGAGATCGACGAGGACGCGGAAGACGGGCTCCTCGGCGGTCTCCAGATCGACTCGACGGACGACATCCGAGTCCCCGACAGACTGGTCGATCAGGTGATCGGCCAGGAACACGCTCGCGACGTGGTGATGAAGGCGGCCAAGCAGCGCCGTCACGTCATGATGATCGGCTCGCCCGGAACCGGGAAGTCGATGCTCGCGAAGGCGATGTCGGAGCTCCTCCCTCCCGAGGAGCTGCAGGACGTGCTCGTGTACCACAACCCCGACGACGGCAACAACCCCAAGGTGCGGACGGTGCCGTCGGGCAAGGGTGAACAGATCGTCGAGGCCCACAAAGAGGAGGCCCGCAAGCGCAACCAGATGCGGAGCTTCCTGATGTGGATCATCATCGCGGTCGTGCTCGGCTACGCGCTGATCGCGGTGGGCAACATCCTGCTGGGGATTCTCGCAGCCGGGATCATCTACCTCGCCTTCCGTTACGGCTCTCGCGGTAGCGACTCCATGATCCCGAACCTGTTGGTCAACACCGCAGACACCACCACCGCTCCGTTCGAGGACGCCACGGGCGCCCACGCCGGTGCGCTGCTGGGCGACGTGCGTCACGACCCGTTCCAGTCCGGTGGGATGGAGACGCCGAGCCACGACCGTGTCGAGGCCGGCGCCATCCACAAGGCCAACAAGGGCGTGTTGTTCGTCGACGAGATCAACACCCTCGACATCCGGTCCCAGCAGAAGCTGATGACCGCGATCCAGGAGGGTGAGTTCCAGATCACCGGTCAGTCCGAGCGGTCTTCGGGCGCGATGGTCCAGACGGAGCCCGTCCCGACGGACTTCGTGATGGTCGCGGCCGGGAACCTGGACGCGATGGAGAACATGCACCCGGCGCTCCGCTCCCGGATCAAGGGGTACGGCTACGAGGTGTACATGGACGACACCATCGAGGACACCCCGGACATGCGCCGGAAGTACGCCCGGTTCGTCGCCCAGGAGGCCGACAAGGACGGCCGCCTGCCGGAGTTCGACCGCGGCGCCATCGAGGAGATCATCCTCGAGGCGCGCCGCCGCGCCGGGCGGAAGGGGCACCTCACGCTGGAGCTGCGGAACCTCGGCGGGCTCGTCCGTGTGGCGGGCGACATCGCCCGGTCCGAGGGTGCCGCGTTCGTCGGCCGCGAACACGTCCTGGAGGCGAAGGGGCGCTCGCGGTCGATCGAGCAACAGCTCGCAGACGACTACATCGAGCGTCGGAAGGACTACGAGCTCCAGGTCTCGGACGGCTACGAGGTCGGCCGAGTCAACGGGCTGGCCGTCATGGGTGAAGACTCCGGGATCATGCTGCCGGTGATGGGGGAGGTCACTCCCTCTCACGGGCCGGGCGAAGTGATCGCCACCGGGAAGCTCCAGGAGATGGCCGAGGAGGCCGTGACGAACGTCTCCGCGATCATCAAGAAGTTCTCCGACGAGGACCTCTCGGAGAAGGACGTCCACATCCAGTTCGTCCAGACGGGCCAACAGGGTGTCGACGGTGACTCCGCGTCGATCACGGTTGCGACGGCCGTGATCTCGGCACTGGAGGACGTCGGCGTCGACCAGAACCTGGCGATGACGGGCTCGCTGTCCGTCCGCGGCGACGTGCTCCCGGTCGGTGGGGTGACCCACAAGATCGAGGCCGCCGCCAAGTCCGGCTGCGACACGGTCATCATCCCGCAGGCGAACGAGCAGGACGTGATGATCGAGGAGGAGTACGAGGAGATGGTCGACATCGTCCCCGTCTCCCACATCTCCGAGGTGCTCGACGTGGCCTTAGAGGGCGAAGCGGAGAAGGACTCCCTCGTCGACCGCCTCAAGAACATCACCGGCTCCGCGCTGGAGGCCGCCGGCGACACGGGCGACGTGTCCGGTCCGTCCAGTCCGAGCCCGCAGTAGTCTCTCCGTCTCTCTTTCTCGTGAGGTGACGCGTGGTACGCTGGACCGCCTTCGTCGGTGTCGTCTCCGTGCTCGTCGTGTTGCTGTTGGCGCTCACCCGCATGTCTGCGACGGCGGTGCGCGACACCGGCCCGGCGGCCGACCCGGCCGGCGACGGTGAGAACGGGCTCCTCGACCCGTTGCCGTGGCGTGGAGGAGGAGACGACGGTCCGGCAGACCCCTTGTCCGGTCCGGGCGGGACTGAACGCACCACGCTCGACGAGTCGGACTACCCCTCGCCGCCGCCCGGTCGAGGGCCGACCGACGACGCCTCGAAGACGGCGGCGGACGATCGGGACCCTGCCTCGGAGTTTCCTATCTCCGGGACGGGCGAGGCCGTGCCGGGGGCCTCGGGCGACGACGAGACGGAGACACCGTCAGACCCGTCGGAGTCGTCGGAACCGAGTGTGCCGAGTCGGCCGCGAGAGCCGCTAGACCGGACGGACGAGCGGGACCGCTGGCAGGACGACGGGAACTCCGGCACGGATCGCTGGCAGGCACCGGAGGAGACGCCGGACGATCGCTGGGCACAGGGTCGCGGAGCGGAGCCGGACGCAGAGCAGGATTCGGCGGCCCCCGACGAGTCGGGCGAGACGGACAGTGCGCGCACTGCGGCACCCACGAGCGCGACCGGCGGTGTCGTCCCCGGCGGATTCGACACGGAACGCGTCGCGGACGGCGACGCGGTCGGCTTCGACCCGCCGTTGCCCTCGGAACGAGTCGACGAGGAGCTGTCGACCGGACTGTTGTTGGCGAACGTCGTCGGGTCACAGCTCCTGTTCGCCGGGCTGCTCGTCGCCGTCACGCTGTGGGCCGGCGTCCCGGCGGCACCGCTCGGGCTGTCGCCGGTCGCGACGCCCGGGGCCGTGGCCGTCGGCGTCGTGTTCGGCCTGGCGCTGTGGGCCGCGAGCGAGTCCGGCGGCCGGATCGGCGCCCGATTCGGGGTCGACCCCGCCGAGGCGCTCCGGGGAGCGCTCGCGCCGACGAACCGTCGGGAGTGGTGGCTGTTGCTCGGCGGGGTGCTCCCGATCGTCGCCGCCTTCGAGGAGTTCCTCTTTCGAGCGGTCCTCGTCGGTGCCTTCGCCGCCGGCTTGGACGTGCCCGTGGCGGTCTTCGTCGTCGTCTCCTCCGTCGCCTTCGGGCTGGCTCACTCCGCACAGGGGACGGCCGGGATGGTCGTCTCCGGACTCTTGGGTGTCGTGCTGGCGACCGGGTTCGTCCTCACGGAGTCGTTCGCGGTCGTCGTGATCGCCCACTACCTCGTCAACGCCGTCGAGTTCGTCGTCCACGAGGGACCGGTGTCGTTGTTGCCCGCGGAGTGAGCGACGAGTCGAGCGCGACCGCGTCGAGGCGAGCCCCGCGGGCGACGGCTCACTCCGCGGTCGCCCGTTCGAGGTCGTCGACGGCCCGGCCGAACACCGTCGCGGCGCGGCGGTACGCCGACGCCGCGGTCGGATCGACACCGAGCCTGTCGAACGCCGCGAGCGCGTCGTCGTGGCCGGTGTGGCGGAGGAACGCCCGGTAGTCGGCCGGCGAGAGGTCGCCGTCCGCGAGCCCCTCGACGGCTGCGGTCGCGCCGAGGACACCCAGAACGTACTGGTGACCCGCGTAGGCGTCGCGGAGCCCGCCGCCGAGCCAGTCGCGGCCGTCGCGGTCCACGGGCGGTTCGACGACCGGGTCGAACCGCGCTGCGGCGCGGCGGTTCGCCTCGCGGGCCCGCTCCGGCGTGAGTTCGGTCCCGTCGGCGACGATCTCCGCGAGACGGTGGCCGAAGGCGGTGCTGCGGGCGTTCCGGTAGAGGTTGCCGCCCAGCAGTTCGACGCGTCGTTCGCGGGCGGCGTCGGCCAGCGACCCCTCGGTCTCCGTCAGGTGGTCCGCGAGCAGGAGTTCGTGGACGAGCGAGGGGACCTCCGAGACGGGGACGCGGTTACACGCGTACCGCGTCGGGCCGTCGGTGTGGTACGAGACGTTCAGGGCGTGGCCGAGCTCGTGTGCGAGGAAGAACGTCGTCCGAACGTTCTCGCGAAAGTTCGCCAGCACGTACGGGCCGTCGTCCGGTGCGGCGGGACACACCGCCGGAATGTCCGTCCGTTTGTTCGCGGTCGGGAACGCGTCGACGCGCCGTTCGTCCAGCAGCCGTCTGACCCGAGCGACGTAGTCGTCGCCGAGCGGTTCCAGCGCGGCCAGGATGTGGTCGGTCGCCGTCTCGTACGACACTGTCGGGTCGGCGTCGACCAACGGGACACGGGTGTCCCACGGGCGGAGCGTGTCGACGCCGAGTCGGTCTCGCCGGAGTCGCCGGGCACGGTCGTACGGGTCTCGCTCGGCGACGACGGTCTCGACGAGCGTGTCATGGACCGACTCGGGGAGCCGGCTCCGGATCCCCGTCGGCGGGTACGACGCCGCGGCCAGCGAGTGCTCCCGGTGGGAGTCGTAGCCGCGGACGGTCGCGGTCGCACGGGCGGCTTTCAGCTTCTCGCCGACGGCCCGAGTGAGCGTGTGTTCGAACCGATCGAGTTCCGACCGGATCGTCTCGTACACCCGTCGTCGGTAGTCCCGGTCGGGGTTGCGGAGCTCGGTCTGGACGTTCCCGATCCGGAGCTCGACGTCGGTGCCGTCCGGTCGTTCGACGATCCCGGGATCGAGATCCTCGGTCGTCACCGCTCGGATCGTCCGTTTCGCCCCGCCGAGCGGCTCGTCGACGGTCGCCATCGTCTCCTCGACGGCCGACTCGGGGGTGTGACGGCCCCGGCGGCGGAGACTCTCGGCGTACGGACGGTAGTCGGTGGGGATCGAGGCGGTCGTGTCGTTGGGCTCTGTACCGTCCGTGTCAGTACGCCGTTCGGCGTCGACTGCGTCGGCGAGCGTATCGAACCGCTCGTCGTCGACTGCGTCGGCGAGCGCGTCGAACTGCTCGTCGTCGACTGCGTCGGCGAGCGTATCGAACCGCTCGTCGTCGACTGCGTCGGCGAGCGCGTCGAACTGCTCGTCGTCGACTGCGTCGGCGAGCGTATCGAACCGCTCGTCGTCGACTGCGTCGGCGAGCGTATCGAACCGCTCGTCGTCGACTGCGTCGGCGAGCGTATCGAACCGCTCGTCGTCGACTGCGTCGGCGAGCGTATCGAACCGCTCGTCGTCGACTGCGTCGGCGAGCGTATCGAACCGCTCGTCGTCGACTGCGTCGGCGAGCGTATCGAACCGCTCGTCGTCGACTGCGTCGGCGAGCGCGTCGAACCGCTCGTCGTCGAGAGAAGCGAGACGGCGGCAGGCCGCGGCGACGGCCGGGTCGAAGGCGGCGTCGAGGTCGCGGTTCGCGCGCCGGAGGTCGGTGGCCGCGTCCTCGTCCGTGTGGACGTAGCCGTACAGCGCGGCGTACAGTTGGAGGCTGGCCCGCTCGCGGTGGCAGGCGGCGGTGGCGTCGAGCAGTTCGCGCAGCGCGTCGGGTGACGCCGGGTCACGGCTCGCCGTCGTCTCGAGGTCCGCGACGCGCTCACGGAACGCCCCGGCGGCGCGGTGCCACGCCGCCGGGTCGTCGTAGAGGCGTGTCAGGTCGAAGCGGTACTCCGGGTCGATCTCGGCTCTGGCTGGGAGACTCACGTGTGTCTGTGGTGGGTGGCGGTCGGCGACTGTGCGGGTGCTCGTCGGCGTGGAGTCCGGCACACCGCGGTCTGCCCGGGGTGGGACGGCGACGAGCGGGTCGTGGACGGGAGTCGTCCGGAGAAGTCAGCGGGTCATCGGTCGCCTGCCGTTACTCCCGTTCGCATGGGCAGACTACGTGAAACCACCGGCCGCGTGCACCACCTTCACACACTAGCAGCGCGTCGCCGCGTCGCCCTCGCCGCACACCTCCGCACCACTTTAGCCTCCGCGGCCCGTCTGTCCCGTCGATGGCGAATCTCACGCTGTACGAACTGGAGGGCTGTCCGTACTGTGAAAAGGTGAAGAACAAGCTGTCGGCGTTGGAGTTGGAGTACGACTCCGAGATGGTGCCGCGCTCGCACGGCGAACGCACCGAGGTAGAGGAGATCAGCGGTCAGACCGGCGTCCCCGTGCTCGTCGATCCCGAACACGACGTCGACGGCATGCCGGAGTCGGACGACATCGTTGCGTATCTGGAAGAGACGTACGGCAGCGGCGCGGCCTGATAGCAGACCGGAAGGCGTTCGGTTATAGCTACTGGCAATATTTTTAATACTGTGGCAAGCACCGGCTAGCTGTGCAACTGGAGGAAGTTCGCGTCAGGGGGTTCCGGAACATCGAGGACTCGGGCTGGGTCGACGTTCACGAGGACGTGACGACGCTGGTCGGAAAGAACGAGAGCGGGAAGACGTCGTTTCTGGAGGCGGTCGGGCGGCTGTCTGACACCGACGAGATCGAGGACGACGACATCAACAACCAGATGGAGGATGTCGGCGACTCGTTTCCTGTCGTCCAAGCGAAGTTCTCGGGGAGTGCAGACGGGGTCCCTGAGAGTGTCGGGACCCACGAAGGCATGGTCTACAAACGGAAGGACGGACGCATCCGAGTGACAGATAACCTCGGTATCGACGGGAACAGAGTCGTCCTGTTGGAGGATCCGATTCGGTACGTCGAAGACCGTTTCGGCGCATCTCACAGTGACGTGCAAGAGGAGTCGCAGATCGTCGGTGTCAACGAGTCGGACCTTCCCTCACGGTATGACGATTTCAGTAACGATCCTGACTCAAAAGATATTTTTGATACTATAGAATCAATCGTAGACTCAACTACGATCTCAGGGGTCGAAGAGGCCCTCAGCAGCATCCGAGGGTTTCTCGACGACAACGAACCGACGATCATCTCGATCAGAGACGTTCTGCCCGACCTCGTCTACTCAACAGATATCGACACGATCTCTAACAGCTGTGGCCGAAAATCTCTCAGCGAGGAACAAAACGCCCCGTTTCGACGGCTGCTCACACTCGGAGGAGTCGACCATCGAAGCTACCACCAACTGGACAAGACAACACGGCTCAGCCAGCGAGAGAACGCGCAAGAAGAGATCAGAGAGCGGTTCAACAGCTTCTGGAATCAGAAGTCAATTGGAATTGGCATACAGTACTCCGAGAAAGACGACGAGTTCCTGCTGATGATTAAGGACACCGAGCTTCTGGACCGCGATTCTGGAGAGCTCCGTGAGTTGGATCGCTCACTCACCGAGCCCTCGAAACGGAGTCGTGGATTTCGGTGGTTTCTCTCGTTCTTCGTCGATCAGGTCACTCGGGAGAACGGTGTCGACGAGACCGACGACACAGTGTACCTGATCGACGACCCGGCGGTCTACCTCCACCCCGAAGGGAAGAAGAACTGGCTCGACACCATCGAGGACCTGACTGACGACGCGCAGTTCCTCTACTCGTCACACTCCCCGTTCCTGATCGACGAGACACGTCCCGACCGGATCAGGATCGTCGAGGATCGTCCTGGAGACCGAACGCAGGTCACCGACGAGATCTTCCAGGGGGACAGTGAGACGTTGGAGCCACTCCGGCACACGCTCGGGATCGGTCTCGGTGACTCGCCGTTCGTCAACCGGCGGAAGATCCTGGTCGAGGGACCGTCAGACTACTTCATTCTCACCGGTGTCCTGAACTATCTTGACGAACACGAAGATGACACACCGCTCTCGGCCGAGGAAGTGACGTTGTACCCGGTCGGTGGTGCCGACGAGATGCCAGACGCCGGGGACTGGATGCGCTCGGAGGAGTTCGCGTTCGTGTTCCTCCTCGACAAAGATCAAAAAGGTAAGGATGTCGAAGATGACATCGAAGAGCACGGTTTACTCGACGAGAGACGGGTGTTCTTTCTGGAACACGAGCGGGCCAAGAACTCGTTCAACGTCGAGATCGAGGACATGTTCCACCCGAAGTTCTACGTCGACTGTGTCAACGAGGTGTACGGTCGAGAGGAGGTCCGTGAGACGATAGAGGACTCCAACGACGGTCCCGACGATCTCTCTAATCTCGAATCGATCAGCGTCACCGAAGCAGACGAAGAAGGGTGGCTCCTCGACGGCGAACAGGAGTACAAGGGGATGAAGATCGTCACGAAGATCGAAGATGCGTTCGCCGAGCAGGGGTACAGTGATCTCGATCTCGACAAGGTCCGTGTGGCGAAGAACGTTCAAACCAAGCTTCAGAACGGCGACGGCTTCCGTGAGGAGAACGTGAGTGCGTTCAAAGGCATCCTCGGTCGGATGCACGGCGTCCTGTACGACTGAACGGCCCTCTCAGTCGTCGTCGGACAGCGTCTCCGCCCGGCGTTCCCGTGCCTGTTCCAAGAACGCCGACGGCAGCGACTCGATCTCGCCGGCCTGGACGCCCCACAGCTTCGCGTACAGCCCGTCCGCGGTCAGTAGTTCCTCGTGACCGCCGCGCTCGACGATCCGGCCGTCCTCCAACACGAGGATGCGGTCGGCGTCCTTGATCGTGGACAGTCGGTGAGCGATCACGAACGTCGTGCGGTCGGCCGCGAGGCGGTCGAGCGACCGTTGGATCAGCAGTTCCGTCTCCGTGTCGACGGCGGAGGTGGCCTCGTCTAAGATCAGGATCTCGGGGTCCTGGAGCACCGTCCGAGCGATAGAGAGGCGCTGCCGTTGGCCGCCGGAGAGCTTCACGCCGCGCTCGCCGATTCGGGTGTCGTAGCCGTCCGGGAGGTTCCGGACGAACTCGTCGGCCTCGGCCGCCTCACACGCCGCGACGACGGCCTCGCGGTCGGCGTCGAACCGGCCGTACCGGACGTTGTCCGCGACGGAGCCGTCGAACAGGAACGTGTCCTGCGAGACGTACCCCAGCGAGGACCGGAGCGACGCCGTCTCGATCTCCCGCACGTCGTGGCCGTCGATCCGGATCGCCCCCTCGTCCACGTCGTACAGCCGGAGCAGCAGCTTGACCAGCGTCGACTTTCCGGCGCCGGTCGGGCCGACGAACGCCACCGTCTCCCCGGGCTCGGCGACGAAGTCGACCCCGTCGATCACGGGGTCCTCTTCGGCGGACTCGTCGGGGCCGGCCGCGTCTCCCGCGGCGGCCGCCACGCCGCCGTCGGCCCACGCCGCGTCTCCGTCGTCGGCGGTCGTCGGCGCGCCGGGGTCGCCGTCCTCGTAGCCGAACGTCACGTCGTCGTACGAGACGCGGCCCACGGGGTCCGTCAGCGTCACGTCGCCGTCGCCGTCCGTGATCCGGCGGGGCACGTCCTGGAGCCCGAACACGCGCTCGCTGGAGGCCTTGGCGTTCTGGTAGGAGTCGACGATGTTCGACACCTCCGCCAGCGGCGCGGTGAACCGCTGGGTCAAGAAGAGGAAGGTGACGAACTGGCCGGCCGACAGCGTCCCGGTGAGCGGGCCGGGCGCGGTGCCGGTGGTGAGCCACAGCCCGCCGACCAGGAACGTCGTGGCGAAGGCGAGCCCGGCGAACAGCTCCATCCCCGGACGGTAGACGTAGTTGAGCTTCAACACCGCCATCGTGTCCCGGAAGTACGAGAAGGAGGCGTCCCGGACCCGGTCCGTCTCGTACGACTCCGTCCCGGAGGTCTTCACGAGCTGCATCCCGCCGAGCGCGTTCTCCAGCCGAGTGTTGAGGTTGCCGACGGACTCCCGTTGGTCCGTGTACCGCGGCTCGACGGCCCGCATGAACCACCAGGTGAACCCCACCATCAACGGGACGGCGACGAGCGTCAGCGCCGCCAACTGCGGGTTCTCCGTGAACAGGACGAGCGCGATCCCGAGCACCATCACGCCCAGCCGGACGCTGTTCTGGAGCGCGTTGTCGAGGAACCGCTCCAGGTTGGTGGCGTCGTTGTTGAGGACGGACATCACCTCTCCCGTCTGTTTCCCGTCGAAGAACCACATGTCGAGTGACTGCATCTTCTCGAACGACTCCACCCGGACGGCGTGCATCACTCGGTGTGCGAAGTTGTTGGCGGCGACGCCGTAGATCCAGGTGAACACCGCCGTCGCCAGGAACGACCCGACGATCAGCGTCACCGACAGCCAGAACTGCGCTGCGTCCGTCCCGGGGACGAACCGATCCGGGAGAAACAACAGGTCGTACCCCGCCCGGTCCAAGAAGACCGCGTCGATCGCGACCCCGAGGACGATCGGCGGGACGAGACTCGTCGCCCGCGCGAACACGTTCGCGATCATCCCCCCGACGAGCCAGTGGAGCTCGGGGGTGCCGTACTCTCGAAACAGTCGTCGCAACGGGGCGTCGACTCGGTCGCGGTACTCTTCGAAGACACTCTCCTCGTCGTCCGCTGCCGTTCCCATCGACTGTATCTGGCTCCGCTGCCGTTTCACCGTTCGGGTCGGACACAGCCGTGCCTCTTCTGACCGCCCGTGGCGTCGCGGTCGGCGGCGCTCCCCACGCGGCCCGGCCACTGCCGAGGCCGACTCCACCCGAAACGAGCGGCAGCCTCGTTCCACCAGAAACGGAGAGTCGAGTCGGTCCACTCGAAACGGACGTGGCGTGCGGTCCACCCGAAACGACCCCCAGAAGTTTGACACGTTCCGGAGACGGCAGAGAGTGCTGTCCGGGGGGCTGACCGCCGTCTGCGGGCGGCTACAGCAGCGTGACGGCGTACGCCAGCGACGACCCCAACATCAGTAACACGAGGACGATGGAGATGATCTTCTGTCGGTCCACAGGCGCAGGCAACGGCCACACACTGAAATGTGTCCGGGTCGCCGGCCGTCACCGAACCGTGTCCGGGTCGCCGGCCGTCACCGAACCGTGTCCGGGTCGCCGGCCGTCACTCCGACAGCGCGGCGAGGTCGAACTCGAAGCCGGCGACGGGCAGTTCCAGGTCGTGGTTCACGAGTACCTCCGGGTGGAGCTCGCCGATCACGCCCGCCTGCTGGCCGTCGACTACGACCCGTGCAGTCCGGCCGTCGATGAACGACGGGTGGTCCGTCGCGGGCGTCGCCAGGTCCGCGTCGACGGCGTCACACAGCGCCTGGAGCCGTGCTTTGGCGTCCTCGTAGCTGGCGTCCGTCCGGGCGAGCACGGCCGCGACGTGACGCGTCTCCGCGACGTTCGTCGGCTCCGTCTCGTCCTCGTGGGCGACGAACCCGACCTCTGCCACGTCTTGGGGGTACGCCCGGTGGGTGTTGTTCTCCAGCAGCTGGAGCAACGACGGCAGCGCCCAGGTCCGTAGCTGGGTGTACGCTTCGCTGTACGGCGACGTGATCTCCGCGGCCGGCTCCGCGCCGAAGGCGTCGACGTCCGGACTCGGGTCCAGGCCGAACAGTTCGTAGTTCCGTTCCGGCGCCGTCATGTGGAAGTTCAGCGCCTCCTCGAATCCGAGCCCGACGAGCGTCGTCCGGACGGCGTTCTCCAGCCGCGACCGCTCGTGACGGCCGCCGACCGTGCCCACGTCCGGCAGCGTCGGCTCCAGTTCGCCGAAGCCGTACGCCCGCCCGACGTCGTCGACGAGGTCCATCGGGTGGAGCACGTCCACTCGGTACGGCGGCACGGTCACGTCGTACACCGTCTCCTCGCCCAGCGAGTAGGCGGCGTCCAGCCCGGATCGCTCGAACAGGTCGACGACCTCGTCTGGCTCCAGGTCGACACCGAGGGTGGACTCGATCTGTTCGTGTGAGACGGACTTCTCGTCGGTCGAGAGGTTCGGCCGGAGCAGTTCCGGCCCGTACTCCTCCGGGTGGGTCGCCCCGTCGGCGTACTCCACGCGCACGTCCTCCAGCTGCCCGCCCCGGGCGACGAGGGCGTAACAGATCACGGTACACATCCGGTCGATGGTCCACTGGTCCGTCCCGGTCAGCTCGACGAACAGGTCACGGGAGTTCGTCGTCACCTCCGTCCGTTGGCCGTTGATCACCGGCGGGAACGAGAACAGCCCACGGTCGTCGTAGATCGCGGGGTACCGGTCGTAGTCGGCGACCAACTCCGCGTACGTCTCGCCGGTCGGGTGGTCCGCGAGCACGTCCGCCGGCGTCGCGCCGGTGTCGCCGACCGCCATCGCCTCGTGGTCCAACGGGACGAACCGGTCGCCGTCCGGCTCGATCCCGCGGTAGGTGATCGACTTCTGGGGCGCGCGAGCGGTCGTCTCCTCGGTCTGCTTGGGCTCTACGTCCCGTGTCGTCACCGTCGGCGCCTCGATTGGGTCCTCGTCGGCCGGGTCCCGTTCCCCGTCGTCCGTCGAGGTCGGCTCCGTGTCGTCGACGCCGGCGCCGACGGGCTGTTCACCCTTCAGCATCGTCAGATCGTGGATCCCGATCGCGCCCTTCGCGCGTTCGCGGCCCATCGTTGCGTGGAGCTTCTCCTGGAGCTGGATCAGCGACTCCAGGGCCGCGTCGTCCAGGTCCACCCCGCGGACGACCGCGCCGGTGACGTACGGCCGCTCGTCCGGGACGGTCGCCTCCACCTCGATCACCCAGTCGGCGTCGTTCGTCTCCGGGACGTGCACGCCGCGGGCGTCGCCGTACTGGTAGCGGAGCGACCGCGCGACTCCTTCCACCGAGAGACGGTCGAGTCGGTCGGGAGCGAACTCGAACTGGAGGGCCCCCTCGTCCGTCTCCCCCTCGTACTCCAGGCCGAGTTCGAACAGGTCCTCGCGGAACTCCTCGTCCGTCTTCTCCTCGTGGCCGGTCAGCGCTCGCAGTTCGTCCGTGTCGATGTCTACGACTGGCATTCTGTGACCTCCATCTCCATCTCCGTCTCCGTCGGTCGGGTCGCGTCGGTCGTCGCTCGATCCATCAGTACGGCACCTCCGCGTTCCGCAGGAACTCCAGGTCCGCGAGCGTCCCGTGGAGGTCGCGGATGTCCTCGGCGCCCGTGGCCAGCATCGCCAGCCGTTCCAGAGCGAGCCCCCAGGCCATCACGTCGCCGTCGACACCCAACGGCGACAACACCTCCTCGCGGAAGATCCCGGAGTTGCCGATCTCGATCAGTTCGCCCGTCTCCGGGTGTTCGCCGAACAGCTCGAAGCTCGGTTCCGTGTACGGGTTGTAGTGGGGCTTGAACTGCACGTCCGTGATGCCGAACTGGCGGTAGAACTCCTCGAAGGTGCCCATCAGATCCCGGACGGACAGCTCGTCGGCCAACACCCACCCCTCGATCTGGAAGAACTCCAGGAGGTGGGTGGCGTCTAAGGTGTCGTTGCGGTACACCTTCTCGACGGAGAAGTAACGCTGTGGCGGGTCGACGTCCTCGCCGGCCACCCCCGAGAGGTACCGCATCGACAGCGACGTCGTGTGTCCTCGCAGCGCGACGGACCGCGCGAACGACTCACTCCACGGGGAGTGGTAGCCGTCGCCGTCCTCGCCGACACCGTCGCGGTGGGCCGACCCCACCCGGTCGATCAGCTCCTGTGGAATCTCTTCGGCCGGCCCCACGTCCAGCGCGAACCGATCCCAGTGGGTCCGAGCCGGGTGGTCCTGGGGCATGAACAGGCAGTCGTTGATCCAGAAGTCCGCGTCCGCGTGTGGGCCGTCCATCTCCTGGAACCCCATCCCGACGAGCACGTCCTTCACGCGGTCGGCGTACGACCGCAGAACGTGTCTCCGGCCGCCCTGTGTCTCCGGGGCGTCCGCCTCTACGTCGTACTCCGTGAACTCGACGTCCTCCCACTCGCCGGAGGTGAGCAGTTCCGGCGTGAGCCGATCCACCGTCTCGGCCGCCTCGACGCCCGTCATCAGCGCGTCGACACCGTCGTCGGTGAGCCGAATCTCTCGGGTCGTGCTGCTGTCGACTTCGGCGAGTCCGCGGGACTCCAGTCGGTCGTAGACGTTGTCGATCTTTTCGGGTTCGACTCTCGTCACTGGCTTCTCTGCGAGTTCTGCGAGCCGTTCGGTCTCACGGCCCATGTCGTCTGGATCGTACTCTGCGGCAGCAGTGATCTGACCGTCCTCGATTTCACCACAGCCCTTGCGGCTGTAGTTGGCGAGCGCAATGTCGACCTCCGGGCCACCGAGGTCCGCCTCGCCGATTGCTCGACCCATCTCAACCGGCTCACCGTCACTCAGTCGGGCGACAGCCCTGTAGAGTCGAATCTCTGGAAGCCCATCTTCCACGTACTGGCGTCCCTCGTCGGTGATGCTGACGTGCTGTACCCTCCGTTCGTTGATCTCGACCAGACCGTGGTCGCGGAGTTCGAACGCCGCCTGTGTGATCGACTGTCCATCGAAGCCTGTCTCCTCTGCGAGATCCTCGACAGACTGCCAGTCGTTCGCACTGACTGTGTTCAGCAGTTCGACCTGTTTTTCTGGAAGTTTCATCTCTTGGAGTCTCTCTGTTGTCTCGTCAGTTAGCAGTTCGGTGACGGTGCGTTCGTCGAGCGTTGTCGAGCCAAAGGGTTGGTGACTGACCCACCGCCGCGTTCGCATCCGTGTAGTCTAAATAGCTACAGGCACCAGCACGGTACGAGGGCGAGCGGTCAAGTGGACGACATTGCGCCAACCTTCCAGACGAACTCTGTCGAGGTTGAAGTGCCAGGCTGATGTCCACCTCGTCGCCCTCCAGTCCGGACGCGCCGACGACCTGTCCCATCGGCGCGGACTCGTCGGCCGCGCCGGCGTCGACGGCGGCGTGGTACAGTTGTACTTCCGGAAGCGTGCCGTCGGCGTAGTCGCGCCCCTCGGCGGTGAGCGCCACCGTCTCCGTCGTCGTCTCGCTGACGGCGACGAACCCCTCGTCTCCGAGTTCGAACGCCGCCTGCGTCACCGTCTCTGGTTTCTCGCCGAGCTCTGCGGCGAGGTCGTCGATTCCCCTCGCTTCCGTCGCGCTTGCCGTCTCCAACAGCGCGACCTGTCTCTCCGGTAGTTGCATCTGAGTGTCGTGGTGTGTGTCGCGTCGTCAGTTAGCGGTTCCGGGACGGAGCCGTCTGTCCGCCCGTCGCGTCGGTCGGTTTCCCGCGGGCCGTCGCGTCGGCGGCGGCGCCGCGGTCCACCGGCCTCAGACGCGACCGAAGAAGAACCCGGCGTCGCCGCTGGCCTGCTCGCGGGCGGTGCCGTCGGTGGCGAGTCCGGGTGCCATGTGTGGCTGTGACGCCGGCCGCGGCAAAAAACTGTCGTGGGCTCGCCACCGACTCTACCGTGCCGCGAGCCACGCCTCCGCCTCGTCGCGGCTGTCGGTGACGGTGCGCTCGATGTCGTCGCCTTCGGTCGCCTCCATGACGTTGTCGACGGACATCGCCGCGACGACGGACTCCGGGTAGACGACCGCGAGGTGTTCTAGCCCCACCTCCTCCGCCCGCGGCGCCCAGTCGGTGAACGACCACTCCTGGTCCTCCTGGTCGAGTGTCCCCATCTCGCGGGAGTCGCCGAGCATCTTGATCGCGTTCCGCTCTCGAGCCAACTCGATAGCCGCGTCCATCGCCTCGCGGAACGGATCGTCGGAGACGAATCCCTCCCACTCCAGCACTACACTGTCCAACGTCTCGTCGTAGTACACCTCGACCGCGTCCCCCTGGTAGTACGGTATGCACGTGAGACAACGTCTAGCAAGAAAAAGGAGTAACGGATTTGCCAATCTGACGCTTCGGTCACGAGAGTCGGCGGTCCGTCCGCCGGCCCCGAGTCCGTCGGGCAGTCACGACGCAGTGGGCCGTGGTGCGCACGGGAGTGCCGTCACGCGAACTCGCGGACGGACTCGAGCTTCCCCTCGCGGGTCGCCCTCCCGCGTCACCGTCGCCGGTTTCTTGTCGAGCCCCGCCGCGAGGTTATCGGTTCGGTTCGTCTCGGTTGCGTTATCCGTCCCCAAGGACGCAACCCGTCTCTCCGGTAGCTGCATGTGACTGTCGGGTGTCTGTCGCGTCGTCGGTTAGCGGGTCCGGGACGGAACCGTCCGTCGTGTGTGAGGCCAGCGGACCGCTGTGGGTCGCCGCCGCGACCCCCGGCGAGAGATCGACCGACGCGACGAGAGAAAGACCCGGTCTCGGCGCTGGCCTGCTCGCGGGTGGTGCCGTCAGTGGGGCGTCCGAGCGCCATGTGTGTCCGTGGCGGCCGATTCAGGACGCAGTCGCAGGCGTTCACTCTCGGTCCGGGCGTGGCGCGTCCGCGTACCGCTCAATCTCCGGTGTTGTCTCTAGTCGCTCGTACATCTCCCCTAGCGTTCCCTCCGCGCCGAGGAGGTCGAACCGCTCTAGCAGCTCCCGTCCCGTGTCCGTGAGCCCGTAGAAGCGGTACGGGAGGTCCCGGGTTCGTTCGCTCTCTGGGAGCGTGACTGTCTCGACGAGATCGTTCTCGATCAGGGTGTCGAGGTGCTCGCGGATCGTGCTACGGCTCTTAGTTGGGTTGACGTAGTCGAACTCCCGGAGCGTCGGTAGCTGCTCGGGGTGCGAGAGGATGTTCTGGACGAGGACGAATCTCGTCTCCTGAGTGAGGACGTTGACTCGTACTCTCGTCGATTGTATGTCCTCGTCTCTTCCATCCATCGAAACGGGTTCGTTTGGTTTCGTGCTGTGTGACATCTTAGACTCTTACTACGATCTTGCTTGTCAGTGAGTACAACCGGCGGAGTTCGATCCAGCCCCGTCGTACACACGTCAGTCTGTTCGCGTTGCTTCTCTGCCTCTGTAGTTCACGAGTGGCCGGTCGACCGGCCACCCGTGAACTGGCAGGTCCTCTGCTGTATACAGATACGTATCCAAGCAAGTATAGTCTTTTCGGCCTGAACCACATCGGTTCACACCGATGTGGTCGTAAGCCACTTAAATCCGACTCTCCTATCACTGCGACATGACGGACACAAACTCTTTAGACGTGAAAGAACGAGCGCGAGAGCACTCGACGGGCGAACTGACTCCGAGCGAGTACGAGGCGCTCAATCACTACCGGGCGGATTGGGCGGACGTAGCTGCCACGGCCGAACACCGAGTGTTCGTTCTCGGGAGCTTCGCAGAAGATGATGTCCGCCGTGTAAACGAGGTGAAAGAGTACGTGAACCAGCGAGCTGGCGATGGGCTGGTCGCGTACAGAATGGACGACTTCGTTCAGACCGAACAACAGCAGCTGAACGCCCTATTGAAGTTCAAACTGCTGGCGGACGACTCCGACCAGATTGTCCTCGTCTGTGAACACGACAGAGGAGGTCAAGTGGTAGAGCAGGTGCTGCTGGTGGAGTCGAGCGCCTACCGAAACAAGACTCACATCTTGAAGCGACGTTATCCCGACGAAGAGGAGAAAGAGCACTACAGTTGGATGCAGTCGAACGGAGTGTTCGAGGTTTTTTCTCGCCACGGTCACGTCCACGAGTGGCGGTCTCCAGAGGCGTTCTCTGAGACAGTCGAGCTACTCTTCGATAGCTAACCTCCGACGGGAGCCTCAGTGTCACGCGAACTCGCGGACGGACTCGAACGCACCGTCCCGAATCGCCTGCGCGACCGCCCGCTCGTCGACCGCGGGCGTCTCGTTGGGGTACTTCCGGGCGAAGTACCCGATCAGGTTCTCCACGTCCCGATCCAGCAGTTCGCCGGCGTTCTCGTGGTCGGTGTCGACGGACTGTGGCCAGTCGAAGATCACGACGCCGTCCTCGCCGACGGCGACGTTGTACTCCGAGAGGTCGGCGTGGACGTAGCCGGCGCGGTAGGCGGTGGCGACCTCGCGGAGGATCAGATCCAACACGCCGACGACCTGTTGTGACTCCAGACGGGCGTCCGCCAGCTCCGGCCCGGGCAGCTTCTCCATGACGATGGCGTGGCGGTTGTGGTCGATCGGCCGCGGGACGGACACGTCCGGGTACAGCGTCTCCAGCGTCTCGTGTTCTCGTTCGGCCGCCTTCCGGGCGGTGTACAGCCAGGAGACGTGGTCGCGGTCGGCGGTGTAGTCGCGGGACTCCATCACCTCCCGGAAGTTGGTGTACCCCTCGCGGTGGAACTTCAGCGCGAACGAACGGTACGACGACACCTCGTACACGTCCGACTCCTTGCCGACGCCGAGCGGGGCGCCGACCCCCTCGACAGTGTCGCGCTCGGCGAACGTGTGGAGCGCGAGCGCGTCGTACCCCTCGAAGGCGAGTCGGTAGCCGTCGTACTGGATCGTCTTCCCCTCGACGAGGTCGCGGTCGCTACAACGGTCGAGCCTGTACGCCGTCTCCTCGTCCGTGAGACCGGCGAACTCCGGCAGCTTCTCGCGGGCGACCCACTCCGAGAACCGCATCCCCTGCTCGACGCCCGAGAGGAGGTAGAAGTCCTCCGTCTCGAGTTCGCGGACGACGCCGGCGACGTTCTCGACCATACCGACGGTCGGCGGTCGAGCGGGAAAAGCGTCGCGTCGTCGGAGCGTAGCAGCGTTCTTCGATTGAAATAAGTTGCTCCAGTCGTACTGTATGTGTACTCATGCTGTCCCCGTCGGGAGCGTACACGACGGCGACGTTTCTGGCCGCGGGGGTGTCGTTGGCGGTCGCGGCGCGCGTGTACGGTCGTCGGGAGCCGTACGCGGAGTCGTTCGTCGGGCTGATGATCGCTATCGCCGCCTGGTCCGGGCTGTACGGCGTCCAGCTGCTCGTGTCCGGGTTGGCGACGCGGCTCTCCGTGTTCCGAGTGATCGCGGTCGTCGGGGCGACGGTCCCGACGCTGTGGCTGTGGTTCACCGTCCAGTACACTGGCGCCGACTGGCTCGCCGACGCTCGTGAGGTGTTGCTCCTGGAGCCGGCTGTGTTCGTCGTGGCCGTCGTGACCAACCCCGCCCACGGGCTCGTCTGGGGGAGTCCGCGACTCGCCGTCGACACCGGCGTCACGTCGCTCATCGTCACGTTCGGGCCGGGGTTCCTCCTGCACGCGACGTACTCGTACCTCCTCGTCGCCGTCGGGCTCGTTCTCGTCGCTCGTGTCGCCGTCACCGGCCCGGTCGTCTCCGCTCGACAGTCCGCGCTCCTGATGCTCGGAGCGGTTCCGCCGTTCGTCGTCAACGTCGTCGAACTGCTCGTCGGTGGGCCGATTCCGGTCGACACGACGCCGTTCGCGTTCGTCGTCACCGGCGTCGTCTGGGGGCTGGCGTTGTTCCAGTTCGACCTCCTGCGCCGGACCGCCCCGGCACGGCGCCAGGCACTCGAGGGTGTCGACAGCGGGTTGATCGTCACGGACGAGACGGGGGAGGTGGTCGAGATCGACGAACTCGCTCGCCGGGTGTTCGACGGGGAGCCGACGGTCGGCGACAGTCTCCGACCGACGGTGGCAGACGGGGGCGACGGCGGCCTGCGGGGGCTCGACGGCGGCGACCGGACGGCAGTGATCGACGACCGTCGGCGCGTGTTCGACACGACCGTCGAACCGTTGTCGGATCACCGCGGTCGGACGACTGGCTACGCCGTCGTCGTCCACGACGTGACGGCGCGGCACGCCTCGCGGAAGCGCTTGGAGGTAGCGAACAGGGTGTTGCGGCACAACCTCTCGAACGACCTCAACGTCGTCGTCGGCTACGCCAACCACGTCACCACACGGAGTGACGACTCGGAGGTACGAGAGGCAGCGACGAAGATCCACGCCGCCGCGACGGGTCTGTTGGAGACGAGTGAGAAGGCCCGGGTGCTCGTGAACTCCGAGACGAGCACCACCGACCCGGTCGCGGTCGAGCTGACGGAGCCGACCCGTCGTGTCGTCGAACAGTTCGAGTCGGTCGCCGACGTGCGTCTCTCCGTCACGGACGCGACCGCGACGGTCGAGAGCCGTCGAGACTACCGTACCGCGCTGTCGAATCTCGTCGAGAACGCGGTCGAACACCACGACGGCGACCCGACCGTGTGGGTCGAGGTGACGACCGACACGGACGCCGACGAGGTGGTCGTGGCCGTCGCCGACGACGGGCCGGGCGTCCCGGACACGGACCGGCTCGCCGTCGTGCGCGGCACCGAGACCCCGTTGGAACACGCCAGCGGGCTCGGACTCTGGATCGCTCGGTGGACGGCGACGGCCGTCGGCGGCGAACTGTCGATCTCGGACCGCGAGCCGCGGGGAACGCGGGTGGAACTCCGGCTGCCGAGCGCAGAGTCGTGACGCGACACGTCGAGTGGGCCACTGCCACACTCTGTTCGAAGTTCGGTGGCTGCCGAGTACTCCGATTCGGTGGAACGGTGACTGTGCGAACGCCGGCGGCTGCGGATGCGTTCGCGGCCACTCTCACTGAGTACTGAGCGTTCAGTGTTCCCCGCTGACCCCCTCACTGAGAGACTAGAGAAGAAATTTACCACAGAGCGTTCGTGTCGAGCGTATGAGGTACGATCTGCCGGGTGTACTCGGAGCACTCGTCTGCACCGGACTTCTGTGTGTGGCTAGTGTTGTGTTCTCCCCTCTGGCGTACACATTACAGACAGCTCTGGTGCTCGTTACGGTTGCTTTTTTCAGTACGCTCTCTTTCGGGAGGGGCGGGGTCGAGCTGCTATCGACAGCGACGGCTGTCGTGTACGCCACGTTACTCTGCCTCTCCGTCGGTGCCGGCATCGCAGAGCAGGTGACGGCGGTGGACGTGAGTTCGTTCCTCGGGGGACCGCTGAGTGCGGGGGCGTTTTTGTTGTACCTCGCGTGTGTGTACGCGGTCGTGGCCCGGCGGCTCAACCCCGACGACGGAGCCGGCTCGGTCGCCGGCCGCAGTTGACTTGTGTGGCGCCGTCCGAGACCGGTCGTGACGACCGACACGGACACCGACCGAGCGGCCCCCGGCCCGTTGGCCGACCGCGACTGGCGGCTGATCCGCGAGGAGGCCCGCGACGGCCCGACACAGATGGCCTTAGACGAGGTCGCCGCCGAGACCGCCGCCGCGGGTGGCCCCCGCACCGTCAGGCTGTACCGCTGGGAGCCCTCCTGTCTCTCCTTGGGGCGCCACCAAGACCCCGGCAGCGTCGACTGGGACGCCTGTCGCGCGGCCGGCGTCGACGTGACCCGGCGGCCGACCGGCGGCGGCGGCATCTACCACGACAACTTCGGCGACGTGTCCTACTCGGTGATCGCACCCGCGGACGAGCTGCCGGGCGACCTGATGGAGTCGTACCACCTCCTGTGTGAGCCAGTGCTGGCTGCGCTGCGGGCGCTCGGTGTCGACGCCGACTACGCCGGAAGCGAACGGCCGACGATCCACCAGCCCGCCTGTTACCTCCGCGGGCTGAACCCCGCCCACGACGTTGTGAGCGACGGCGGCGCCGGTCGAAAGATCGCCGGCAACGCTCAACACCGTCAGCGCGAGGCGGTCGTCCAGCACGGGTCGATCTCCTTCGCGGTCGACGCCTCGGCGCACCTCGCTTGTTTCGCCGCGCCGGAGACGACGGCGACGGCGTTCCGCGACCGCGTCGCCGGCCTCGACGAACTCACCGACGCCGACCGGGCGACCGTCGTCGAACGGCTGGAGACGACACTCGCGGACTGGGCAGGAGGCGCCCCGGCAGGCGAGTGGACGGACGCAGAACTCGACCGCGCGGCGACGTTGGTCGACGAGAAGTACGGCCACGACGACTGGGTGCGGGCGGACCCGCGGGAGCTGCGAGGGTAGCGACGCCGGCGCGTCTCGCCGGTCGTCGGACTCTGTCCGTGCGAGCGGCGAGACGGTCGGGCGTGCGACGCTACGAACCGACTCACCGAGATACCGAGTGACACGATGGAGACACGCGCTCGACTCGCACTGATCGGACTCTGTCTCGTCACGCTCGTCGTGATGGGGACCGCGTACGCGCTCGGAGAGACCGGCGCGTACTGGTGGCCGCGGCTGGCCGTGACAGTCGGATCGCTCGGCTTACTGTCGGGTGACTCCCTCTGGCGACGCTGGACCGGGGTCGAGTGACGACAGACGGCAGTCACCGTGTCGTGGCCGTGCTCACGGCCTGCGTGTGGCCGAGCGGCAGGATCGTGGAGACGACTACTCGACTTCCAGCTCCTCGTTGGACCCCTCCTCCGACCAGCCGAGTTCGAGCCCGACGTTCAGTTCCTTCGATCCGTCCTGTGGGCCGTCGCGTTCCACCGCCACGCCGAACCGCGGGCGGACGGGCGGCTCCAGCGTGACGGCGTCCTCGCCGGCCTGTAGCGTGATCGGCGTCCCGTTCTCCAGGTTGTCGGCGATGGTCCGGAGGATGGTCGCCACGTCTGCACGTCGTCGCTCGTTCTCGACCTCGAACACGACTTCTTCTGACATACACGGACGCTACGCGCTCCAGGGAAGTAAATTCGTGTGTCGCTACAGTTTGTAACGAGACCGTGAGACGACGGGAACACGGACGTCGCCGCCGCTGGACGGGCAGACTCGTCACGTCGGCGTCGGCCGGCCACCGCCCCGGACCGCCGACACCGACGCGACTTTAGCACGCGCGACCCCACTGTCGTCCGTGACAGTCAACATCGGCGCACACACCTCCATCGCCGGCGGCGCGGACAACGCCGTCGACGAGCAGGCGGAGATCGGCGGCAACTGCGGACAGATCTTCAGCCACAGCCCGCAGGTGTGGCAGGACCCGAACATCGAGGACGACGAGGCAGAGCGGTTCCGGGCCGCCTCCACGGACCACGACATCGGGCCGTGGGTGATCCACTCCTCGTACCTCGTCAACCTCTGTACGCCGAAAGACGATCTCCGGGCCAAGAGCATCGACTCCATGCAGAAGGAGGTCGACGCCGCAGCCAAGCTGGGAGTCGACTACGTCAACGTCCACCTCGGCGCCCACACCGGTGCCGGCGTCGAGCAGGGGCTGGACAACGCCGCGAGCGCGCTGGACGAACTGGACGTGCCCGACGAGGTGACGGTGCTCGTCGAGTCCGACGCCGGCTCCGGCACGAAGCTGGGCGGCGAGTTCGACCACCTCGCGGCCGTCCACGACCGGACGGACCTGGAGATCGGCTTCTGTCTCGACACCGCTCACGTATTCGCGGCCGGCTACGACCTGTCGACGCCGGCCGCCGTCGACGAGACGGTCGCCGCCTTCGACGAGACCGTCGGGCTCGAACACCTCCACTGTCTCCACCTCAACGACTCCAAACACGAGTGCGGGACGAACAAGGACGAACACGCCCACCTCGGCGACGGTCACATCGGCGACGCCGGCGTCGATCGGATCGTCAACCACCCAGACCTCCGAGAACTGCCGTTCGTGTTGGAGACCCCCACCGAGGACGGGCGTAGCTTCGCGTGGAACGTAGAGCGCGTCCGGGAGCTGCGGGCGTAGACCGCCGGAGCTTTGCCGTACGGCCGGTCACGGTCTTCTCGTGTCACTCGCCACCACGGTGTACGCGGCACTGGCGCTGCTCGGGACCGTCGCGGTCGTGTTCGTCGTCCAGACCGCAGACGAGGGAGAGATAACCGCCAGCGACCTCGGTCCGCCGCGGGCGGTCGCTCGTGGGTTCCTCGAGACCTCGCTCCCGCCGCTCTCGGTGCTCGCCGCCGTCACGGCCGTCGGGGTCGTCGTCGGCGACCTGGACCTGGGGACGCTCGGACTCGGGCCGGCGGCGCGCACCCCCGCCGCGGTCGCCGCCGGGCTCGGGCTCGGCGCCGGGATGTCGGTGCTGGCGATCGTCCAGGTCTGGCTGCTCGGCCGGCTAGGTGTCTCGGTCGAAGACACCGCCGCGAGCGTGTACCCCGACAGCTACGCCGGGCTGGGGTGGTACACCGTCGGCTACGCCGGCCAGTCGACGATGGAGGAGGCGCTCTTCCGCGCCGGGCTCGTCGGCGCCGTCCCGGCCGTGATCCCCGTTTCGCCGCCGCTCGCGGTCGTACTCGGGGCCGTCGCCTTCGGGCTGGCACACGCCGACCGCGCCCCGGGCGGGGTCGTGGTCACGGCGACGACCGGACTCGTCTACGGCGTCGGCTTCCTCCTCTTCGGGCTCCCGGCGGTCGCCGTCGGCCACACTTTCCAGAACCTCGTCGACGCCACGAACAAGCGATTCCGCGCCGACAGCGACCGCTTCACGACGCCGGGCGAGGAGTGACCGTCGTCCCGGCCGCTGTCTCGAACACTCGCACGACGGTCGTCCGCCCGCTCGGACCGACGACGCGCACCTCGAGCGCGACCGCGACGACGTACGCCTCTCCGGCGCGCTCCTGGAGCACGACCCCGTCACGGGCGACACAGTCGCCGAACTGTCGGTTCGGGCCGCCGGGACAGGAGGCGTCGGCCCACGACGCGGCGACGGTCGCGTTGCGTCGCACGCGCACGGAGACGCCTCGATCCAGCCGTGCGGTCTCGATCCCGCGGCGGTCCGGGCGGAGCGTCCGGTCGAACGCGGAGCGCGTCGCCGTCCGGTTCGTCCAGTCGTCGCCCGCGACGGCCCGGGAGGCGTTGCCGACGGCACGCGCCAGCGCGCGGACGACGCGATCCGTCTCGTGGCCCGGCTCCGTTCGAGCGGCGACGTCCGGGTGGGCACCCAACTGGAGGTACGCGAACACGACCGGGAGCAACGCTAACGCCGCCAGCGCTGCCGCGAGTACGACGAGCTGGCCACGGTCGGCTCCGGCGTGACGAGTCACGCGTACCACACCTGGATCACCACCGGTCCGTGTCGGGTCGGTACCGTCGCCCGACCGGTCGCCGTCGCCCGCGGGATCGGGTCGCCGACGACGCCGTGCGGTGTTCGGAGTCGAAACTGGAGGTTGTCACCGAGGGTGGCCGCGACGCGCCGGCGGAGCGCTCCCCGTTCCCGCTCGAACGCCGCCCGCGAGGCAGCGACCTCGGTCAGCCGGCTGCGGTCGGCGTGTCGCGGCGGCGCCCCGGTCAACACCGTCGCGGCGTCGCCGGCGTAGGCGTCGAGCTGTGTCTCGTCCGTCGACGGCGTCGGGAGACTCGCGCCGAACCCGCCCGCGACGGCGAGCAACAGCAACACGCCGACCCCGGCCTCGACGACCGACAGCGACAGCTGCCCGCGGTCAGGCACCGACGGTCACCTCCAGGCGTGCCTTCCGAGTCCGAGTCGGGAACGTCGTCACGGTGACGGTACCGGTGCCGGCGAAGTTCACGCGCAGCGTCGCCCGTCGGCTGACGGCGACGGTCGCCGTCCCCCGGAGTCCGTCGGGGCGTGCCAACACGAGCCGGCCGTCGACGCGCACCCGGGTGACGGACGCGTTCCGGAAGTCGAATCGGATTCGATCCGTCCGCCGGGGGAAGACGAGCCCGGCCGCCGCCGGCACCGACCGCGTCCGGGGAGTGGTCGTCGCCACCGTGACGATCCGGCGGTGTGTCGGGCCGACGGGGTCGCCCCGGACCGCGAGCACGGTGTCGTCCAGTTCGACCCGGACGGCGCGGTCGCGCAGCGCCGGGACGCTCGCCGTGACGGCAGCGGTGTCCAGGTCGGCGACCGCGTCGGCGTCGAGGACGTTCGGCCGGACGGCGAGCGGGCCGTCGGCGGCGACGAGTCGCCCGGCCGTGGCGACGGCGGCGTGGCGCGCCCCGGCAGGTCGGTCGGCGCCGGCGAAGGCGGCGTCCGCGAGCGCGAGCGTCCCCGTGACGGCGGCGACGACGAGCAGGACGGCCACCCCGAGCGCGAGGAGGTTCGCCTGGCCGCGGGCACGAGACGGAGTCACGCCACACCCCCGGACTGGAGTCGGACGACGACGCCGTCGTCGTGTGTTTCGACGACGACGACGGTGTGATCGGTGCTGTGCCAGGTCCCCGTCACGCGGTGGACCCGGTCGGGGACGACCACGGTCACTCCGACGGTTACTGCCGGGTTCGGGTGGACGAGCCGGAGTCGCCCGTCGTCGGCGACGACGCGGTACGGCTTGCCGCGGAGCCGCGACGGCAGCGGCACCCGTCGGCGAACCGACACCCAACGGCCCGGCGGCGGCACCGCGCGCTCGACACGCGTCGCCGCCGCCGTCAGGTGTCGCTGTGCGAGCTCCCGGCCGGCCCGGTCGCGGTACTCCGGCACCGCGCTGCCACCGAGTGTCGCCGTCAGCCCGCCGACGAGTAAGACGACGATTCCGACCTCCAGCAGCTTGCCGACTGTCGGCGTCACGGCCCGCGTCCGCCCCTCTCCGTCAGACACGTTCCACCTCCAGCCCGAGCCGGTGGACGACGAACACGACGCGACGGTCGGCGACGTGGACGACCACGCTCGGGACGCCGTCGTCGTCGAAGTCACGTCGCGACACGGAGCCGACGCGAGCGAGGGCGTCGGCGACGGCCGCCGGCGTCGCGGTCTCGACGGCGACACGCCAGTCTCCGGTCGGGTGTCGTGTCGCCTCGTGTGAGACGTTCGTCCGGAGTCGGAGCCGCGTTCGCGGTGCGTCGGGAACGCCGCCGACGGCGAGCGAGACGCCGGCGGAGTCTGCGGGGGCACCCAGCGCCGCGACGCCGACGACGAGACTGCCGGCCGCGCGCCGCAGCCGTGGCGGCCGGACGACCGTCGCCACACCCGGCGGCCCACGGACGACCCCGCCGGCGACGGCGGCGACCCGGGTGTCCCCGTTCCGGTACACGAACGCGTCCGTCCGTAGCCGTCGGACCGTCCCGGTGTCGTTCAACAGTCTGACCGTCCGCGGGACGGTCTCCAGACGGCCAGCGGCGAGTTCGACGGTTGCCGTGTGGCTGCCGGTGACCCGCCTGGGTTGGATCGCGTCCACGACCGCACCGGCGACGCGGCGTTCTCGGACCTCCGCCGTGCCAGCGTCGACGGTGGTGGCGACGGCGGCCGTCAGTCCGCCGAGGCTGACGACCGTCACGGCCACGAGGAGCGCCACGCCGACGACGTGTGACTGTCCGCGGCCGTGTCGGGGCTGTCGGCGGCCGGGAGGGCAGTGACGTGTCGTGCGGCCGTCGGGGCGACGCCGTCGGGTCACGCGACCACCTCGAAGGCGACGGCGGCGATCCCGACGAGCAACCCGGAGTGGAGCAGCGCGGCGAACGGTCCTCGGTCGGCGGCGCCGGCGAACCACCCGGACGCGAGCACGGTGGCCTGCGTGACGAGGTAGAACCGCCGCCGGGCGCGCGCCGGATCGACGGCGTTCGGGTCGAGCGTGACGCTGCCGGCGTCCGAGGCCGCAGACAACTGTGTGAAGCTGTCCAACACCTGTGTCGTGATCGCCAGGACGATCCCGACGACCAACAGCGCCGTCGTCCAGCCGACGACGACGTACACGAGCATACTCGACCGTAGCGCGCGTTTCTCGTGGTACAGCCGGCTCACCTCCGTCTGGAGCGTCTCGAAAACGGCTTCGGAGTCGCTGCCGGCGTCCAGCGCACCGGTGACGAGTCCGACGCTCCGGGCCGCGAGCGGTGTCCCGACGCGGTCGACGAACCGATCCAACGCCGCCGTCCGGAGGTCCGTCTCTCGGCGACCGCCGTGGACGAGGTTGAACGCGAGGTCGTCGACGTCGGGAGCGAGTGGGCCCAGTTCCACCTCGCGGGCGACTCGTTCGACCGCCTCCGGCAGCGGTCGCCCGAGACCGACGTGTCCGGAGACGGCGTGGACGAAGTCTTTGATCTCTCGGTCCTTGGCGTCGTCCAGTCGGGCGCGGCGGAGTCCGACGAGCCCGACCGGGACGGCGAACGCGACGTACCACGCCAACGCCGTGTCCAGCGGCGTGAGCCCGACCGACCACGCGAGACCGGCGACCGCGAGGCTGGGTGTCGTCCAGACGGCCGCGGCGCTGGCCGGATTGGTCGTCGCCGTCGCCAGGACGGTCCGCGGACGGTCCGGGAGACCGTGGGAGACACGGCTGTCTGTCGGCCGGAGTCGCTCGACGGCTACGGCGGCCGCGACGCCGACCGCGACGACGAACCCGGCTGCGCCGACGGTGACGAGTGTCCGTCGTGTCACCGGACCCACGGGGGTGGTGACCGGCTCCGACAGCGACGGCGCGAGCACGCTCACCACTGTCAGGACGACGACGAGCAACGCCGGCAACACGAGCGTGACGACGAACAGCTCCGCCAGCAGTTCCATCAGGTCGGCGTTGCGCTCGCTGGCCCGCTCGCGGCGCCGGCCCAGCACTCGGCTCTCCAGCCGGAGGTAGTTGGAGAGGGCGTCGTCACCCTGTGTCGCGTGTTCACGGAACTTCAGCAGGAACGGGGACAACGCCTCCCGGGAGGGGGTGTCGCGAGCGACGCGACCGAGCCCGCGCCGGAGGCTCCCGGTGAGCTCGGCCGTGTTGAGCGCTCGCCGGATGGAGCGGCCGGTCTCGCCGTAGGCGTCGCTCTCGGCGACGCGGCGGAGCATCGCCCGTGGGCCGTCGCTCCCGGACGAGAGTGCGTCGAGGTACCGCGCGACGCCGGGGAGCGAGCGTCTGATCCGAGTGCGTCTGGCCGTCGCCCGGGCACGGAGGTAGCCTCCGGCCGCGACGACCGTGAGTCGTTTGCTCCCGGTGGCGGCGGCCGCGACACCGACGGCCGCCGGCCAGCCGTCCGGCAGGGGGACCGCCGGCCAGCCGGGCGGAGCGACGGCAGTGACGACGGGCAGACAGCCGACCGCGACGGCGACGGCGACGACCCACGAGAGGCCGTACACCCGGGCGAGGAACACGTCGAAGCTGACGCCGGCGACGAGTCCGCGGTAGCGCGCTCGGTCGCCCGCGTGGCGGCTACCGTCCGCGTGACGGGCGAACAGCGCGTACAACGCTCGGTCGACCGCACGGAGCCGTGTCGGCGTCGGCCGTGCCTCGCGGGGCGTGTCAGTCATCGCCGACCCCCAGCCGTCCGGCGTGGCCCGCCCGGTGACCCCCGGGTCCCGTCGTCGGCTCGTCGGCACCGAACTCCGCCAGGAGGTCGAAGGTCGTCTGGAAGTCGGTCACACCCTCCTCGCGGAGGAACGTCACGTAACGGTGACGCCGGTGGAAGTCGGCCTCGACTTCGTCCAGCGTCCGGTCGGTCGCGTCGGCGAGCCGGTGGAACACCCGGTGGCGGAGTCGACGACGCGTGTCACCCAGCCGCGGGTGGTCGTAGGCGAACTCGAACTCGCCGTCCGGGGTGCGGCCGCCGACGCGGTTCCAGGCGACTCGCTCGTCACCCTTCTCCACGACGCCGCCGGCACCGCCACAGTCCGCGAACGCCCCGGGGTCGGCCGCCAACTCGACCGCCTCGCCGACGTACCGCTCCCCGTCGACACGCCGCGGGAACACGACCAAGTCGATCTCGCCGAGGAGGTACGCCGGCAGCCCACGCTCGATCACCCGGTTGACCAGCGTCGCCGGGTCCTCGGCGTGAGTCGTCCCGAGGACGCCGTGGCCGGTGTTAAGCGTCTCGCCGAACGTTTGGAAGGAGGCGTCGCTGTTGATCTCGGCGATCACTTCCACGTCGGGGTTGAGGTAGTTCGCCTCCGTCGTCAGATCCGCCATCGACACCCGTTTGTACGACCGTTCGTGGTCGCGGGTGCTCAGCGACACCCCCGTCTCGTGTGGCAGTTCCACCTCGCGTGACCCCTCGTCGATGGAGATCGGACGGTCGTCGAACGGGATGAACGGGACGTGAGCGTTGAGCAGCGTCGTCTTGCCGACGCCGGTCGGACCGGAGAACAACACGACTCCCCGGTGTTCGTACAACAGCCACAGCAGCGTCACGAGCTCCGTCGAGATCGTCCCGTCCTCGATCAGTTCGACCGGGGTCATCGGCTCTGCCGCCTGTTTCCGGACGGAGAGGTGTGGGCCGTCCTCCGAGACGACCGGGAGTGCGACCGCACACCGGACCGTCCCGTCGACGCCACGGAGATCCAGGTTCACCTTCGCGCTGGGAGTGGAGGCGTCCAGTTCCGTCCCGTCGCGGGCCGCCAGCTGTGTGACGACGTTGACGAACTGCGACTCCTCGTCGAACTGGAGGTTCGTCGGGACTCGTTCCGGCGTCGACCGCTCGGAGCGGGCGACCCCGCCGTCGCCGGCCGCTCTGTGTCCGGGGTCGGTGGCTGCGTCCGTCGTCACCGCGTCGTCACCGACCGTCGGCGGGTCGGGCGGCGACAGCACGGACGCCCGCGGGACGACCTTGACGCGTTCGCCGACACGATTGGCCTCCACGTCCTCCAACCGCTCGTCGCGCAGTGGAACGGTGAGGATCCCCTCGCCGACGAAGTCCCGGAGGACGTAGTACACCAGGTCGTCCAGTCGGTCGCGTGCGTACCGGGAGTCGACGGGCGGGACGGCCAGGTCGTACTCCGACAGCGCCGTCCGGAGACGGTGGGCAGCCGTGTCCAGCCAGGCGCGGGTGTTGCGGGCGGTGAGTCGGCGAGAGAGGAACTGTCTGGCCCGACGGGCGACGAACTCGTAGCGGTCGTCGACGACGCCGGAGACGTCCGTCTCCCAGATTCGGTCCGTACACTCCTCGATCAGCGCCTCGTCACCCGGGAGCAACGGCGGCTCGCGGACTGCGTACCGCGTCGTGAAGCTGTCGTCCCCCAGGAGGTGGTCCCGGTACACTACCACCGGCACGTCGAAGCCCGCGAACGACACCTCGTAGGCGGCCAGCCGCTCGGCGGCGACCCGGCCGGCGAACGCCGAGTGAGGCGAGAGCCCGGTCGCGGCCGGGGCGAACCGGTCCGTGTGGACGACGAGCTCGCCGTCCGGGTCGGCGGCGTCGGCCACCCGGATCGAGTCGTCCAGCGCCAACGGCGTCGCGTCGCCCAACAACCGGAACTCCCGGAGCGCGTGGTAGTCGAGTCGTCGCCGCAGCGCCGGGCCGGCGTCGACGAGTCGGTCGATGGCCCGTTCGTACTTCGGCTCGAAGCCGGCGTCGGCCCGCTCGACCACGCCGGCGCGCGTGAGCGGCCGACGGTGGGTGCCGCCGTCGAACCGTTCGGCGATCCGTTCGAACGCCGCCCGCCCGTCCGCACACAGCGCCGGCTCGCGGGTCTCGTACCGGAACGGCGCCCGACCGGTCGCCTCCGCCCGGCCGTCGGCGTCCGCCTCGTCGCGCACGTCCCTGACGGTCGCCACGACACCCGGCCGGACGGCGTACTGTGCAACCACGTTCGGCGCGTACCACGCGCTCTGGTCGCCCGGCGGGGGCGGCGGCGGCACAGTCGGTCCCCCGTCCGTCGGCGGTGCGTCCGCGTCGCGCTGGCTCGTCTGTGACACGGGGCGTCTGCCTCGGTTCCCGATTTAAATCTTCGTGCGCCGGGGTGGGTCGTCTAGCCACCGAGCAGTACCTGTCTGGTGGTTCTCCTCCGGCCGCGTGCAGTGAGTCGTGACACCGAGCACGGCCCCGGTGGACGCACTGACGATTCTCGTCGCAGTCGTCGCGCTGACGGCGGTGCGGCGCAGTTCGTCGAAGGCGTCTCGTCGTCTCGGAGACTTTCGATCTCCGGAGACCCCGAGGCTTCCCGTGGGTCGATCGGACACTCCCACTCGACCATCGGCTCGATGTCCTCGAACGGTCGGGTGGGTCTGCTCGGCTCTCGGGACGCCGACCACTCGCGGACGACACGGAGACCCAAGCCGCAACCGTGTCCAACCTCCCGAGACGGGTGCTCGCGGTCCAAGGGCCCGTCGTAGGATGTCGTCTGTGGTCTCTGCTGCCGGGGCTGTAAATTGCTTACCGCGATACAGAACTGCCGTCGTCGGCTCGGATCGTCCCGAGCGACCCGTCGTGCCCCCCGCTCGTCGTTCACCGCTGGCTGGCGGGCCAACGAGGTGAAGTGAGCGAACTCCTCGTCGGGCTCGACGCGGCAGTCGATCGAGCGGGTCCCGAACGGAGTAGCGGCCGACCACACGATCCGAAAGAGGTTACGACACGGTTGTACTACGTGGTCGTATGCGAGAGACCGCACCAGACGACAGGCCGGTGGTGCTGACAGTCGCGGGCAGCGACTCCGGCGGCGGCGCCGGGGTCCAGGCGGACGTCGTCACCGCGACGGCGTGTGGCGCGTTCGCCACGAGCGTCGTCACCAGCGTCACGGCCCAGAACACCCGTGGGGTGGCGTCGACACACGTTCTCCCGGTCGCGGAGGTCCGGGCGCAGCTCGACGCCGTCTTCGACGACTTCGACGTGGCGGCCGTCAAGACCGGGATGCTCGCCACTGCCGAGATGGTGGAGCTCGTGACGGAGTACGCCCGGGAGCGGGACGTGCCGTTCGTCGTCGACCCGGTGATGGTGGCCGCGTCGGGCGACCGCTTGTTGGACCCGGCCGCGGAGTCCGCCTACGAGACCCTGCTCGCCGAGTCGGCGGTCGTGACGCCGAACGCCGGCGAGGCGACGGTACTCACCGGCGTCAAGCCGGAGTCGGCCGACGACCTCCGACAGGTGGGTGAGGAGTTGGTGGCGTCCGGTGCCGACGCAGCGCTCGTCAAGGGCGGCCACGTCGAGACCGATCCCGTCCGAGACGTGCTCGTCCGGCGTGGCGACGACGACACCGAGACGGACACGTTCACCCACCCACGGGTGGACACGGACGCGACACACGGCTCCGGGTGCACCCTGTCGAGTGCGATCGCGGCGGAACTCGCGGGCGGCGCGACGACGACCGCGGCCGTCGACGCCGCGACCGACCGCCTCGCGCGGGCGGTGCGGTACCCCCTCGCGGTCGGTGACGGCCCCGGCGCGGTCAACCACGCCGTCGAACTCCGGGACGAGGCGGCACGCGAGGCCACCCGGGAGACACTGACCGCCGTCCGCGAGTCGTCGGCGTTCCAGGCTGTCGGCGACCGAGTCGCCGCCGCGACGCCGTACGCGGAGACTGTCGACGACGTGGCGACAGTGACGGAGTCGGGCGTCGCGTTCGGCCGCGAGGAGTCGCTGTCGGAGACGCTGCTCGCGGTTCGTGAGGGCACACCGGCGACCCGCGTCGCCGTCGGGGTCACACCGGACGTCGACACGGGACAGTTGCGCGTCGCCGACGGTGTCGCCACGGTCGGGGCGGAGACGGAAGTCGTCGCGGTCTCGGACGGAGCCGGACCGGTCGTCCTGGCGCCCGACGGCGAGACGGCCCGCGAACGACTCGAACGGCTCGGGGACTAGCGGTCGTCCGTCGCGTTCGCGGAGTCGGCGTCGGGCCGCTCGGCGGTGTCGACCGCCTCCTCGGCGTCGGTGTGTTCGCTCGCCAACGGTTCGTCCGGGTCGAAGTCGACAGTGCCGGCTACCTCGCCGATCTCCTCGGCCAGGAGGACCACGATGTCCGACGGCGTGACGACACCGCGGAGTTCGCCGTCGGCGACGACCGGGAGACACCGCGCGCCGGTCTCGTCCAGTCGTCGGACCGCCTCGAACACCCCGGCGTCGGCCGAGATCGTCTCCACCCGGCAGTCGATCGCCGTCGCGGCCGTCGTCGCCGGGTCGCCCCCGGCCCGGACGAGCCGCACCACGTCCCGATCATCGACCACGCCCGCGACCCGGCGGTCGTCGGGGGAGTCGGGGGAGCCACCGGAGCCGCCGGAGCCGGCGCTCACGACGACGACGCTGTCGACGCCCGCCTCTGCCATTCGCCGTGAGGCAACCTGGACGGTGTCGGTCGTCGTCACCGTCGGCGTATCCGCCCGTGCGAACGCCAGTACTGTCACGACTGCTCGTTTCGACTCCAAGAGTGTGTAGGTACCGGCTACCGTCGGCCACACGTCGAGCCACTGCACCGTCGATCCCCTACGGCTCTACGTCCAACGGCACACTCCCGACCGTGTACCCTTGGACCCAACCGGACGGACGCACACGGAAGACGACCGCCGGCCGGTGGCCGACGGCGGGCTGCTCGCCGTACAGCCGGTTCCAGTCGTCGTCGTGGAACGACGAGCAGTCGACGAACAGGGTGATGCCGCCGCCGTGGGCCGCCAGCTGGCCGTCCGTCTTCGTCCCGACGGTGTCGCGCAGCGCACGCAACGGGGAGTCTGCGCGGCGACGACTCGTCGGCACCGGGCGCGTCACCTCCACGAGCGCGGTCGTTCCCCCCTCGCGGTTCGCGCGGTAGTCGATGACGTGGTCCGTCGACACCTCGATCTCCGGCGTCAGGTCGTAGCCTGCCCGGGTCAACAGCCACGCGGCGTCGAACTCCCCCATCGTCGCCGTCATCCGCGTGCGGTCGAACTGCTGTGAGGTGCCCAGCTTCGCCGCCATCTCCTCGCGGTACGGGTCCAACACGCCCTCGGCGAGGAACGACTCGTAGAACGACAGCGCCTCCTCCCGGCTCGCGTCCGGGAACCCGGCCGCCGTCTCCCGGAAGAACCGTCGTGTCGTCTCGGCGCCGTCCTTCGAACACAACACCGGCAGGAAGAACCACGACAGCGTCGGGTACGCCTCCAGCCACGGCTCCGCCTCGTGTAACACCGCCATCAGTTCCCGGTGGCCCCAGTCCGACACCGGCTCCGGCACCTCGGCGAAGCCGTACTTCTCCGTCCGCCACAGTTCGGGCGGGGTCTCCGTGTTCCCCAGCCAGTAGCCGCCCGGCCCGCCGCCCGTTCCCGTCGGCCCCGCGTCACCGTCCGTCCAACAGAACAACGCCATACTCCCGTCGTCCATGTCGAACCGCCTGGCCTCGTAGCCGTCCGGGGGCGCGAACCACGGGTCTCCCGCCGTCGCGCCGAGGTTCTCGTCTAAGTTCGCGTACAGATCACGACGCACACGGTCGTGTGTCCAGTTGCCCGGTCTGTACCGGAATCGCAGGGGCGTCGCCACTGGGCTCCACTCGGGCGGCCTGCCGCTTGAACCCGTCGGCTGTTGTCAGTCGAGTCGTGGGCTCCGGTTCGGTGATCCGTCGGTCCGAGGTTCGTGTTCGGTGCAGGGAGTGACCGGTGGTGCGAGGACCCGGATATCGGGCCTGGCTCGGCGGGTGCGGGACCACAGCCGGCCCGAGAGCCCGGCGCCCGTTTCAGTTCTACCCCCCACGGCACCGCGACGCAGCCTCCGCTCGCAGCTCACCCCGTTCGCCGCTCGCAGTCGGTGCCTCCCCTCGGTCGGGCTCGGACCCCTCCCCAGCCGTCTCGTTCACGGCGCTCACTGTGCCCGTAGAACCGCGAGCACCGCGAACCCCCCGGGACGAGCGTTCGCCCGAGCGCAGTCGTACACGCCGTGTAGCTACAGAGTCGAAGGGAGAACCCTCAAAACGACGACTTCACGTCGTCGGCGAGAGCGTCGGCACGACGAGTCGGCTCGGGGAGCTTGTAGCCGTCACAGAGTCGTTCGACGAGGTCGGCGGCAGTCTCGGCCCCCACTCGGTGTCCGGGGCTGACGTACAGGGGGTTGACCACCGGACGGGCGTCGAACTGCCGGGTCTGGACGGCGTAGCCCAGCGTCGTCCCCTCGGGCGCGTCCACGTCGCCGTCGGCGGAGATGGGTGTGCGCCAGCCCGCCGGCTGGCCGTCGGGGTCGGCGCCGAGACTGCCACAGAGGAGGCTCTTGGCGACGCCGACGGCGGGCGCGTCGACGGCGACGCCGACGTGGGTCGCCAGCCCGGCCTGGCGGTAGTGGACGCGTCCGCTGCCGTCGAAGAGGTACAGATCCGGCTCGGTGTCGAGTTCGGACAACGCCGCGACGATCGGGCCGCCCTCCCGGAACGCCAACAGGCCAGGGACGTAGGGGATAGAGACGGGCGTGACGGCGTGGGTGCGTTCGACCACCTCCCGGCCGCGGGAGACGACGATCGCCGAGATCGCCCGGTCGTCGTGGAACGCCTGGTCGACGCCGGCGACGAGCGGGGGCTCCACGTCGCCAGCGACCGCGGGGTCGGAGCCGTCGACGACCGTCTCGGGGTCGAAGGCGAGGTGGTCGTCGAACAGCGCGGTCGCGGCGATCTCCGACTGGAGTCGCTCCATCGCCTCGCGGGAGGCGTCCGGGTCCGGCCGGAACCGGGGGCGCGTGACGTCGACCACGCTAGAAGCGGCCGCCGGGGCCGCCGGGACCACCGGGGCCACCGGGACCGCCGCCGCCGCTACCGAGCCGGAGTTCCTCGGGGGCACGCTGCTCGCCACGGATGCGGGAGCCGTACGCGAGCCCGATGGCGAGCCCGGCCAGGTGCGCGAGGTGGGCGACGTTGCCGCCGCCGGCGAGACTGGAGAAGCCGGAGATCACGGAGAAGCCGGCGAAGCCGAAGGTGAGCAGCCACAGCGGGACGGGGAGGATGAAGTAGAGGTACACCTTCAGGTTCGGCCGGAGGACGGTCAACACGCCCATCACGGCCATGATCGCGCCGGAGGCACCGAGCACGCCCGCCGTGGTGCCCTGGAACGCACCCACGCCGATCTGGGCGAGCCCGGCGACGACGCCCGCGGCGACGAACAGGGCGGCGAACCGCTTGGAACCCAGCCGTCGCTCCACGACGGGCCCGAAGAAGTACAGCGCGATGCTGTTGAACGCGATGTGGGTGAAGCCGCCGTGTGAGAGAATCGACGTGAACCACGTCCAGACGAACTCCGGGTGCTGGGCCGTGAGGACGAACGACGCCCGCCACAACGGGTCACCGGGGAAGGGGCCCGAGGGGGCCGCAATGCCGACGAGCGGGTAGAGGACGTACTGGAAGACAAACACCACCCACATCAGCCCGAGCACACTGTAGGTGACGTTGCCGCGGAAGTACCCCATGAGACCGCCGGTGTCGGTCGCGCCACGGATCGACGACCGGACGGAGTCGACCAGCCCGCCCGAGCTCGGCTGTGAGGACTCGGACAACGAGTCGTCGAACCCGGAGTCGAACACACCGTCCGGGTCGTCCCACTGGTCGTTCACGCCCGGACAGTCGTGATTCTCCGGGAGCCTGTGTTCCGCACAGAACGTCTGTCCGCAACGGTGACACTGGTACGGCAAGTTCTCGTACTCGCCGCACTCGTCACACTGAGCCATTGTCCGAGTTAGTCGGGCGCGCCCTATAGCCCTTCGGCCTGCGTGCGCTCCCGAGAGGGACGGTCGTCGCCACGACGCCTACGTCTCGTCGTCTTCGTCCCCGTCGACCGTCGGCTCGAAGTTCGTCGGAACCACCGTCGGGTGGTCGACCCCCACCGCCGGACGCCCGGTGTCTCTGGTTGCCATGGCCGAACCTAACGCCTCCACCCGTAAGACATTACCCATGTGCATAACTCATCCGGCGAGGGGGTCGCTATGCGCCGTGAGAATACCGAGGGGTCGCCGGGCTCAGGCGAACTCCTCGTCGTACAGCTCCTGGGCGTGCTCGATGGCGTCGAGGGCGGCCTCGCGGTCCTCGAACCCCAGGGTCTCGACCTCTTTGCCCTCCTCTAAGTTCTTGTAGGTGCCGAAGAACTCCTCGATCTCGTCGAGCGTCTGCTGGGGCACGTCGTCGAGATCCTCGATGTGGTCGTACCGTGGGTCCTCGCTCGGGACGGCGATCACCTTGTCGTCCTTCTCGCCGTCGTCGTCCATCCCCATCAGCGCGACCGGGCGGGCCTCGATCACGCAACCGGGGAACGTCTGGTCTTCCACGAGCACGAGCACGTCGAACGGGTCGCCGTCGTCGTAGTACGACTGCGGGATGAACCCGTAGTCGGCGGGGTAGTGGACGTTCGAGTGGAGCACCCGGTCCAGCACCACGCCGGGCACGTCCTTGTCGTACTCGTACTTGTTCCGCTCACCCTTGAGACACTCCACGACCGCGTAGATCTGTTCGGGCGCGTCCGGACCGGTCTCCAAGTCCTCCCAGAGGTTCGTCATGCGACCCTCACCTTCGGCGAATTCCGTCAAAGTCCTTTCTATCCGCCGTCGTCGTCGCCGGCCGAACGCGTCCGGCCGTAGCGACGCCCGAGGTAGACGACCGCCGTCGGCACGGCGAACACCCAGCCGGTGACGGCGTACCACAGCGCCAACGGCTCCCAGGCCGCCTCCGACCGACGCACCGCCGTCGCGTCCGCGTACAGTGCCACCGGGAGCGCGACGAGCCGGAGGAACGCCGCGAGCGCCCCGGCCGCCAGCGCCGGCCCGCCGACGGCCACATCCACCGGGCGTGGGAGCGACATCGAGGCGGTCACGAACGCCTCTGCGCCCGCGAGCGACAGCAACGGCCCGCCGAGCGCCGTCCGGACGAGTCGCACCGGGACGGGCAGCCCCGCGGCCCTCGTCGCGGCGCCGCCGGCGAGCGTGCCGGCAGCGACGGCGACCGCGACCACCGCCCACCAGTTCGAGGCGACACGCTGGCCCTCGTAGCGGAGTAGTCGCTCCCCGACCGGGAGCCGTGGGTTGCCGACGTGGCGGCTCCGTTGATAGAGGTAGTACAGGCAGGTGCCGGTGGTGAACACCACGGCCCCGAGGAGGTACCGACGGCGGTCAGGCGACCACCGGACGGCGTCCGTCTCGGCGACGAGTCGGGCGTCTCGCGACAGCGCCAACGGCACCACGACGAACCGGGTCACGGCCGCGGCGGCCGCGAGCCCGACGAGTCCGGCCGCGACCGGGAACGACACGGCCGCGGGGGCGAACCGAGCGGTCGCGTCCAGTGCCGCCACCGGCAGCGACCACGCCACGAGGAGCGCGACCGACACCAGAGTCGCTCGGGTCAACAGTCGCCACCAGTCTGCCCCCGTCGGGTCGCCGTCGCGCCAGGCCCGTGGCGGCGCCGGGACGGCGACCCCGTCGTCGTCGTGGGCAGACGCTGTCGGCGGCGGGTCGTCCGGCACGGCGTCCCACCCGCCCAACGGCTCCGACTCTACGCGCGACAGTCCGACGCGCACCGACGACTCCGCCGTCTCGCTCGCGTCCGGCGTGTCGCCGTCCGCGAACCGCGTGACCCACTGGAAGTCCGTCTCGTCGTCGGGCGCGTCCACGGGTACAGAGAGGGCCGACTCGTACTTCAACCCCCGGCCGCAGCGGCGTTACGCAGCGACAGCGTCAGCGCCGCGCCGGAGACGACCGCCACCGCCAGGACGTGTCCGGTGACCGCGAGGAACAACACCGGGCGGTCCAACAGGAACGGCACGAGGAGCACCTGTGTGCCGGCGAACCCGACGTTCAACACGTCCAGCCGCCGGAACGTCGAGGCCGACTCCGCCGACCGCGCCAGCCGGATCTCCCGGTACAACGACACGACGGCCGCCCACCAGGAGGTGCCGATCCGGTAACAGAGGTCCCACAGGACGAGCAACGTGAGGTACACCGCGACGATGGGCGGCTCCCGGCCGAACAACGCCTGCATAAGCGGTTCGTCGGCTGTCGTCACGGCCGCGGGCAGCAGGGTCGCGAGCGGCGACGGCTGGCCGACGAACTGCGGCTCGTACACGAACAGGTGTGTCAACAACGCGATGAACGCCAGCACCGCGAGCACGACCTCGATGCTGGAGCCGTACAGCAGCCGATAGTAACGCGGCGGCGCCTCCGCCGTCCGGCTGGCGTCCCCGAACTGGAGCATCAGGTAGCTCCCGACCGCGGCGACGCCGATGGCCGCCAGCCCCGGGACGACCGCGGTCCAGAGGTCGTACGCGACCGCGACGACGAACACCGCGACCGTGAACACGCCCAACTGGAGCGCGATCGCCGGGCCGCCGGCCAGGTTCGCCGCCGGCAGTGCGCTCACGATGCTCTCGTACACCCAGGCGTCGCCGAACGACGGCTCGTCGGTCGGGTCCCGCGCCGGCTCCCCTCGTGCCGGGCGACTGTCTACCCGGGCGTGGCCGGGGCCACCGTCGGCCGACGCCGGCTGCTCCCCGTCCGGCTCCGCCGCGACGGTGTCCTCGTTCACGCCTCCGCTCCCTCCTGACCGGGCTCGCTCGCCCGTTCCTCGACGCCGTCGGCCGTCGACCCCCCGTCCGTCGGCGACGGTGCGTCGACGCGTCGTGTCCGGCCGGCCCGCGCCGCCAGCGCCCGCCGAACGGACTCGTCGAACGGCGTGAGCTCCGGGGCGACGTGGTCGCGGATGGAGTCGTCACGGACGACGACCGGGTTGCGCAGCCCGTCCACGAGCGGTCGGACGATGGTCGACGGCACGTCCGTGACGAGGCTCACCCACCCCGAGGAGAGCTTCGGCGTCAACACGGGCACGGGGAAGACCAACAGGTGCCCGCCGATCGTCTCGCGGGTGCGTCGCAGCATCTCTCGGTAGGTGAGCACGTCCGGGCCGCCGATCTCGTACGTCTCGCCCGCGGTCTCGGGCTCTCCCAACACCCCGACGAGGTAGTCGACGGCGTCGTCGACGTAGATCGGCTGACACTCCGTGTCCACCCACCGCGGTGTCACCATCACCGGCAGCCGAGAGGCCAACTGTCGCACCATACGCCAGGAGACGCCGCCCTCGCCGACCAGAATGCCGGCGCGCAACACCGTCACGGACGGCTCCCCGTCCGCGAGGAGGTACTCCACCTCGCGACGCGACTGGAGGTGTTCCGAGAGGTCGTCGTCGTCGTCGCCCAACCCACCGAGGTAGATCACTCGGTCGATTCCGGCGTCGCCGGCCGCCTGGGTGAAGTACCGGGCGGCCCGGCGGTCCCGTTCGGCGAAGTCGTCGCCCGCGTCCATCGAGTGGACGAGGTAGTACGCTGCGTCCTGGCCGGCGAGCGCGTCGTCGAACGATCCAGGCTCCAACAGGTCACCCTCGGCGACCGACACCCCGTCGGGGGCGTCGTAGCTCGCCGCGTCCCGCGTCAGCGCCGTCACGTCGTGGCCCGCGTCACGGAGCGCCGGCACGAGCCGACTCCCGACGAACCCCGTCGCTCCTGTGACGAGTACGTCCATACGCGCCGTTGGCGTGCCACGGGGATAACGATTGGCCACGGAATCTCACACACGAGAGGGCGGGACCGGAAGTTCGGCGAACGACCTCGACTGGGGGAGAACGGCTCCCCCCGAGAACGGGCACCCGTGTAGCGAGAGTGGGCTTCGAACGGCGAGGAGACGAGCACGACGGGCCACGACCTCACCGCACCGCGTACACTCCCCCTCGCTCGTCGTCTGCCGGAGCCGTCGACTCACAGACGACGATTGCGTCCGTCGACGCGACGAGCGGCGACACGGTGTCCGAGGGCAACCGTTCGGGCGTGATCGGCACCGCTGGCTGCGACGGACCGACCGCGACGCCCGGTCGACTGCGAGCAGGCGTGTCTCTGTTCCGGACTCGGAGGCGAGAACGTACGCACACGACGGGGTGAGCAGTGGACGCGACGGTCTCGCGTCCCCGACCGTCGTCCGCCACTGCTCGCGTCCGGTCGCCGCGTCGCGGACGAGGACCGTTCTTCCGGGCGTCGCACTCCACAGTCGTCCGTCGTCGACGGCGGGCAGCGACTCCCCGGTCGCGTCCCGCGTCCACAGACGCTCGCCGCGGCGAGTGAACGACGCGAGTGTCCCCTCGGTCGACAGCGTGTACACCCGTTCGTCGCCGACGACCGGCGGCTGTCGGCAGGGGCCGGTGTTCCCGCGCCACCGGACCGTCCCGTTCGTCGGGTCGAACGCGACGAGCGAGTCGGTGTCGTACTCGACCGTCCGGACGCCACACAGGAGTCGCTCGTCTCCCGCGAGCTTCGAGACGGTGTACTCGAACTGGCTCCCGTCGGCGAAGTTCTCCGTCTTCCAACGGCGTCGGCCGTCGCGCGGGTCGAGGCCGAACAACGTGTGACCGGAGGTGGTACAGACGAGTCCACCCGCGAGCGTCGGGTACTCCCCGTCCGTGTACCGCCAGCAGAGACCGCCGTCGCGGGCTCGAACGCGGCGACGCCGTCGCCCAGCGAGCAGATCACGCTGTCGCCGACCGCTAGCAACGGACTCTCTCCGTTCTCGACGACCCAGCTCTCGTCTCCGAGTGTCGTCCCGACGATACCGCGGACCGAGCCCGCCGGCGCATCGGAGACGTCGAGCCGACCGCCGGCCACCGAGTAGACGACTCGGTCGCCCGACGCGATGACCTCCCACCGGCCTCGTCGACCGGTCGGGCCCACCCGCGCGACGGTCACGTCCAGCTCGAGGTCGAGCTCCCGGTCTGTCGAGCCCCTGCGGTCGGATCGGCCGTGTCGCGTCGGCCACGTCGCCGTCGCGTCGGTCGGTGCGTCGGTGGAGTGAACCCTCCGTCCGAGTGTCCGCTGCGCTCCGCGACGGATCGACTGACGCCCGGTGACCGTCCCGACGGCCCCACAGATTGCCGCGGTAATCTTTCGTCTACTGGGTATCTATCAACACACATATTGTGATGGTAATAGGTTTGTCTCTACACCCGCTCGACTGTGGGGCCCCGGCCGGCAGCCGCCACAACCGGACGGGCGGCCACAACGCTGGCTCTCGTCCGTCGGCCACACTCGTGCCCCGGCGTAATCGACCCCCCGGTTTCCGGTGGAGCCGCGACGACCGGGTCGCGGCGGTGGTGACCCGTGCGAGAGAGTCACGTACGGAGCCGTACCGAGCCGTCGCTCGAGAGCGGAGGAACGAATGGCGCCCACGGGGCGCCAGCGAACCGCACAGCTAGCACACGGCCCCACCTGGTAGGGGGCGGTCGGTCTTCGACGGAGCACGGCACGGTCCCCGGACGCGCGCCTCGGTCCGTCGCTCCACACCCGCTCACCGTCGCGGGTCGCCCGGCCGTAACCGGGTGTACTGCCTCTGGGCCGACAGAGTGATAAAACCGCACGACTCTTCACCGCGATTCGTCGACCGCGTGACGCTTCCCAATCGGTGAAAACTCGCCGGGCCGGGGAGCCGAGAACCGCAAGACGGCACCCACTCGATAGATTCGTTTCGTTATCGAAGATCTGGAACGTCTCGACACCCTCACTCGACGGGGCCACCGCGGCGTTCCCACTCCGTGAGGCTCCCCTCGTAGAACGCCACCCGGTCGTACGAGAGGTGTCGTAAGACGAGGTAGGTGTGGCTGATCCGGCGGGCGGTGTTGCAGTACAACACGATCCGACGGTCGCGGTCGATCCCGTGGTCCGCCAGGGTCGTCTCCAGTCGGTCGCGGGGGTACAGCCCGCGGGAGCCGTCCGTGTCGACCAGCTCCCGCCAGTCGAGCTGGACCGCGCCGGGAAGGTGGCCGGCGTCGTACTCCTCGGGCTCGCGGGTGTCCACGAGCAGCGCGTCGCCGTCGACGGCCGCGCGGACGGTCTCGTAGTCGACGAACGGGTCCGTCTCGGGCTCGCGCGGCTCGTAGTCCGTCGTCGTCGGCTCGGTGGCCGTCCGGGAGACGGGGCGTTCCCGGCTCCAGGCGGAGTAGTCACCGTCCAACAGGAACAACTGCTCCGGGTCGTGACCGTACGCCAGCGCCGTGACGAGGAACCGGGCGGCGAACACGCCGTGGGTGTCGTCGTACGCGAGGATGGAGTCGTCCGCGGCGACGCCGGCCGCCGACAGCAGTCCGGCCCACCGCTCGGCGCCCGGGAGCATCCCCTCGTCGCCGTCTTCGGCGCGAAACTCGTCGAACGGGACGGACACCGCGCCCGGGATGTGGCCGATGCCGTCGAACTCCCAGCCGTCGCGCGCGTCCACGACCCGGAGGTCGTCCCGGGCCGCGACGCGCTCGTGGTCCAGAAACACGTCCATACCGAGCGTTGGACCGCCCGGCATTTCACCCCTTCCGAACCGGAGCCGCGTCCGAACAACGAGCAATTACTACTGGTTTTCTGCGAGAGCGGGTGGGAACGGGCGGGGGGGGGTAGACGGGGGTCGAGCGGGACGGGGCCGCCGTCGGGGGCGGCCGGACGACACACCGGCCAGAGTGCAGCGAGAAACCGGAAACAATTGTCGGTGGTCGGGACGGACGGCCGCTCTCTCCGGCGTGTGTGGTGTTTATGACGGAGGCGGTCGTACTGTGGACTACGATGTCAGACTACGATTCGGACGTGCTCGTGAGTGCAGACTGGGTCGCGGAGCGACTGGACGAGTTCCAGTCGGACGACCCCGCCCACCGTCTGGTGGAGGTGGACGTAGACACGGAGGCGTACGACGAGAGTCACGCCCCCGGTGCCATCGGCTTCAACTGGGAGACGGACCTCCAGGACCAGACCCGACGCGACGTGCTCTCCCAGGAGGACTTCGAGGCGCTGAACGCGGAACACGGGATCTCCGACGACACCACCCTGGTGCTGTACGGGGACAACTCCAACTGGTTCGCCGCCTACACCTACTGGCAGTACAAGTACTACGGCCACGACGACGTCCGGCTGCTGGACGGTGGCCGAGAGTACTGGCTGGATCACGACTACGAGGTGACCGACGAGGTGCCCGAGTTCTCCGCGACGGAGTACGAGGCCGACGAGCCGGACGAGTCGATCCGGGCGTACCGCTCGGACGTCGAAGACGCCGTCGACGAGGACGTCCCGCTCGTGGACGTTCGTTCGCCCGAGGAGTTCTCCGGCGAGATCCTCGCCCCGCCGGGCCTCCAGGAGACCGCCCAGCGCGGCGGCCACATCCCCGGGGCGAGCAACATCTCGTGGGCGTCCGTCACGAACGACGACGGGACGTTCAAGACGCAAGGGGAGCTCGAGGAGCTGTACGAGGACGTGCTGGCGGAGGGTGACGAGGAGATCGTCGCCTACTGCCGGATCGGCGAGCGCTCGTCGGTGGCGTGGTTCGCGCTCCACGAGCTCGTCGGCGCCGACCAGACCGTCAACTACGACGGCTCCTGGACGGAGTGGGGCAACCTCGTGGACGCTCCCATCGAGACCGGCCCGGCCGACGACTGATCGGGTCCGCTGATCGCTCGCGATCCGCCTCCGAGTTCTCTTAGTACGGCTCGACAGCGACGCTTCACGCCTCCTCGTTCGGACCGTCGTCGTCCGTGCTGCGGTCGGCCGCGACCTGTCGTCTGGCACGGGCGCGGGCCACGCCGTCCGAGAGCAGGACGACGGTCTCCACCAGTAAGGCGACGACGAGCGGTCCGAGGACGAACCCGACGGCGCCGACCGTGAGGACGCCGCCGACGAAGCCGACGAAGTACAGCGACACCGGGAGCTCCGTCGTGTACTCCGCGAGCCGGGTGCGGATCACCGCGTCCGGGAGGAAGCCGACGACGACCAACCCGACGACCGAGACGACGACCGCGCCGGTCACGTCGCCCGCGAGCAGGTCCAGCACCGCCAACACGCCGATCACGACGGACGGGCCCAGGATCGGGACGAACTGCAACAACCCGGAGAACACCCCGAGCACGACCGGGGAGTCGTACCCCAGCAGCCAGAACGTCACCGTCCCGAGGAGGAACGTGCCGGCGGCGGTGGCGGCCTGGAGCACGTAGATCGCCCGGAGCGTCTCGGCCGCGCGCCGGTCTAGCGCGAACAACACGTCGTGGTAGCGATCCGGCAGCGCCCGGGTGGCGGCCGTCCGGATCGCCGCCGGGCGGTAGAGGAGCCCGTACACCAGGAGGACGAGCACGACCGCCTTCAGGACGATCACCGGGGCGGCGGCCGCGACGGTCAGCGCCAGCCCGGTGACGGCCTCGCGGCCGGTGTCGATCAACGGCGCGACGGCGACACGAACCGTGGTCTCGCCGACGGTGATCGGGATCACCGACGGCAGCGACTCGAACACCGCGACGACCGCGCGGCGGCGCTGGTAGAGGACGAACGCCGGCGGGAGTACGAACGCGACGGCGACGAGCGAGGCGAGCGTCGTCGCGGCGCCGGCCGCGACCCGTGCCGAAGAGCCCCGGCGCGCCACGGCGCCCCGGAGCGGCAGGAGGACGTACGCCAGCGTCACCGCGAACACGACGGTGGCCAACACCTCGGCGAGCACCGCCGCCGTGACCGCGGCCAGCCCCAGGAACGTGGCCGCGACGGCGGTCTGACGACTCGGTGGCACGCTCCGACGGGGGACAGCGGCGATCATGAAGCTTTGGCCGTCGCGTCGTCGCCGCGCCCGAAGGAGAGAAGACGCCGGCGACCCAACGGGGAGTCGTGAGGGAGTACGAGCGCAAGCAACTGTTGGAACGGGTCGAGCGCGACTCGGCGACGGTCGGCGTCTCGCTCCCGGAGGAGACGGAGGTCCAAGGCGAACGGATCGACCTCCAGGAGTTCGTCTTCGAGATCAAGCGCCGAGAGACGATTCCGTCGGGCGAGCGCGACCGGGTCGACCGCGCGAAACGGAACCTCAGACGCGAACGCCGCGAACGGCTCGAACGGATCGAGGAGGGAGAGATCTCCTTCGAGGAGGGCGAACGGCTCGTCGAGGGGATCGTCGGGATCGACCGAGCGCTGAACGCGCTCGAACAGCTCCAGCCGGTCGACCTGGAGGCGGAAGAACGGCGTCAGGAGGCGGCCGACCACCAGCGCTGGGTGTCGTTCCTCCAGCAGGCGCTCGGGCGAGACGACACGGACGGCACGACACGAGGAATCTGAGTATGCGTAACGACGAGATCGCGGCACTGCTCGAAGAGTTCGCCGACCGGCTGGAGGCGACGGGCGTCGAGTACAAGCCCAGCGCCTACCGGCGAGCGGCCGAGAACGTCCGGGAGTACCCCGGTGCCGTCGAGGGGTTGGCCGCAGACGGCCCGGAGGCGGTCGCCGAGATCGACCGCGTGGGCGACGCCATCGCCTCGAAGATCGTCGAGTACGTCGACACCGGCGAGATCGAGGAGCTGGCGGAGCTGCGGGCGGAACTACCGGCGGATATCGAGGCGCTGACTCGCGTCGAAGGGGTGGGACCGAAGACGGTCGGGACACTGTACGAGGAACTAGGGGTGGAGACGCTGGCGGACCTGGAGGCGGCCGCCGAGGCCGAGGAGATCCGCGAGGTGCGCGGGTTCGGCGCGAAGACGGAACAGAACATCCGCGAGAACGTCCAGTTCGCCCGCGAGGCGGCAGAACGCACCCGACTGGGTGACGCTCGGCCGGTCGCGGAGTCGTTGCTCGCACACCTCGAAGCCCACGACGCGGTCGTCGAGGCGGAGACGGCCGGGTCGATCCGGCGGTGGCGGGACACGGTCGGCGACGTGGACGTGCTCGTCGCCGCCGACGGCGTCGCCGGCGACGACACCGCGAGCGGCGAGGCCGTGATCGACCGGTTCCTGTCGTGGCCGGCCGCAGACGACGTGATCGAGGCGGGCGACCAGAAGGCGAGCGTCCGAGCCGACGGCGTCCGCGTGGACGTGCGCGTGGTCGTTCCCGAGGAGTTCGGCGCCGCGCTCCAGTACTTCACCGGGTCGATGGACCACAACGTCGTCGTCCGCAACCGGGCGATCGACCGCGGGCTGAAGCTCAACGAGTACGGGGTGTTCGACGTGTCCGACGTGGACGATCCCGAGGCCGGCCAACGGGTCGGCGAGCGAGTCGCCGGCCGGACGGAGGAGGGCGTGTACGACGCCCTGGGCCTGCCCGCCTTCCCGCCGGAGCTCCGCGAAGGCACCGGCGAGGTGGTGGCCGCGGACGCAGACGAACTGCCGACGCTCGTGACCGTCGACGACGTGCGGGGCGACCTCCACACCCACACGGACTGGTCGGACGGGGCCAACACCGTCCGAGAGATGGTCACCGCCGCCGGGGAGGCGGGCCACGAGTTCCACTGTGTCACCGACCACGCCGCCGGACCGGGGGTGTTCGGCAACGTCGGGCTGACGGACGACGAGCTCCGGGAACAGGCAGAGACGGTGGCCGAGGTCGCGGCCGACGCCGACGTCGACGTCTACCACGGCGTAGAGGCGAACGTGGACGCCGACGGCGACGTGACCACCGACGACGACCTGCTCGCCGAACTGGATCTGGTCGTCGCGTCGCCGCACGCCGCGCTCCAGGGAGCGGCGACCGACCGGTTGATCCGCGCCGTCGAACACCCGGCGGTGGACGTGCTGGGCCACCCGACCGGACGGCTGATCAACGAACGGGCGGGGCTGGAGGTGGACTTCCAACGGCTGGCGGCGGCCGCGGCGGACGCCGACACGGCGTTGGAGGTGAACGCCAACCCGGCACGGCTCGACCTCCACGGCGAGGCGGTGCGGGCGGCGGTGGAGGCCGGCGCGCCAGTGGCGATCGACACGGACGCCCACTCGCCGGCGGGGTTCGACAACGTCCGGTACGGCGTCCGGACGGCACGCCGGGGGTGGGCGGAGCCGGACGACGTGGTCAACGCCTGGTCGGACGACCGACTGCGGTCGTTCCTGGGGTAGCCGTGGCCGTCGACCGATTCCTGTTGGACGCGATGGTCGGGAAGCTGGCGTCGTACCTCCGGATGTGTGGCTACGACGCCGCCTACGCACTCGACAGAGGAGTAGAGGCCGACGACCGACTCCGGGAGATCGCGGTCGCGGAGAGTCGCCGGCTCGTCACCCGAGACGTGGCGTTGGCGCGACGAGCAGAGGGTGACGACGGGCCGGAGCCGTTACTGCTGGGGTCACGCGACGTGACCGACCAGCTCGTGGCGGTCGCGGGCGAGGGGTACGACCTGACGCCGGCGGCGCGGCCGGCGCGGTGTGGCAACTGCAACGGGCGACTCCAGCGCGGCGACGAGACGGACGCCACGCGAGCGGGGTACGTTCCGGACGACCGGGACCGCGAACGGCTGTGGCGGTGTGTCGACTGCGGGCAGTGGTTCTGGAAAGGGAGTCACTGGGATCGGGTGACGGAGACGCTGGCGGAGATCACTCCAGGTAGCCCAGATCTCTGAGTTGGTCGGTGATCTCGTCGAAGTCGGACTCCGTCAGCGTCTCTTCTGACTGCTGGTGTTGGATGACGATGCTGCGCAGCAGGAACCGGACGAGGTCGCTCGTGGACGAGAAACTGGTCCCCTCGATCGTCTGGTCGACGCGGTCTGCGAGATCCTTCGGGATCGAGACCGTGGTGTAGTCTGTCACGCCTGCACCTGGCCGACCGGCACCGATAAACGCGGTGGTCGCCGGAGTCTCGCCGCGTCCCGCACCGCTTTTGCGGGGCGACGCCCAATCGACTGGCGATGGCAGTCAGACCGCCGCAAGGGGGCGACGACGAGCCGGAGGCGATCGCGTTCGGAATCGCCGCACTCGACGCACGACTGGACGAGGCCAATCTCACCTTCCCGGCGACGAGCCGAGAGGTCGTCGAGGCGCTGGGGGAGCCGTCGATTCCGTACGACGCCGGCGGCAACACGCTCGCGTTGTCGGCCGCCTTAGAGGAGGTGCCGGGCGACCGGTTCGAGCGCGAAGGGGAACTACTGGACGCGCTCCACCCGGTGTTCGAGGCGCACCGCCAGCGCACTGCCAACTCCATCGTCGCGCGGCTGCGGGGGTTGTTACCCTTCTAGTCTCGGAGTCCGCCGTCGTCGTGCTCTTCGCTGCGGTCGCGCGTCTCCAGTTGTTCGATCCGGTCCAGCAGTTCGTCGTGGAGAGTGACGACCAGGTCCGACAGCGTCGCGAACACGAGAAACTGGATCCCGAGGATGATGAGCGTGCCGCCGGCGAACGCCAACACCTCGTGTGAGATCCGGCGGAACAGCCACTCGTAGGCGACGTACACCTCGATCAGCCCGCCGAGCAGCCCCGAGACGACTCCGACGCTCCCGAAGTAGAACAGTGGGTTGGAGGTCTTGGCCTTCCGGTAGAGCGCGGCGAGGATGATCCAGCCGTCCTTGATCGGGTGGAGGTTGGTGCTGGAGCCGTCCGGGCGCGGGAGGTAGGTGATCGGGACGACCGCGACGGACTGGCCGCGGCGGGCACACTCCACGGACATCTCCGTCTCGATCCCGAAGCCGTCCGCGCGGAGTCGGAGCCGTCGGAACGACTCGACGGTGAACGCCCGGTAGCCGGAGAGGATGTCGGCGTAGTCTTCGCCGTGGATCAGCCGGAACAGCCGGTTGAACACGGAGTTGCCGACGTCGTTGAACCGGGTCATGGCGTCCTCGTGGATGTCGCCGTAGCGGTCGCCGACGACGTGGTCGGCGCCCTCGAACAACGGCTGCAACATCGCGTCGGCGTCGGACGGCTGGTACGTGCAGTCGGCGTCCGCCAGGAGCACGTACGGTCGGTCGACGTGTTCGGCGACCGCCTCCCGGACGGCTTGGCCCTTGCCGCTGCCGGACTGGATCTCGACGCGGGCGCCGGCCTCCCGGGCGAGTTCGCGGGTGTCGTCGGCGGAGCCGCCGTCGATCACGAGAACGTCGTCGAACCCCGCGTCGCGGAAACCGGTCACGATCTGCTCGACCGTCTCGGCCTCCTCGTACGTGGGCAACAACACGGTGACGGCCTCGTGGTCCATCACCGGAGGGTGTGGGGGGAGTTGCAAAACCGTTCCGGAGTGCGAGGCGCGCGGCGAACGGAGTGAGCCGCGTGCCTCGAAAACGCGAGCGGGGAGTGAGGCGGGACCGAAGGTCCCGCTGACTCGGGCGGCGCAGCCGCCCGACCGCAGCGACCCGCGAGCGCGTCGGCGCGAGCGAAGCGACCCCCGCGCCTCGAAGACGCGAGCGAGGCCTGTGTTCGAACCGCGCTCACTCCAACTCCCGCACGCGAGGAGTCGAGCCGAACGGGTACGGCTGGAGGAGCTCGTAGCCGTCCTCGCGGACGACGACGAGGTCCTCGAGCCGGACACCACCCTCTTCGGGGTCGTACACCCCGGGTTCGACGGTGATCACGTCGCCGGCGGCGAGCACCGCGTCGCCGGACAGCGACGGCGGCTCGTGGAGCGAGAGTCCGACGCCGTGGCCCGTCGAGTGGGTGAACCCGACCGTGTCGGAGTCGATTCGGAAGCCGTGGGCGGCCAGCTCCGCGGCGGCTTCCTCGTGGACGGTCGCGGCGGCGACGCCGGCGCCGTCGGCCAGTTCGGCCAGTGCGGCCTCGCGGGCAGCCTCACAGGCGACGTACGCGCGGCGGTCCCAGCCGCCGTCGGAGCTGACGACGAACGTCCGCGTGATGTCGGCGTAGTAGCCCGCCGGACCGCGCGGCGAGAGGTCGATCAGGACGGTCTCGCTTGGACGAATCCGGTCGTCACCGACGTAGTGGAGGTCGGCGGCCGTCTCGCCGGCGCCGATCACGCTGTTGCCGGCCGGCGCGACCCCGGCGGCCGCGAGGACGGACTCCGCCTGGCGGCGGAGCCGTTCCGTCGTCAGCGGTCGGCCGTCCCAGCGGAGCTCGTCGCCGTCCGCGACCGCCTCCGCGAGCACGGTCTCGGCGCGGGCGAGCCCGAGTGCGGCCGCCCGTTGGACGCGGCGGTGACAGTCGATCTCCGTCTCCGTCTTCCGACAGCGGGCCTCGCCGACGGCGGTCGTGGCCGTCACCTCGAACCCGGCGCGCTGGAGGTACGCGACCGCCTCGTGGGGAATCTGAGACGGGACGTGGAGTTCGATGTCGGAGACATCGCCTTCGATGTCAGAGACATCGCCTTCGATGTCAGAGACATCGCCCTCGACGTCGGAGAGCCTGTCCCCGACGCCCGCGTCCGTCAACACCGCCGCGGCGCGTTCGCCCGCGGGGCGACCGGTCGTCGCCGTCTCCACCTGGTCGCCGGGGAACTCTCGGCGAGCCTGGTCGGCGAACAACGACGGCGCACACAGTGTCGTCCGAGGGCCGTCGACACCCGGAACGGCGACGAAGGCGTACGGGCGGTCCGGGCCGCGAAACCGCGTGAGGTACCGCAGGTCGTCGTCCGTCCGGTCGCCGACGTGGACGAACGGGAGGTGGTCGGTCAGTGGGTCGTAGGCCGTCGTCGGGGCAGGCGTCGCGGGGGCGTCGTGCCCGTCGGTCACGCTCGTGACCCGGGACGCGACGGTAAAAAGGGAGTCGTTCGAGCGGGCGTCACTCCGCCTCGGGCTCGACGGTCTCGCCGTCGTCGGCGATCTCGCCGAGGACCTCGGTCGGGGGCTCCTCGCGGAGTTCGTTCTCCAGGACGACACTGATCGGCAGTGTCGGCGCGCCGTCGATCAGGTTCTCCAACATGACGAGCCGTTCGCGGGCGCGCGACATCCCGACGTAGAACACACGGCGTTCGTTGTCCGTCAGGACGGGAACCGGGTCGGTCGTCTTGGTGAACTCGTCGACACCCTCCACCTCGACGTCGTTCTGGGCGGCCTGGGCGGCCATCTGCTCGACCACCTTCTCCGTGAGGTCCGTGGTGACGAACACGTGGTCGGCCTCACGACCCTTCGCGGAGTGGATCGTTCCCAGACGGACGCGGTCGGGGTCCATCCCGTCGTAGTCACCCGGGAAGTACGCCTTCAGCGACTTCCGTTGGAAGGAGGTGATCTTGCGGGCCATGTCCGCGGCGCTGGCGGGGCCGGGCATGAACGGGATGCGCTCGGATACGTCCTCGGGCGACAGGGGAATCTCCGCGAGGTCGTCCTCTTCGGAGGTCTCCTCCACCTCGTCCAAGAAGTCGTACAGCTCCTCGCGGTCGGCCGTCCCGAACGCGGACTCCTGGAGGATGTCGGCCAGCCGGCGGGCCTCCAGCGCGGTCAGTGCCTCGTCGCGGTCCACCTTCTCGATGGCCCGGACGTAGTCCGTGAGTCGGTCCGTCCACATCCGTTGGTCCGTGAGACAGGAGAACGGGATCCCCTCGGTGATGAACTGGTCGATGAACTGGAACATCTGGTAGCGGGCGCGGAACAACACCATCAGGGTGTCGTCGTCCGTCTCGCGGACGGTGCCACGGACGTTCCGCACCAGATCGAGGATGGACGGAGACTCGACGGCCTCGACGCGGCCGCCCTCCTTGCGCGGTTCGAGGTCCTTCTCCTGGCGCTTGTCGATGTGACGGACCTCGCGGTTGACCACGTTGAGGATCTTCGAGGGGAGTCGGTAGGAGTTGGGGAGCACCTCGTCGTCGTCGACACGGGTGTCCAACAGGAGGTCCGGGTCTGCACCCTGCCAGGCGTACACGACCTGGTCGTCGTCGCCGGCGATGAGACACTGCTCCATGTGGGGCCGCCACTCCTCGTACACCTTGTACTGGAGCGTGGTGATGTCCTGGAACTCGTCGATCACGAGGTAGTCGACGTTCGGGAGCAGCGAGCGCTGGTGCACTCGTTCCAGCATATCGGCGAAGCCGACCACGTCGTCTTCACCCTTGTAGTTGCGCCAGCCGCGAATCGCCTCCGGGACACTCACGCGGTCGTCGTCGAACGGCCAGGTCGGGGTGTACTTGTTCCCGTCCTGTGCCTCCGGGTCGATGTCCGGCGGCAGCCGCACCTCCTCTTCGTCCCACTGGAACGGCACGTCGTACCAGTCGGCCACGTCGCGGTTCGTCCGCTGGAGCCACTGGGAGGTGGCGATGATCTTGTTGCCGAGCGTAGTCGAGCGGGCCGTCCGCCGACCGGCCCCGGAGTACTCGTCTTCGAACTCCAGGCCGAACTCGTCGCAGAACTCCTCTTTCTCGTCTTCTCCCACCACGTCGCCCCGAGAGAGGTCGAGGAGTTCGTACGCCTTCGCGTGCATCGTGCAGACGTTGCCCTGGAGGTGTCGCGGTGTCGTGTCGAGCCGCTCGGCGAGGCGTTCGCGCACCTCGGCGGCCGCCGCTCGCGTGTACGAGACGACGAGTACGTCTCGCACCTCCACGTCGTCCTGCTCGAGGAGACCCTCGACCCGGTCCAGCAGCGCGGTCGTCTTCCCGCTGCCGGGGCCTCCGAACAGGCGTGTCACCGTTGGGTCGCTCATCAGGGACACACACGGTGTGGTGAAATATAAGCCCCGTGGCTCCAGCCGGCCCTCACCCGGGTGAAACGCCCGTTCAGCCGGGGCTGAGAAACGGCCGTCTCCGGGGCGCTCGCACCGGCGAACGGGCCGTTCGTCGGACGAGGGCGCTTCGAAGTGTTCAAGACGGGGCGTGAAGAAGGGGAAGCAACTCGCCGGCCAGTGGGCCGCCGGCGGGCACCCGGTACGCCGGGACGAGATGTGGCCCGCGGTGACCCCGCGGACTGAATCGCAAGCGCCCGCAGGAGACACACATGGCACGAAGCTTCTACTCCCACATCAAGGAGGCGTGGCGAGACCCGAGCGACGGGAAACTCGCCGAACTGCAGTGGCAACGGAAACAGGAGTGGCGCGACCAGGGCGCGATCGTCCGCGTCGACCGCCCGACTCGGCTGGACAAGGCCCGCGAACTGGGCTACAAGGCCAAGCAGGGGATCGTCGTCACTCGGGTGTCCGTCCGGAAGGGCAACGCCCGCAAGCAACGACACAAGGCCGGTCGTCGGTCGAAGCGCCAGGGTGTCAACCGGATCGGTCGCCGGAAGTCCACCCAGCGCATCGGCGAGGAACGGGTCTCTCGAAAGTACCCGAACCTGCGCGTGCTCGCCAGCTACTGGGTCGGTGAGGACGGCTCCCAGAAGTGGTTCGAGACGATCCTCGTGGACCCGGAGCACGCGGCCATCGAGAACGACGACGACCTCAACTGGATCTGTAGCGACGACCACAAGGGGCGTGCGTTCCGCGGACTGACGAACGCGGGCCGGAAGGGTCGCGGCCAGACGGAACGCGGCAGCGGCACGGAACACACCCGACCGTCGGTCTCGGGCGACAGTCGCCGCGGGAAATAGAAGCAGGAAGCAGAAGTATTCACTTTACGGCCATATGAGATTTTTCTGTCTCTAACTTATAGAGTAGTCATTACACTCCCACTCTGGTCCCACTTTCCCATCGCAACTGACGTGCTCTTCCGAATCGGGAACGTAACCCGCTCCGCCGGATGGTTCGGTGAACTTTGGGGCACAAACGACATCACAGTTTTTGACAAAGCAACCAGCAAAGACAGACGAGGCATGACCGAGAGCACAGGCCAGGCATGCGGGAATATTACCGGTGATACACGAGGCACACCCGATACTAGTTCCTAACAGCCCAAGTATACAGGAGGTTCTTGGGAATTCGTAACAATAGAGCTTGAAATTCCAGTTCCACATGTAGAATCAGTTGTAGCGCCGTTGCTTTCTCTAGTTATAGATCCAGTACTAAGAACTTCAACATTTTGCCGTTTTACTCGGTAAGACCGGAACTCCGCCGCCTCCCCTTGTATTGATAGCTCCGAGATGAATGTTGTATCCTTGGAGTCCGATTTTGAAGCCTTTACCTCTGTATCACTCCACACTAGTTCTATTCGTTCGACACTTTCATGTTTTCTGATTTTCTCTGCTCTCTCAAAGGGAACAACAGCAGTGGTCATTTGTCCACTGTTCTGCCTGAGTTCTTCCGAAGCTCCTAGATTGTTCACATCGAACTCAAACACTGATGTCGATGCGAACTGTGGGTCCCACCCGCGAGAGCGAGCAAATTCAACGAGACGATTCACCTCTGAGTCTTCTCGAAGATGTCTGATAACCTCAGCCTGTTTGCCATCGCTGACTCGGTTTGAATCAGCAGACGCAGCTGACGAAAGTCCGCCAGTACCTACGATACCAGCTCCAACAGCACGCAGTGCTTCTCGTCTGCTCACATCACTGCCAGTTTTTTTCCGTCATAATACGACCTATGCTTCTCTGTCTTGGTAAACTTTTCTCTGGTTCTCACACTATGCTGCTGCTACTGTCCTATTTTATGTTAGTTATTTATTGACTTCTTTATCAAAGCATATTTATCTGCACAGACAATGTTAGTACCCATGGTCAAAGCGTTCAACAGCATCATTTCTACTACCACCACTTTTTTTCTGCTCGTTATCTCTGCTGCGTATATTCCAGATTCGATTTCAGCAGTTTTTAATTTGGGGCCAGCACTAGTTGCGTTCTTTATTCTCTTTTCAGCATTTGTATTTTTTATATCCCTTTTATCCGGGAGTTCAGTAGTGGCACTTTTGCTATCAGCAGCAATTATTGTAGCTATAGCTGCTCTCACTAGCTCCAAAAGCAGTGCTATCGCTTCCATCTCTATTGCACTTGCCACTGTTGGTATTTGTCAACTATATGTGCTATTCACGAGTCGTTAGTCACTAGAAGCCGGCCAAACTACGAATGATCATAAGTCCTGTAGCTTCAGACTGCTAAAACGCCGGGAGAGGGATTTGAACCCCCGATCCCGTGAAGGAACACGCTTTCCAGGCGTGCGCCTTACCACTCGGCCATCCCGGCTCCGTTCCGAACTACTCGCCTTCTGCGTCTTAACGCTGTTCCTTCCGTGCGAACCGTCCCGACAGCCGGTAGGTGACGGCTGTCGTCGTCCCGCCGACGAGCAGGCCGATTCCCAGGAGGCCGAGGGTGCCGACGGGAAGCCGGGCGACCAACAGCACGTACCCCTGGGCGGCTACGAGGAACGACAGCGCGCCGATTGCGCCCCACAGGAGGGCGGCTCTCCGACGCGGCGTCACTCCAGCGAAGCGACCGCCTCGATCTCGACGGCGACCCCCTTCGGGAGCGCTCCCGCTTCGACGGCCGACCGCGCCGGCGGCTCCTCGTCGAAGTAGGTCGCGTACGTCTCGTTCATCTCGTCGAAGTCGGTGATGTCGTCGAGAAACACGGTCACCTTCAGCACGTCCGTCGGCTCCGCGCCGGCCTCCGCGAGCACCGCGGTGAGGTTGTCCAAGGCGAGCTCCGTCTGCTCGGCGACGGGTGCGTCCGCCCGGAGCTCGTCGTCGGGCGTCAGCGGAATCTGTCCCGCCGTGAACAGGAGGTCGCCGTTCGTCGTCGCCTGACTGTACGCGCCCACCGCCGCGGGGGCGTCGTCGGTGGATACGACTCGCTTCACGGCGCAGGCCACGCCCGCGGTGAACATAAATCGCGGTGGAACGGGACGAGGGTGCGATTCTATATAGCGAAATGAGATTTACGCCAGCGTCAGACGAGCACTTCCACGTCGTAGCCGTGTTCTTCGAGTGCAGCCACTAAGGCCGCGCCGTGGTCTTCGTCGCGGGTCTCCAAGTCTAAGACCACGTCGGCGGCGTTGACCGCGATGTCGCGGGAGGTGCGGTCGTGGCGGATCGCGTAGATGTTCACGTCGTTGGTAGAGATGAGTTCGATCAGTCCCTCTAGGGCACCCGGTCGGTCCTTCAGCTCCGTTCGGATGCGGAGGTACCGACCCATCTGGACGAGTCCGCGCATCACGACCGTGGTGAGCTGGTTGAGGTCGATGTTGCCCCCACACAGCGTCGGGACGATCACCTCGCCGTCGTCGTAGTCGAAGGCGCGTTCGCGGACGGCCGCCAACGCCACCGCCCCGGCGCCCTCCACGAGCGTCTTCGACCGTTCCAACAGGAGCGTGAGCGCGAGCGCGATCTCCTCGTCGGAGACGGTGACGACCTCGTCGACCCGTTCCCGAATCACCGGGAACGTGCGTTCGCCGACCTCCGAGACGGCGATTCCGTCGGCGATCGTGTCGACGCCGGTCGTCGCCGTCCGTCGTCCCTTCGACAGCGACCGGGCCGCCGAGTCTGCGCCGCTGGCCTGGACACCGACGACACGCACGTCGTCCAGTTCACCCTTCAGCGCCGTGGCGACACCGGAGATCAGGCCGCCGCCGCCGATGGGGACGACGACCGTGTCGACGCGCGGGATCGCTTCGGCGATCTCTAGGCCGATCGTGCCCTGACCCGCCATCACGAACTCGTCGTCGAAAGCGTGGACGTACGTGCGGCTCTCCTCGCGTTCGATCTCGTGGGCACGGGTCTGGGCCGCGTCGTAGTCGGCGCCGTGGAGGACGACCCGAGCGCCGTAGCTCTTGGTCGCGTCCACCTTCGACACCGGCGCGTACTGTGGCATGACGATCTTCGCGTCCACGCCGGCCCGTTCGGCCGCGAGCGCCACTCCCTGTGCGTGGTTGCCGGCACTCGCAGTTACCACACCGGCCTCTGTCTCGGCGTCGGTGAGCTGTGCGATCCGGTTGGCCGCGCCACGGATCTTGAACGACCCCGTCCGTTGGAGGTTCTCCAGCTTCAGGTGGATCTCGGCGTTCGTCTGTTCCGAGAAGGTGTTGGAGTGTTCCAGCGGGGTCTGCCTGGCAACCTCGTCGACGGCCTCTCTGGCCGCGTGGACGTCCGAGAGAGTGAGCACACTTCACCCGACCCGACGGCCGGTGTTAGTGGTTTTCCTCCGGCCGCACGCTCGGGAGACTGCGTCAGTCTGTTCTATTAGACACCCTCAGTCTGGTCGATCTAAGTTGTTAGCGTCTACTTCCAATACGGATACGCACAACTGTAGAAGTATGCCAACACGGTTCCCTATCACGGAGGAGGTCCAGTCTGCACTCGAACACGACGACGCCACGGAGCACGGGACGAGCCAGACGAGTGACTGACGACGGTCGGGCCCGCTCCGTTCGACACAGTCGACAGTAGTCGGTTTTCCGGACAGTCACGAACCTCACCGGGGGAGGTGAGGCGTGATCGGGGATACACGCGTGTGACGTGCACTACATCGACTTGGCCGGAGTTACCTAAACCTCACCCCCGTAGGGTGAAAGTGAAATCGCACGACTGCGACGGGGTAGTCTGATTGTCTGACGGCTGTGTGCCGTCCGTCGGCGGCCGTAGACTGAGTACCACACTCCGAAGCGGTCTGTCGACTGTCGACACACTCAGGCGCGTGTGATCTCGACTGGTCGACCGGCGACGTACCGAGCGACTCGCTCGGGGAACTCTCCGTCGCCGGGCCACGTCGCGTCGGCACCGAGTCGGTCGGGGTCGCCGACGTAGACCGCGACAGACTCCGTCTCGCCGTCGAACTCCTCGACAGTCGGGACAGACACTCGGGTGTAGAGTCCGTCGTCGACACGCTCGTAGGCGTCGAGCGCGGCGTAGCCGTCCGTTCGGAGGAGTCGTCCACCGACCGACCCACCAGGTGCCAGCGTCGGGTACTCACCTTCGACCGCGTGGAGACCGGTCAACACCGCCGGGCCGACGAACACGAACGAGTCGACGACCTCGGCGACCCGGTCCGGCTCCGTCAGCGTCCCGTAGACGAAGACGACAGCCACGGCTCAGTCGTCCCTGACGACCGTGACGGGAATATCCGTCCGGCCGACGAGCCCCTTGGCCACGCTACCGAGGACCCGCTCGTAACGGTCCGACAGCCCGCGGTGGCCGACCACGATCCCGTCGTACGACTCCTCGGCCGCCAGTGCCGGAATCTCTTCCGTCGGCTCACCGTACAGGAGGTGGGTGTCGGCCACGTCGACGCCGCGGTCCGTGACGCGCCGTTCCCCCTCGGTCAGCAGTCGCTCGCCGCGCTCCTCGGCGTCGGCGACGCTCTGGACCAGTCGATCCCCGTCCCGTCGTGATCCGCCCTCGGCGGAGACGGTCGGGTTCACTGCGTGGACCAGCGAGACGCTCCCGCCCGTTCGCTCGACGAGTCGGCAGGCGTGATCCACGGCCGCCTCGCTCGCGTCGGATCCGTCCGTTGCCACGAGGTATCGCATACCTCGACGTAGGCGGGCCAGACTGATAGCTTCTCCCGTCGCTGCGGAGTCGGTAGAACACTCCCACTACCGGAGGTCGCCGACCAACGACTCCGGGAGCCGGCGGGCGATTCCCGGGGGGAGCCACCGCATCAGGCTCTCGCCGCCGTCGACCAGCGTCCGCCGGCCGACCGTGTAGACGACGGAGACGACGAGCAGTCCGAGGACGGCCAGTCGCCCGGTCGGTCCCAAGAGGGCGTACGCCGGCAGCGCGAGCGCGAGTCCGAGGAAGGCGTCTTCGGGGGCGCCGTCGTAGCGGACGACCCGTCGCGGGCGGTGCCACCGGCCTCGGAGGTGTTCGTACACCCCGCGGTCGGAGCTGGGCTCCCACGGGCGCAGAGAGAGCCCGCCGCCGAAGGCGTCGCTGACGGCGTGGAGGGCGAACGCGACGAGGAACGCCGCGAGCGCGACCGTCGCGGTCGTCGGGACGGCCCAGGCGAGCCCGGTCGCCAACGCCGCCGCGCCCGTCCCGTACGCCGGGAAGTGGAGGGTGCGGCGGTGCGCGCCGAGGAGGTCGAAGTCCGGGGTGAGCCCCCCGAGCGCGGCCGCGATCACGACCGGCGCGGCCTCGACCGGCGCGACCGCGACCGCCGCGAGTCCCACCAGCACGCCCGCGAGGACGTGTGTCGTCGCCATCATCGATCTGTAGTAGTGGTGGCTGTCGGATAACGTTCCCGGGAAGCGTGGTAGCGGGTGGCTCGGGGTCGTGGGGACGAAACGCTTTAACGGCTGCTGGGTGGAGTGTTGTCTGCGGGACCGTGGGTTAGTGGTATACTCCGGGCCTTGGGTGCCCGTGACCCCGGTTCGAATCCGGGCGGTCCCACTCTGCGACGAACGAAGTGAGGAGCAGATGGACCGTCCGGATTCGGAGCAGGGAACGAAGCGAACGGAGTGAGCGGAGTGACCGTGGTTCGAATCCGGGCGGTCCCACTCTATATACGAGTTCTTAGGAATTTTATAAAATCAATAGTTAAAAGTTTCGTACCAGTTTAAATTGCCAGAGCTATTTATAATCGTCCAAGCTGGGGTTGCCTGGATCGGAAGGAGAGAATTCACGTCGTGCCTTATCATACGCTATCTCTGCCTTCTTCATTGGAATCTTACTTTTAACTACTTTTTTGTTTATCATATCACTTATTGGACCAGGCCCATCTCCCTGGTACATTATCCGATAGCTTTTGTTTGACTTTAGTTTCGAGTCTTGGTCTGCAATAACCCCAAGATTCACACCTTTTTCCAGATGTTCCTTAGCTCTGTCCTTCAGCTTCTCTTTCTTTATTCCTTTTGATCCCCCAACCTCACACAGCGATACAAATTCGCTTATAAACTGAGCCTTGTCGAATTCTTTTGGTTCCTCTTGACCAGTCGACAAATTATTATACATAATAGATATTAGTATTTCTTTCAACACTACACGAGAGGAGGTGAAGAGAGAGACTACTATATCGTTGTTTTTTGCATTTCTATAATCAATTCCTGAGTTTAGAATAGACCTCAGTCTACTATCACCGACTTTGCCGTCTTCAATTTTAACTTGAGTCATTGCGCTAGTGCTGTCGGAGGGCTTGTAGTCATCATCAACGGACCAGACGGAGTAGTTACTGACATTAATCGCCCTTACAACCGGTGAAAGATCGATGTCTGCAATATCTTCTTTCGGTAGAACTGTCGCGTATTGGACTTCCGCCACAGATTTTGACTGGTGCCCCAACTGCTTTTTTATTTTATTTTTATTTTCTTCAAAGAGATTTTTTACTCTATTTATTTCTATCGCCCAATTTTCGTAGTTATCTGTGTTCGGCTTACAAAAGACAAAGCAAAGATTTATATACCTTTTTGCAGAAACGACAAGTAAGTCCGCTTTATTATTTTTCACTTCGTGAAGAGGGTTAGTAAAAGCCGCTTCATACGGTCTAGTATCGTTATTAGAGGGGATGAAAGCATCTTTAATAGCTGAAAATACCTCATGCTTTGGACCCTTAGCCCGGACCTCTGATCTTACAACCTTTCTGACTGACTCATCCGGCGTATTTTTGTACATTTTTTCATACAGCTCACAGAAGCTCTCCCAGTCAGATGGGCTCAGTTTCTTCTCTTTATTGTCGCAGTCGACTTTTTGGACAGATATCATCAGACCACCTCCGGACTACAGTCTGAATCAAAATGATCTTGTACAAGATTATACGTTCGTATTTGTGGATCAATATCATTTCCATCTATAGGGAATATCCGTATTCTTCCGCCGCTCCCAATCATCTCTGTTCTCCCGTATGATATTTTGTCCACAACTTCTGCCTCAAAGCTGTGTGTATTTGTTCTGTATTCGGATAGGTCAAATTCCCACTTTTCGTCTTCTACTCTGCTTTTAAATTCGTTTAGGTCACGATCTCCGATTTCGTTGTTTAATTTCACCGCCCATGGCTCACTAGCAGATACTTTCGTTTCTTCAAACACTCTACTACTCGATTGACCAGTACCTCCGGAGTTGATCACGCTTTTAACTTGCTGCTTTCTCTTTTTTTCTGATTCCAAGAGTTCCCAAATCTCGCCGACTGGTCCATCCATATGTGTGAAAACACCTTCAGACTTAACCCCGAATTTAAAGTGACCAGGGCGGCTAAATCTGATATTAGTTGGGCCAACCCCGTACTTTCCTCTCATTTCTTTGTACGACTCCTTTCCATCATCACCCCAGTAGGAGATAGTCCGGCTGATATCTGCCCGCCTCTGAGACTCTTGCCCTGAGTGTTGTGTGTACTTAGCAGTAAAGAAGGGTATAACGAGCCCAGAGTACTTGCGAGACATCTGAAGGCGTAGCTTGTCCATTTGCTCCATTGACATCCAGAATCGACCCAATTGTCTATCAGATCTTAGGAACCTCTCAATGGTTGGAGGCATTTCATCAGTGATATTAGCAGTGGTTAAAAACACAGGGAAGTGATCATCATAATAAACATAGTATGGGATCGTTTTCCCTGCAGTGTTTGCGACCATCAGGCGCAAGTCATCATTGGACCAAAGTATTTCAAACTGCGAGTCTAGCGAATTAAAGAACTGCGATCTGCCGCCGTAGTTATTAATCGACGCGACAATATTAGTGTTTCCGTTAAAGCTGTCAAGTGCTGAAACATCATCAATGTACGAAAAGAAGTCTCTAGCAGAGGAGAATCCTCTGTTTTTTGCCTCAATGAAATCAAGCTCGCTCATATTGTTCTGGGTATCCTCAACCATGCTCTGGTAGTCCTCGCTGCAACTTAACGTCTGCTATTCAACGTATTCTTCAACCCAGCCGTCGCCAAATAAGCCTTGCCTTTCGTCTTCCAGGGACCCAATGCGATCGTATAGATCCTCTTGATCTGCTTTCGGTACCTCCTCACCCTCCCTAACTCGCTTTATTATAGCCTTATATCTTAGCAATTCTGTGTAGAATGAAATCACCCGTTCAACATTAGACATCATCCCTATTTTGTCTGTATTACTTTCATATATGTTTGTTGGCATTGACTGCGGCGGCGGAAGTTCCGATGGTTCAAGATCAGTATCGGTGGGAGATCTGTCTCTCTCTTCCATCATACTCTTGCACCTTTTTACCCCTTCCATTTGTGCGATTTCCGATTTTATTCCTTTTTCTATTCTATACTTTTTTAGTCTGTATCTTGCGTAGACTGCAATGCCACCGGCGGCCAAGGTCGCAAGTACCGTAAGTACATCAATAATACTGCCGGAGGGACCGGTCGTAGCTGCTTCGGTTGGCACTGTCGTTGGTATTGGTGATCTCCCTGGCATTGTACGATTTGTTTCGGTCTAGGGTCTGAACTGTTTCTGGTATTTGTCTTGCGGCTCCAAGGTTAGTTTGTAGGAATACGCAGTTCTTTGGCACACCAGTGTACCAACTGTTACACTCATGCAGTTCGGACTCTCATTCTCACAGGTCTTTTTATGATCCGTAGTATCCAAGCCGATGAACAGCTCAACAGCGACTATCGTCAGTGTCCTCAGCGGTCTTAGACCCTCCCAAACTCTTTGCCGGTCTCGAACACAGCGCAGTCGCTGTCAACTAAATCGAACACGTACGAGGTGTCGACGATCATCCGTCACTCCGAGCGCGGTCGCGGAGTTCGTCGACGCGCTCTCGGTTCTGCTCACTCGCACCGTCGATCGCTTCCCGGAGTTCGTCCGTGCCGCGGTCGGCGCGCTCGCCGTAGAGGTCGAGGATGCTCCCAGCGTCAAGATCGAGAGAGTCCCCGTCGCCGAGGAGCCGGTCGACAGTCTCCGAGAACGACTCGTCGTCGCGGCGTTCGGCCGCCAACCGCTCGTACACGTCGTCGTCGAGCTGGATCGCTCTGGAGTTCGTCGTCACGTCCGAAGGGAGGATACCGAGCCGCAAGAGCGTTCGGGCCAGCGACTCTCTCGCGCCTCGGAGAGCCTCGTCGGCCCACCCCGTTTCGACCCGTTCCTTTTAGCCCGACGCGCACCAGAGTGTGTACGATGAGTCAGGTGGAGCGTCAGGAACTGGAGCAGTTCCGAGGATTCTACAGGCGGTACTACGAGTCGGAGATCGCGGAGCTGGCCCAGCGGTACCCCAACGAGCAACGGTCGTTGTACGTCGCGTACGACGATCTCTACCGGTTCGACGCGGAGTTGGCCGAGCGCTACCTCAACAAGCCCGAAGACATGCGGGAGATCGCCGAGGAGGCGCTGCGGACGTACGACCTCCCGGCGGACGTGTCGCTGGGGCAGGCACACGTCAGGGTCCACGGGCTCCCGGCGGCCAGCACGATCGACATCCGGAACATCCGGGTCGTCGACGACCACATCGGGTCGATGGTGGCGGTCCAGGGGATCGTCCGGAAGGCGACAGACGTGCGCCCGAAGATCGTGGAGGCGGCCTTCGAGTGCCAGCGCTGTGGGACGATGACGTACATCCCGCAGTCGGATTCGGGGTTCCAGGAGCCACACGAGTGTCAGGGGTGTGAGCGACAGGGGCCGTTCCGGATCAACCACGACCAGTCGGAGTTCGTCGACTCCCAGACGATCCGGGTGCAGGAGTCGCCGGAGGGGCTGCGGGGCGGCGAGACCCCACAGTCGATCGACGTCTACCTGGAAGACGACGTGTGTGGCCAGGTGACGCCAGGTGACCACGTCAGCGTCGGCGGCGTCCTCCACATCGAACAACAGACCTCCGGCAACGAGAAGACCGCCCTGTTCGACCTGTACATGGACGGCGTGGCTGTCACCATCGAAGACGAGGAGTTCGAGGACATGGAGATCTCCGACGAGGACGTGACGGAGATCCTCGAACTCGCGGACAGCCCCAACATCTACGAACGGATGGTCGACTCCGTCGCGCCGTCGATCTACGGCTACGAGCAGGAGAAGCTCGCCATCATCCTCCAACTGTTCGGCGGGGTGACGAAACACCTCCCGGACGAGTCTAGAATTCGTGGCGATCTTCACATGTTATTAATAGGTGATCCTGGTACAGGAAAGTCCCAACTGCTCTCGTACACGCAGAACATCGCGCCGCGGTCCGTCTACACCTCGGGGAAGGGGTCGTCCGCGGCGGGGCTGTGTGTCACTGGGGACACGCTCGTCCACACCGCAGACGGGATCAGACGAATCGACGATCTCGTCGCTCCAGAGATTCCGGAGTCGGTCGAGACAGAGACAGCGGTCGAGCGGGAGTACGACCTCTACACGTACGACGAGGCGGCCGGCGAGACGACAGTCGCTTCGACATCACACGTCTGGCGGATGCCGCCGAAGCCGTGTCGGCGGATCGAGACGGCGGCCGGAGCAGAGCTAGAGACATCACGAAACACGCCGGTCCTGACGTGTGGCGACGACGGTCCCGAGTGGAAGCCGATTTCGGAGGTCGACGCCGGAGACCACGTTGCGACGCCGAAGTTCGACGAGATCGAGCGATCTTCTCCACCGGTCGACGAGTACGTGGAGTACACGAACGAGAAGCTCGATCTAACCGACGACTCTGTGGAACGCCTCCGAGACGCACTGACCGAGCAGTTCGGGACGCTCCGAGACGCAGCCGCCGGACTGGAACTGTCTGAAGACTTCGTCTACGATACGTTGTCTAACAGACACGTCCCAGTCGAGTACCTCGATCGAATCGTCACAGAGACGAGCGCAGACTGGGACGACATCGACGCCGATCGGGCGATGCCCCGTCACGGGGACAGTGTCGAAATTCCGACGGAGTTCGATTCCGATCTGATGTACCTTATCGGGTTGACGTACGGAGACGGAGACATCGCCCTGTCCCGGCGAGGGGGCAACAGGGGGATGATTCGTATCTCGAACGGTGACGAAGCGTTGCTACGACGTGCCATCGAGCTGATAGAGTCCGTCTTCGGCAAGCGCGTCGAGATCGAGCGGCAAGGCGAAAGGGTTCCGTCTGTTCGGCTTCACAGTGCCACGGTCGCCCGGCTGTTCGACAGTATCGGGATGACGACACCGAAGGTCAACCTGTCGCTCGACAGCCAGTTGACGACGGCCGAGCACACCGACGCATTCCTCCGTGGACTGATGGACGCCGATGGCTCGATCTCCGAGCGAGACAACGGTGGATCGAGTATCCACTTCTCGACGATTAGCGAGAAACTCGCGCGTCAGGTCCGCACGATGTTACAGACGTACGGGGTGCAGGCGCGGGTTCGTGAGCGAGACCGTCGCGGGAAGTCGACGCTGGCAGACGGTCGGACGATCGAGTCGAATCACGTCCAGTACCACGTCGAGGTGTACGGCAGTGACATCGAGCGGTACGCAGAGGCTATCGGGTTCGGCTCGGACGCAAAGCGTGCTGCACTCAGTCGGATCGCCGCCCAGACGACAGACCGAGACGATCGTCTCCCGATTGGAAGCCAGCTTGCGGCGGCCGACGTTCCAGTCGCAGGATCGTATCACAACGTCGTCGTCGGAGGAGACGACCCCGACCGTGGGCGTGCCATTTCGATGCGCCAGGATCTCGATCTCGGCGAGGCAGCGCCGCTCGTCGAGTCCGTGGCCGAGTCCGACCTGCGGTGGCAGGAGGTCGTCGCGGCCGTCGACACTGGCGAAAAGGAGCTGTACGACCTGACGGTGCCCGAGACGAACAACTTCGTCGCCAACGGTGTCGTGACACACAACACCGCGGCGGCGGTCCGCGACGACTTCGGCGACGGCCAACAGTGGACGCTGGAGGCGGGGGCGCTCGTGCTCGCCGACAAAGGAATTGCAGCCGTCGACGAGCTAGATAAAATGGCTGCGGACGATAGATCAGCAATGCACGAAGCATTGGAACAACAATCTATTAGCATCAGTAAGGCCGGAATAAACGCCACACTCAAGTCTCGGTGTTCGTTGCTCGGCGCGGCGAACCCGAAGTACGGGCGGTTCGACCAGTACGAGCCGATCGGCGAGCAGATCGACCTGGAGCCGGCGTTGATCTCGCGGTTCGACCTGATCTTCACGGTGACAGACCAGCCGGACCCGGACCACGACGCGAAGCTGGCCGACCACATCCTGAAGACGAACTACGCGGGGGAGCTGAGCACCCAGCAGACGGAGATGACGAACAGCGAGGTGACCAGCGAGGAGGTGGAGAACGTGACCGAAGACGTCGCGCCGGACGTGGACGCGGAGCTGCTCCGGAAGTACGTCGCGTACGCCAAGCGGAACTGCTACCCGCGGATGACGGACGCAGCCAGGGACGCGATCCAGGAGTTCTACGTCGACCTCCGGGCGAAGGGGGCAGACGAGGACGCCCCGGTGCCGGTGACGGCCCGGAAGCTGGAGGCGACAGTCAGGCTGGCGGAGGCGTCGGCGCGCGTACGGCTGGCCGACGAGGTGTCCGAAGACGACGCCGAGCGGGTGATCGACATCGTCCGGTCGTGTCTCCAGGACATCGGCGTCGATCCGGAGACCGGGGAGTTCGACGCCGACGTGGTGGAGACGGGCACCTCGAAGACACAGCGCGACCGGATCAAGAACCTCAAAGATCTCCTCCGCGAGGTGGACGACGAGTACGAAGACGAGCCGGGTGCCCCCCGGGACCGGGTGATGGAACGGGCCGACGAGGTGGGGATGGAGGAGTCGAAGGTAGAAAAAGAGTTGGAGAAGCTGAAGACTCGGGGCGACGTGTACCTCCCGGACGGCGACCACATCAAACTGGTGTGAGCCAGACGCGCCCGGCAACTTATCACCGGTGACGCGGCCACACGCGGCGTGCGACACAGCGACGACAGCACGAACTGGCGTACAGCAGCCGACGACAGCACGGGCGGACACACAGCAGCCGACGACAGCACGGGCGGACGTACAACAGCCGACGACACGACGGTAGGAGAGAGGGCGGTCGAACTGGAAGCCGACGCGACGGTTCTCCGCGGGATGGCGCTCGTCACCTGTCGTCTCCACAACCGGACGGGGACGGTACGGGCAGTCAGACTCCGGGACAGGCTCCCGGGCGCGACACTGCCGCCGCGGCGCGACGGTGTCCCGGAGCGGGGGTGGACGGACGGCAGCTACACGACGGTGTTGCCGGCGTACGCCAGCCGCGCGGTCGGCTACGCCAGCCCGGTGGGCGACGAACGGCCGACGGAGCCGGCCGAGGTGGCGGCGGTCGGCGACCCGGCGACGCTGTCGGGCGACGGCGACCGGGTGCGACACGCCCGCCGGGAGTTGGACGACTGGGCGCCGCCGCGGGCGGTCGTCGACGGTGCGACGGCGTCCGTCGCGGTCGGCGAGTCGACGGGACCCGCCGCAGTCGACGCGGCGGCGGCCTCGGTCGCAGTGGACGGCGGCACGGCGGCAGACGACGGCCGAGCGCCGCCGGTGCCCGCCGAGGAGCCGTTCGCGGACGGGGCGGTACCGACGGCGGTCGCGGCGTACCTGGAGGCGGCAGCCGAACGGGTCGAGCGTGCGGCGGCGACCGAGGCGGGCGTCCCCGAGGCGACGGCGGCGCTGCGGGACACCCACCACACGCCGGCGACGCTGGAACAGGCCGTCGCGCGCGACGAGACCGCGCTGCGGATACTCGCCCGGCGGGCCGAGGAGTTGGCCGACCGTGCGGCGGAGGCGACGGTACCGGTCGACAGTCTTCGGCGCCTGTCGTGATCGTCGCCGTCTGCGGCGGGAAGGGTGGCGTCGGGAAGTCGACGCTGGCGTACGAACTCGCCGGGGCACTGGACGCACTCGCAGTCGACGCCGACCTGGCAGTCGGCGACCTGCCCCGCGGTCGCGGGCCGGACCTCCACGACGTGTTGGCCGGGCGGGCGGCGCCGCGGGAGGCGGTGCGTGGCGGCCCGGTGTCGGTGTTGGCGTGTGGTCGGTCGCTCGCCGGGGCGCGAGCGGCCGACCTCGGGCGGCTCGAAGACGCCGTTCGACGGGCCGCCGGCGACCGAGACGCCGTCGTCGACTGTCCGACCGGGTTGCGGGCCGACACCGGCGTCCCGTTGGCGTTGGCGGACGTCTGTCTGCTCGTCGCCTCGCCGCGGCGGTGGGCGCTGGCGGACGCCGTCCGGACCCGAGCGGTCGCGCGCGACCTGGCGGCAGAACTGGTCGCCGTCGCGCTCGCTCGGGTGGGTGAGGACCCGCCGACGGCCGTCGTCCGGGCGACACTCGCCGCCCCGGTGACGCCAGTCCCGGAGACACCGGCGCTGGCGACGACGCTCGACGGGGAGTCGTCACGGCCGGTCACAGAGCGGGCGCCCGAGACGGACGCCGCCGCCGCGGTGCGAGAACTGGCGACGAGTCTCCGGGCGTGTCGGCCGTACTACGACGGGGTCGAGTGACCCCGGCGGCTCACTCCAGCTTCGAGTAGGTGTTTCTGATCGTCACGGCGGTCACGTCCGCGATCGCGGCGGCGTCACGCTGCGTGCAGTCGGCGCCAGTCTCCAGGCCGGCAGCGTACACGCAGGCCGCGGCGACGCCGGCCGGGTTGCGGCCGGCGACCAGTCCACGGTCGTGTGCCTGTTCGACGTACTCGCGAGCGCGACGTTCTGTCGCCGTCGACAGCCCGAGTTGGGAGACGAACCGGGGAACGTACTCGGCCGGGTCTACCGGCCCGACCGGCAGCCCCAGTTCGCGGTTCATCGCGTCGAAGGCGGCCGTCAGCTCCGCTCGGGTCGCCTTCGCCGCGGCGACGATCTCCGAGCGAGTTCGGGCGACGCCGGCGACGCGACAGGCGACGTAGACGGTCGCGGCCGCGAACCCCTCCAACGACCGCCCCTGGATCAGGTTGGCGTCCTGTGCCTCTCTGAACAGCGTGCAGGCGTGATCGCGGACCCGGTCGCCGAGCGACTCCTGGCCGGCGAGCCGTCTGATCTCCGTGAAGGCGTACACCTGGTTGCGCTCGCGCTTCGTCGGGATCCGCGCGCGAGTGTGCTGTCGACGGAGCCGAGCCCACTGCCGGCGTTTACGGCCGGTCTGGCGGGTCGAGCCGATCTCCGTCGACAGTCCGCGGTCGTGGCGCGACCGGGTGAGCGGCGCCCCCGTCCGTCTGGGGTCCGTCCCGTCGTCGTCGAAGTGTCGCCACTCCGGACCGTGGTCGATCCGATCGGCACGGACGACCAGTCCACACTCGCTGCAGACGGTCTCGTCGCCTGTTGCTGTCAGTCGTGCGTCACACTCCGGGCAAGCCTCTGATACCGTACTCACGCCTCAAACTGCGCCTCGTTATCTTACTTGAATTCCTGGTGTGCGGAAGCTACAGCCGTCCGACAGATCGGACCGTTTGCGGGGAGTAACTGGGTGGTCACGACGACGACAGCGTCGGCTCGCCGTCTCGCAGTCGGTTCCGGAGGCGGTCCAGCGGGCCCGCCTCCGGCGGTTGGACGTCGAGCTCCGCCTCCAGAACGGTCTCGGTCGCTGCGAGGACGGCCGCGGCGTCGTGGTCGTCACCCAGTGCCGCCGGGGGTTCGTCCGGCGCCGGCGCCGGCGGATGGGGGGCGTCGGCCGCGGCCAGTTCACCTCGGGTGGAGACGACCGCGTCGACCCCGGCGTCGAGGTCCGCGAGGGTGTCGACGGTTCGACGGAGCGCGTCGCCGCCGTCGGCCGTGGCGACGGCGACGATTCGGTCTGCCGCCCGGACGGCGGCGACGTGTTGGTTGGCCGCGACGGGCGGCACGTCGACGAGGACGTGGTCGGCGCTCGCGGCGGCCTCGGAACAGAGGTCGCCGAGCCGTCTTGCCGGCTCCGTCGCCTTCGCGCGGGCCACCCGCTCGAACGGCGCCCGAGCGGGCGTGACGACGGCCTCGCCGGCCGTGCCGAAGTCGAGCCGGTGGCTCGCGGCCGGCAGCGAGCCCTCGTCCAGACAGACGGCCGTCACGTCCGGGTCGATCCGACCGTCGACGTACTCCGAGAGCCCCTGGGTGGCGTAGGCGGCGTCGAGAACGTGGACCCGACGGCCGTCTCGCGCCAGCGCCGCCGCCGTCTCGACTACGGTGCGTGTCGTCCCGACGCCGCCGGCGGTGCCGACGAACGCGACGTGTTCTGTCACGGGTCGTCTGGCTCGGCTCCGTACAAGAGGGTTCGCCCGGTCGGTCGGTCGCCCGGGCACTCGGGTGGGCGCGGCGTCTCGAGATCGTGAGTTCAGTCGCCGCCGTCGGCTGTGACCTCGTCTGCAATCTCGTCTAGCTCCGCGTCCGACAGGTCCGCCGGGGAGCCAGCGGCGACGTGGATCGACCCGCCGCCGTCGCCGTCGAACCGCGGGATGACGTGCGCGTGGGTGTGGGGCACCTCCTGGCCGGCCGTCGACCCGTCGTTGAGGCCGACCGTGGCGCCGTCCGCGTCGACGGTCGTCTCGATCTCCGGCGCGAGCTCGTGCAGCAGCGAGAACACCGCCGTCACCTCCGTCTCCGTCGCGTCCGCCAGCCGCTCGCGGTGCTCGCGGGGGACGACGAGCGTGTGCCCGGGTGCCATCGGATTGGCGTCCAGAAACGCGACCGCGTGGTCGTTCTCGCCGACGATCCGACCGGGAATCTCCCCGGCGACGATCCCACAGAAGGGGCAGTCCGTGCTCATGCGTGGTCGGTGTGCGGGCGTGGGCTTGAATCTACGGCTGTGGTAGGAACTGCTCTTCGACGCTCACTCGGTAGGCGGGGTCGTAGTTGATCGAACCGAACCACCGAACGACTTCGACCCAACGGCGACACCTCGCATTCAGACCGTCTGGTGTAGCCGAAACAAACAAGTTCTGGCACTCGGCTAGCGGTGACTAGAGATCTAAATTTGACTATCGGATCAGAGGACACTCGGTCGTATCAGTCGCGGGTGAGCGAGTTCGCGCCTCGGCAGTCAGAGAACACCTGCCTCACGCGGGCGATTCAGAACGTTTTGGCCGACTTGGCGCGTAGACACGAGGTACCGGACCTGGCGCTCGACCACGAGACGATCAAAGACATCTGCGACTATCAACCGGGGGTAGGGGCCATCGCAGAGCCACTCCCAGATGCACTCGACACCGAAATTGAGGACTACGGGTACCGGGGTCACGTCGAAACTGAGATCGGAAAGTCGAGGTTGAACGACATCATCGAGGCCGAAGACTGCTCGCTCCCGATCGCCGAACTCTCCGAGTCGTACCTTCACCACGTCGAAGAGTACGACGTTCAAGCAGGGATGTACGGCAGGGCGATTCCACACACAGTCGTCGTGTTCACCGTCAACCACGACGAGGTCCAGTTCTTCGATCCGTACGAAGACTTCTACACGACGCCCGAGAACGGTGGTGCACCTCCGTCGCGGCTCCAGAAGTCACAGTTCTTCCAGTGGTGAACGGAGGCGGAGCCGCAGTGGACCATGTGGGTACAGCGAGAGCCGCAACGCACTTTGGGCCAGGTGGCGGAGTCGGAGAGTGAGAACCGATGATCGACGACTCCGTGGCTGTCCGGAACGAACACTTGGTGTTCGAGGGCACGGACGACTCGGTGCTCGACGCCGTCGAGCGACGGCTCCGCCGGCGGTACGGACGTGGTCTGTTTGTCCACAACCACGGGGAGACCGCAGACGGGACCGTCCTGCTCCACCTCGGGGTGGCGTACCCGCGGGACGTGAGCGACAGCCGCGACGGCGACAGGGTTATGAAGTTCGTCAATGTCGGCGAAGTGACGACACTTCGCGCGAACCCGACCGGGCAGGGTTACTACTCCGTGCGGCTTCCCGACCGTGAGGAGTTCACCGGCGAGTTCGAGCAGCGACGGGCAGAGCTGCTCGATCGGCTCAACTGGTCGACTGCACGGGCGATCTTCGAGCAGGTGTACCGGCTCCAGCCCGTCAGGAACCAACTCAACTCCATCGTCCAGATCGTGCGGTTCCTGCGGCGAGAATCTTCGATCACGGTCGACCGGCTCGACGACATCCAGGGAGAGGCCAATACGGAGGCGTACCTCGGTGTCCTGTCGGACTTCGATTTCGTCAGACTCGACGACGGCGTCGTCTACCCCGGTGAGAAGATGGAGGCGGTCGACGCGGTCGGACTGGACCGTGACACGTACGAGCGCCAGATCGTCGGTCAGATCATCGCCGACGCCTACCACGTTCTCCGGGAGGAGTTGGACCTCCGGATGTTGAGTCACTTCCCGAAGTACGCGAACGCCTACTACTTCACCGCGCTCCAGCGGGACGATCCGGGGCTCCGGCTCGACACGGACGCCGTCCGACAGAATCTGGCGACGGAGTGGGGAGACGACGTCGATCCACTCGTGGTGAGAGAGAAGCTGGACGCGCTGACCGACGTGGAGGTGCTGCGGCGGGACGGCGAGTTCGTCACCGGCGACGCCGCCGTCTACGACGAGATCACCGCCGGGAGCGACGCCGTGCCGTTAGCGGACTGATCGTAGCCCCTCTGCGATCGCCGGCGCAGCACTGACCGTCGTCGTCGCACACTCGATGGTGTCGGTGGCGACGACGCGGTCGACGCCGGCGGCGGCCAGTTTCGTCCGGGCGTTGCCGACGAGCATCGGGTGGACGCAGGCGGCGACGACCCGACCGGGCCCGGGGTCGCTCGCGGTGAGCGCCCGGACGGCCTCGGCGACGGTGGAGCCGGTGGCGACGATGTCGTCGACGATCACCACGTCGCGGCCGGCGGGGTCGGTCTCGCCCGGCTCCACCGTCACCTCGCCGGTGTCGTAGTCGCGTTGTTTCCGGCAGAAGTCCGTCGTCCCGTGGCCGTGGGCGTCTCGGACGCACGCCGCTAAGTCGACGGCGCTCTCGTCGGGCGCGAGGAAGACGGGCTCCGTCAGGTCTCCCAACGGTTCGGCCAGCCGCGGGGCGGCGGAGACGGTGGTCGTCGCCACGTCGTAGAAGTCGGTGACGGCGGGCTCGTGAGGGTCGACGAGGACGACTCGGTCCGTGCCGGCAGAGACGGCCCGCGCGACCGCTCGGGCGGAGACCGGCTGGCCGTCGCCGAACGACTCGTCCTGACGGGCGTACCCCATGTACGGGACGACGGTCGTCACCTGCGTCGCGCCCGCCTCGCGGACGGCGTCCTGGAGCTGGAGCAGTTCGACGAAGGCGTCGTTCGAAGTGGTAGCGGCGACGACGGTCGCGGTCTCGGCGTCGAATCCCGGGACGGCGGCGCACGTCTCCCCGTCCGGGAAGCGGTCGAACGTCGGCGTCGCCAGCGGCTGGCCCGTCTCCGCGGCGAGCGCGGCCGCGAGCGACTGTGACGCGGACCCTGGAACGATCATACGCGGGGGTATTCACACGCACCGGAAAACCTCTTGCTACTCCGGGCGGACGGCCCGGCCCGTGACGGCGACCGCGGCCGGCTCCGGCACGCCCAGCGTCCGGCCGCGCCAGCCGTCGCCGACGGTGACCCGGAGCCGGCCGTCGCCGGTCAGCCCGAACAGACTGTCGTCGAACGCCGCCAGCGCGACCACACTCGACTCCCGGTGTTCCCGCCAGTCGTCGCCCCACGGCCCGCCGCGGGTGACGACGCCCTCGGCGGTCGCGGCCGCGACCGTCTCCTCGGTCGCCGTGACCGCGCGGAACGACCCCTCGCGGACCCGCCGCCAGCCGTTGCCGAGTCGGTAGAGCCCGTCGTCCGTCGCAGCGTACGGCACCGGCGTCGCCGCCAGGTCGCGTACGTCGGCGAGGCCGACCGGCGAGAGGCCGTCGTCGTCGACGCGGACGACGCCGTCTTCGCCGCCGACGAACGGGCCGTCTGCGACGGCCGGCGACGCGACCGTCCCCAGCGGCTCCCAGCCGTCGTCTGCGAGCCGGGAGACGGTGCCGTCCGGCGCGACCGCGGTCACCGTGTCGCCGACGGCGACGGTCGTCGCCGGGCCGTGGTCCGTCGACTCGTAGTCGCCGACGAGCACGTCGTCGTCCGTCGCAACCGCGAGCACGTCGCCCGAGACCGCCAGATCGCGGGCGACACAACCCCCGTCGATCCCGAACTCCCCGACGATGTCGTCGGAGACGCCGACGCTCACGACGCCGACCGTCGAGGCGACCAACGCCCGGGTCGCCCCCGCGGCGGCGCCGTACACGCGCTTCTCGTCGATGGATGGCATCTATCAGTCACGTACACCGTTGGGAGTGATAATTGGTGTGGAGCCATCACCCCGGACTTCGACACCTCAACTTCACTCGAGGAGACGACTGTCGGGGACTTCCGTTATCAGATGTGTCATAGTGCAGATTAGGTGAAGACTTATACGGTATCAAACGGTCTTGCTGACGATGAGGAAAACGAGACGGAGGGTTCTATCTACCGGTTTCACAGTCGTAGCATGCGGTTGTCTCGGGTCGGAGATTCGAGAGAGCGGAGCGCCGACGGTAGGGTCCGCGATCGTCGCCAATTACCACGATCAGTCGCACGAGGTGGACGTGCGGCTCGTCACGCGGGACCAGAAGGTTGTGAGAGAGCAGACGATCACAGTCGGGGCGGGCGAGGCGAGAGACGCGACACGAGCAGTGATCGGGCGCGACATCGACGCCCCGAGTGGCGGGACGTTCGAGTGTTCGCTACGTGGTCAGTCGAGCACACAGTCTTACGACCTTCCCAGCCGCGACGAGTGTGAGAGCCTCGTCGTCAAGATAGGCCGGTTTGGCTCACCCGACAGAGGGGTGGCGATATACTCCGGCCGGTGTACAGACCGTTCACCCTAGACGTCGGCAGATTGGCCATCGGTCTCGACGCGAGATTGGTACTTCGTCTCTGTTTCTGTCTCTGATACGGACACGTACACCAGACGAGGATCGAATCTCCGACGAAGTGAGTAGAAGGTCAGCACCACGAAGGGGGTGAACGGCAACGAGACAGCAAACGTTACCTTCAGAGACGAGACGAGCTACGACCGTTACGGGGGCACCAGGAACGAGTTCAACGTGGCTGTCGACGCGGTACCAGACGGACTCACGACCACCACCAGCGGGACCTCGTCAAGCCAGTCACGACCCCAGCCGGGCGACGCAGGGTACACTAGATGGCTCGTCGAGAACGGATTCGCAGAGAAGATCGGTAACGACGAAATCGAGCGAGAAGAAGTAGCAGAGATTGCGAAGGGTGGTCGTGTCTTCCGTGCGACGGCGCCGGCAGTTCGGACCACAAAGACGAGTTCCGAGATAGAGTGATAGAGCCAGTCGGTCGAGTCGACGATCACTGACTACGAAGTCGCCCCGTCTCTTCACTCCTCGTCGTACCGGTCTTTCCCGTCGACGTACCCCTCGAAGTCGTCGCCGTCGTCGTCGTGGCGGCGGGACACCCGGACGCTGTAGTCGTCCAACACGTCGCGGCCGAGCAACACCTCGTGTGAGAGGTGCGACCGGTCGCGGACGTTCGCCTGGATCTCGTGGGTGTAGTCGCCCAGCCGAATCCCGACCGGGACGACCGGGCGGTTGCTGCCGTCGCCTTTCACGTTCGCGGTGTCGTCGATGGGGCCGGCGCCGATCTGGCTCGCCAGGCCCAGATCGATGCTCGTCCGCGTCGCCCCGGTGTCGGCCTTGGCGACCACCGTCTCGGCACCGTGCTGGCCGGTGACTCGCACCTCCGTCGTGTAGCCGAGGGTGGAGTCGTCGGGCTCTGGACTGGACTGCAACTGGGGCCGACACGCCGGCACGCTGTCGTCCAGCTCCGTCGACAGCTCCTGGACGGTGGTGGGGTCGACCGTCCCGTCGACCCGCCGGATGGCGTGGGCGGCGATGTGAGGCGCCGGGCTCGTCCCGGTCGCCTCGAAGAACCCCTTGAACCCCGCCGTGACGTTCACCTCCAGGACGTACCAGCCGTCGACCCCCTCGATCACGTCGACGCCGGCGTAGTCCAGATCCAACGCCTCGGCCGCGTCGACGGCGAGGTCCATCACCTCGCTGGGCACGTCGGGGGTGGCGTCCCGCACCCGCCCGCCGCGGGCGACGTTCGTCCGCCAGTCGTCGTCCGGGGCGTACCGCCGCATCGCGCCGACGGCTTCGCCGCCGACGACGTAGATCCGCACGTCCTCGTGGTCGTCCGTCGGGCTCTCGACCATCCCCTGGACGATCCCCTGTGACTCGTCGGCCAACTGCGGGGCGTAGCCGCCGGGCTCCAACAGCCGTGTCTCGTCGCCGTGGGTGCCGATGGGGCGTTTGAACACTCGGGTCCCCGGACCGGCCGTCTCCGACACCGGCGGGAGCCCGTCGTCTGCGGGGTCTTTCGGCGGGGTCTCTCGTTCGAGACGGTGGGCGCCGATCGCCAGCGTCGACGGCGGTACCGGCACCCCCTCGGCGGCCAGTCGTGCCATCGCCGCGAACTTGTGGACCGCGACCGCGGTCGCCGACGCCGTGTTACACACCGGGGCGTCGACGGCGTCGAACACACCCGCCAGCCCCAGTTCCGTCAGCGGCTGGTCCGCCGAGGGCAGTAGCAGTCGGTTGATCACGACGTCCGGCTCCGGCTCGACGGACACGGCGCCGTAGCCCGCCTCGATCCGGAGGTTCTCCGCCCGCAGCCACAGCGGCTCGTGACCCAGGTCCGCGACCGCGTTGCAGATCGCCTTCGTCTCCTTGCTGTTGTGGAGGCTCAAGACTCCGACACGAACCTCGTCGCTCATACGTTCGACTGGGTCGGCCGTCTTGAAACTCCATCGGAACAATCGTGAACGACGCGAGCGGGACCCGTCGCCGCCCCACCACCGGTCCGTAAACTACTATCTGCGATACAGAACCCACGCCAGCCCACAAGCTGAAATCCGTCCACGACGGAAGGGTGGTGTGTTCGGACTCGACCTCGTCGGACTGCTCGCGGTCGCGCTCGTCGCGGCCGGTGTCGTCGGCAGCTTGGTGCCGATGGCGCCCGGAGCGTTGCTGTCGCTGTCGGGCGTCTACCTCTACTGGTGGCACACGGGCTTCACCGAGCCGGGGACGATTGCGCTCGCGGCACTGACGCTCGTCGGACTCACCACGCTGGCGGTAGACTGGCTCGGGGGAGCGCTCGCGGCGGAGGTGAGCGGCGCCGCCCGGTCGACGACGCTCCTCGCGGGCGTCGCCGGCGTGGCGCTGTTGTTCGTCGCCGGCCCGGTCGGCGTGTTGGTCGGTGTCGCGGGCGTGGTGTTCCTGGCGGAGCTACGGGGCTCGGAGGACCCCGAGGAGAGCCTGCGGACGGCGCTGTACACGACCGCGGGGATGCTGGCGTCGAACCTCGTCCAGGCGCTCCTGACCGGCGGGATGCTCGTCGGATTCCTACTCGTCGTCTTATAAGGCGACGGCCATCATCACCTCGTCGACGGCGTCGCCGTCGATCCGGTAGTGGTCCGGGCGGCGGGCCTCCTCGCGCCAGCCGTGAGCGGAGAGAAACGAGATCGCCCGTTCGTTCGTCGCCGGGACGCTGTTGTACAGCTTCTCGTACCCCTGGTCGTAGCTCCAGGCGACGCCACGGTCCAGCAGAGCGGCGCCGATGCCGTGGCCGCGGTACCCCTCCAACACCCCGACGGTCAGCTCTGCGGTGTGAGCCAGCTTCTCCAGCTCCGGACTCGTGACGTGGACCCAGCCGACCACGTCGTCTTCCACGCAGGCGACGAAGAACACCCGCGACTCCAAGTCGTTGTTGCGGAGCAACACCTGTTCGTGGTCCAACACGTCCGCGACGCTCTCGGCGACGACGTAGTCCTCGTCGACGGCCGTCCGGATGAGCCCGACGAGTCCGGAGATGTCGGCCTGTCGGGCGCCGCGCACGGTGAACGACACCTCGCCGCCGTCGTGTGTCTCCTCGTCCACCTCGGCGTACGCCACCCGGAGGCGACCGTCGTCCGTCTCCGCCAACAGGCCGTCGCGTCGCAGCAGTTCGACGTGGTGGCCGAACTCCCGGCTCTCCATCCCGAGCGCGCGCCGAACGTCTCTGGGGCGTACCTGGCCGTTGCCCTCGACGTACTGGTAGATGTCCTTCCGCCCACGGTGGTCGAACTCGCGGCTCCCGGGTGGCTCCATGTGTATCGATACCACACCGCCAGTACTTAACGATTGTCCGTGAATGTTCACCGTCGGGCTCAACTGGGGCGCGCCCGTACCTCCGGACGTGACCGACTGCGCGTACTGCGGCTGTGAAGTCGAGGCGCACGACCCGGTGTACGTGTCCGAGGGAGAGCCCGAGGCGACGGCGACGCCGTACTGCAACTACGGCTGTCTCGCGGCCCACGTCGAGGCGGACGGGCTCGCCGTCGGGACGACCTGTTCGGTCGACCTCTGAGCCGCCGCTCGTCAGTCGACGATAATGTCCTCGTCGCCGTCGACAGTCGGCGGCTCGGCGGGCTTCATCTCCGTCTCGTAGCGGTCGATCCAGTCGGCGAAACAGCCCGGACACCGGCGTTGTTCGTCGACGGTCGTCCCGTCCACGGACAGGCGCACGGTGCGGGCCAGTGCGTTCTCGACCCCCTCGCCACAGTCGTCACAGGCGTCTGGCATACCCGCGAGTGGGACGGCCAACGGCTTAGTCGTTGTCGGCGGTGGAGCCGACCGACACCACTAACACCGCCGCCGGTGACCCACCGGGTATGTACGTTGGACGCCTGTTGGTCGCCGGCCCGGACATCGGCGCGTACCGCGTCTCCTCCCGGTCGTTCCCGAACCGAGAGGTCGTGCGTCGGGACGACGACACTCTCACCGTCGTCCCGACGGACGACGCCGAGCCCACGGACAACCCGTACGTGTCGTACAACTGCGCCCGGACCGTCGGCGACGGGCCGCGACGCGGCGCCGTGATCGGCAACGGCTCGCACGTCGACCCCGTCGTCGAGAAGTACGACCGGGGCTACCCCGCCCGGGACGCGCTCGTCGAGGCGCTCCACAGCCTGGACTACGAGAAAGACGACTACGACACCCCCCGGATCGCCGCGGTCGTCCGCGAGGACACCGCGACGCTGGGTGTCGTCCGTCGGGACGCGTTGCTCGTCCGCGAGGTGACGGAGCCACACCTCGTCGCCACCTACGAGCGGAACAGTCCCGAACCCCACGAGTTCACGCCGACGACCGCCAGCGCGGCCGCGAAGACGGCCTACCAGCTCTCGTTCGAGCACGAGGTGTGTGCCGCGGGCGTCCACGTCGGCGGCGACAGCGTCGGGCTGGCCGTCGAGAACGGCCGCGAGTGAGACGACTCACTCGACCCGGACGGACAGCGTGTCGTCGACGACGAGAGTCCGTCCGCCGAGACTGATCCGGACCGTCGGCTGCTCGGGGCGTGGGTCGTGTGACGCCGACGCTGCCGCCGCGAACTGGTCCCACGCAGTCTCACCGTCCAACGGTCGACCGGGAGTGTCGACCGCCGCCAGCGCCGGCGGCGCGAGTCTGCCGTAGCCACATCGCAGGCAGGTCGTGTCGGCGACGGCCGGCAGCGTCGTCCCGCAGGCTCGGCACAGCCCCTCTCCGTGGTCCGCACAGACAGACAGTCGTACCTCCGTCGCGCCGCCACACCGCGGGCAGACCCCGTCACGCATCGACAGGAGGTGACGACACAGCCGGCGGTGAGCCGCGTGGACGAGCGCCGTCGGCGAGTGGTCGGGCACACCCGCGGGCGGGAACGGGAGCCGCGAGACGGTCCCCGGCCGCAGCCCGTCGACGCCCAGCAGTCCGCTACACGCCCGACACCGAGTCGTGACGTGGCCGTCGGCGTACGCGGCGACGAGCCCGCTGCCACACCGGGGGCAGTCCTCGTCGACGCTCGTCTCGTCGAAACCGGGGTCGCCCAGGTCGAAGCTGCGCCAGACTGTCTCGGCGGCCGTCCGACCGACCTGCGTGAGCACGTACCCTCCCTCTCGCTTCTGGACGAAGTCGTCGGTCAACTCCGTCAGGTGGTAGTTGAACTTCCCGCTGTCCTCGACGCCGACCCGGCGGCGCAGCTCCGCGTACGGCACCGCCGGCTGGCCCGGACCCTCGTGGTCCCGGAGCGCGTCGTGGAGCGTCTCTAAGATCGCCAGCCGTGTCTCACTGGCCAGTGTGCCGAACGCCGCCGCGGCGTCGGGCCCAGGGGAGTCACCCTGTCCCATCGTCGGCAGTTGCTGGCTCCAGTGGTATAAAATCACGACCAGACTAAGCTATCTGTCACCGTCGAAAGTGATAAGTTACGTTCAATTTCAGTCCGGTTCGCGGAGGGACGACGCTGAAATTCGAGTTTCAGCTTTCGGTTCGTCTATAACGGTCGATGTACTGTGTCCGTCTGATGGACGACCTGAGCGCATTCCAGCGGGACGTTCTGTACACCGTAGCGTCGCTGGGTGAGCCGTACGGGCTGGCGATCCGGGACGAGCTCTCGGAGTACTACGGGACGGAGGTGAACCACGGTCGGCTGTACCCCAACTTGGACGACCTGGCAGACCGAGGGTTCCTGGACAAGCGCCCCCACGGCGAGCGGAAGAACACCTACGCGCTGACGGAGCGCGGCCGCGAGCTGATCGTGGAGCGACACGAGTGGGAGGCGGACTGTATTCTCCAGCGCTCTCAGCCGACGCCGGAGCCGACTGCCTAGTCCAGCAGTCGTCGTTCCAGCGCCGCCGACAGTCGTCTTCTGCCGTCTCGCAGTGCCGACAGCTCCCGGTCGATCTCGCCGGACGCCAGCCGGTCGCGTTGGTCGTCCGTCAGCTCCGTGGCCGCGCGAGCGGTCGTCCGGAGCCGGTCGTAGTCGTCGCGGCGCGCCAGCCGCGGGAGCTGTCTGGCCCGGGCGACGACGGACTCGTCGGCGAACTTCGCGGTGACGGAGACGAGTTCTTCGCCGCGGGCACGCAGCACGCCCGGGGCCGGCGGCGGCCAGCCCACGACCAACGGCTCCGGCCCGAGACGGTCGAGGTAGCCGCGGTGGACGCCGACCGCGCGCTGGAACGCGCTGGCGTCCGAGACGTAGTGGTCGAGCTTCGAGGCGGAGTACGACTCGTACTCCAGCAGCGTCGTCACGGACTCCTCGCCGACGGGGGTGTCTGCGAGGTACGACCGGAGGTCCGAGGGCGGCGACTGGAACTCCACGAGCGGGTAGTGGGTCGTGTCGGCGACGACGGAGAGGAGCTCGCGCGCCGGCGCCTCGCGCCGGAACGTCTCGAACGCCTCGCGGACGGCGTCGTCGTACGCGGAGACGGGTTCGCGCAGCTCCGCCGTCGGCGCCGACAGGTCGGCGTCGCCGAACCGTTGGAGCCGTTCGAGCTCCTCGATCCGGTCGTCGATCTCGTCCAGTCGACGATTGGCGTCCCGGCGGGCGTGTTCCAGCTCCGTCACGGCGTCGTCACGGGCGGACAGGCGGTCGGCGAGGTCGTCCAGCTCCGACAGCGTCTCGCGGGCGCGGTCGAAGTCGTCCTCGGAGAGCCGCCGTTGGTCGACGATCTCGTTGGCGCGCTCGAAGGCGTCGCGGCCGGGGACGTCGTCGGGTAGGTCCTCCACGAGCGTCTCGAACTCGCCTTGGAACTCGACGTACGCCTGGAAGTCGCCGGTGCCGGTGGCGTCGCCCTCGTACCGGTCGAGCAGTCGGCGGGCGTGTCGGAGGGCTTCGGCGACAGTCTCTAACCGAGCCCGCCCGTGCTCTTCGACGTCGGCGACGGCACCCTCGTACGTCTCGCGGGCGTCCTGGAGCACCGCGAGCTCCGTCTCGACTGGGTCGTCGACCATCAGTACACCTCGTCGGGGTCGAACACGCGGTCACCGTCGGCGGTCACCGCGAGTTCGAGTTCGTGCTCGTCGGTGTCGTCGTCCGTGTCGGTGTCGTCGTCCGTGTCGGTGGCGTCGTCCGTGTCGGTGTCGTCGTCCGTGTCGGTGGCGTCCGTGTCGACACGGCGGTAGAAACAGGACTCGTGGCCGGTGTGACAGGCGCCGCCGTCCTGGTGGACGCGGTAGAGCAGAGTGTCGCCGTCACAGTCCACGCGGACCGCGTCGACAGCTTGTGTGTTGCCGCTCGTGGCGCCCTTCTCCCAGAGCTCCTCGCGCGACCGGGAGTAGTAGTGTGCGCGCCCGGTCGCTACGGTCCGTTCGACGGCCTCGCGGGTGGCGTACGCCACCATCAGGACCGCGTCCGTCTCGGCGTCCTGTGCGACGACCGGGACGAGCCCGTCCGCGTCGAACTCCACCGTGACGGCGTCCGCGTCTGACATACGCCACCCTTCGAGCGACCGGCCCTTTTACCGTTCGGGTGCAGTACCGGCGGAGAGACAGACGCAGACTCGTCGGCGGAACTACGAGACCTGGGGAGGGTCGGCGGACTGCGGCACAGTGCGACCGCGGCACGGGACGGTTGCGGGGCGGCCGCGGTGCGGTCACAGACAACTGTTCGACAGAGTGGCCGTCGTGCGGGGCGGGAGGGTCACAGACGACTGCTCGATAGAGTGGCCGTCGTGCGGGGCGGCCGCGGTGCGGTCACAGACAACTGTTCGACAGAGTGGCCGTCGTGCGGGGCGGCCGCGGTGCGGTCACAGACAACTGTTCGACAGAGTGGCCGTCGTGCGGGGCGGCCACGGGGCGGTCACAGACAACTGTTCGACAGATTGTCCATCGTGCGGGGCGGGGCGGCCGCGGTGCGGTCGCAGACAACTGTTCGACAGAGTGGCCGTCGTGCGGGGCGGGGCGGCCGCGGGGCGGTCACAGACGATTGCTCGACGGAACTTCTCCGTGCGGTGCAATCGCTAGAGGTCAAATCGAACGTGGTCGCGGTGCGGTCGCGGTGCGGTGGCGGTGCCGTGCGGTCGCGGGGCGCTACAGCACTAGAATCCGGACGCGAGCGAGGGAGCGGAGCGACCGAGCGAGCGCCTTTTTGATCGACCTTTTTGCCCCGAGTGGTGAGCGCGCGCAGCGCGCTCACCCGAGGGGGAAAAAGGTCGGTTATTGGGGCGACAGCGCGTCCTGGACCACCGAGGTGTACGACGACGAGCCCTGGTTGTAGCCGACCTGGCGGAAGACTTCACCGTCGAACGTGTCTTCGAACACGCCGGAGAACCGCTCGGACAGCTGTTGGCCGTAGTCGTTGTTGACGTACAGCGTGGAGGCGGACGACGCGGACAGGCGGTCGGACGCCACCTTGGCCATCACGCGACCCTGGAGGCGGTCGGACGGCGCGGTCCGGAAGATGTAGTCGTCGTCTTCGAGGTTCGTGACCGACAGGGCCGTCGACGACGGCGAGCAGCCGACGACCTCGTTCGGGATGAACACGGACTCGGAGACGGGGACGTTCACGCCGGACGAGGCGCTACCACAGACGGACGGCACCCCGGCGTTGACGAGCCGGTTGGCGGCGGAGGTGCCGGCGTTGGGCGAGGTCTCGGTGTCCTCGACCTGGGCGTTGACCGACAGGTCCACGTCGGCGTTGTTGACCTCCTGGACCGGGAGCTCGGCGGCCTGGATCATCGGCTGGCCGACGGACGCCAGGTTGCCGGTCTCGGGCAGGAGGATACCGACGCTCATCTCGCGGCCGAGACCGCCGGGACCGCTGTCGGCCGACGGACCGTTCCCCTCGGGGTTGGCGCCCTCGAACTGCTGGACGTTCTCCGTGTTGGTGGACTGTTCGTCCGTGCCCGCGAACGTCCAGATGGCGTACGCCGCAGACGCCGGGTCGCCGTTCTCGTCGAAGTTGACCGCGGAGGAGGCGCCCTGGTAGTTCACGTCGTCGCCGTTGGCGGCCGCCTCGACCCCCTCGACGAGGTTGTCCGGAGTGACCTCCATCCCGCCGGGGTTGGCGACGCGGCGCATCTGGTCTTTCACCGCGCCACCGGAGTTCTCCCCGGCGGCGGCGTTCGCCAGCAGCTGGACCGCGACGGAGTCGTACGACTGCGAGGTGAACACGCCGGGTGCCTCGCCGTACTCGTCCTCGAACTTGGAGGTGAACGCCTCCTGTGCGGGACCGCCGGCGGCCGGCGCGGTTCCGGTGACGTTCGCCATGTCGTTGCCGACCTGCGCCGGCAGCGCGCCGTCGCGCAGGCCGTCCGGGATGAGGATCTCCTCCTCGCCGTCGCTGACGCCGTAGTAGTCCCGGAACAGCTGGGTTCCGTCCTCCGGGTAGCCGATGACGATCAGCGCGTCTGGACCGCCGCCGCCGCCACCACTGTCGCCGGCCGTCGTTCCTTCGGTCGATTCTCCGCCACCATCGCTGCCGCCGCCTTCCGAAGAGCAGCCGGCCAGAGCCGCGACTCCGGCGGCGCCAGTCGCCTGAATGAACCGTCGACGGTGTACCGTGTTGTCGTCTGCCATACGTACCGTCTTACGACACGCCTCTATTATAAGTGTACCTCCGTCCGCAATCCGTATTCGGGGGGTAGACCGCAAGAGAGTCGTGTGGTGGCGGCGGTGGCACGGCGGCGAACGAGGGGCCGGCGGGTCACGGGGTCGCGCGGGAGCGACGACGCTTTGCCGTTGGCCGTCCGACGGTCGGACGTGAGCAGTGACAGCAACGTCCCCGAGCGTCCGCCCGGCGGCGGCCTGATGGCCGCCTTGGACGTGCGGCGCAACGCGCTGGTCGGTGTCGTCGTCGGACTCGCGTTGGCGGTCGTCGTCTACCTCGTCCGTGTGTTCGAACTCCTGGGGCCGGTCGGCGGCGGCCGGAGCTACCCCGTCGTCGGCGAGGCGGGCTGGTTCGCCGTGTTGGGGTTCGTGCTCGCGGTGACGACCGCGTTGCTCGTCACGGCGTTGTTGACGGCGCTGCGGGTCTACCAGCTGGCGGCCGGGGAGTGAGCCGAGCGGCCGCCGTCGCCGCGTTTCGGCAGTCTGAAGGGAGACCCACGCCTCGCCAGAGACGAATGACCACCGACGACGGAGCCGCCGACGGCGACGAGCCGGCGGCGGAGCCGGAACGCGGGGAGGAGGCGCCCGACCTCGCGGAGCTCGCCGAGGGGTTGGACGACCTCCGAGAGTCCGTCGAGCAGTTGGACGACCGGACGGTGGAGAAGCCGACTCTGGAGGCAGAGCTGAAGCGGTACGTCCGCCAACAGACGACACGCCGCCGCGCCCGTGGGTGGGGGCCGTACCTCGTGCTGCTGTACGGCACCGTGATGACGGTCGCCGCCTTCCGGTTCCTCGACGGCTGGTTCGCCATCGGCGCGATGGTGATCCTCTTCCTGTCGACGCTGGGGCTGTACACGTTGTTCGTCGTCGTTGGACTCGGCTTGAACTTCCTGGGGCTGCCGCGGCGGGCGGTCGACGAGATCCGACGGCGGAGGTGACCGGTCGTGGTGGCCACCGCAGGCGTGGTGTTGTTCGACGCGACCGCCGCGGGCGGGGTGGTGCCGGGCGCGACTCCCGGCGACAACGGGTGGCTCGCCGTCCTCGCGGCGCTCGTGACGCAGTTGGCCGACGCCTGGTTCCTGATCTGTCTGTTGAGCCTGGGTTACTGGCTCGCGCCGCGACTCGCGGGCGACCCCCGAGCCGTGGCGGCGTCACTGGTCGGCGTCGCGCTGACGGCGCTCGCGGTGTCGCTGGCGGCGAAGGCGGTCGTCGCCGTCCCGCGGCCGCCGGGCGCCGCGGTCGCGACGGCGCCAGGGTGGCTCCCCGACCCGTTCGCCAGGGCGTTCCGGGACGCGGCGACCGACGGCGGCTACGGGTTCCCATCCGGCCACGCGCTGGCGGCGACGGCCGTGTACGGCGGACTCGCGTCGTTCCTCGACGTCGCTACCGCCCGTCGTCGTCGGGCCGTCGCGGCGACGCTCGTCGTCGCCGTCGGCGGCTCGCGGGTCGTGTTGGGACTCCACACCGTCGGCGACGTCGTCGGCGGGGCGGTTCTGGGGCTGGTGACGCTGTGGGGGTGTGCCCGGCTCGCCCGCCCGGGGCTGCGTCCGCGACCGGATCGGGTGTCGTTCCTGGCGGCGGTCGTCGGCGTCGTCGCGGTCGCGGCCGGGCTCGCACGCGGCAGCGAGCCGACGGCCGTCGGCGCGGCGGTCGCCGTCGGCGGCGGTGCCGGCGGCTACCTCGTCTGGCGGCTCCGCGGCCGCGACCGGACGCCAGTCGGCCCGGGTGGCGCCGCCGTCGGGCTCGCCGTCGCCGGCGTCCCGTTCGTCTACGCCGCGACCGTCGTCGAACGGGGTGTGCCGGTCGTGTTGGGGTTGTTCGCCGACACCGTCTGGCTGCGCGTCGCCGCCACGATCCCGACGGCCGCGGCGGCGGTCGCGCTCGTGGTGGCGTGGCCGACGGTCGTCGGTCGTCTGCGGGCCAGCCCGACGGGCGAGCGGTGACGAGCAGGGCGTCCGTGTCGCACCACGGCAGTTAACACTCGGGGGACCGGAGCGACGCGGGTCGAATGATCGAAGAACTCGTGGAGACGTGGCGTCTCGCAGACGCGCGGCTGTTCGCGGCCGAGGCGGACCGGGAGCGACACCCGGAGACGGACGTGGTCGGGGCGCTGGAGGCCGCACTCGACGAGCTCCAGGTGGAGACTGACGATCCGAGTGGCTACGCCGTCCCGTTGTTCGAGGCGGAGACGCCGACGCCCACTCGGGAGTACGTCGTCTACCGCCCGGACAGCGGCCAGGTGGGGTGGCGTGACACGGGGTTCGGCGTCTCCGGCACCGTACGGTTCACCGACGCCACGGACCACGCTCGGACGGTGCTCGGGCGACGACTCCGGTTCTGGCTGCCCGACGAGCGACCGGGCGTGGCGACGACAGTCGACGACGACGACCTGCCGCCACGGCGGCTCCCGCCGACGGACTCGGTCGACCCGGAGGCGTTGTTCGACACCGTCGCCGACGCCGTCCGGCGGGCCCGCGACCGAGAGCGGGCTGCCACGCGGACGGCCTACGAGCGGCGCGCACCGGCAGAGCGACGGCGGGGCGCCGTCGGCCCGTTCGCGCTCGCCGACGACGTGCGGGCGCCGACGGCCGACGGGGCCGTTCGCTACCGGTACGTCGGCGACGGCGACGGCACGGAGCTCCGGAGCGAGGGGTTGTACGCCGACACGCGGTGTCTCGCGGACGGCGGCGGCGACGGCTTCCCGCTCCCGGTGGACCTGACGGCCGTCGAGGACCCGTACGTCACGCTCCAGCCGGACTGGGCGGCCGTCGACGGGGCGACCGACCGGGTCCGACGGCGGTTCGCCGACGGGGTGCGGCTGTGGCTCGCGCCCGTGCTCAACCCCGTCCCGTTCGAGCGCCGGCTGTCGGCGGTGTCGTCGGTCCGGGCGACGCCGGACGACAGGGCGCTCGTCGCCGGACAGCGGTCCCTGACGTTCTCCGCGAACCGGTACGACCTCCCGGACGTTCGGGTGGATCTCGACCGCCACCAACGGGACGCGCTCGTGTGGGCCGACGGCGCGGACGACCTCGCGTTGATCCACGGCCCACCGGGGACGGGGAAGACCCGTACGCTCACGGCGGTCGTGCTCGCGGCGGTACAGAAGGGCCAGACGGTGTTGGCGACGGCCCACTCCAATCAGGCGGTCGACAACCTCCTGGCGGGCGAGTCGACGCCGGCGTCGCCGGCACCGGGGACGCTCCACGCCGCCGCCGAGCGGGACGACCTCCAGTTGGCCCGGATCGGCCGCAACAGCGACCACCCGGTCGTCACTCGGGAGTACACGGACGCGAGCGTCGCCGCCGCGGACGTGGTCGGGGCGACGACGAACGCCGCCGCGGCGTTCGAGACGGATCGGTTCGACCTCGCGGTCGTCGACGAGGCGACCCAGGCGAGTCGGGCGGCGACGCTGCTCCCGTTGGACTGCGCCCAGAAGCTGGTCTTGGCGGGGGACCACCGACAGCTGCCGCCGTACGCGCCCGGCGAGGACGGCCACGAACGACTCCGGCCGTCGTTGTTCGAGACGCTGTTGGAACGGTACGGGCGGACGGCGGCGACGCTGTTGGGGCGACAGTACCGGATGCACCCGGAGATTGCCGCCTTCCCGAGCGAGGCGTTCTACGACGGTCGGCTGGAGACCGCGCCGGCGGCCCGTGACCGGACGGTCGGTGACCGCCGGCCGTTGATCGGGCTGGAGACGGACGGGGAGGAACGCGCCGTCGGGGAGTCGTACGCCAACGACCGCGAGGCGACGGTCGTGGTCGAGGAGACGCAGCGACTGTTGGCCGCGGGGTTGGAGGCGGGAGAGATCGCGGTCGTGACGCCGTACAGCGGCCAGGCGACGGTCGTCGAGGAACGACTGGCAGACGCCGGCGTCACCGGCGTCGCGGTCGACACCGTCGACGCCTTCCAGGGGGGTGAGCGGACGGCAGTGATCGTCTCGTTCGTCAGGACGGACGACGACGGCCGGACGGGGTTCCTGACGACGGCCGGGGTCGGGCCGCGCCGGCTGAACGTCGCGCTCACCCGGGCGCGTCGACGGCTGACGCTCGTGGGCGACTTCGAGGCGTTGGCGACGAGTCCGCCGGGCGTCACCGACGACGCCTCCGACGTGTACGCCGACCTGGCGGCGTCGCTCCGGCGGCGAGGGCTGATGGAGTCGGCTCAGGGCTGAGGCGTCGAGCGGTGCCTCTGTACGCGCCCCCGCCACTTGGCGTAGAGGAGCCCCGTCGTAGAGATAGTGAGGAGGGTCGCGGTCGAGAGCAGAAACTCCGACATGGCGGTGTCGTACTGGAGCGCTGCGAGCCCGGCGTGCCACACGACAGCTGTGATGGCGGCGAGGCCGAAGGCTGCGTTCGTCGCAACGAACTCGTAGAACACGAGCGCGCAGATGGCGAGTCCAACCGCAGCCATTCCACTAACGTTCGGGAAGGCCCCAACGATCGGGGAAGACACCGTAGCGATACCCAGAAACGAGACGACGAGCGTGTACCCAGATAGATTCGCCAGGAGACGCCCCGCGTGCTGCTTCGTGGTGATGAGTGGGATGTCGGTGACTCCATCTGTACCGTGGTGTTTGTTGTCGACCGGTCTGGTGTCCTCCTCTCGTGTCAGTAGCTCAGCCGAGTTGCACAGTAACGCAGCAGCGACGATCAGTACCCACACTGGAAACTCGATGCCGAAGCTAGAGACGGTACACACCGGGCAGAGTGGCTTCGCCAGTGGTGTCAGAGATGGGGGAAGATATGCCGCGACTCCCGATTCGGCCGTTGCGAGGAATCCAGACAGTGTGACCAGTGTGAGATTTCGATTCCAGACTGCGTGGACGAACGCGACTGCGAGCGGAATCCGAAGTTGAGCTGTAAGAAGCAGTAGCGTAGGACTGTTCGTACCGGCGAGAAAACCGAGATAGTTCTCGGCCCAGCTCATCGACGTTCTACCGTAGTATGCATTTAAAGATAGATGCAATTCGCCGATTAGCACTAACAACCCTGCGACTGCCGCAGTTCCGAGGCTGAGGGCTCCAGCTGATCGAGAGACGGTACGACGGAGATTCATGTGATTGTGTCAGTAGTACTTACTGTTACCGAAGTCGAACCCCTCCTGTCTGTGCAGAATGTCTGCAGAGGAGCCCTGGGCGTACTTGTATTCCCCGTAGTTTCTCGTCGCCATATTCAGTAGATAGAGTTCGTCTGTGCCGGACGAGTTGTTGATTCGGTGATACACCGGACCACCGGAGTCACGCTGCTTCTGGGTCGCCGACGTGCGGACTTGACCGAGTTCGTCGACTGGAGTACCGAGTCCACACTTGTCTCTGAACGTCAGCCTCGCAGACACGATAACACCGGATGTCGCGCACGTATTCCGCCCTCGTTTGTACACTGTCGCAGCGGGATACGACGCCAGTGTGTCGATTCCGTCACCGGTTACCCGGCCGACGACTTCCGCTCCCGATTCGGCCGAGACCCTGGGGCTGAAGTCCTGCAAGTCCGAGGATGTGAGCGTCAAGAGCGCGGCATCGTAGCTGGTGAACGCCGCCGCGACGTAGCCGAAAGGCGTCACTGAGTCACTGTTGTTTCCGACTCGGCCCCATCCGTAGTCGCTCTCGGTGAGTCCTGGCCTGTTACACACGTCACCACTGATAACGTGGCGAGCAGTGAGCATGTATCTCCCACCGTTGTACTGTACGGGACAGCAGAGTGTCCCAGCCTCGACGGTGTCTTGGCTACTCTTGATGTTCTTCATGCCCTCGAACGCCATTCCGCCGAGGAACTCACTCTCGCCGTCACCGTCCACATCGTCCCGGCGACTGTTGTAACAGTCCGTCTGTCTGGGCCGTTCCGCTTCGACAGTCCGAACCGGGATTCCTTCGACAGAACTTGGGACCGCATCCAGTGCCGATACGTCACCCTCCGGGTCGGCAGCCACGCGGATGCGCTTCCCGCGAAGGTCGCCGACCGCGGTGTCACTGGACTCGATTCCGACAGAGTGGATGCTCCCCCGTCCGAGCTGCTGCCGGCTCAGCGCTTCTTTGACCGTGATCGCCCGTTCCTTGTGGCGGTACCACTGCTTGCTGACCGCCACGGTCTCACGGCTCTCGTCGCCGCTTGCGAGGATAGTGACCCGTTTCTTCCGGCCGCTGTCGCCGACGACTGTCGTCGGTACGCCCGCGAGCCCGGACACCGTCGCACCCGTCACCGCCGCCAGCGTCTGCCGTCGTGAGACCCCCGAACATGAGTTGTTTCGGTCGCTTATGTGTGGACGCTAGTCCACAACAGACAAATATAACTCTTGCTATAGCGTTGTGCTGACCTAAGCCGGGGCGGACTGATAGATCGCCAGCGCGCTGTTGACGACGTACGCGACGACGACGATCAGGGTGAAGTGCATCGTCGTCACCATCGCGGTGCGACGGTTGTCGAGGCCGTACGCGACCTTGACGGCGAGCGAGTCGACCACGAGCGCCAGGAGGACGGTGACGAGGATCGGGAGGACACTGGAGGCGATTCCGGCGAGCGCCATCGCCACGCCGGGGACGGCCGCCCGAGGGAGCTCTATCTCGCCGGTGACGTAGTAGGCGGCAGTGTTGGCCAACAGCGTCGACAGCACGGCCAGCAACAGGAGTCCGCCGGCGATCTGGACCCCGGACACCTGGAGGAGTGTCGAGTACACGGCTCACCCGACGAGCCCCAGCGCCGTCAGTCGCTCGGTGACGGACGCGACCGCCGTCGCCGGCGAAGTAGTCGCTTATACGCTCGGACGGTGTACTGGGAGCCGATGCCGATGAAAGGGAGCGGGACGGCGGAGCTACAGGAGATCGACCGACACGACCACGGCGTCGGCTGGCTGGCGTACCCGGGCGAGGAGATGCAACGGGCGAGCCACGCCGTCGTCCACGACGGGGAGGTGTGGGTGCTCGACCCGGTGGACGCACCCGGCGTGGACGACCTGCTCGCGGAGTTGGACGGCGAGGTCGCCGGCGTCGTCGTCGGACTCGACCGTCACAAGCGCGACTCGGCGGCCGTCGCCCGTCGACACGACGTACCGGTCTACGTCGCCGACTGGATGACGGGCGTGGCGCCGGAACTGGACGCGCCCGTCGAGCGGTTCGGCGAGGAACTGACCGACGGCGTCCGGGCGATTCGCGTGCGCGACTCCTCGCTCCCTCCCTGGCAGGAGGTCGCGCTGTCGTTCGAGTCGTCGCGGACGCTGTACGTCGCCGAGGCGCTCGGCAACACCGAGTACATGGTGACGAACGACGAGCAGTTGGGCGTCCACCCGATGCTGCGGCTCGTGCCCCCGCGGTCGGCGCTCTCTGGACTCCGGCCGGAACACGTCGTCGTCGGTCACGGGCCGGGCGTCCACGAGCGCGCCAGCGAGGTGACCGAAGAGGCGTTGTCCGTCGCGCGCAGCAACACGCTGTCGCTGTACGGTAAGACGGTGAAGTCGTTGCTCGGGTGAGGGGAAACCGGCACGGGTTTCCGTCCCGGTCACGCAGTGTGTGTGTGGTCACCATCACCCGCGGACTGCTGTCGGTGCTCCGCGAGCGGGCCGCGACCCGTGATCCCGACGGCGTCACGGTGGCGCTGGACGCCACGGCCGCGGGCGACCTAGACGGCGCACCGGGGCTGGAGCCGACGGAACCGGTACTGACACACTTCTACCTCCCGGAGGCCGGCGCGTCGGTCTCGGCCGTCTTCGGCGTCGACATCGGCCGCCCGAGCGGCGCCGCGTTGTTCGTCTCACACCCGACCGGCCGCCAGGGCGTGTCGGAGACCGACGACCTCGCCGCGGCCGTGCTCGTCGCCACCCCGCCGTACGAGGAGTCGGACGTGCAGGCCTACGACCGCCGTGGCCGTCGACTCGACCTCGCGGTCGTCGACGCCACCCCGCCCGAGGAGTCGCTGGCCGACGAGCGCCCCGTCGCCGACGGTCCGGCAGACGACCCGGCAGACGGTCCGGCAGACGACGACTGAAACCCGGAACGCTCAAGTATTTAGGCTCGCCTAAATCGTGCCATGACGACGAACGCCGGGCGAGCGGACGACCGGGACGCGGACGGCCCGGACGCCGAGAACCGGGACGCACCGACGCTGACTGCCTGTGACGCCGGCGCCGACCGGACGGTCCTCCTGGAGTCGGACAACACGGACGGGTGGATCGCGTCGGATCTGACGGTCGACGCGGACTCGTTCCGCTGACCGCGCCCCGAGTCAGCTCTCGAGTGTGTCGAGCAGCTCGTCGAGTGCCGTCTTCGCCGCCTCGTCGACGGGGCCGTGCGGGCGCCGTGGGTAGCCCGCGGGCGCCCCCCGTCGGCGCATGGCGTACTTCAGCCCGGCGACGCCGTGTGTCGCCGTGACGGCGTGGTTGAGTTCGACCAGCTCCGTCGCCGCCGCCCGGGCGGCCGCCGGGTCGTCGGCGTGCGTCTCGTACACGTCCGTCGCCGCCGCGGGGGCGACGTTCGCCAGCGCCAACACCCCGCCGGCGGCGCCCGCGTCCAGCGCCGGCGCGAGCACACTCCCGCTGCCCACTAGGAGATCGAAGTCGGCGTCTGTCGTCCGCTGCCGGGTCCGAGTGAACGACCCCACGTCGCCCGCGGAGTCTTTCATGCCGGCGACGTTCGGGTGGGTCGCCAGGTCGGCGACCGTCGCCGGCGCCAGCCGGACGCCGGTGTACTTCGGCACGGAGTAGAGGTACACCGGGAGTTCGGCGGCGTCCGCGACGGCACGGTAGTAGTCGGCGAGGGTCGCCTGGTCGTGCTCGTAGTAGAACGGCGTGACGACGAGTGCGGCGTCGGCGCCGGCGGCGGCCGCTCGGGCGGTCGCGTCCAGCGTCTCCCGCAGCCCGGGGTGGCCCGTGCCGGCCACGACGGGCACGCTCGCGGCGTCTGCGACGACCTCGATCACTCGCGTTCGTTCGTCGGCGGTCAACAGCTCCGCCTCCCCGTTGGAGCCGCAGGCGACGAGGAAGTCCACGCCACGGGTCTCCAGCCACGACACGAGTTCGCGGAGTCGGCGCTCGGACACGTCGCCGCCCTCGTCGAACGGGGTGACGAGCGGCGGCCCGATTCCCTCCATACCGGACGGCTCGCCGCCCGCCGACAAGAGCGTTGTCCCGCCGGCGTCTGACGGACGGCATACGTCTGACGCAGCTTTAACTTCACCCCGGCGTAACCGATAACTGGGCGCGCGAACCGGTCCGCCAGGACCCGAGGGTCACCCCACGACGGCCGCAGTTCGACTTTCGACCGCGCGCCCACACACCCGACACCCCACCCCTCTCGACGGCTGCGGCGACGGCCGGTCGTCACACCCACGCGGCCGGGCACCCCGTCGCCGCAGTACGTCGTCCCACTCTCGTCGCAGCTACGCCGACGCTCTCTCGATCCGTTCGACGGCGGCAGCCACGTGCTCCCCCCGTTCCGTGAGGACGTAACGGTCGCCACGCTTCTCCACGAGGCGGCCGCGGAGCCGGCCGAGGTGGTAGTTGAACCGTCCGGAGTCGCGGGCCCCGACCCGACGCCGGAGGTCGGAGAAGCGCAGTCCGTCGCCGGCGGCTGCCAGCGTCGCCACCGTCTCCACCCGGGTCTCGTCGCTCAACAGGTCGAACACGGCCGTCTCGTCAGTCACCGAACACCACCTCCCGGATCGTCACCTCGGCGACGGTCGGGTCGCCCTCCGCCGTCCGCCAGGCCAGCTCCGGCACCACCGCGTACGACTCGGCGCCGTCGCCCAGCGTCAGCCGCGCCGTCTCGCCGGTGGCGAACGACTCGGCGACGCTCTGGCGGGCACCGCGCTCGAAACGGTTGCGGTCGGCGACGCTGCGCCCGGTCCGGACGGCGACCACCTCGACGGACAGCCCGTCGGCGCTCGTCTCCAGATCCACCCGCAGCGGCACCGTGTTCCGCGGGTCGTCGTCGAGGAACGGGAACGTCAGGAGGGCGTCTTCGGCCGACTCCAAGCGCTCGACCGTCTCGTCTAGTTCCGTCGGCGCGGACGGCGCCGGCCCGCCGGCGCCTGGCGTCGGGTCGCCCGGCGTCGCCGTGCCGGCTGGGTCGACGCCGCCCGGCGGGTCCGGGGCGTTGCCGCCCGGCGCCGGACCGTCCGGCGGCTGCTCGGGCAGCCCGCCGAAGGCGCTCTCCAGCGAGTTCCGGATTCGCTGGCCGACGTGACGCTCGATCTGTTCGTCCAAGTCGAGGTCCGCTCGCGACTCGTCGGAGAGTCCGCGGTGGAGCACCTCCTCCCAGGAGAGATCCAACGCCTGCTTCCGTTCGCGCATCCGTTCGAACACCTCGTCGTCGTCGACGGTGACGCGAATTTCTCTCGCCATGTGAGTTCGTACACACACGCGTTCTCAAAACACTTGTGGCCGGGTGGAACTGTCACCTATCGACAAACCACCGTCTTGGCGGGTCGACCCCGGGTTTCGAGAGAGATCGATCCTCAGAGTCGGGGCGGTCTTCGATTGTCAGCCCGGCATAGTGTGAGTCGAGTGTGAGCCATGTGTGAGCCGCGTGCGAGTCGTCTGCGACACGGAGCGACACGGAACGAGACGGAACGGGAGGGTGAGGCGGGGAGTGACGGGGAGCGGTGCGTCGTGACGGTCGGTCACACTGACACACCGTCTTTATATCCACTCCGGGATACAGCCGGGTATGAGTGAGACGGACGGCTCCGACGCGCAGGAGCTCGGGATCACGGAGAGCAAGGAACACGCCACGGGCGAGTGGTACGCGGAGGTCGTCCGGAAGGCGAACCTGGTCAGCTACGGCCCGGACAACATGTCCGGGTTCGTCGTCACCCGACCCCGCGGGTACGCCCTCTGGGAGCGGCTCCAGGCGCACTTAGACGGGATGTTCAAGCAGACCGGGGTCCAGAACGCCTACTTCCCGATGTTCATCCCGGAGAGCTACCTCGAACGCGAGAAGGACATCGTGGAGGGGTTCGACCCCGAGGTGGCCTGGGTCGACGAGGCCGGCACGGAGGAGCTGGAAGAACGGCTCGCCGTCCGACCGACCAGCGAGTCGATCATCAACCCGTACCTCTCGCAGTGGGTGCGGAGTCACCGCGACCTGCCGATGCGGGTCAACCAGTGGTGTTCCGTCGTGCGCTGGGAGGCGACGGAGACGAAGCCGTTCTTCCGGACGAAGGAGTTCCTCTGGCAGGAGGGCCACACCGCCCACGCGACGGAGGCAGACGCTTGGGACGAGACGACGACCCGGCAGGACCAGTACGAGTCGCTGTACGAGGACGTGTTGGCGATGCCGGTGCTCCGGGGCCAGAAGCCGGACCACGACAAGTTCCCCGGCGCCGACACGACGACGACCGTCGAGGCGCTGATGCCCGACGGGAAGAGCGTCCAGGGCGGCACCTCGCACTACCTCGGTACCTCTTTCGCGGAGGCGTTCGACATCACCTACGCCGACGAGGACGAGGCGGAGAAGACGGCCCACACCACCTCCTGGGGGCTGTCCTGGCGCGCGCTCGGGGCGTTGGTCATGACCCACGCCGACGATCAGGGGCTCGTGCTCCCGCCGACGATCGCGCCCGAACAGGTCGTGATCGTCCCCATCTGGCAGGCAGACACCAAAGACGAGGTGTTGTCGTACGCCGAGGGGCTCGCGGACGACCTCGACGAGGCGGGCGTCCGGGTGGAGTTGGACGACCGCGACACGCGTAATCCCGGGTTCAAGTACAACGAGTGGGAGCTGAAAGGGGTCCCGCTGCGGCTGGAGGTCGGCCCCAACGAGGTGGCCGACGACGAGGTGACGGCCGTCCACCGACCGGACGGGGAGACGGTGACGCTGGACCGCGACGGCGTCCACGACGAGGTGGAGAGCCAACTCGACGAGGTGTACGCGAAGCTGTACGCGGACGCCGAAGAGACGCTGGACGACGGCGTCCGGGAAGCGGAGAGCCGTGACGAGATCCTGGGCACGATCGGTCGCCACGGCGGCTACGTCCGTGCCCCGTGGTGCGGCGAGGAGGCGTGTGAGGCGGAGATCAAAGACCAGATCGCCGCCGAGATCGTGATGGTGCCGTTCCCCGAAGACGACGACCGGCACGGCGGCTCCGAGGACGACTGTGCCGTCTGTGGGGAAGAGGCGGTCCGGACGGCCTACTACGCCAAGACGTACTGAGCTACGGTGACTCCGTGCGGTACCGGGTGGTCGCCCGGCCGTCGAACCGCGGACCGGCGCCGATCCGGTCGAACCCCGCGTCCTCGACGGCCCGACGGGCCGTGTCGTCACCGTCGACCACGAGCAGTTCCACGGCCATCCCCTCGCCGGCGGCGAACCGCATCGGCTCGCCGAGCAGCTGCTGGCAGGCGGCCTCCGTCCCGCCGAGTTGTGTGACGTGGACCGTCCCGTCGGTGGCGTCGAAGCTGACGAAGCCGACGAGCGGCGTCTCGTCGTCGCTCGTGTCGGCGTTCGGGTCGCTCACGGTGTCGTCCGCCACAGCCACCCGGACGGTCCGGTCGTGGATCGTTCGGCGCATCGCGTCCGCCGGGGCGTCTGCAATCTCCGCGATGGCGGGGGCGTCCGTCTCGACGGCGTCGCGGACCTCCATACACACTGCTACGACGGTCTCGAACCTAAACCTACGGGCCGCAGAGACCGTCGGACTTAGGCGGTGGCCGCCGTATGTCGACCGTGAGCGTCAGAGAGGAGTTCGACGCCTGGGCGGCCGACGGCCGCGACCGGGGAATGGAGGAGAGACACTGGCACACCGCCAGAGACGTGCTCGCTGCGATGCCCGTCGAGGACGGCGACCGGGTGCTCGACCTGGGCACCGGCAGCGGCTACGCGCTGCGTGCCCTCGCGGACACACACGAGCTGAGCCACGGGGTGGGACTCGACGGTGCCCCGGAGATGGCCGGCAACGCCCGCTCGTACAACCAGAGCGAGGGCGCCGAGACGCTGTCCGTCACCGTCGGCGAGTTCGGCAGCCTCCCGCTGGCCGACGACAGCGTCGACCACGTCTTCTCGATGGAGGCGTTCTACTACAGTTCCGACCCCGTCAAGACGCTACGGGAACTCCGGCGCGTGCTCGTCCCTGGGGGGACGGTCCACATCGCGGTCAACTACTACGAGGAGAACGTCCACAGCCACGACTGGCAGGAGAACATCGACGTGGAGATGACTCGCTGGAGCGGGCCGGAGTACCGCGAGGCGTTCCGCGAGGCCGGACTCCACGTCGCCAGCCAACGCAACGTCCCGGACCGGGAGACGGAGATTCCGGCGACGGAGGCGTTCCCCACGGACAACTGGGACACCCGCGAGGCGATGGTGGAACGCTACCGGGAGTTCGGCACGCTCGTGACGGTCGGCGTCGCGCCGTAGTTCGGTTACAGTGTCGCGCCGCAGTCGAGCTACAGCGTCCCTTTCGTGCTCGGCGCGTTCGACCGGCGTGGGTCGCGCCGCGTCGCGTCGTCCAGCGTCCGGGCGAGCGCTTTGAACAACGCTTCGACCTCGTGGTGGGCGTTCTCCCCTCGTTCGATCTCCGCGTGGAGCGTCACCCGGGCGTTCGTCGCCAACGACCGCGCGAAGTGTCGCGCCATGTCACTCGTGAGTTCGCCGACGGTCGGCTGTGAGAACTCACCACGGAACTCGACGTGTGGGCGGCCGGAGAGATCCACCACGACGGACGCGACCGCCTCGTCTAAGGGCACCCGGCGGTCCGCGAACCGCCGGACACCGACGCGGTCGTCGAGCGCCTCGTCGAAGGCGTCGCCCAGCGTGATCGCCACGTCCTCGACCGTGTGGTGGTCGTCGATCTCCAGGTCCCCGTCACACTCGACGCGGAGGTCGAACAGTCCGTGTCTGGCGAACGAGTCCAGCATGTGGTCGAAGAAGCCGATACCGGTGGACACGTCCGCGTCGCCGTCGCCGTCGACGGTGAGATCGACTTCGATCTCCGTCTCGGCGGTCTCGCGAAGGACGCTCGCGGTGCGGGGGGCGGGGGTGTCGTCGTCGGTCACGCTCGGGACTCCGGGCGGGGGCTACCTGACGGTTGTGCTCGGCCGGGCGAGGCAGTCCCGGACGGTCGTCGGTGTACAGTTCACTCCAACGCCGCACGCGCCTCGCTCAGCGTGAACTGCTCTTCGTACAGCGCAGTGCCGACGACGACCGCCGCGGCACCGGCGTCACGCAGCGCGACTACGTCGTCGACGCTCGCCACGCCGCCGGAGGCGATCACCGGGATCTCGACCGCCTCCGTCACGGCCCGAACCGCGTCCGTGTTCACGCCCGCGAGCTGCCCCTCTACGTCCACGTCGGTGAACAGGATCGCGCCGGCACCACGGTCCTCGTAGCGGGCGGCCGCCTCGGCGGGGTCGAGCCCGGTCGTCTCCGTCCACCCCGACACGACCACCTCGTCGTCTCTCGCGTCGAGACTCACCGTCACCGTGCCCGCCCGGCGGTCGTCGATCTCGCCGACGATCTCCGGGGTCTCGACGGCCGCGGTGCCGAGGATCACTCGGTCGACGCCGGCGTCGACCAACGCCACCGCCTCGTCTGCGGTCCTGATTCCGCCGCCGACCTGGAGGCTCACGTCGTCGCCGACGGCGTCGACGATCCTGTCGAGCGCGGTGTCGTTGACCCGTTCGCCGGTGAACGCGCCGTCTAAGTCGACGAGGTGGAGCGTCTCCGCGCCGGCGTCGATCCACCGGCGGGCCGTCTCGGCCGGGTCGCCGTAGGCCGTCCCCGTCTCCGGGTCACCGCCGACGAGCTGCACCGTCTCGCCGTCCTTCACGTCGACCGCCGGGATCACCTCGAACTCCGGGAAGTGCACACTCCGACGGGGACGCGCCGAGACGAAAAGTCACCCGGCTCGCTCGTGTGTATCCGCCAACTCCGCCAGATCCGCCGCGACGATCAGTTCGTCGTACTCCTCGCCGCCGAGAGTGGTCGTCTGGCGTCCCACCTCCTCGAACGTCCGGGCGTCGTAGAACACTCGCCCCAGTTCGTTGTCCGCGAGCACGACCGCCGAGACGCGCTCGTAGCCCGCCTCGTGGAACTCTGTCGCCACGCGTTCCAACATCGCCGTTCCGACACCCTCGCCCCAGTAGTCCGGGAGGACGTACACTCGACTCACGACGACGTTGCCGACGGACTCCCGGTAGTCGGCCTGGAGGTAGCCGACGACCTCGTCGGCCGTCTCGTCGTCCGCCTCCGCGACGACGAACGATCCCGTCTCGCGGTCGATGGCCGCGCGGAGCGACGCCGGCGCGTACCACTCGTCGACCGTCGCGTCGATGGCGCCGGCCGACAACACGTCGCCGTAGGCCGCGTGCCACGTCTCTCTGGCGACGGCCGCGATCCGCTCGGCGTCCCCGCGCCGTGCCGGTCGGATCTCCATACCGAGCGCTCGAACGCCCCCGACAAAGCTCCTCGGGTTCTGTGAGGTGTGTGAATACGGCCAGTAGCCGAGCGGTGACTACTCACAGTGTACTCACAGCACTGCCCGGACGACTGCCGTTCGCACCCGCTCGTCGTCTGCCAGTGCACGCGCCTTCTCGTCTCGTTCGTCCGGGCCGTCGGCGTCTCTGTCGATGCCGGCCGCGTGCTCCAGACTCTCTCGGAAGGCGAGCACAGTGAGTCGTGACACGCTCGTTCCGTCCGCGACGAGACTGTACTCCCGCGCGAGCAGGTGTTCCGACCGCATCGTCTCGCCGTCCGTAACGAGCCGTGCGTCTGGCCCGACTGTGGCGTCACCCAACCGAGTGTTCAGCGTCTCGACCAACGTCGAGAGGTCGTCACCGTCGAGATCGAGCAGGAACGTTCCGTCGACACCCATCCGACAGAGATCGCCGACGAGCGACGGAAACACCCGTTCGACGTTCGGCCGTCCACCCTCCGACTTCATCAACAGATCACACCGCCCTCACGCCTCGAACTTCGACAGTTCGTTCGACTCGTGCCGGTAGAGTGGATCGATCGGCTTGCTCTCGATATCGACGACACGTACCTCCCGACCCGTCGGAGCGAACACCGCCGCCAGAAACGTCGTGTCGCGTTCCCCTTCCGCGACGATCACCTGCCGTTCCCGCGTCGCCACGCCGCTCACATCCCACGTAGGTCTGTCTGCATCTCCTTCGACAACGACTCCGCCTCGTCGTAGTCGTACGACTCCGGCAGGGTTCGGTCCATCTGGACCAGCCGGAACTCCTCGCGCAAGAACGCCTTCTGTGACGGCTCCACGAAGTCGAAGAAGGACCGAATCGCGTCGATGTCGTGTGTCGTGAGAAACACCTGCACGTCGCGGTCCCGCACCACGTCGACGAACCAGTGGACGAACTCGTGGATGTACCGCGGGTGCATGTTCGTCTCCGGCTCTTCGAGTAACAGTAGCTCCGGGGTGTCCGCCCAGAGTTCCCACAACAGCCCTACGAGCGTCTTGAACCCCTCTCCGGTGAACTCGTAGGGGACTTGGTACTTCTCGCCGTCCTCCTCGTACACCATCTGGTCCAGCGAGAGCGTGTCGAGGTTGTCGACGAGTCCGTTGTCGATCAGGTACTCCTCGATGTCCGACAGTCGTACTGCCGCGCCGTTCTCGCCGAAATCGACATCCTCCGCGGTGAGCGCGAGGTCGTCGCGGAGACCGACGGTGCCAATCGACTCCGGGTCGTCTGGGAACAGGTGGCCATCGTGGAGAGTTTCTCGAAGAAGAGCCTCGAGCGGCGATTCGATCATGCTGCCGAAGTTCTCCGGAACTGCGCTCCTCTCGATAGCGGTCGCGTCTGCTATCTCCGCTGTGATCTCCGAGATGGCGGCTGTTGTTACTGACTCGACGAACCCCTGTGGCGTCTGTTCGACGTACAAGAACGTATGCGAGCTGTCGTCGACTGTGAGAGCAACTGATCGAGTCGAAACGGCGTCAGACCACTGCTCTCTGAGCCCCGACTCGACGTTCTTCTCTACGACACCCATTAGATCGAGGACCGTCTCCTCGCCCAATTCCGACTCGACCCCGTCGACGATTGATGCTACTCTGTAGCTTAGACTCCGGAATTCGTGACGAGCGACCAGATCCGCCACGAGCGCACCCTCGTCCACACTCTCCGGAACCCACATCTCCACCTCGCGCCGCCCAGTCTCACCCTCACTTTCGTACTCCAGCGTGATCTCCGCAGACTCCGCGCCGGCGGCGATCAGCGACTCCACGCGCTCGCTGTGGCGCTCGATCCGCGTCGGATCGATTCCGATCTCGGTCGCCTCCAGCAGCGAGGTCTTCCCAGAGTTGTTCCGGCCCGTCAGGACCGTCACCTGGCCGGGGTCGAACGCCAGCGAGGAGACGCCCTTGAAATCGGACACCTCGACGTGGGTCAGCTTCACGGCTGTTGTTCGGTACTCCGTCGTCGCACAGTGTAAACCTCGGCCCACGAGCGGAGGCAACGCGGCGAAACGGCAGTCACTCCCCGGCGCACTCGCTCGCCAGCCGCCCCAACACCGGAATCTCCTCCAACCGCTCGTCCTCCAGCGCGTCCCAGTCGATCCCGGTCGGCCGACAGAACTCGCGGTCGTCGTCGCCGGGCGTCAGCGTCCGCTCGGGCGTGCAGACCACGTCCACGGGTACGTCGTGACGGTCGAACGACGCCGCCGGCGCCGTGCGGACCTGCGACTCGTGGATCGTGGTGGCGACGGTCGTCTCGTCGTCGACGGCGTCGAACGCCGACAGCACGGCGAACTCCAGGTCGCTGTACCCCTCGCCCTTCCCGATCCGGCCGCCGTCGGGCGTCACGAGGACGCTCCCGGAGACGATCAAATCGACGTGTGACACCGCCTCCGGCGCGACCGGGTCGCCGTACTCGGAGATCCCCGAGACGGTCGTGGCGTCGTCGATCTCGTCGGGCGGGATCGCGGCCGGATCGAGTTCGAGGAACGGCTCCGGCTCGCGTAGGCGCGGGACGGCAGCGTAGACGGTCTTGCCCGCCCGCAGCGCCGCGCGCCGCACCGGGAGCTGCGGGGCGTCCGGGTTCGCCTTCACCGTCTCGGCCGTCTCCCAGGCCGTCGTCTCCTGGAGTCGGTCGGCGGCCGCGTCCGCCCCGGCGAAGTTCGGGATGCGGCCGTGTGGCGGGAACGGGAACCGCGCCTCGCCGGCGTCTTCGAGGTGGTCCCAGACGCGCTCGCGGAGGGTGTCTTTGTCCGTGGTGTCGTGGTCGTCGGTCACGGGTAATCTTCTGGGCGGGAAGTCATACGTACGCTGATCGAGTGCTACCACTCTACAGATGAACACCAACATCAGCGAGATTCACATCTACCCGGGCTATGCGATTGGGTTTAACAGTGAGTTTCGGCCAGATGAGTCGTCCACAGTGTTATGAATTAACTGGTGGACCGAACTTCAACGGTGGAGATAAGTGCGATGGCACATACAGTACGTGTATGCCGCGAACCGAAGAGATGGAGTTCGAGGTGGTGGGTAGTGAGAACAACCACCTGTGGTTCCGTGTCCTCTACGGATCAGACAAGGGGATGCGTGTCTCCGTCCCGGTTCGCCACCCAGAGTACGATACCAGTGAGATTTCGATCCTCAACAAACTCACTGAAGGAGACATTGTAGCTGCGACTCTGATCAACGAGAACGGAGAGTATGCCGGTTGGCGGGTCGAGTCGATTCGGACGACCTCGCCCGATTCGGACGTAACTGCCCCTTCGACCGCAGACTAACTACTTTCCCTCGGAGTCGTCGTGATTGGGTTCAGCGTTGCTGTCCAGCTCTGTCCGCTCGCGAGAGACACGGTGACGAAACTCCGTCGGGAGTTCACTCTGCTCCGACTCAATAGCAACCGCGTAGTCGGTAAACAGGTACTCAACGAAGTCCTCCGCCTGTGATTCGTACGATCGGTTTGCTAAGAGTGTAGCGAACACGGCAGGGACGAGTAGCTGCCACGCTTCCGCCCACGACTGGTATACGTTTGGAGTGTTGTATTTCCAGCAGATATCCGAGTTTCCGAGTAGTACAAAACATTTTGAGAATTCCGATCCCTCGAAACAGAAAACGAGTAGTGTCGAAAGAGCGATCAAACCACTGAACCACCACATGGCGATCCAACTGCCCCGGTAGAAGTTTCGCAGTGCTTGGATTCGAACTGCACGGTTGGGTGCGGCCTCCGAGTCGACCTTGCTGATCATCAGGTGATAAAGCACTTGAAAGTCGTCGAAGTCGGGCGAAACACCGTGTGCGTCGACGAGGTGTTGCCGGATGCTTCCAGTAAGCACTGCATCGTCTAGCTCTCGCCCTTCTGGAGGGCCTGCCCACCCGACGAGTGGGTCGAGAAGCGCCCTACTGTAACGACGGTGGGCCAACAACCCAACCTTCTCTTGCAAACCGGACCTGTCGGTCGTGTCGCCGGCATCGGATTTGTTCTCTTTGTTATCATCAGATTCGTTTTCTGTAGAGAGGTCTGTCGTGGAGTCGATTGTCAGGTCGAACGTCTCACGATTGCCAGTTGCGACAGAGGCGTGGCGCTGAATAAACCCACCAATCACGAATGCACCAATTAGCGACACCCCGATCGCAACGACTCCAACGTCCTGAACGCTGACGTGTGAAAATCCGTAGATCCCTCCGAGAAGAATCAGCCCGGGAATTAGATTCCCGAGAAGGTCGTATGCGGTCAGACCTCGAAAGTATCGCCCGAAAGTAGACACGTTGGATGTAATCTTACGTTTCTGCGTGTCAACAGTTTCGGTTCTGGTCGAGGAATGATTCTGATACGACACTTCTAGCACAGAGAGTGCACACTCGTCGTGGCACTTAACCACACGACACGCCACTGTACGTGCGTGACAGTAGCACGCGACGCGGCCGGTCCGGCCGCGGCTCTCCGCGCGTTCGCCTCGCAGGTCCACCCGGTGTTCATGCTGCCGCCGTTGGCGGGGTCGGTGTTCGGCGCGGTGCTGGCGGCGGGGACGGTGCCGGACCTGGGCGGGTCGTTCGAGCCGGTCGCGGCCGCGGTCCACGTCGCGGCGATGTTCTTCGCGGTGTACACCGCCCACGTCAAGGACGGCTACGTGGACTTCTACCGCCGCGAGGAAGACGACGACCACCCGTTGTCGGAGTGGGGCTGTCGGGCGGGGCTCGTCGGCGCGGCGGTCGGATTCTTCGCGGCGCTCGCGGGCGTGACGCTGTTGGGCGGCCCGGTCGCGGCCGCGCTCGCGCTGCCGACGTGGGTCGTCGGCTACCTCCACGCCCCGCAGTTGGACACGAATCCGGTGACAGCCACCGGGGGGTACCCGGTCGGGATCGCGCTGTGTATCCTCGGCGGGTACGCCGTCCAGACCGGCGGGCTGGCGGCCGCGCCGGTCGCGTTCGCGGGGGTGTTCCTCGCAGTTCTCACCGGCGTGAAGGTGATCGACGACGCGACGGACTACGAATACGACCGGTCCATCGACAAGCGGACGGTCGCGGTCGTGTTGGGTCGGGAACGGTCGCGTCGGCTGGCGTACGGGCTGATGGGGTTGGGACTGTTCGCCGTCGTCGCGTTCACCGTCGACGGACTGTTCCCGCCGGCGTCACCCGCGGGTGGGCTGGCGTTCGCCGTCGTGGCCGTGCTGGCGGCCGACCGCGACCCGAAGACGGCGACGATGCTGCTCGTCCGCGGGGCGTACCTCCTGTTGGCCGGGCTGGTCGTCGCCGTGTTCTTCCGCCCGCTCGCGGGCGTCCCGTTGCCGGACGTGACCGTCCTCGGACCGTACACCTACCTGGCGACGGAGGTCGTGTTCGGGAGCGCCGCGTTCGCGTTGTTGACGCGGGCGGGGGCCGTGCGGCGCGCCCTGACGACCGTCGCCGCGCTCTACCCGGTCGCGTACCTCTGGGACTGGTACACGCTCACCGTCGGTGTGTTCGCCATCCCGATGCGGACGGGCGTGGAGCTGTTGGGTATCCCGTTGGAGGAACACCTGTTCATGCTGGTGGTGCCGGCGTTCGTCCTCGGGATCCACGAGACGATCTACGGCGACGGTCGGCCAGAACGAGCCACCGACGACGAGCGAGAACGGGGGCCGGAGCCGGAGCCGGACGCTTCGGTGACGGAGACGCTGGACTGACTACCGGGGCGTCCACTCCTCGCAGGCGTCCATGTCCTCCATCACCTCGTCGTGGTAGCCGCAGTACGGCTGCATCCCGTCCTCGGTGCGGACGTACTGGAAGTGGGCGCAGCTGCCGCAGTAGGTGTCGGCCGGCGACCCCGTCGCGTCCGGCTCGCCGCTCGGGCCGCCCCTGTTCGTCGGACCACTCGGGGCGCCAGGACCGCCGGAGCCACCCGTCCCGCCGGTGTCCGTCGAACCGCTCGGACCGCTCGGGCCACGCGGACCGCCGGGCGACGACGCGCCGCCGACGCGGTCGACGCCCGTGTCGGTCGTGTCGTCGTCTCTCTCCCGGAGCCCGGTGATCCCCGCCGGCGTCGCGCCGCCGTCGCTGGCGCCGGCGCCGACCCCCCCGTCGTCCGCGACGTGGGCGTCGGCTCGGTTGGTCTGGGTCTCGACTTCACCGTCCGGGGTGTCGCCGAAGAAGCCGACGCCGCCGGTCGTCGCCGACTCCTCGTTCTCCAGCTTCGACTTCGACACCTCGATGGTCTTCGTCTCGCCGCCACGGTTCACCTCGAGCTCCACCGTCCCGCCGGGGTCGTTGCGGGACGTGAAGTTGGCGACGCCGACGAACAGACACCAGAACGCCGTGATGACGCCCAGGAAGTACACCGCGATGGTCTGGAGCGTGAGGTCGCCGGGCGCACAGTTGGCGCCGGCCCACCGACAGGGGTAGGCGTGTGCGAACAACGACACGCCCAACAACGAGACGCCGGCACCGACGACCGCCGCCGCCCGGGTCACCCGTCCGGCCGGCAACACGGCGAACACGCCCAGGAACACCGCCGGCACACCCACGCCGGCCAACACACCCGCGAGCCACCGCGCGCGTCGAATCGTCTCTATCGACCCCGTCTGTGTCGTTGCGGCGGCGATGGCGACGACGACGGACAACGAGCCCGCGAGGAACATTCCCACCCCGAGGTAGAGTCGGCGCAGGTCGGCCGTCTCGCCGACCTTCCCCTCGTACACGTCCGCGAGGCTGGTCATACGGTTCGATACGACTCCCTCCCACAAAACACTGCGTCAGACGCTCGCACGACACCGCCGACAATCCGGGTCGGCACGGACCGGAAGGCATTACACCGGGCGACCGCGAACCGCGAGGTATGAGCGACGACGACGGCGACGAGGCGGAGCCGGCGGTGGAACTCGGCGAGGGGCCGGACGTGGAGGGCGCTCCCGTCGCACGGGTCGCCTCCCGGCTCACCTGGCCCCAGGAGCGCTCCCGCATCGAAGACAAGGAGGGCGACGCCGTGATCCGGACACCCGACGGTCCACGGGAACTGTCGGCCGTGCTGGCGGACGTCGAAGAGACGTACTTCGACCGACGGCAGGCGTTCCTGGCCGAGGTACGGGACGTGATCGGCCACGGCCCCGTCGAGACCGCCGAGTGAGCGGGCCGAAAGAGCCGAGTCGTCCCGCGACGACCGACCACCGTGAGCGAGAAGGTGGACCTCGCAGACGGCTTCGACAGCTTCGACGAACAGTGGGCGCCCCGGCTCGCTGCCGCGCCGAACGACCACACGGTGAAGCTCGCCCGCATCGAAGGGGCGTTCGTCTGGCACAGCCACCCGGACAGCGACGAGCTGTTTCTGGTCCGGGACGGTCGCGTCAGGATCGAACTGCGCGACCGTGACGACGTGACCCTGGAGACCGACCAACTGTTCGTCGTCCCGGCGGGCGTCGAGCACCGTCCGGTCGCCGACGGGGAAGCGGAGATCCTCCTGTTCGAGGCGGCAGACGTAGTCAACACCGGCGACGCCGACACCGACCGGACGAGCGAGACCGTCCCGTTGGAGTAGCTACTCGCGGAGTCGGCTGCCGAGTCGGCGACGTTCTCGCCGGAGGAGCCCCTCCCAGACGGACAACAACGCCGAGTTCAGCCGGTAGCTGACGTTCACGTCCCGGACCCAGGCGTCGTCGCCGAACAACGCGAACTGCGCCCGACGGGCTCGCTGTGACAGGGTCTCCCGTCGGCCGGCGTACGCCGCGGCCGACTCGCGCAGCGTCTCCGTCAGGAGGTCGTCGGGGACGGACAGCCCACAGGTCGTCGCCACGTCCCGGAACCACTCGACGTGGAGCACGGCGTCCGCCAGGAGGAATCGCTCGGCGAACCCCAGTTCCGGGACGACACTCGACAGTCGTTCGTCGTCGACACGGACGGCCTCGGGTGTCGAGAAGGACGGGCGCGAGACCGTCCGGTCGGCGCGGTCGGCGTACGGGGCCGCGACCCGAGACAGCCGGCGGTCCGCGAGCGCGATCGGTCCGGCCAGCAGCGCCCGGTACCAGCCGGGCGTCCACCGGAGGAACGGCCGGGCGAAGGCGGCGTCACCCAGCAACACCGCCGCGATCGTCCGGGCGAGCGGCGGCGACACGTCCGTCCGGTCGTCGCGCATCGCCGCCGTTCCTCGTTCGAGGTGGTCCGGGAGCGGTCCGGGGTCGACGTCGAGCGCCCGGGCGACACGGAGCGTGTACTCCGTGCCGGCGCGGAACCAGTCGGCGAAGTCGGCCGGCGAGGTCAGCGAGACGAGCGGGCGGAGTGTCACGAGCGGGGTTGGCTCGCCGGCGTCAGGTGTCTGTCGATCCCTGGCCTCGCCCCGTGTCGGTGTCGTCGCGGGTCGTCGTGTCGTCGGTTGCGAGGTCGATGTCGTCACCGCTGTCGTCGTCCGTCTGCTCGTCTGTCGACGGGTCGCCGTCGGCCAACGGGTCGGTGCCGATCTCGACGCCCTCGTCGGACTCCGGGACGAACGCGGAGCCGTCCGCGAGATCCGGCAGAACGTGTTTGAGGAACTGGACGCCGGAGACGACGATCAACGGACCGAGGAACAACCCGTACCACCCGAAGTACGCCGCCCCGAGCACGTAGCCGAACAAGACGAGCCCGGAGTGGAGCGACCGGCCAGAGACGTACGGCCGGACGACCGTCTGCGGGAGGATGTCCAGGAACAGGAACGCGACGACCAGGAACGCGACGGGGAAGCCGAGCCAGGCGTCCGTGCGGAGCGCGTTCCAGAACAGGACGGCCGTGACGGGGACGTACACGAGCTTCCCGACGACGATGGGGACGAACGTGGCGAGCCCGGTGAGGACACCCAACAACGTCGGCACCGGCGGCGACACGGCCGTCGGCGCGATCAGGTCGTAGGCGTTGTACACCGCGACGGAGGCGATCGTCACGCCGACGACAGTGAGGACGTTCCCGAAGTACACCGTCTCCAGGTCGGCGTCGACCCCCCGGAGGAAGACGTGCGCCGTGGAGTCGCCGGCAGCCACCTCCGACCGGAACCACTCCTCGACGCGGTGCCCGTCTCGCAGCAGGAAGAAGGTGAGTGCCAGCGCGAGCGACAGGCGGAGCAACACGCCGCCGACGAACCCGACGGTGCCGAGCACGGTCGCCAGCCCGTCCTGGAGGTTGGCCACCTGGAACTGCGACAGCAGCGTCGTCGGGTCGTCGAGAGCGTTCGTGACCGCCGTCGGCTCGCGGACGAACTCCGACAGCACGCGCTGTGCGGTCTCCGTACCGAACGCCGCCAGCAGCCCCTGGACGGCCAGCCCGGTGCCGTACAGCAGGATCGCCAGGAGCGGTACCGCTGCGACGAGCACGGTCGCCACCGCCGTCTCGACCGTGCTGTCCGTGTACGGCGCCAACCGACGGTAGATCGGTCGGACGGCGTAGTAGACGAACAGCCCGAACACGAGCGTCCCGACGAACGCTCGGACGACGAAGCCGACGACGGCTGCCAGCACCAGCGCCACGATCCACCACCCCGCGCGCCGCCGGTCGATCCCGGCGCTCGTCACCGTGTCACCCATTCGCTCGACACGTCGACACCCCACCACTTCACAGTTCGGTCCGGCCGTCGCCGACTGTGACGGCCGGCGGGCTCACGCTCCGTGACGGGGGATCGACCCGAAACGGTGGGGCGGAGACGGGGGACTCCCGTCAGTTTTATTTTGTCGTGTTCGTCTACGTCCGAACGGGTGGTCACAGTGCCAGTCGCTCCGCACTACCCCTCCGACGAACCCGACAGAGAGCGTCGTGCGCCGGACATCGGCGACGTAGTCGATCGGATTCTGGATCGTGAGGACCCGTCGCCAGTGGTGGCTAGGACGTGACGGCCGGCCACTCCCGCCGGCTGTCTCGGAGCGTGACAGTCGGCCACTCCCGCCGGCTGTCTCGGAGCGTGACAGTCGGCCACTCCCGCCGACTGTCTCGGCCACCGACGACTCCGAACCCGACCGACAGCCGCCGCTCCGCGGCGAGTCGAAACGCTTAGCAGTCGACTCCGGCAACGCGCGAGTATGCGAAAGCTGATCGTCCGCGGCGACCCCGGGATCAGGCGGGACGCCGTCGTCGAGTACGACGGCCAGGAGCTCCAGGTCTTCTCCGTCCAGGTGCAAGGGGAGTTCCACGGCCCAGACGAGCCCCAGCTGTGGTGTACCGTCGGGACGGAAGACGAGCGGGAGACGTTCGAGCGCCGGCAGTTCGTCCCCCACTGGCTCGACGTGGAGAGCGTCGACGCCGAGGCCGTCACCGTCCTGCAGCGCGGCGGCGAACTCAACGTGTAGTCGGTCGTCGTTCGAGACCGACTCGACGCCCACTCTCTCGTCCGTGAGGCGTTCCTCGTCCCGTCGGGTGAAGGTCTCCACTAAGACTAAATATTTCCCACACGACCGGGATACTGTCGACGAGAGAAGACACGGACACAGCCCCCGAGAAAGCCGTACGTGACCAGTGTCGGTCCCGCCGAGGACCGCAGACGATAGCGATTGAGCCGTCACACCGGAAAGCTCTCGTCCGCCGGGCGACCCCCGGCGGCAACCGTTCCTCCCTTCCCCCACTCCCGACGAGACAGAGTGACCGTGCCGGAGAGTCACTCGTCTCCCGGCAGCTTCGACCGATCGACTCGGTACAGCGTGACGCCGTTCTCCTCGACGACCGGCTCGACGCCGGCGATCCGGTCGAAGTCGACCCGCGACATGCCGTAGCGGTTCCGTTCGGCCTGGCCGACCCAGACGTAGCTCACGTCGTGCTCTCGGAGCACGGTCACCGCGGCCGTCCGATCCGTGTACGCCCGGTCGACGATCCGTACCCGGTCGTAGAACGCCTCTCGCCCGCGGTATCCCACTTCGTGGCCCCAGCCGGCCAGCGTCGGCAGTCCGGTGAGACTCGCGGCCGGGCTCGACCTCCAGGAGTACATCCCCGGCGGATTGCCGAAGCCTTCTCCCGGCGACCAGCCCGCCCCCGGCGCCGACAGCAACACCGGTCGCCCCGGCCTGTCGTCGAGGTAGTCCACGCCGGCGGCGACTCCAGGGTGGAACTGCTCGACGTGTGCCGTGGCGTCCAGCGTCGGCTCCTGGGGGTAGTCGTAGTCGTAGGCGCTCGTCGGCGCGTCGCCGTTCCCGGCCGCGAACTGGTTCGGCACCGTCACGACGGCGTAGCCGCCGGCCCCACAGACGGCGATGGCCAGGACTGCGGCCACGGCCACGTGTCGCCCCCTCGCGGTCGGCCAGACTGCGAGGGCTGGCGTCTCGACGCGACGCCACAGCCCGGCGGCGGCGACGCCCGCGGCGACGGCCCAGATCGCCCACACCTGCGAGTACGTCTTGAACACGGTGTTGAGTCGCCCCGGACCGGCCTGTTCGGAGACGTACACCACCTCCACGATCAGCGCCAGCCCCGCGCCGCCGGCGAGCAACACCGCCTCGAAGCCGGCGCGGTCCGTCCGGGCGGCGATCCACCCGCCCAACAACACCGGGCCGATCAGCCCGACGGCGGGGAACGACAACTGCGCCGCGACGACCCACAACACACCGATCGCCGCCAGGAACTCCCAGGGACGACGGTCGCCGGTACGATCCAGGAGGTAGCTCCCGAACACGAGCAGGAACGCACCGTGGACGATCGCCAGCCCGCCCCAACTGCTCCGGTCTGCGGCCGCCAGCACCGCAATCTCCCGTGAACTGCCGGAGGCCGCCGTGCCGACGAGGAACGGCGCCGCGAGCACGGCCGCGAGCACGCCGGCGACACCGACCAGTCCGGTAGCGACGACCGGACGGGCGAGTTCCGCGCCGAGCCGTCCGTTCTCGCGTTCCGAACCCGTCGTCACGCCCCCGTCCGTCGCCGGCCGGCCGACGAGTCGCGCCACCGGCCCGCGGGCCGCCCGCGGCAACAGCCTCCACGGCGGCGTCGGCGACAGCGACAACGCCAGCCACGCCAGTCCGAACACGGTCGGAAACGCCCAGGTGTGGACGACCGCCTGCAACGCGCCGACGACCGGGACGAGCCCGAACAGGACGGCACGACGACGGCCCGTCGTCGGCGCGTCGTACAGCACGAACGCGAGTGCGGCCGCCAACAACAGGAACGTCGGCCCGATCATGTGAGCGTGGAGGTCACCGTTCAGGAACGCGAACAACGGGAACTCGTTGATCGTCCCCGGAATCACCCGGCTGGACGCCCACATCGCCCGCCTGGGGAACCAGTACCCGCTAGACAACCACTCCGTGACGTTCAAGCCGACGTGCGGCTGGATCTGGGCGACCGCCCACGACTGGAGGCCAGCCGGGAACGCCTGCAACAACAGCCGCCCGCCGGTCTGGACGTTGCCCGCGAGCCCGACCGCGAACGCCGCTCCCCACGCCGCCAGTCGCCGGCTGTACCCCCGCGCCGCCGCGACGGTCCCCGCCAGGTCGAACGCCGCCGTCACGTACGTGGCGAAGAACGTCGCCAGCGCCAGGTTGTACGCGAACCGTCTGGGCGTCCCGGTGAGCCGCGCCAACAGGTCGCTCAACAGGTGGCCGCCGTAGTAGTAGCTCACCGCCTCGCCCGCGAACCACATGTCCTCCGGCGGGAGCGTCTCCGTCCGCGCCAACGACTGCAACAGGCCGAAGTCCAAGAACTTCTCCCCGCCTCGCGGCACGATCGCCGGGTCGACCGCCCTGACCGCCACGAGGAACCCGAACGCCACCAGGAACACTGCGCCAGTCTCGACGACCGCCCGCCGGCGGACGCGCTCGTGGTCGATCCGCAGTCCCGCGACGACTGCCGTCACCACGCGCCCGACCGACAGCTCACCCTCGTCTAACGCCGCCCGCACCGCCTCTCGATCCAGCCCGACGGCGACCGTCGCCGTCGCCAGCACCACCAGCCCGGCGACGAGCGCCGGCGTGCCGTACGCGACTCTGCCGACCCAGAACGCCGTCACGCCCAACGTCACGAGCGCCACCGGCAGCGTGAACCCCACGCCGGCCGTCGGCCACCGTCCGAACAGTCGCGTCGCGAGCGGCGCCGCCAGCGCCGCCAGCGCGACCAGTCCCAACAGCCACACCGCGACGAGCCCGTACTCCATCGGCAGGAACCGCGTCCGCAGTGGACATACCTCTTACGACCGACCTTTTTCACTCCTCGGGTGGGGCGCGCTGCGCGCGCCCACCCGAGGAAAAAACGTCGATGAAAAAGTGCGAGACTCGACCGGACGGGAGAGCCTCGATGCGAACGGGGAGTGAAACGACCCGTGAGCAGCCGCTCCGTTCGGGCCTTCGGCCCTCACTCCGCGGTTCGGTGTGCTAGTGCCGGACCGCTCCGCGACCGCTCCGCTGCCGCCCCACCCCGAACTGTTTCGGGTCGGCGACGTTCCGCAACCGCCTCCGCGACCGCTCCGCTGCCGCCCCACCCCGGACTGTTTCGGGTCGGCGACGTTCCGCGGCCGCCGCCGCGGCCGCTCGGCCGTGAACTGCCTCGGGTCAGTGGTGGTCCGTGGCCGCCACGGCTCCGCCTCGACTCCAGCGCCGTCTGCTCGCCAGCAGTGGCGGTCGAACGGAGACGGACGGAGAGAGGCGTCGGCCGCTCACGCGAAGAAGAACTGTACGCCGATCGGGGTGACGACCGCAAAGAGGGCCTGGAGCGGGCCGCCGACGCGGACGTAGTCCGTGAAGCGGTACCCCCCGGGCCCGTAGACGAACAGATTCGTCTGGTAGCCGACGGGCGTCATGAACGCCGTGCTCGCGGCGAACGTGACGGCCATGGCGAACGCCAACGGATTCTGTCCCAGATCGACCGCCGCCTGGATCGCCACGGGGATCATCAACACGACACTCGCGTTGTTGCTGACGACGTTCGTCAGCGTCGCCGTGACGACGTAGAACAACGCCAGAATCGCCAACGGCGGCAACACCGCCGCGGCGTCGACCACGAGCCCCGCCAGTAGTCCGGCCGCCCCCGAGGTCTGGAGCGCGATCCCCAACGGAATCACGCCCGCCAACAGGAAGATCACGTCCCAGTGGACGGACTCGTACACCTCCTGCGGATCCAGACAGCCCGTCACCACCATCGCCAACGACCCCGCGAGCCCGGTGACGACGATCGGTGCCACGTCCAGCGCCGCCAGCCCGACGACCGCCGCGACGATCCCGACCGCGACCCGTGTCTTCCCGCTGCGTTCCGCCTCTCGGTCCGCCTGCGCCGCGACGATGAAATCCCGGCTGTCGTCCAACCGACCGATCGCGTCGACCGACGCCTCCACGAGCAACGTGTCGCCCGGCTCCAGTTGGACGGCGTCCAACCGCTCGCGGACCAGTTCCTGGCCCCGCCGAATCGCCAACACCGTCGCGTTGTACTGCTGTCTGAACGAGACTGACGCCAACGACTCCCCGACGAGCTCCGTCCCCGGCGCGACCACCACCTCGACGAGATTCTGACCCGACTCCGGCGTCTCCAACTCCGCGTCGTCCACCGTCGCGTCCGGCACCAGCTCCAGCCCCTCCACGTCCGACAGCTCCACGAGCGTGTCGCGGTCCGTCCGGAGAGCGAACACGTCGCCTCCGCGGATCTCCTTGGCCCCCAACGGCTCCACGAACACCTCCGCCCCGCGGATCAACTGCACCACGTCCAGATCGTACAGGGTCTCCCGCAGCGCGTCCGACACCCGTTGGCCCACCAACGGCGAGTCCTCCCGGACGACCACCTCCGTCAGGTACTCCCGGACCTGGTACTCGTCTGTCAGGTCGCCGCTGGGTTCGACCCGGGCGGGAGTGAGCCACCGTCCGACCGTGAGGAGATAGAGGGTGCCGACGATCAAGAGAACCGCGCCGAGCCCGGTGAACTCGAACATCCCGAAGCTGCGCGCGACCGCCTCCGGAGCCAGCCGGGCGTACAGATCCGACGCCAGGACGTTCGTCGACGTGCCCACGAGCGTGAGCGTCCCGCCGACCATCGAGGCGTACGACAACGGGAGCAACAGCTTCGACGGCGAAGTGCCTCCGCGGTCGGCGATCTCCGACACCATCGGCAGCAGGATCGCCACCGCGGCAGTGTTGTTGACGAAGCCGGAGACGGGCGCGACGAGCCCGATGGTGGCGCCGAGCTGCCGGGACTCGTCGTCGCCCGTCAGCTCCCGCACGCGGTCGCCCAGCCGCCGGACGAGCCCGGTCCGACGCACCCCCTCGCTCAACACGAACATCGCCAGCACGGTCAGGGTCGCGGCGTTGGCGAACCCCGACAGCCCCTGTTCGACCGTGACGAGCTGGATCGGCTCGGCCAGCAGCCCCAGGTCCGTCAGCGTCTCCGTGGCCGGGCCGACGAGCAACAGCGTCACGGCGACGCCGAGCGCGACCACGTCCGGCGGGTACGGCTCCGTGGCGAACAACACGAGTGTCACCACGACGATCAGACTGACGAGGATCACGGCCGGCGTCACTGCCACGCGACTCCAGTGTGTTCGGGCGGTCTTAAAGGGCCGCGTCTCTGTGAGCGTTCGTCTCGGCGGGAGCCCCGCTGTTCGTGTGACTCTCTGTCTGGATCGTGTCTGCGAACAGCCTGGAAGCCCCGCGATTCGGTCGATTCTCTGCTTTCATCGTGTCTGCGAACAGCCTGGAAGCCCCGCGATTCGGTCGATTCTCTGCTTTCATCGTGTCTGCGAACAGCCTGGAAGCCCCGCGATTCGGTCGATTCTCTGCTTTCATCGTGTCTGCGAACAGCCTGGAAGCCCCGCGATTCGGTCGATTCTCTGCTTTCATCGTGTCTGCGAACAGCCTGGAAGCCCCGCGGGTCTGCGCTCGGTACGCTCGCTGCGCTCCTCGGTCGCTCACGGCTCGCGGCTCACTACGTTCGCCGCTCGCCGTCGAGGCCTCCCTCCGGTCGGCCTCGCACTCGCTCCCTGCGGTGCTTGCATCGCGTGCCTTCGCGCAGACCCGCGCCCCTTCCAGTCCCACCCCGTGGAGAGTCGCAACGAGCGTTCGCTGACCCGACTGTCGACTGACAACATCCTGTTGGACAGTCGGGGCTCAGTACATCCCCACCCCTCCCCGCACGGCGGCCCCAGAGGGCCGCCGCGCGCGTCCTGTGGACTATCGGTGAGCGTGCGCTCGGTAGACAGTCATCCCGGGCGCGCGCCGCGCTCGCGGTTCTGCGAGCGCGAGCGCGCGAGGGACGAGCACCGCAGGGAGCGAGTGCGAGGCCGACCGGAGGGAGGCCTCGACGGCGAGCGGCGAACGTAGTGAGCCGCGAGCCGTGAGCGACCGAGGAGCGCAGGAGGCTGGGGAGGATTGAGGATGCGGTCTCGGGTGGGACTGAAAGGGGCGTCGCGTTGCGACCCTCCGACGACGCAAGCACCGCAGCCGAGTGACTGGAGGGAACGAGGCGAGGAGCACAGCGAGTCAGAGGGTCGCAACGCGACGGGGCTTTCGGCCTGTTCGCAGTTCCACGCTAAACGGAAGAGACGACTGACAGCGGGGCTCTCAGCCTGCTAGTAGCCTCACTTCAGACTGGAAGGAAGACACACCAGACCGATCATTCGATCTGTGACTGCCAGTCCGAGATCCGGTCCACACCGACCCCGTCGACCTCGTCGGCCAGCGTCTCGGGATCGGCGTCCGCCAGGTCCCCCACGTCCTCCACACCGGCAGCCTGGAGCTTCTCCGCAGTCTTCTCCCCGATCCCGTCGATCGTCTCCAGCTCCGAGCCGGCCTGGCGGGCCTGGTACTCTCGGTAGTTGCAGATCGGACACCCCAGCTCCCACGGGTCGTCCCCGTCCTCGACCACGAGGTGCGGGAGGTCGTGATCCGCGCACCGCTCCTCGGTCACCTCGATCTCTCCGCGGCGCGGCAGCGGCAGCGAGTACTCACAGTCCGGGTACCGGGTGCAGCCGACGAGTCGGTTGCCCGACCGGAGCTGTTTGATCGCCAGCTCGCCGCCGTCCGTCTCCCCGCAGTCCGGACAGGCGCCGATCACGACGTCGTCCGTCGCGTCCGCCTCCTCGGCCTTGCAGGCGGGACAGCCGTGGACGAACGTCTTCCGGCCCGCCAGCATCTTGACGTGCGCGAGGTCGTGGTCCTCGCAGCTCTCCTCCAACACGAGGGGCTTGCCGGTCGAGGGGAGCGGGAGCGTGAACTCACAGTCCGGGTAGCCGTCACAGCCGACGAAGTACGACCCGCCGCGGGCCTGACGGACGAGGAGGTCGTGGTCGCTCTCGGGACACGGACCGAGCCGTTTGTCCGCCTTCAGCGACTCCCGCAGGTGGTCGCCCACCTCCTCGCGGGAGTCGGTCAGCTCCTCGAACACGCGTTCGAGCATCCGACGAGACTCCGCGGAGACGCTCTCGAAGTCGGCCTCGCCGTCGGCGATGGCGGCCATGTCCCGCTCCAGTTGCGCGGTCATCTCCTCGGTGACGATCTGGTCGGCGAACTCCTCGGCGGCGTCGACGACCGCCTCCGCCAGCCGGGTGGGTCGGGGCGGGTCCGACTCCACGTAGTTGCGGTCGTACAGCTTCTCGATGACGTTGTGTCGTGTGGACTTCGTCCCGACGCCGAGTTCCTTCATCTTCTCGATCAGCCGGGACTGCCCGTAGCGGCGGGGCGGCTGGGTCTGTTTCGCCTCCGACCGGGTGTCCGCGACGACCAGTTCCTCGCCTTCCGACACGTCCGGAACGAGCGTCTCGGAGGCGGAGCCGTACGGGTAGACGGCGTGGTACCCCTCCGACAGCAGCCGTTGGCCGTTGGCCTTCAGCGACAACGGCTCGGAGGCGGCGGCTGGCGCGACGCCGCCGTCCGCCTGGGCGGTCCCCTCGCCGGCGCCAGCCCCCTCCGCGAGCGCGTCCACCTCGCCGACGACACGGAGGTGTTCCCACTCGGCGGCCGGCGCACACGTCGCCAGGAAACGGCGGACGATCAGCTCGTACACCTCCCACTCGTCTTCCGAGAGATCGCTGCGGTCGGGAATCTCCGTGGTCGGGTGGATCGGCGGGTGGTCGGTGGTCTCCTCGTCGCCGGCGGTCGGGTCGACGTCCGACTGTTCGAGCAACGAGGCGGCGTCGTCGGCGAACGGCCGTACGTCGGCGAACGTCTCCAGGAGATCGCGCTCGTCGAGATCTTCGGGGTAGACGGTGTTGTCCGTCCGGGGGTAGGTGACGTAGCCGGCGGTGTACAGCTCCTCGGCGACGCTCATGCCGCGTTGGGCGGAGTAGCCGAGCGAGCCGGCCGCGGAGATGAACGCCGTCGTGTCGAACGGCGCGGGCGGCGCGTCCGTCCGGGAGCGCCGGCGGACGGACGTGACCGGCGCGCTCTCGGCTGCACGCAGGCGGGCGGCGACCGTCTCGGCGGTCGCCTCGTCCCACACTCGTTCGGCCTCCGTCCCGTCGTCCGCCTCGTAGAAGTACTGCGCCTCGAAGGCGGCGGCGTCCGTCTCCGTCTCGGCGGCCGCCGACGACTGGAGGTCGGCGAACAGCTCCCAGTAGTCCTCGGGGTCGAACGCGCGAATCTCCCGCTCGCGGTCGACCAACAGCTTCAGCGTCGGGCCCTGAACTCGACCGACGGAGATGAAGTCGTCGCCGAGTTGGCCGGCAGAGAGAGAGAGGAACCGTGTGAGCGCCGCTCCCCACACGAGATCGATCACCTGACGGGCCTCGCCGGCGGCCGCGAGGTCGAAGTCGATCTCGTCGGGGTTCTGGAACGCCTCGTTCACCGCTCTGTCCGTGATCGACGAGAAGCGGACGCGGTCGACCGGCACCTCCGGGGCGGCCTCGCGGACGATCTCGTACGCCTCCTTGCCGATGAGCTCCCCTTCGCGGTCGTAGTCGGTGGCGATGACGACGCGGTCGGCCTCCGCGGCCAACGACCGCAGCGCCGCGACGATCCCCTCCTTCGTCGGTTCCTTCTCGACGGGCGCGTCGATCAACTCGACCGGCTCGACGTCCCGCCAGTCACTGTACTCCGGGGGGAAGTCCAACCCGACGACGTGGCCGGACAGACCGACACACCGGGTCACTCCCCAAGAGTAGACGTTCGTCCCGGCGCGTCGCTCCGTGTCGAAGGTGTCGTCGCTGCGGATCTCCGCCAGCCGCCGCGCGGCGTTGTCCTTCTCCGTGACGATCAGCTCCATTACTCGCCACGAGTTGACTCACCACCAGTCAAAAGGTTTCCGTGGCAACGGCCGTCAGTGTCGCCTCACTCCGCGCGCCGGTAGCGTCGCCGTCCGACTGTCAGTGTCGTCGTCTCGCCCGTCGTGTCGAACTGTGCCGTGGCGGCGCCCTCGCCCCCACAGATCGTGAAACGGTAGACGCCGTCGTCTGTCGCCGTCTCCTCGTCTGTCGCCGTCTCCTCGTCTGTCGCCGTCTCGTGCGTCGCTCCGGCGTCTGCCGCCGCCACCGCGGCGTCGTCCGGCGCCGCTCCGGGCTCGTCCGTCACCGGAGACAACGGCCGCACACTCGCCGTCAGCGGCCCGTCAGCCGCCAGCGTGAGCCGTCCGTCCTCTCGGGTGACGTGGGCCCGACGGACGCCACAGACGCTCTCGTATCGCCCGGTGAGCCGGTCGAGCCGGCGGCGCCGGGCGAGCGTCGGCGCGGCCGCGACCGGGTCCGTGCCGACCGTCGCGCCGAACACCCCCGCCCCCAGCGCCGACAACGGGTAGTCGGGCACCGCGTTCGCCGCGAGCGCGACGCCGGTGCCGGTCGCCGGGCAGTAGCCGACGTAGCCGCCCGACACCGCCACGTCCCCGGCGCGCTCGAAGGTCGTCCGACCGCAGATCTCCCGCCGTCGCCACCCCGGCGGGGGGCTGGGCTCCGTCGTGTCGGACCCACCCGCGGAGCCGTCGGGAGTGTCGCCGCCGACGGTGTCACCCCCGAGCCCGCAGGCCACCACCTCGCGGCCGTCGTAACGACCGTCGCCGAGACCGAGTCGGGCCAGCGCCGCCAGGTGACGGACGGACGCGAGCAGTCCGGTCGCCGGGCGGAGCCGTTCGTCCGTCGGCAACGACGCCGCCGTCGGCTCCCCGTCCTCCAGGAGGTACTGGGTGGCGTGGTCGTCGTCCATCGAGAACTGCGTGTCGTCGAACGTCGCGCGGTCGGCCGCCAGCGGCTCCAGGAGGTGTTCGTCCACGTACGCCGCGTACGACCGCCCGGTACACGACCTGACGACCCGTCCGAGGAGGACGTACCCGGCGTCGCACCGAGCGACACGCTCACCCGGGGGCGCCAGGAGGTCGGCCGTCTCCACCCGGCGCAGGTGAGCGCACACGTCGTCCCAGTCGGCCAACGGGAGCGTGTCCGTACCGATCCGGAGCCGGCGCGCCAGGAGCGTCTCCCGTAGCCCGACGGCCGGCAGCCCGGACGTGTGCGCGAGCAGGTGCCGGAGTCTGATCGGCTCGCCGTCCGGTCCGCGAGGCAGCCCCACGTCGACGTGGTCCGTCACCGGGTCGGCCAGGTCACACAGCCCCGCGGCCGACAGCTGTCTGACGGCCGCGGCCGTCAGCGGCTGTGTCACCCCGCCGACGGCGAACATCGTGTCCGGGCTCACCGGACGGTTGCCGGCCGCGTCCCGCGCGCCGAAGCCTTCGGCCCACGTCGTCGCCGTCCCCCCGTCCGTCTCGACGACCGCGACCACCACCCCCGGGAGCGAGTCGCGTCGTTGGACGCGCCGCAAGAAGCGCGCGACGACCCCCGCCGTCTCCGTGTCCATACAGCCTGCCAGCGGAGCCGCGGGTTTGAAACGTCCGGCCGCTGGAGGGAGGCAGGAACGACTACCGCTCGTCGTCGGGGCGCGACCGGGACGGCTACGACCCGTCGTCGCTCTCCCCGGTGCCGTGGACCGCCTCGCCGTCCGCGTCGACCACGCTCTTCCCGGTCGCCTCCGGCACCACCCGCCGGTCGGCGTCCGTCCACTCGCGGTCGAGTTCGCGTCCCTCGAACAGACGATCCAGGAACACTGCCAGCCCCGCGATCTCCGAGTGGGGTTGGTTCGTGACCGCGACGTTGTAGTCCGCCAGATCGTAGAACTCGAACGGCACCTTCTCGCCGCCGACGACGACCAAGACGGGCTCCGTCTCGTGAGCCTCGCGCACGTCCGCCGCCACGTCCTGAACCGGCAGGCCGTACATCGTCAGGTGAACCACTGTCCCGTCCCAGTTGCGGGCGATTCCCGGCCCCACGTCGTAAGTCTCCACCTCGAACGGGCCGCCGAACCGCTCGGTGATGTCCCGGACGGTGTCGGCCGACCCACTGGCCACCTCCGGGATCACGACCTTGTCGGCGCCGAGCGCCCGCGCCGTCAGCCCGACGTGGGTGGTCGTCCGGCCGTCCCGCCCCGGGCGGTGGCCGTAGCGGACGACTACGACCTCGCTGTCCTCGTTCACGTCTGCTCGTGACCGCGTGTGCGGGAGGGTGTTTCGCTTTCGGCGGCTACAGACAGCGGTCCAACTCCTTGCAGAACCGTCGAAAGCTCTTGGCGCCACACTGGTTTGCGATAGAGCGGAGTGTTCCCTCCGGCAGCGGGTCGGTCGTCATCGGGACGACGACCATCCGAACCTCGGACGTGTTGGGTGCCTCCCAACGGAATTTGGCGTGGCTACCGGTACGACCGGCAGGGTCGTAGTTCCAGTAGTTGATGAGGACCTTCGCGACCTCTCGGCCAGAGAACTGGGTCCGCATGTGGTAACAGATAACACCCTGCACAGGTAAATATGTTTCTGCCAACTAGAGTGGGCATAGCTATTTCTGTCGATTAAAAAAGTCTAGCTACCCAGAAGCACTTCAAAACGGATTGCCGTCGGCGCAGCCGTCGGTGTCGGAGTCTTCCAACTCCGTGAGCGCAGTACCGTCGAGGTCGTCTTCCTCGGCCACCTCGATGGCCTCTGCGAGGCTCCGGAGTGCCTCTGCCCGCGTGTCGCCAGCGCTGGCGACACCGACCTGGGTGTCGTGTGCGGAGTAGCCATCAGTCTCTGGACGAAGAACGACCACGTCCCGCTCGTGCCACCAGGCGATCTGCCGGTCGTTCATGCGGATCTGTTCGAGTTCGCCCGCGTCAGACAACGCCTCCAGCCGACGTTTCGCCTGCTCGTTCGAGAGGTCGAAGTTCTCCGAAACCTCCGCAGTGCCGTAGAACGGCCGGTCGCCTGTCTCGAAAAAGAACAGGATGTCGTCGTCGGACACTGACTCGACGAAGCGGCCGTCACTGCCACGTTGCTCTGGCATGGGATTCTGCGTACACTACGGGGCCACTTAAGCCACACGGTCTAGACTACATGGATAGAGACGGGGTCACAGGCCCTCAACCGTCTGTTTCGTCGCTTGCCGAACATCTGTACGTGGTGAGTCGAGCCGGTCAGCAGGTGGGTTCGACCGCGCTATCAGCGACGACCGCCGCGAGTCGTTCCTTCAAAACCGGTCTCGACCGAACGGCTATGTCGCTCGCGCCCCAGGAACACCCATGACGGATCGACCGGAGGCGGCGGCGGGCGTGACGGACGCGGACATGGGGGGAAAGACAGTGCTCGTGACGGGGTCGACGAGCGGAATCGGGCGCGAGGCGGCGTTGTCGTTCGGCAGACTCGGCGCGGAGGTGTTGGTCCACGGGCGCGACGAGACGGCGGGGGAGGCGGTCGTCGAGGAGATCGAGCGGTTGGGCGGGGAGGCACGATTCCTGCCGGCGGACTTCGCGGACGTGGAGGCGGTCCACACGCTGGCGGACGTGGTCGAGACCAGCGTGGACGAACTGGACGTGTTGGCGAACAACGCCGGGGGGTACTTCCGGGACGGGCAGCTGACGGATCTGGGCGTGGAGTACACGTTCCACGTCAACCACCTCGCGCCGTACCTCCTGACGGCGAATCTGTTGCCGGTGTTGGCCGACGACGCGCGGGTCGTGACCACCTCCTCGGCGGCCCACCGCGGGACACAGCTCGACGTCGACGCCGTCAAGTCCGTCGACGACTACCGCGGGATGCGGGCGTACCAGCGATCGAAGCTGGCGAACGTCCAGTTCACCGCAGAGTTGGCGCGGCGGTTCGACGCCGCCGACGGCGACCGCACCGCCAACTGCTTCCACCCGGGGGCGATTCCGGGGAGCGGCTTCTTCCGGTCGCTGCCGGGGCCGTTGCCGCGTCTGGTCCAGTCGTTGGACGTGTTGCCGTTCGTCCCGTCGCCGGCCGACGGCGCCGCGACGCTGGTCTACCTCGCCGTCTCCGACCGGGTCGCCGACAGTTCCGGGCGGTACTTCGCCGACTGCGCCCCCGAGACCCCGTCGGACGCCGCCCGCGACTCGGACGCCCAACGCCGGCTGTGGGAGGAGAGCGCCCGACTCCTCCGGGTCGACGAGCCGCTGGCGGACGCCGTCGCCGACCCCGCTCGTGCGGACTGAGACGACTCCCGTCGGTGGGGCGGGCGAGCGACGTGCGACCGCAAGAGACTTTCCCGAACCGGGTGACAACGGGGTATGGACCTGACGGACGCGACCGTGCTCGTCACGGGTGCGGCGGGGCTGATCGGCTCACACCTCGCCGAGCGACTCGCCGCGGACAACGAGGTCGTCGCCGTCGACGACCTCTCGAAGGGGACCCGCGACCGGGTGCCGGACGGTGTGGAGTTCCGCCAGGCGGATCTGACTGACCGGGAGGCGACGGAGCGGGTCGTCACCGAAGACGTCGACGTCGTCTTCCACCTGGCAGCGATCACGGACACGAACTTCGACGACGACCGCGTGTTGTTCGAGCAGAACACGTCGATGACACACAACGTCTTGGAGGCGGCCCGGGCGGCCGGCGTCTCGAAGTTCGCGTTCACCTCGTCGTCGACCGTCTACGGCGAGGCGCCGCGACCGACGCCGGAAGACTACGCCCCGTTGGAGCCGATCAGCGTGTACGGCTCCAGCAAACTCGCCGACGAGGGGCTCGTGTCGACGTTCGCACACAGCTACGGCGTCCAGTCGTGGGTGTTCCGGTTCGCCAACATCGTCGGGCCGCGCCAACGCGGCAACGTGATCCCCGACTTCGTCCAGAAGCTCCAGGAGGACCCGGAGACGCTCACTATCCTCGGGGACGGCCGGCAGGAGAAGTCGTACCTCTACGTCGAGGACTGCGTCGACGCGATGGTGCACGTCGTCGAGAACGCCGACCGGTCGTTGAACACGTACAACCTGGGCACCCGGACGACCACCTCCGTCGACCGGATCGCCGACATCGTGAGCCAGGAGCTGGGCGTCGATCCGGAGTACGAGTACACCGGCGGCGACCGCGGCTGGACCGGGGACGTGCCGCGCATGCGGCTGTCCGTCGAGAAGTTAGCTGCGCTGGGCTGGGACGCGCCCGGCACCAGCGACGACGCCGTGCGTCGGGCCGCCAGAGAGATCGTCGCGGAGCTGACGTAGCCGTCGCTCACGACACTGTCGCAGTCGTCGTGGCGTCGGCGTCGGCGTCGTTGGCGACGAGCTCGCCGCGGACGTGGTAGTCGCCGGCCGGTGGGTCGTCCCAGCCACCCTCGAACGTCGCCGTCTCGCCGGGTGCGAGGTCGACGCTCCCCAGCGCCTGGCCGAACATCCGGCCGTCGCTCCACCGCCACGCCGTCTCGCCGTCGCGTTCCACGACGAACTCCGCACGCTGGGTGTCGGAGAACTGGAGCGACACCGGGCCGTCGCCGTCGTTCTCGACGGTCAGTTCACACACGAGTGTGCCGTCCGTCTCCGTGGCCGCCAGCGTCGCCGTCACCATACCGAGCGTTCGACGCCGCCGAAGAAAAGTTCGTCGCCGAGCGACGGAAACCGCGTCAGTTGTCGCTGGAGTCGAGTCCGGCGGCGGCGGCCACGTCGAGCAGTCCGCTGCCGGTCTCGTTGCTGGCGAGTCCGATGTCTTCCGCGCTGGAGGTGAGCGTGCTGCGGACGTCGGAGGCGGTCGCGCCGTTGGCCATCAGGACGCCGGCCGCGCCGGCGACGTGCGGACACGACATCGACGTGCCGGAGTACTCGGTGTAGCCGCCCGGAATCGTCGAGAGCACGCCGACACCCGGCGCGGCGATCTCCACTTCCGACCCCGTGGAAGAGAAGCTCGCCAGGCTGTCGGTGGAGTCCGTCGCGCCGACGGCCACGACCTCGCTGTAGGAGGCCGGGTAGCCGACACACTCCGTACACGGTCCGGAGTTGCCCGCGGACGCGACGAGGAACACGCCCTTGTCCGCCGCGAACTGGACGGCGTCCTTCAGCGCCGCCGAGCCGCTGGAGGCTCCGAGCGACATCGACGCCACGTCCCAACCCTTGTTGGCGACGTACTCGACGCCGGCCGCGATGTCCGAGAAGGAACCGGAGCCACACGTCTCCAACACCTTCACGGCGTGGAGCGTCGCCTCCGTGGCGACACCGACCACGCCCTCCGTGTTGGCGGCCGCGTCCGCCGTCCCGGCACAGTGGGTGCCGTGGTTGTTGTCGTCGTCCCAAGACTGCTTGCAGGTGTTGTCTGCCGGCTTCGCGCCGTACCGGCAGCCGCCCTTCGTCGAACAGGTCGTGAACGCCTTCCCCTCGCCGACGTTGGCTTGGAGGTCCGGGTGGTCAGAGTCGATACCGGTGTCGAGGATCGCGACGTCGGCACCGCTGCCAGTGTCACCGTTGGCACGCGTCACGTCGGCGTCGACGCGGTCGATGCCGTACGGCTGGGTCTCCCCCAGCGCCTGCATCGTGCCGTTCTCCTCTACGTAGCGGACGTTCGGATTGTTGTCCAGCGCGTCCGCCGCCGCCCGTGGCATCCGTGCCGTCCCGGCGTCGAAGTCGAACTCCCGCACGACGTCGTCCGCCTTCCGTCGGAACGCGCGCGCCCCCGCGCTGTTGGCGAAGCCGACGTTCACCTCTACCTTCTCACCCGGGTGCGCCGACGCGAGTCCGGACACTCCGGCCGCCCCCGTCGCCGCTCCGATAGTCTTCAGTGCACCCCGTCTCGAGAGATCTGTGGGTTGGTCTGCCATTCCGTCTGTGAACTACACCCAAACACACTTGTAACTAATGGAGTATTACGAACAAAACACGCGTTGATACTGGATATTGAGTGGAAGTGTGTGAATTCCAGAGAGAAACGAACGTTCGTCTCGTGTCGGTCGAGCGAAACTTTCCCGGGAGGTGTCGTCCGGGCTCAGCCGGCCAGCCGGGTGAGCAGCCCCCACAGCCGGGTGCGGGCCCAGGCCGGGAGGAACCCCGACAGCGTCGCCGCCCGGGCGACCGGGCCGACCGGGTAGCGGGCCGCCGGGTCGGTGGAGACGGCCGCCTCGACGATCTCGGCCGCGACCGCCTCCGGCGGGACGGCCAGTGGTCCGCCGCCGCTGACGGCGTCTAAGTCCTCGAACAGCCCGTAGACGCTCTCGTAGGCGTCCGTCCGGTCGAGGTCGTCCGCCTCGGCGCTCGCGCGGTCGTCGAACGCCGTCGCCACCGGCCCCGGCTCCACCTCGACCACGTCCACGCCGTCGTCGGCCACCTCCGCCCGCAACGCCTCGCCGGTCGCCGACAGCGCCGCCTTCGAGCCGCTGTACACGCCGCCGCCGGGGAACGGCACCCGCGCGGCGACGCTCGTCACGTTCACCACGGTGCCGTCGCCACGGCGACGCATCTCCGGGAGCACCCGCCGCATCAGCCGGAGCGGCCCGTACACGTTCACGTCGTACTGCCTGACGACCCGCTCCGTCGGTACGTCCTCTACCGGTCCCAGCTGGGCGTAGCCCGCGTTGTTGACCAGACAGTCGACCCGCTCCGTCTCGTCGATCACCCGTTCGACGACCCGCGCCACGTCGTCCGCGACGGTCACGTCCAGCTCGTCGACTCGACAGCCGTCGCGTCCCTGGAACTCCGCGAGGTCGTCCGTGTCACGCGCCGTCGCGTACACCGTCCACTCCTCGTCTAAGAACGCCTCGACGGTCGCGCGCCCGATCCCCGACGAACACCCAGTGACCAACGCCGTCCGTTCCATACGAGCGTCTCCGGCCGGGTGGCGCTAAATCGTGGCGGATTCGCGCGGCGGATATATTACTTGCTTCTGTTTGCATACCATCTTATTTTGAAAAACGCTTATTATCAGTCTGCTGTACCTTTCGCACATGGCGGAAGATCAATCTGCCAACGAGACAGGACGGAGAGCAGTTCTGAGAACAGCCGGAGCCACAGGAGCAACGCTCTTGCTCCCATCTGTCGGAGCAGCAACTGGCTCCGGAGACACCAGAGGTCGTAGGGTGGACCGAACGGTCGTCGCGGAGACGCAGCAGAAGCTGCGTGTCAGAGTCGTTCTCAGGTACGACGCCGGGGAGGTGATCCGGAAGTCACTCTTCGATGTCGACAAGCGTGGCGGTAGTGTGACTATCGTCGACACTGCCGGGCCAGGTGAGGAACTGAGCAGTGTTGGGACAGACACGCACAAGAATTGGGTCGAGAAGTACGACGGGTGGTACGCAGACATCGGTGACTGTGGCGGCAAGATCGCCGATAATCACTACGTAGCCAACTTGGCGATCGAGACCGGCGACTCTCTGGAGGAGCACGAGGGTCAGCTTGCAATGCTCATAGGAGGAGTCGCCGGGGCGGCAATCGGAACACGTGGAGGACCGGCTGGTACCGTGGTTGGGGTCGCAGTCGGGTCTCTCGCTGGAATCGCAATCGACTCTGCGTTTCTCGAACACTTCGACCTGTCGGGACGAACCTTCACCTTCCAGTGTTGGGATGTCCACCCGACGGTCGAGGAGGTCCGGGTCGGAGCATTCCTGAGCTACGATCCGACAGCCGACGCAGGACGGTCGATATACAGGAAAGGGTTCCCAGGCCACCTAGGCGTAGGAGAAAAGATAGCTGATTACATCTGAGGACGGCCCGATGATCGACAGAATCGTGGAGAAGGTGCGAGAGCGGAGTGGGTGGGGGCTCGGAGCCTGGAACCACCCGCTCCGATTCGGGCTCGGTGTAACGCTCCTGCTAACACTGTCTGGTGTGTTCTACCTCCGGCTGTACACGGATCACTCGCCGGTTCCAATTTCTTATCAGTTGTTCGGGTTACTATACTTTCCAGCAGTGGCGTTGCTAGCGTCTGTTCTCCTTGCGATACTCGACTGAGACCGTGTCGGGCCGGGCCGCTCCCGCAGTTCGTGGGTCGTGTCTTCTCGCTGGAACTGACCACCTGCCGTCTCGGTCAGATTCATACCCACAGGGGCCCTGACTCCGGGTATGCAGTGTCACTACTGCGACCGCGACGCCGCCTACGCGGCAGAGTCGGAGGAGGTTCGCGTCGGACTCTGTGAGGAGCACTTCCGGGAGCGGGTCGAGGAACTCGCCGAGAACGAGGGGCTAGAACGGATCCGCGACCAGGTCGACGTGCGACAGCCCGACCACGAGTGAGCCGGACCGGACGGTGCCGGACTGTGGAGCACCAGCGACGAGCCCGGTCGTCTGTCGAACCCCTTCGAGCGTCTGCTGCAGTCGGGCGTGCGTCGTGTTGTCGATGTCCGTCGCGGCTGTTGGGTATCCGTCGTGGTTGTCGGGCACCCGTCGTGCTGCTTTCACGCGCGTGTGCGTGAGCGCGCACGCACGTGTCGGGTTGAAGTGCGTGGAGGCGGTAGTGTTGTTCTGTATGAGCTCCGTAAGCGACCTCGGCGAGATCTTCGAGTCGGTGACTGGTACTGACGAGATCACCGACGAGCAGGACTGTGACGCCGCCAACAGCGCTGACGGCGACGCCTCGGAGACGGGCGAGGACTTCAATCTCCAGTCCGTCCGCAACGACCTGTTGGCCGACGCCGCAGACGACATGGACGGCGGAACCCGGTAGACGGACGACTCCGTCGCAACGTTCGTACTGCTGGCCCTCCTACACGCGTCCGTGTCACACACCGCCGACGACCGTCCGCTCGCGGACCGGATCGTCGCTCTAGACACGGTCGAACTACACTCGTTACTCCGACTGCTGTACAGCGAGCGCGGCTACCACGTCGACGACGGGGTGTCCGCGCCCGACGGCTGGCGAACGCTCCGCGTGACGTCGTCGCGCGAGGGCAGCCACACCGTGTTCTGTCCCGTCGAGCCGTCGCCACCGACCACACCCTCCGTCGAGCCGGGCGACCGTCTGGTCCGGCTCGACGGCGACGACGGCGACGACGGCGACGACGACCCAGCCGTCCTGACGGCCGACGGACTGGCCGAGCGCGTGCGGTACGCGCTGTCGCCGGCCGCACAGCGTCACGTCGCGGAGACGGTGTTCGACACCGACCGAGAACGGCTCCTCGACACGCCCGCACGAGAGCGCGAGCCGCCGTCGCCGCCGGATCGAGTCGGGTCGCCCGGGCGCGACGACGAGAGCGCACACGACGGCGTGCGTGACGGCAGAACGCACGGCGGAGCGCGCGCACACGACGGCACGCACGACGAGAGCCGAGCCGGCGTGTCCGACGCCGAGACACCGGGCCGGGGTGAGTCGTTCTCCGGGGCGACGGCGACGCCCCGCGGCGAGTCGAGCGACGGAGTCGCCGCGGCGGGAGCGGACGAACACGCTGCGACGGTGGGTGACGACGCCGTCCGCGAGACGGAGTCGGTCGGGGAGACGGCGGTGGGGCCCGACGGGCCAGACGACACGACCGACGACGGGGCGACAGTCGGAAGAGCGACACGCCGGAGTCGGTTCGCGTTCGGGGGCGTCGCACTCGTCGGGGTGTTGGTGGTGGCGGCGGCGCTCGGTGTCGCCCCGTTGCCGCCGGGACTGGACGGCGGGACGGACGGACCGCCCGCGCGAGGGTTCCAGCCCGGTGGTCCGCCGACGGAGACGCTGACGGCCGGGGGTGGCGGGACGCCGGTCACGACTCCGACGCCGGTCTCGGACGCGACGCGGCTCCCGCCCGGCGTCGCCGCCGACGGAGCGATCGACGAGACCGTCGTCGCCGACGCCACCGTCGCGGCGCTGGAGAACCGGTCGTACCGACTCGTCGTCACCTACCGCGAACGGGTCGACGGGGAGCCGACCGCTCGGCTCCGCGAGGTCGCCCGAGTGGGCGGGGCGACACGGTACGCCTCGCGGGTGTCGGTGCTCGGTGATCCGGTCGGCTCGCCGTCGGCCGTCGACCAGACGGCCGTCTACGCCGCCGACGGACGGGTGATCGAGCAGTCGACCGTCTCGGGGGTCGTCGAACGCGGCACGCCGACCGCCCGCGACCCGTTCCTCGACCGGATCGAACAGTACACCGGCTGGTACCTCGGCGTCGAGCGCTCTCGGGTGGTGGATCGGGTCCGCGAGAACGGAGAACGACTCACGTTTCTCCGACTCCGGGGTGACCCCTGGCCGGGGGTCGAGAACACGACCGGCACCGCCGTGGTCACCGGCGAGGGCGTGCTCCGAGCGGTCCACCGCAGCTACACCCTCCCGGACCGGCCGTCCGTCCGCGCGACCGTCACGGTCCGGATCGAGGCGGTCGGCGAGACGGCCGTCCGCCGCCCGGCGTGGGCCGCCCCGTCGCCGTTGAACGGGACGGCGACCAACCGTTCCGACACCGCCGTCGGCGCCGCGACGACCGACGGCATCAACGGCACGACCGTGGTCGTCGGCTGAGTCGTTCGGCGTTCACCACTCGACGCGGTAGGTACACGCCTCCGCGCCGTCCTCGCGGCAGTCGTCGCCCACCTCCGTCAGGTCGGCGTAGCCGTCTGTGAACCGTTCGACCGTCGCCGTCAGGACCCCCTGGTCGTACACGCAGGGGTACGGTGTCCGGCAGCGAACTGTCGCGCTGTCGTCGCTCGTCTCGCGCAGTTCGTAGGCGCCGATGTCGCCGCCCCGGTGGTTGAGCTCGTAGGCGTCGTCGATCGACTCCAGTCCCGCCAACGGGCCGTCGACGTCCGGCGGCCACTCCGCGTTCTCCGGAACCGACTGCCCGGTCTGTCTGAGCGTCTTGTCCCCGACTCGACTGGCGATCTTCTCGTAGGCGTCCAGGTACGCCCGCTGGGAGTACCACTCGTCCGGGTCCAGCTCCTCGATTCCCTCCTCGGCCAGCATCTCTCGGGCGCGACCCTCGAACGCCGCGGGAACGCCTTCGACGATCGACATCACTGCTTGCCCTTTCACCTCGATTCCCTCCTCGAACGGCTCGAATACTACCATTATTTCGTCTAGGAGACGTTACTACTAGTAAGTTTTCACTGTTCTCGACGCGTGTAGGTCGTGCGGGGGGCTACGCGCCGTCCGAGACGACGTGTGCGGCCGACGGCGGGAACCCGACCGTCACCGTCGTGTCGACGGCCGGCGGCTCCGACACGCGCAGCGTGATCGTCCGGTCGCCCCAGTCGGCGCGGACCCGCGTCGTCTCGCCCAGGAACTCCGTCTCCCGTACCGTCGCTCGGATCCGGTTGTGTGCGGCGTCGGCCGCGAGCCCCTCCGGCCGCACGCAGAACGTGACTCGGTCGTCGGTCCGGAGTCCCTCGTCCGCGATCAGGAACTCCGTGTCGGCCACCGCGACCGTCGCGGTGTCGTCGTCACTCTCCGTCACCCGGCCGGTGAAGACGTTGTTGTCGCCGACGAACTCCGCGACGAACCGGGTCGCCGGCCGTCGGTACAGCCGGCGCGGGGGCGCGACCTGTTCGATCGCTCCGTCGGAGACGACCGCCACCCGGTCGGAGATCGCCAACGCCTCCGCCTGATCGTGTGTGACGTACACCGTCGTGATCCCGAGTTCTCGCTGAATGCGGCGGACCGTCCGTCGGAGTCGCTCGCGGAGCCGCGCGTCCAACGCCGACAACGGCTCGTCCAACAGGAGGAGTCGCGGACCGGGCGCCAGAGCGCGCGCGAGCGCGACCCGTTGCCGCTGGCCGCCAGAGAGGCTCTCCGGCTCCCGGTCGCCCGCGTCCGGCAGGCCGACCAGCTCCAACAGCTCCGTGACCCGTTCGGTCGTCGACACCCCGCCCGGTGGGTCGGTGAACCGGAGCCCGTAGCCGACGTTCTCCGCGACACTCATGTGCGGGAACAACGCGTAGTGTTGGAACACGACACCGACGCCGCGCGCCTCCGGCGGGACGCCCGTCACGTCCCGGCCGTCGATCCGGACCGTCCCTCGTGTCGGGCGCTCGAACCCCGCAATCGTCCGGAGTGTGGTCGTCTTCCCACAGCCAGACGGGCCGACGAGGGTGAAGAACTCTCCGGCCCCGATCTCCACGTCGACGTCGTCCAAGGCCACCGTGTCCCCGTACGCCTTCCGGACGCCGGACAGCGTGACCGTCGCGGGGTCGCTCACACCCCCTCACCTCCGACGCGGTCCAACACGACGAACGACACCGTCGTCACGAGCAACAACACCGTCCCCATCGCCGTCGCCGGGCCGAGCCGTCGCCCGACGTACCGCTCGACCGCCACCGGCATCGTGTACGTCCCGCCACCCTCCGCGAGAACGACCGTCGCGTCGAAGTCACCGACGCTGACCGCGAACGCGAACGCCGCACCCGCGAGCACCCCCGGCCAGATCAGCGGCAGTTCCACGTCGACGAGCGCACGAGCCCGGCTGGCGCCGAGGCTCCGTGCCGACTCCACGAGCTGTTCGTCCAGGTCGTCGATCGCGGGCGCGACGTTCCGGACGACGAACGGGTACGCCGCGACGGCGTGGGCGGCCGCGATTGCGGCCGGTCCCGACACCGTCACCCGGTAGCCGAACACGACGGTGCCGAACACGAGCCCGCGCAACAGCCCCAGCCCGACGACGATTCCCGACACCGCGAACGGTGCCGCAGACAACAGGTCGACGAGCGTTCCCCCGCGACCGCGCCGCGTCGTGACCGCGACCGCGACCCCCGCCGGCAGCGCGATCACCAGCGTCGCCACGCCGAACAACAACGAGTTTCGTACCGCCGGCCACGGCTTCACCTGGAACGCCGCCCCCGTCTGCTGGCGTCGGATCAGGAACTCGTAAGCGGTCGTCGTCACCGTCCCGTCGACCACCAAGCTCTCGTACACGACGCTGGCCAACGGGCCGACGAACACGACTGCGACGACCAGCCCGTACGCCACGACGGCCAGCCGCGACCCGAGTCGCCGCGCGGTCCACGTCGCCGGCGCCCGCCACCCCTCCGGGAGGAGCGACCGGCGCGGCAACGGCCGAACGGCACCGCGTTCCGTCCGCGCCCGCCGCTCGTAGCGGAGGTACGCCGCCGTCAGCACCAACGAGATCCCCGTCTCCAGCACCGCCAGCGCCGCCGCCTCGCCGTAGTCCAACTGCTCGATCGCCGAGAACAGCAACACCTCGACGGTGGCGAACCGTACCCCACCCAGCGCCAACACGATCGGGAAGGAGGCGAACGTGAACACGAACGTCAGTGTCGCGCCGACCAACACCGCCGGCAACAACTGCGGCACCACCACGTCCCGGAACGCTCGTCGGCGGGACGCCCCCAGCGCGCGTGCCGTCTCCACCGCCCCGGCGTCTACGCGCTCGTAGGCCGCCGTCACCACCCGTGTCACCAACGGCGCGTTGTAGAAGGCGTGTGCCACCACGACCGCCGGCAGCGACGGCACCAGATCCGGCGTCGACAGGCCTACCGCCGACGCCAGCTCGACGAGCGTGCCGTCCGTGCCGAACGCCGCGTAGAACCCCACGACGACCAACATCGACGGGAGGATGAACGGCAGAATCGTCACGGAACGGAGCGTCCGCCGGCCCCGAAACTCGAACCGGGACAACACCCACGCCCCCGGGAGGCCGAGCGCGACGCTGGCGAGCGTCGACAGGAACGCCTGCCAGGCCGTGAACCCGAACCGTCCGAGCTCTCCGACCGACCGGAGCGACACGGACGCCGGATCGGCCAGCCAGCCGACGTAAAACGAGTCGGACACGACACCCGAGAGCGGCGCCAGCGACACGCGTCCGTCGACGGTGACGGCGTCGACGAACACTGTCGCCACGGGGTAGTAGAACACGACCGCCAACAACGACGCCGTCGCCGCCGACAGCGCCGGCAACAGCAGTCGCTGTGGCCGGGCGGCGACGCGTCGGAGGCCGCCGGCGAGTCGCCCGACCCCGCGGCGCAGCCAACGGCTCAGTTGCCGGCGAAGCGTCGCGTCCACTGGTCAGTCCACCCGCCTACCTTCCCTTTCAGCTCTCGGTAGGAGAACGTCACTGGCTCCGGCGGTTCCTGCGCGTACTCGTCGTACGTCTCCGACAGCGGCGCGTCCGCGATCGCCGGGAACGTCACGTTCCGCTTGGCGACGCCCGCCTGGATCTCCGGCCGCATCAGGAACGAGAGGAACTCCTCGGCCAGCTTCGGCGCGTCGGTCTGCCGGAACAACGCCGCCCCCTCGGGGTTGGCGTACCCCTGGTCGTCCAGGAACCTGATCTGGTGGCGGTCCATGTTCTGGTCCGCGCGGTTGGCGTACACCTGGTCCGTGGAGTACGACACCACCATCGGCGCCTCACCGTTGCCATACGCCGCGTACGAGTCCGACCAACTCCCGAGGACGGTCACGCCGCCCTCGCGCAGGCGCTCCCAGTAGTCCAAGAACCCGTCCGGCCCGAACTTGTCGACCGTGTGCAGCATGAACGCCTTCCCCGTCGTCGACGACGCCGGGTTCTGTGCCAACAGCCGACCGGCCGCCCCGTCGGCGAGCCCCTCGAACGTCTCCGGCGCCGTGAACGTCCCCTCCTCGGCGGTCGCGTCCCACACCAGACTGATGTAGCCCGTCGAGAACGGAACCGCGCGGTCGTCCGGGTCGAACTCCAGCCCCGACCGCACTCGGTCGCGTCCCGACACGTCCGCCGCAGACCGGAACAACGGCTCCGTGTACTGCCCTTCGCCACGCCGGCCGTCCACCCGCAACAGCATCTCCGTGTCCAAGCCGACGTACACGTCCGCCTCGAAGTCGACCCCCTGGATCGCCCGCTCCAGGTAGTAGTTGATCTCGCTGTCCGGCGTCTGGTAGACGAGCGTGGCGTCGAACTCCGACTCGAACTCGCGTTTCAGCCACGCGCCCGGGCTCGAGCTCGGCGCGTTCACGAACGCCGGGTACGTCGTCACGACCAGCGTGTCTGCACGGTCCGTGGCAGTTCCCGTCTGTGCCCCCTGCCCGCTCGAGTCTTCTACCCGTTGCGCCTGACAGCCCGACAACAGCGCTGCCGCGCCACTGCCGACTGCTCCGAGGTACGCGCGTCGTCTCACAACTCGGTGGTTACACGCCGTGGTTCAAAAGCGACGCGAACCGTGACCGTGGCCGTGCAGTCCAGACTGGATCGCCGTCACTCCGCGTCACCGTTCCCCTCGTCCGCGTCTCCCTCGTCACCACCGGCCGTCAGCCCGTCACCCTCGGGCCTGTCGAGCGCCCGCTCCGCGTCGTGGTGCTCGGAGTAGCCGTCGAACCACCGCACGATCCGTTCGATCCTGTCGACGACGTGGTCTGGCTCCCCGGACCGGGACAGCTCGTGGCCCTCACGCGGGTACCGCACCATTCGCGTGTCCGTCCCGTGTTTCCGCAGAGTCCGGTAGAACAGCTCCGCCGTGTTCGCCGGCGTCCGGTAGTCCCGGTCCGAGTGGACGACCAACGTCGGCGTCTCCACGTCTGCGGCGTGGCCCACGGGCGACTGCTCCCACAGGAACTCCGGCTCCTCCCACGGTGTCGTGTCGTAGTCCCCCTCGACGAGCTTGTACGCGCCGTCCGTCGACCCGTAGAAGCCCGTCAGATCGTACACGCCCCGCTGGGCCACCGCCGCACGGAACCGGTCCGTCTGGCCGACCGCCCACGCCGTCAGGAACCCGCCGAACGACCCGCCCGTCAAGAACACGTTCGTCTCGTCGACGTACGACCGCTCCGTCACCTCGTCGGCGCCCGCGAGCACGTCGGTGAGCGTCACTTCCCCCCAGTCGCGGGCGATCGCTCCCTGGTACGCCTCGCCGTAGCCGGTCGACCCCCGCGGGTTCGACCAGAACACGACGTACCCCCGGGCCGCCAGCGTCTGGAACTCGTGCCACATCGTCCCCGCGGTCGTCCACATCGCGTGTGGCCCGCCGTGGACCTCCACCGCCAACGGGTACGTCTCCGTCTCGTCGAACTCGGGCGGCGTCAACACCCACCCCTCGACTTCCCTCTGTTCGGACTCGAAGGCGATCGACTCCGGCTCACTCACCGCCGTCTCCGCGAGGTACGACTCGTTGAGCCGCGTCAGCCGCCGCTCTTCTCCACCACCGACGACGAACAGATCTCCCGGGTGGTCCCACTCGCTGCGCGCGACGACGGTCGTCTCTCCCACCGTCGCGCCTCCGACCGCGCCGCCGCGGTACACCCGCGCCGGCGACGTGCCCCCGTCGCCGGGCGCACGCCACAACGCCGTCGCTCCCTCGTCCGGCGTCGTGAAGTACACCACTTCCTCGTTCGGTCCCCACTCCGGCGTCGCCTCGTACCCGACCGTCCGATCCAGATCGGCGGTGAGTTCCCGGCCCTCGCCCGCCTCCCGGTCGTACACGTGCAGCTCCGTCTGTCTGATCGTCGTCCGATCCGGCTCCGTGTGCGTGTGTGCGATCTCGTGAGCCGTCGTCACTGCCAGCGGTCCCGGCCACCCGCCCGCCCGGTGGACACCCGTCGTCTCCGCGCTCGTCGTGTCGTACGCGACGATGTCGTACTCGTCGCTGTCGTCCGGGTCCGAACCGACCCTGTCCGCTACGAAGTACACCGTCTCCGCGTCCGCCCACGCGGGCGAACTGTGGTCGTGTCCTCCGCTCGTCACCCGCGTCACCTCGTCCGCCTCTAAGTCGACGACGTACACCTGACTCCGGGCGCCGTCGCTGTACTGCTGTGCCGTCCGGTACACCGTGTCGTCGATCACCCGTGGGTCCGACTCTCCCGGCTCGTACTCCGCGTCGACCGCGAGATCACGGTCCGCGTCTCTGTCCGCGTCGTCGACCGACTGGACGAACGCGATCCGGTCGCCCTCGGGCCCCCACGCAATCTGTGAGACCCCGCCGACGACCTCGGTGACCTGCCGCGCCTCACCGCCACCCGTCGGGAGTACCCACAGCTGCCGGTCGTCACCCTCCCCACGTGTCGAGGTGAACGCGAGTCTGTCACCCGACGGCGACCACCGCGGCTCCGCGTCACTCCCTCCCCGGACCGTGTACCGCCGCGCACCACTCGCGTCCGTCGGGGCGACGTACACCGTCCGCTCGTCTGTCTCGCCGTCCCGCGGCTCTCGACGAACGAAGGCGACGTGCTCCCCGTCCGGCGCGAGCTGTGGATCCTCCGGCCGGGCGATCTCGTGGTGATCTGCCGCGGTGACCTGTGTCATGGTCGTGGCTGTGGCCCGTGTGTACTCGGTCTTTCGGTTCGAAGGAACGCCGGGCCAGATCTGGACCACGCTCACTCCGAATTCGCAGAAAGCCACGGGCCGGATTCGAACCGGCGTAGGACGGCTCTGCAGGCCGTTGCGTCTGACCAGACTCTGCCACCGTGGCGCAGTCAACACTCCCTCGTGGAGTGAATTAAGTGTAGCGGTCTGACCCGCTGCACATGCAAAAAGCCCGGCAGAGGGTATCCTCTGCCGGGCTCTGATGAGTGGTAGGCGGCGAACCGGTTTTCCCAGAGGCTCGCGCACTCCAGTACTCACTGGAACGCTGGCGGACTTAACTTCCGTGTTCGGGATGGGTACGGGTGTTTCTCCGCCGCTGTGGCCGCCCGAAGGCCGACCACCGGGAACGATCCGGTGAATGCCAACGTCGGTCTGAGACCGTGTGTTCGTGCAATCCAGAAACCGCCTGGGCCCGTCTCGCGGGCACAGTACATGAGTGTGGCTCAACCTGTTAGTTCTCGCGGGCTGAACGTCTCGTTGCCTCGACGCGTACACCCCGAGTCTATCGAACTCGTCTTCTACGAGTGGTTTCTACGGCACCTCTTTTCCAGGTGGGTTTCGAGCTTAGATGCGTTCAGCTCTTACCCCGTGTCGCGTAGCTTCCCGGCATATGCCCTTCCGGACAACCGGTACACCAGTGGCGACCGTTCGTAGTTCCTCTCGTACTATACGAACGTTCCCGTCAGGTGCCTCACACCCCCAATAGATAGCAGCCGACCTGTCTTACGACGGTCTAAACCCAGCTCACGACCTCCTTTAATAGGCGAACAACCTCACCCTTGCCCGCTTCTGCACGGGCAGGATGGAGGGAACCGACATCGAGGTAGCAAGCCACAGGGTCGATATGTGCTCTTGCCTGTGACGACTCTGTTATCCCTAAGGTAGCTTTTCTGTCATTTACCAGCCCCATTGAGAGGCTCGGTAAGTTCGCTAGACCACGCTTTCGCGTCAGCGTTCCTCGTTGGGAAGAACACTGTCAGACCACCTTTTGCTCTTGCGCTCTTCCGCGGGTTCCCGACCCGCGTGAGGTGATCTTGGGGCGCGCTCGATATCTTTTCAAGCGCGTACCGCCCCAGTCAAACTGCCCAGCTACCGGTGTCCTCCTCCCGGAGTGAGAGTCACAGTCGCTGACGGGTAGTGTTTCATGTGGGTCTGGGCGCCGTGCTGGCGCACGGGCCTCGGTAACGACTCCTACCTACTCTGCACATCAGCGACCATGTCTCAGCGACAGCCTGCAGTAAAGCTCTATAGGGTCTTCGCTTCCCCTTGGGGGTCTCCAGACTCCGCACTGGAACGTACAGTTCACCGGGCTCAGCGTTGGGACAGCGACGCTCTCGTTGATCCATTCATGCAAGCCGCTACTGAAGCGGCAAGGTACTACGCTACCTTAAGAGGGTCATAGTTACCCCCGCCGTTGACGGGTCCTTCGTCCTCTTGTACGAGGTGTTCAGATACCCGCACTGGGCAGGATTCAGTGACCGTACGAGTCCTTGCGGATTTGCGGTCACCTGTGTTGTTACTAGACAGTCGGAGCGTCCGAGTCACTGCGACCTGCCCCGTGGAGGGCAGGCATCCCTTATTGCGAACGTACGGGACTAAGTTGCCGAATTCCCTAACGCCGATTGGTCCCGAAGGTCTTGGCTTGCTCTGCCAGAGCACCTGTGTCGGATCTCGGTACGGACACTACGCTTCCCTTTTCACGGGCTCTAGGTTGAGCCAACTTTCGCTATCTCGCCGTTCGTCCGCTTCGTGCCGTTACGGCTTCCACGGATTTTGACGATTCGACCGGGCGAAAGCCCGGCTTGACCGACCCCAAAGCGTCGGGTTTCACTGCGTAGTGGTACTGGAATATTAACCAGTTGTCCAGTTGTCACATTCGAGTTACGGTGTGACTTAGGACCGACTAACCCTCGGCTGATCGACAGTGCCGAGGAACCCTTGCTCTTCAGACCCTCGGGGTTCGCACCCGAGTTTCGCTGCTACTGTGACCAGGATTTTCGTTTCTGTCCGGTCCACGCGAGCTCTCGCCCGAGCTTCCGTCCGAACAGAACGCCAACCTACAGGATCGCGGTTTCACCCGCGCCGCTGGGTCTCGGAGGTGGACTTGAGCCCCGATCATTTTGGGCGCCTCAAACCTCGGCCGGTAAGCTATTACGCTTTTCTTAGAGGGTAGCTGCTTCTAAGCTCACCTCCCGGCTGTCTATGGCTCGAGACAACCTTCAATCGCACTTAGTCCACACTTTGGGTCCTTAGCCCAGCTCTGGGTTGTTCCCCTCACGGTGCCCAGGCTTACCCCAGGACACCGGACTCCCCACGTCCACGGCGTCCGTACGTTCGGAGTTCGACAGGAAGGTCCACTCCTCTCGGGGTGGACGCTTCCAATCGGTAGCTCTACCGCACGGACTACCTCAGTGGAGGTCATGCTTCGACATGTTTCGGTTGGAACCAGCTGTTTCCAGGTTCGATGGGCCTTTCACCCCTATACGCAGATCACGGGAGGGTATTGTAGGACACCAACCCTAACGGGCCTCCACGCACCTTTCGGTGCGCTTCACCCTGTCCGCGCATAGATCACCTGGTTTCGGGTCGTACTCGTTCGACTCCCCGCGCTTGAACACGGTGGCCCTCGCAATGCTGCGGCCGTATCGGTTTCCCTGCGCCTTCCTCGATGATCGAGTTAGACTCGCCGGACGAGTACACTCCCTGGTTCGTTTTTCAAAACGTACGACGGAACACCGGCTTCCCGAGATCCCTACTGTGTCCTCGCGGACAGGTCGTTTCTCTCGGGACCTTTCGTGCCCCGTCGCTCCATCGCCAACTGATTTCAGGCCCTATTGCACCGCCCTTCTCGGGGTGCTTTTCAGCGTTCGCTCGCGCTACTTGTTCGCTATCGGTCTCGGAGAGTGTTTAGCCTTCCCAGTCGATGCCTGGGACGTTCACGAGGGATATCCAACCCCCGATACTCTGGGTACTGGTCCGCGTTCGACAACTACGGTACGGGGCTGTCGCCCTGTTTCGCGCTCCGTTTCAGGAGACTTCTCGTAGTCGTCGAGCGCTTGTTACCAGCCCGAACACCACATTGCTCGTGAGAGCTTCGGTTTGGGCTGTGTCGCGTTCACTCGCCGTTAGTAACGACATCGCATTCGCTTTCTCTTCCTGCCCCTACTGAGATGTTTCAATTCGGGGCGTTCCCCATTGCGCGTGGCAATTGCTGTGGGGATTCCCATTAGGAAATCTCCAGTTCTTAGCCTCCGTGCGGCTCCCTGGAGCTTATCGCAGCTTGGCACGTCCTTCGTCGGCATCCGAGCCGAGCCATCCACCAGCTGGCACAGTAGCCAGCAATGATGATACTGTAAACCCGTCGTGAGACGGGCCCAGTTAACGTCTGGATTGCACGTACACACGGTCTCATCACACACCCCAGTCGATTGCTGGGCGCGTGTTCGACCCTTCCCACCCACGTTCACACGGAGTGGTGCATCGGTCTTGGTTGGGATTCCGGGTAACGCCCTGTCCCGTATAAGGGACACGGTTTCGACCCGGTTTCCCGCTGAGTGGACCCACTGGGATTCGAACCCAGGGCATCCTCCTTGCAAAGGAGGCACTCTACCGCTGAGCTATGGGCCCAACCTCTGACGGAGCTTCGACAGTTCGAAGGTGCCCGATCGGCGTCGACCACGGACCGAATAGGTGGGCCAGGGCGTCGCCCTGGTCCCGATCAGTAGGAGGTGATCCAGCCGCAGATTCCCCTACGGCTACCTTGTTACGACTTAAGCCCCCTTGCGAAGCCCAGATTCGACCGCCGTAAGGCGGCCTCATCCGGACCTCACTCGGGTGCTTTGACGGGCGGTGTGTGCAAGGAGCAGGGACGTGTTCACCGCGCGCTTCTGACACGCGATTACTACCGAATCCAGCTTCATGCGGGCGGGTTTCAGCCCGCAATCCGAACTACGACCGGGTTTGAGAGATTACCTCCACCTCTCGGTGTCGGAACCCACTGTCCCGGCCATTGTAGCCCGCGTGTAGCCCAGCTCATTCGGGGCATACTGACCTACCGTTGCCCGTTCCTTCCTCCGCCTTAGCGGCGGCAGTCTCCCTAATGTACCCAGCTACCACAAGGGTACTGCTGGCAATTAAGGACGCGGGTCTCGCTCGTTGCCTGACTTAACAGGACGCCTCACGGTACGAGCTGACGGCGGCCATGCACCTCCTCTCAGTAGGTCTGACAAGCTCATCACACTGGTCTTCATTCCTACTGTCGGAGCTGGTGAGATGTCCGGCGTTGAGTCCAATTAAACCGCAGGCTCCTCCGGTTGTAGTGCTCCCCCGCCAATTCCTTTAAGTTTCATCCTTGCAGACGTACTTCCCAGGCGGCCTGCTTCACGGCTTCCCTACGGCACAGCACTGGCTCGTAGCCAGTGCCACACCTAGCAGGCATCGTTTACGGCTGGGACTACCCGGGTATCTAATCCGGTTCGAGACCCCAGCTTTCGTCCCTCACCGTCGGGTCCGTCTTCCCAAGGTGCTTTCGCCATCGGCGGTCCGTCCGGGATTACGGGATTTCACTCCTACCCCGGACGTACCCCTTGGGTCTTCCGGCCCCAAGCCGAACAGTTTTCGCCGGACGCCCACCAGTTGAGCTGGTGGATTTCCCGACGAACTTGCTCGGCCGGCTACGGACGCTTTAGGCCCAATAAAATCGGCCATCACTCGTGCTGCCGGTATTACCGCGGCGGCTGGCACCGGTCTTGCCCAGCACTTGTTCCTGAACGTCCTTACCGTTCAGAAAAGCGAGGACTGTATGCCCTCGCACTCGGGGTCCCCTTATCGCACTGTCGTGCAGTGTAAAGGTTTCGCGCCTGCTGCGCCCCGTAGGGCCCGGAATCTTGTCTCAGATTCCGTCTCCGGGCTCTTGCTCTCACAACCCGTACCGATTATCGGCACGGTGGGCCGTTACCCCACCGTCTACCTAATCGGCCGCAGCCACATCCTACGGCGTCGGAACGTTTCCGGTTCCGGGCGTTCCAGCGTCGGAACCGTATGGAGTGTTAGCCTCAGTTTCCCGAGGTTATTCTCCTCCGTAGGGTAGTTTGGCCACGTGTTACGGAGCTATTTGCTGCGGGTCTAACCCGCACAACTAGCATGGCTAAATCGGACCCCGATAGCAATGGCCTCCGGCAGGATCAACCGGAATGTCGCCTCCGAACGGAGGCGGGTTGGCGGAATCGCTATCGGTCCGTTCGGTGACACCCATCGGGTGGCACCGAACTGTCGAAGCTCACATCAGATACCGTCTTGCGGCGGACCGCAGGGGCGGAATCCTCATCTCTTTCGGATCTGAACAGTGTCCCGCAGGGGACTTAACCCCTTCGGAACACGTCCGATCCGACCAACGCCCCGTGACCCCGGGGCGCCGGTGTGCGTGTTACCACCGAGGAGACGTTCGGGTATAAACCCGTCGAACCTCGGTGAGTGGACGACGGCTGCACGGTGGGCGGCCGTCGTCCGGGCTTGCTTCGCATTCCCACCTGAGTGCCCGACGACGAAGTCGTCGAGCCCGAGCGGGAACGCCGTCGTGCCGGGTCTGCGTCGCACGTCCCGGCGCGACCTTCGCATTCCATTCGAAGGCAGGAGCACTGATAAGCTCGTTGTTTCGTCCCCTCCACGTCATGCGGTTTCACGCCGCGCGAGTATGAACATCCGTGTAGGACAGGAGCCGTTTCGGGGGGAGACCTCCTCTCGGGGGCGATCGAGAGCGGGCAGGTCGTTGTAGAGTGGGAGAGAGGAGGAACTACGCGAGGGGACAGCTCCGGGAGACGGCTGTACCACCCGCGTAGTGTGCAGGACACGGTGACTGTGCCCGGCCCTCGACTCCGGCGACTCACGGTGTCCGGTGTGTGAGGCGGGGAGACCGCTCGTTCTGTGTGTAACACTACAGGAACTGCTCGTACCGTACTACAGGAACTGCCCGTACGGTGTACGTGGTGGTCTCGTATTGTGTGCGCGGTGCGCGTCCCGTGCGGGCGCGCGGGCCCACGCGCGGGGCGTGTCTCCGGAGTGAGAGTCGACGGCGTCGACCTGTGGCCCGTCGGAGCCGACAGCGTCGGGCTGTCGGCAGACACCGAGACGGACGGGCGCGTGTAGCGAGGCTAGGGGTGGACGGGTCGTCCCGCGCGAGTGCCCGGTCACACCGGGTGAGATCACGCGGAGAAGGTGAGTAGCCGTTCGTACGGGCACTGTCCGTTCCGCCGGCGGGAGGACGGCTGACAGCACTGTCGTCACGAGGTCGCTGGGTGGGTAGCTACTCCTCTAGGTGTTCGATCCCCTTCTTCGAGACGTTCGCCTCGGTGATCTCGCCCGGCATCCAGTCGGGCTTGTTGTCCGGTGCCGTCTCCTCCCAGGCCCAGCCGTCGTAGATGTGCACTTTGTCTGTCCCCTTCTCGCGGAGCCTGAGCTCCGTCTGTTCGGCTGCGTCCTCCGAGCCGGCGGGCTCCAGCCGACGGGCGGCTTTCAACGCCGCCTGTCGCGGCGTGTTCCCGGAGAACACACTGGGCTCGTCCCCATCTCCCTCTCGAAGGGCGAAGTTCCGCTTACCGTCGTCACGTACCATGGTTTTGCCTCCGTGTGAAACGAACACACACTGGGGGATAAACGTATCGGGCAAAGTCGTCGCCCTCTTGCGGTTTGCTTATAAAGTAACTCTGTTTGACAGGCGACGACGACCCAGATGCCGTGTGAGGCGAACGGCTACGAGGGGTGTGGGGGCTCGCGCGCGCCCGGACGGCCAAGCGGGACGTTCATACCCACGGCCGTCCGGTCGTCTACCGTGTACGCGCTCGAACTCGTCGGTGAGGAAGACGACTTCGCGGCTGCGGAGGCGGCGACGGCCGCGGCGACGGTCGAACTCGTCGCTCCCGGCCTCGCCGTCGCGCGTGGACTCCGGACGGACCGTGTCTCTCGGCTGGCGTACACGCGAACGGCGAGTCGGGTCGTCGGTAGGACGGACGCGGACGTAGAGAGCGTGCGTGCGCTGCTGTCGGCCGCGGCGTTCGACGACACGGACGCGACGGTCGCCGTCCGCGCCAGAGACGTCCGCGCGACGGCTGGAGTGAGTACGTCGCGCGCCGAACGAGAGCTCGGAGCGGTGCTCGTCGACCACGGGTTCGGCGTCAACCTGGACGACCCCGACCGAGAGCTTCGCGTCTCGTTCGCGGGCGACACCGCGTTGGTGGGGTGGCTCGTCGCCGAGTCCGTGCGTGACTTCGGCGAGCGTGCGCCGACGGACCGACCGTTCTTCCAGCCCGGGAGTATGGCACCGCTCGACGCCCGAGCGTACGCCAACCTCGCGGGCGCCGGACCGGGCCAGACGATCCTCGACCCGATGTGTGGCACCGGCGGTCTGCTGATCGAGGCTGGTCTCGCCGGCAGTCGTGTCGTCGGCGTCGACGCACAGACGAAGATGGTCCGTGGCGCACGCCGGAACCTCGGCGCGTACCTAGACGGCGAGTTCGCGCTCGTCCGGGGCGACGGGACGAGCCTCCCGGTCGCCGCCGACGCGGTCGACGGTGTCGTCGTCGACGCGCCGTACGGCAGACAGTCGAAGGTCGCCGGCCACCGACTCGACGAGCTCGTCGGGGGTGCGCTCGCCGAGGCGGCCCGCGTCGCCCGCCGCTGTGTGCTCGTCGGCGACCGGGACTGGACGACCTCGGCGGAGGAAGCCGGGTGGAGTGTGCGGGCGACGTTCGCCCGGCGTGTCCACCGTTCACTCGTGCGTCACGTCCACGTTCTCGACGGGAGCGAGTGAGCGAGCCGGTGGTCGCTCGCGGCCGCGCTCACTCGACGATCACCGTCTCGCCCGCCCGGACCGCGTCGCCGACGGCGACCGTCACGTCCTCGGGGTCGTACTCCGGCGGCAACACGAGATCCGCGCGCGAGCCGAAGGCGATGTGACCGGTCCGTTCCCCCCGGGCCAGTTCACCCCCGGCGTCGACGTACGGCGTGATCCGGCGGGCGAACCACCCGGCGATCAGTGCCCCGTCCACGTCGTCGACGCGGTACTCGAGGCGTTCGTTGCGTTCCGACTCCTTCGAGAACGCCGGTCGGTGACCGCCGTCGCGGTGGTCGAGCCGTTCGACACGGCCGTCGGTCGGGGCGCGCGTGACGTGAACGTCGAACGGGCTCATGAAGATCCCGACACGCACGCGATCGTCGTCCGTCCGGAGCACGGAGACGTGTCCGTCGGCGGGCGCGACGACCGCTGCGTCCGGCGTCGTCCGTTCGGGGTCGCGGAAGAACCAGACGACGAAGCCGGCGACGGCCAGCGAGACGGCAGCCAGGGGCGGCGCGAACGGGACAGATACGAGTGCGACCGCGAGCACCGGCGTCGCCCACCGTCGCACCCCCGGAGCGAACCGCGTGGTGAAGCTCGTGTCCATCGGCTCAGGCGGACGCTGTCAGCTCCTGGTCGAGCGACCGACGCCCGGCAGCCCACGACGTGAGGAGGTGGGTGAGGTGGAGTCGGTCGTCGGTGCCACGCGCCATCGTGAGGTCTACCTCGCCCGCGAGGGCGTGGAGCCGGGCGGCGCCGTCCGCGCCGATCTCGGAACTGCTGCGGGAGACGCGCAACAGCTCTCGCAGCAGTGTGTCCCCGTCGAACCCCTCCTCGTACAACAGATCGTCCAGTGTGTCGCGAGCCGCGCGCACGTCGCCGCCACGGGCGTCCAACAGCGCTCCGCGGAGGTCGTCGTCGACGCCGACGCTGTCGAGCGTCTCGTAGGCCGTCTGCATCGTGATCTCGTCGTGTTCGACGGCGGTCGCCTGTGCCGACAGGATCGCCCGGCGGAGGTCGCCGCCGGCGGCGCTGGCGACGAACTCCAGCCCCTCCGACTCCACAGACACCGCCTCGCGGTCGCAGATGGCGGCGAGCACGTCGATCACCTCGTCCGTCGTCGGCGCCCGCACGGGGACGGGGAAACACCGCGACCGGATCGGCGGGATCAGCTTCGACGGCTGCCGGGTGACGATGGCGAACTGTGTCGTCCGGTGGTACTGCTCCATCACTCGTCGCAGTGCCTGTTGGAAGTCCTCGCGGATCGCCTCCGCGTTGTCGAGTACGACCGTCTTGTACTCGCCCGCGACGGGCGCGTTCGCGGCCGACTCCTTCAGAACGTGGTTCACCATGTCTCGCTTGGGCATCGACGACCGACCGGCGAGGAAGGGGGCGAAACGGGGGTCCTCGCGGATCTCCTTCTTCGTCCGGTCGAAGAAGTCCGCGACGTTGATCTCGACGAGGTCGGCGTCCGGATTCTCGTGGGCCGCGTCGGCGAGCGCACGAACCCCGGCGGTCTTCCCCACCCCCGACGGTCCGTGGACGACGAGGTTCATCGGCTCGTCGACCGCGCGCTCCAACCGCTCGCGGAGACTGTCCTGCGGGAGTTCCGCCAGTGACGGTGCGTGTCGCTCCGTCCAGGTCGGCCCGTCCATCTCTGTGGGCCGTACAGGCGCCGCGAGTATGAACCTGGCCGTTCCGTCGGTCCGGAGAGTCGGCGTCAGTCCTCGGGAGAGTCCCACGCCTCCGGCATCTCGATGACGTACCGGCCGTCCTCGCGCAGTGAGATGATGAACTCCTCGCGGTCGTACAGTTCGACGAGATTCAGCTCGTACTCTCCCGGGCGGACGATCCGGATCGACTCGAACTGGTCGTTGAGCTCCTCTCGCATCCGCTCGAACTCCGAGTCGACGACCGGCTCCTGTGTCTCGTCCGGCCGTGAGGCTGCCGGTGTCGAGTCGGGACTGGCGTCGGATCCCGTGTCGGATGTGGCGCCCGATTCCGCGGGAGTCGTGTCGGGTTCCGTCGCCGGTGCACTGCCGGACTCCGGGTCGGAACCGTCGTCGCGGTACTCCGGGAGTTCGTCGCCGGAGACGATCGCCGAGCGGGCGTCGGCCTGCGCGGTGTCCTCGACGCTCGGGTCGCCGCCGTCGTCCCGGGCGGACGGAGCGGGGTCCGTCTCGACATCTGCGTGTGGACGGTCACCCGTCACCGAACCCGGCCGGTCCGGTGAGGTGTTCGACTCCTGGGACGTGTTGCCCTCGGTGTCCGTCTGTGGTGTCTCCCGGGTCTCTCGCGTCTCGGATGTCCCGCGTGTCTCGTGCGTTTCCGGTGTCTCGGATGTTCCGCGTGTCTCTCGCGTCTTCTCCGTCTCGCGTCGGCGCTGACGGTCGTCGTCGAGCGTTGGCTCTCCGGCAGAGCCCGTCTTGTCGTGGGCGTCCGGGGGTGTCGTCGACGCAGTGTCGGGCCAGTCGTGGGACTCGAACGGGTCGTCCGTGTCGACACTGGAGTCGGTGGAGGTGGTGCGGTCGGAGTCGACTGGGTCGGGCGAGTTGGTGGTGGTCCGTTCGGTCGGGTCGGGCGAGTCGGTGGTAGTCCGTTCGGTCGGGTCGGGCGAGTTGGTGGTGGTCCGTTCGGTCGGGTCGGGCGAGTTGGTGGTGGTCCGTTCGGTCGGGTCGGGCGAGTTGGTGGTGGTCCGTTCGGTCGGGTCGGGCGAGTCGGTGGTGGTCCGTTCGGTCGGGTCGGAGCCACCTCGGGTCTCGCTCTCGCCTTCGGCGGTGTCCGCTCCGGACGACGGGTCGAACTTGAACTTGTTACCCCCACAGTCCGGGCAGCCCGACAACATCTCCTTCGAGCCGTCGGGGAACGTTCGCCCGCAGTTCGTGCATTCGTGAGGCATGTTATGCGTTGAGTTGCGACATCTTGCTCGTGGGTGTGGGGTGGTTCAGTCGTCGTGTCTGCGTCCGCGTTCGTCCGGGATGTTCCCGTCGTCGTCTTCGGGTTCGTCCGGAGCGGGTTCGTGTTCGTCCGGAGCGGGTTCGTGTTCGTCCGAGCCGTCCGCGTCGCCGGTCGTCTACTTCCGGGAGACGAGTGTGCTGATGAAGTCCTCGTCTTTCTCGATGGTCTCGATCTGGTTCGCCGGACCGATCACGGTGAGCTTGTTTCCCTCCGTCTCGGAGCCGGTGAGTCGGCTGATGAACCCGCCCGAGGAACTGCTGGGGCGTGGGTACGTCTCGATCTCGATTCCCGAGAAGTCGTCCGGACTGATCTCCGTCATCGTCACCTCGATCAGCCGCGACTCCTCGTCGGGCGTCAGCCCCTCCTCCAAGACGACGATGTCGCCGTCGCGGACGGAGTCTAAGATCAGCCGGATCTTCTCCATCGAGGTCAGACCGTCCATCCGGGCTCCGCTGATCAAGTCCATCCGGACACCGTCTGCCTCGCCGTCGTGCGTGGTTGCCTCTGCCATACTGTCTCACCCGAAGTACTCTGCGATCTTCTCGTACACTTCGTCCATGTTGTCCCCCTCCAGCGCCGAGAGCGGGACCGTCTCGTGTTGCGGGAAGGCGTCCGAGACCCGCTTGACGTCCGCGTCGCTCAAGTCCGTCTTGTTGGCGAAGATGAGCACCGGGAGCTCCTGGCTCTCGATGATCCCGACGAGCATCGTGTTCACCTGCGTGAACGGGTCGTTCGTGCTGTCGAGCACGTACACGACCCCGTCGACGTCCTCCCGGAGCCAGTGCATCGCCTCGGCGACGCCTTCCGTCGCCTCCCGGGACCGCTTGACGGCGTCGTCTTTCTCCATGTCGTGGTCGAGGAACTCCTTGTAGTCCACCTTCGTCGCTACCCCGGGGGTGTCGACGATGTCGATGGTGACTGTCTTCCCGTTCCGTTCGATCGTCACGTCCTCCTTCCGACGAGCGCGTCGTGTCTCGTGTGGGATGTGACTCTCCGGCCCGACCGCGTCTCCGGTCCAGTCGCGGGCGATCCGGTTCGCCAGTGTGGTCTTTCCGGCGTTCGGCGGTCCGTAGATTCCGATCCGTTTCGGCTCGGACTCCGAGAACAACCGGTCTGTGACCCGTGAGATACTGTCTCTGAGATTCGTGAGCAGACCCATTCTGACCTCCGCCTCCCTTCCCGTGGATGGCGTTGTCGGCACAAGCCCGCCACGTCACTTAAACACTACGTCGGTCCGAACCACCGGGCGGAGGATTCGGGCGGATCACGGCCTCGAACACCGACGCTGGGCGACTGGGACAGTCTGTACAGAGTCTTGCGGTGGGTGTGGGTTCTGGGGGTGAGACGGATTCGGCTGGTAGTAGAGGTGGACTCGGCTGGTAGTAGAGGTGGACTCGGCTGGTAGTAGAGGTGGACTCGGCTGGTAGTAGAGGTAAGCTCGGATAGTAGTGGAGGTGGACTCGGCTAGTGGTAGGAGCGGGATCTGGCAGTGGGACGAGGTCGAGCGGGTGAGGAGTAGACGGGCAGCGTGGAGCGCGGAACACGGAGCACGGGTCACAGGGTACAGAGTACGGGGCACAGGGCACGGGGTACGGAGCATCGAATTCTATATAGCGTATATACTCGTGTGTTGTCTATTACTACTGGGTGACGAGCGAGCTATTAGCATAGTTTTACTCTGAGTATATACTCGACGACTGTAGCCGTACCACTCTGTAGTCGGCGTAGTGGACGAGAGAACCCCCCCACCCCATCGTTTCGAGTGGAAGCGGAGGACGGTGGGGGCGGTGGTGAGCGTTGAGCGGAAGTAGTGCGTAAGACACAGCTGCCGCGTACAGCACAACAACCACGACACGACAGAAAAGAACCGGTTGCTGTGTCGTGCGGGTATGGTTAGTTGACGTGGATAATAAAACCTTCTACATACAGATACCCCCCTGGGGGGAGGGGGGACCCCCTCCGACTCCCGTCTCCACTCGAAACGATGGGGTGGGGGGGTCTCCCCCGACCACTTCGAGTCGAACGGCCGGCGACGGCTCCACTTCGACTCGAACACCACGGGCGAGGACCGGTTTCCAGTCGAACTGCACCACTCCCGATCGGTTCGACTCGAACCGCTCCCCCGAGCTCGGTTACCCCGAACCCCAGTCGGGGTGACGAGATCGACTAACTTCGTGCGGCAGCACCGGCCGCCGCCACGCTCTCGTTCGGCTCACTCCTCCGGCTCGCTCTACTCCGTCTCCGCTGGCCTCGAGGTCGGCGACGTGTTGTGACCGACGTTCCTCCGCCCTCGGTTCTCTCACCTCCAGTCTCTCTCGCGATCGCTCTGTCCGCGCCGTCCCTCCCCTCTCTGCCGTGGCCCGCCGTCTCTGCCGTCCACTCGAACGATAGATCCGTTCCGACCTCGGCCTGTTGGATGGAAAGGCTTTTTACCCGGCTATTCGTCTATTTCGTTTGCATCAATTGGAGCGGGGTCGGGGCCCGTCTAGACGAGAATCGGCTCGTGAAGGGTACAAGACTCCGTTCTCTCCGGCAGAGTGGGTGATCTCCACCCGAAACAGAGGGGTAACGACGCGTATGACACGAGACGATCCGACGGACGGCGCCGACGACGAGCAGACCGACGGTGGGGCGTCGGGTGCGTCCAGCGACGCAGAGAGTCCGTCCGACCACCGAGACGCACAGCACGACCGCGATCGCGCCGACGAGAGCTCCGACACCGAGACCACTGACGACGAACTCGGCGAGGGACGAGAGGAGCCGGCGTACACCGGAGACGACACCGGAGACGCCGACGGCACGACCGGGAACGATCGGGGACAGAATCGCCGGATCGACTCCGTCGACGAGCTCGTCACCACCGACTCGTCTGGAGACGGTAACCCAGACCCGACGGACACGGACGGCACGACGCCTTCGGCGAACACGGACGGCACGACCGCCGAGACCGGTGCAGGGGACGAGTCGAACCCACAGTCCGGCGGTGATCGCCCGGCGAACGACGCCCGCGACGACACTGCTCGGGACGGCTCCACGGATGCCGGCGCCACGGACACCGCGCCAGGCGACGCCGAGAACGTCGGCACTCCGCCCGGGGTCACGGACACGACGGTGACGCCGGACTCGCGTTCGCGGTCCGACACGGCGGTCGACCTGGACGTGGACGAGGTGCTCGGCGACGAAGACGACTCCACCGGGTTGTTCGACGACCTCCTCTCGGGAGATCCGATCTTCGAGAACAAGGAGGTGCTTCGGCCGTCGTACACGCCACAGAACCTCCCTCACCGAAACGACCAGATCAACCAGATGGCGACGATTCTGGTCTCCGCGCTCCGGGGGGACACGCCGTCGAACATCCTGATCTACGGGAAGACGGGGACGGGGAAGACGGCGAGTGCGAAGTTCGTCTCACAGGAACTGGAGTCGACGAGCCAGCGGTACGACGTCCCCTGTGAGGTGGAGTACATCAATTGCGAGGTGACGGACACCCAGTACCGGGTGCTCGCGCAGTTGGCGAACAAGTTCATCGAGAAGAACCGGGAGACCATCGCGGACCGCCTGGACGACCTCCGCTCGGTCCGTTCGCGTGCAGTCGAGGACGCGAGCACGCTCCACACGACGGAGTTCGACTCCGTCACGGAGCTAGACGACCGGATCGAGTCGTTGGCGACGGACCGCGACGAGATGGAAGAGGTGCCGATGACGGGGTGGCCGACGGACCGCGTCTACTCGGCGTTCTTCGACGCCGTCGACCACCACGAACGGGTCGTCGTCATCATGCTCGACGAGGTGGACAAGCTCGTCGAGAAGTCCGGCGACGACACGCTGTACAACCTCTCGCGGATGAACTCCGAGCTGGAGCACGCCCGGATCTCGATCATGGGGATCTCGAACGACCTGAAGTTCACCGACTTCCTCGACCCTCGGGTGAAGTCGAGTCTGGGCGAAGAGGAGATCGTGTTCCCGCCGTACGACGCCAACCAACTGCGCGACATCCTCCAGCACCGTGCCGAGGTGGCGTTCGAGCCGGACGCGCTCACGGAGGACGTGATCCCGTTGTGTGCCGCGTTCGCGGCCCAGGAGCACGGTGACGCTCGACGCGCGCTAGACCTCCTCCGGACTGCGGGTGAACTCGCAGAACGCAGCCAGGCGAACCGCGTCGAGGAGTCGCACGTCCGGCAGGCACAGGACAAGATCGAGCTCGACCGGGTCGTAGAGGTCGTGCGGACCCTCCCGACGCAGTCGAAGATCGTCCTGTTCTCGATCACGCTCTTAGAGAAGAACGGCGTAGAGGCGATCAACACCGGTGAAGTGTTCAACATCTACAAGCGGCTGTGCGAGGAGATCGACGCCGACGTGCTCACACAGCGGCGCGTCACGGACCTGATCTCCGAGCTCGACATGCTCGGGATCGTCAACGCGGTCGTCGTCAGCAAGGGGCGGTACGGCCGGACGAAGGAGATCTCGCTGTCCGTCCCGTTGGACGAGACGGAGGCAGTGCTCCTCTCCGACTCGCGGCTCGGCGACATCGACGACGTCCAACCGTTCGTGCAGGCCCGTTTCGACAACTGACGGGTCGACGGCCTGGACGGCCACCCGGTCGCCGACCCCGACTCCACTCCAGCCGACGACCGAGACTCCACCCCAGCCGACGACCGAGACTCCACCCCAGCCGACGACCGAAGCCCTGCTCTAACCGACGACCACGATTCGTTCCCCACCCCAGACGCCGCCGGTACGACTCGAACGCCTTTTGTGACGCAACCACGAAACGGAGAGTCCGCGCTCCCGTTCCGACAACCCGTGACTGCCGTCGTCACCCCTTGTTTTCGATTGCAGAACCGCAATACGGCACGACGACGACTTCGAACTCAGGCTCCAGACGAAACGGTGGTCCGTTCGGAGTCGACACGAGCCGTGGTGCCCCGAGCGGCGTCGCCCGAGACCGAACAGACTCCTGGCCCGCGTTCGACACCAGCCGCTGCTGCTACAGTTCCGGCGCCACCTGTCGTCGCCACAGCCCGGGTGCCGGCCGTCGGCGCTGTCACGGCGCCGGGTGCCGCCGTCGGCGTCGCGGCGGCGGCGAGCCCCAGGTCCACGACTGGCCCGGGCGTCGTCGTCGCCGCGCCGGAGAACACGAGCCTGATCCAGCCCAGCAACGGGATACGGATCCGAGCGACCCCGCGGACCCACTCCGGCCGCACCGGCGGTGCGCCGATGGCGTTCACCTGGTCGTACATCGCGTTGTTGTCGCCTTTCGTGACGAACCCGGCGTTCGGCGCGGGGCAGTTCGGCACCTCGTCACAGGAGTCCCCGGGGAGGTAGTCTGGGTTCGCCCGGTCGTACCAGTTCTCGCCCGCCTCCACGTGGAAACGCGCCCGGTGAATGATCGGTGGGCCGTACCGCCCGGGTTGTCTGTAGACGATCACCGAGCCGGCCTGGCCGAACGTGGAGTAGCCGGCCTCGGAGCCGACCTCGTAGGTGACGATCCCCGTGGTCCCTCGTGCGGCGTCGGGAGCGAACCGTCCGGGCTCGGTGACGAACACGAGGTCACCTTTCTGCATGTGGGGCTCCATACTGCCGGACTCGACGGCCACCATCGGCGGCCAGATCCCGGAGACGGCGAACAACAGCGCGCCGACGACCGCGACGATCAGCGCCGACGACAGCGTCTCCCGGAAGAGAACGACCGGCGTCGACTCCGACTCGCGGAACCGGGTCACGATGCCGGCGTCCGCCAGCTCGTCGTCGAGGCGGCCGTCGTCGATGCCCCCGTCGCCGTCACCACGCACGGCTCCGTCGCCGAAGCCGTGCTCCCCGCCGCGACTGTCCCCTGCTGGTTGCTCGTCGGCTCCTCCGGTGTCCTCTGTCGGTTCCCCCGGATCGGTTCCGTCTGCCGACGACGGGCCGTCGACACCGTCCCCCGACCCGGTGGACGGCGACGCCCCACTGTCTCGCGGGGCCTCCTCGTCTGTCATCGACGGCGATTTAGCGGCGATGTGGGTGAACCTTCTGGTTCACTGGACTGCAGAGAAGGTCGTCGTGTCACCGTCGGGTCACACGCGACGACGCGATATCTCCCGCGATGCGGGCAGTCTCGCGGGAACTCGGTCACTCCGCTCCCCGTTCCCGCTCGACGAGCAACGCCGTCGCCTACGGCGACAGACGTTGCCTGTCTCGCGGGAACAACACGGCTTCCCGGATGTTGTCCAGCTCCAGCATCGTCGTCACGAGCCGGTCTGCGCCCATCCCCCACCCGGCGTGAGGCGGCATCCCGAACCGGAACATCTTCGTGTAGTACTCGAACTCCTCGGGGTCCAGCCCCTGTTGTTCGAACCCGGCGACGAGCTCCTCGTACCGGTGTTCACGCTGTCCCCCGGAGACGAGTTCCATCCGCGGGTGGTTCAGGTCGAACCCGGTGGACACGGTCTCGTCGTCGTCCGTGTCCATGATGTAGAACGGTTTGATCTCGGAGGGCCAGTTCGTGATGAAGTGGTGCCCGCCGATCTCCTGGCCGAGGACGTGTTCCGCCTCCGTCGAGAGGTCGTCGCCCCACTCCAGCGTCTCGTCCAGTTCGCCCGTCTCGTTGACAGTGTCCAACGCCTCGCGGTAGGTCACCCGCGGGAACTCCCCTTCGGGCACGTCGAACTCGTCTGTGATCTCCAACGCCTCGAGTTCGTCCGCACAGTTGTCCGCGACCGCCTCGTAGGCGTTCCGGACGACGGCCTCCGCCACGTCCATCGCCTCGTGGTGGTCGTAGAACGCGGACTCGAAGTCGATGGAGGTGGCCTCGTTGAGGTGACGCGGCGTGTTGTGTTCTTCCGCCCGGAAGATCGGGCCGATCTCGAACACGCGCTCGACGCCGGAGCCGGCGACGAGCTGCTTGAACAGCTGCGGCGACTGGTTCATGAACGCCTCCTGCCCGAAGTACGAGATCGGGAACAGCTCCGTCCCCCCCTCCGTCCCGGTGGCGACGATCTTCGGCGTGTTGATCTCCGTGGCGTCGTGGTCGCGGAACGTCTCGCGGGTCGCCCGCAGCACCTCCGACCGGATCTCGAAGATCGCCTCCACGTCCGGCTTCCGGGCGTCCAGCGTCCGGTTGTCCAGCCGCGTCGGCAGTTCGGCGTCCACCTTCCCGGAGGGGTCCAGCGGCAGCTCCGGGTCCGCGCCGGCGACGACCTCGAACTCCTCCGGCGTGATCTCCACCCCGGTCGGGGCGCGTGGCTCCTCCTCTACGGCGCCGGTCACTCGGATGACCGACTCACGGTGGGCGTCCAGCCCGCGCTCTACGAGGTCGTCGTCCATCTCGTCTTTCTCGAACTTCACCTGGATCTTCCCGGTCGTGTCGCGCACGATGAGGAAGGCGATCCCGCCCAGGTCTCGTACCTCGTGCACCCAGCCGGCGACCGTGGCCGTCTCTCCGGCCGTCGCGTCTGCCGTGTACGTTCGTCCGTCCATACCGGTCGGTCGGCCGCGGACCGGTTAAAACCGGTCGATTCGGCTCACCGACGACCGCCCGACACGCCGGCACACTCGGCACACAGTCCCGTCGTCCCCTCGTAGTGGTCGTCACACACGGCCGCGCCACAGGCGTCACAGGCGTACCTCGCGGACGACGCTTCACACACCTGACACAGTCCCGCACGGTTCACACCGACACTCCGAGTGCCGTCCGTTCGAAACTTTTGGCCGTCCCCGCCGCCGACGACGGATTTACGACCGCTCGGCCCGCAGACGAGGCGTGGACAGAGACACGCTCGTCCTGGGCATCGCCGCGGTGTTCGCGGGGACGTTCGTGACGATGAGTGTTCTCGCCCTCTCTCACTCGTTGTTCCTCGCGTTCGTCGCCGTCCCGTTCGGCGCGGCCGCGTACTTCATGTGGTGGCAGGTCTCCGGCGACCTGGAAGAACGGTTCCGCGGGCGACGCGCCCCGGGCGACCGCCGCGCGGCCGAGGCGCGCCGCCGCGCCGCCGAGGGGACCACTGGCGGCAGCTCTCGGTTCGCCGAGGAGGCCCGGAAACGCGCCGCGGAGGGTGCCGCCGGCCGAGAGCGTCGCCGGGCCGCGGGTGCACGCGCGGGCTCCGGTCGCGGTCCCGGCACTGCCGGCTCGACCGGGATGCCCGCGAGGGAAGCGTACGACACCCTCGACCTCTCGCCGGACGCCTCCAACGAGGAGGTGAAGTCGGCGTACCGCGACCGGGTGAAGGAGGTCCACCCGGACAGCGGCGGAGACGAGGAGGCGTTCAAACGGGTCAACCGGGCCTACGAGACGCTCCGAGAGGACTGACCCCTCCCCGACGAACCCCCTGACTCCGGAGAACTCGGCCACTCACCGAGGTGAGCGGCGTGAAAAGGTTGATACTCGTCGGTGACCCACAGTGTCACATGTCCGCGGATCGGGCTCCGCTCAGGCGGGCCATCCGGCGCGGCGAAGAGGAGGGCGGCAACGTCGAGTTCAAGACCCGCCTCACGCGGGACGTCCACCTCGGCGACGGACGCATGGAGAGTCTGGTCGCTCAGCTCCGTCACCGCGTGTTGTCGGGCGACGGCGAGGCGCTGTACGTCGTCGGCGTGACGGACGACGGCGGTGTCGCCGGGATCGCGCCCGAGGCCTTCTCCGAGACGATGGACGTGTTGTCGTTGCTCGCCGAGGAGGCGGACGCCCACATCGAAGACGTCGAGACGTGGAGCGGCGGCGACGGCTCCGCCGACGAGGACGGACTCGTCGGGCTCGTCGAGATCCGCGAGGGGGCGATGCTGGAGACGAACGACGAACACATCGTCGTCGGCACGGCCGGCCACGTCGACCACGGGAAGTCGACGCTCGTCGGCTCGCTCGTGACGGGCCAGGCGGACGACGGCGAGGGGGGCACCCGGTCGTTCCTCGATGTCCAGCCTCACGAGATGGAACGTGGGCTCTCTGCGGACCTCTCGTACGCCGTCTACGGGTTCGACGACGACGGTCCCGTCCGGATGGACAACCCACACCGCAAGTCCGACCGCGCGCGGGTCGTCAGGGAGGCCGACAGGCTCGTCTCCTTCGTCGACACGGTCGGTCACGAGCCGTGGCTCCGGACGACGATCCGAGGGCTCGTCGGCCAGAAGCTGGACTACGGGCTGTTGACGGTCGCGGCCGACGACGGCCCGACGAAGACCACCCGCGAACACCTCGGGATCCTGCTCGCCACGGATCTCCCGACGGTCGTCGCCGTGACGAAGGTCGACGCGGTCGACGCCGACCGGATCGAGGCCGTCGAGCGCGAGGTCGAACGGATGCTCCGGGACGTGGGGAAGACCCCGCTCCGGGTCGACCGCCACGGCGTCGCCACGGCCGTCGAGGAGATCGGCGACGGCGTCGTCCCGGTGTTGCGGACCTCCGCGGTGACGGAACGCGGCCTCGGTGAACTCGACCGCCTGTTCGAGGCGTTGCCCAAGCGGTCGAACGACGCCGACGGTCGGTTCCGGATGTACATCGACCGGACGTACGACGTGAAGGGTGTCGGTGCGGTCGCCTCCGGCACGATCCGGTCGGGCGAGGTGGAGGCGGGCGACGAACTCCTGGTGGGGCCGATGCCCGACGGCCGATTCCGCGAGGTGGAGGTTCGCTCCATCGAGATGCACTACCACCGGGTGGAGGCCGCCCGCGCCGGCCGGATCGTCGGCATCGCGCTCAAGGGGATCGACGAGTCGGAGATCAACCGCGGCATGGCGTTGGTGCCGCGAGACACCGACCCGACGCCCGTCCGGGAGTTCGAGGCGGAGGTGGTCGTGTTGAACCACCCGACGAGCATCCGCGACGGCTACGAGCCGGTCGTCCACCTGGAGACGGTGAGCGAGGCGGTCGTGTTCCACCCCGACGGCGGTCAACTGCTGCCGGGCGACTCCGGCGACGCCACTGTCGAGTTCAAGTTCCACCCGTACCTCGTGGAGGAGGGCCAGCGGTTCGTCTTCCGCGAGGGGCAGTCGAAGGGGGTCGGCACCGTCACCGGGATCGAGCGCACCGCCGACCGCTCGGAGTAGCTACACGATCACGGCCCGGACGCCCGCCCGGCGCGCGGCCGCCAAGTCCGTCCCGCTGTCGCCGACGTGGACCGCCCGTTCGGGCCCGACACCGAGCACCGACAGCCCGCGTCTGATCGGCTCCGGATCCGGCTTCGCCGGGCAGTCGTCGCCCGCGAACACGACCCCCTCGACCCGGTCGTCCAGCCCGACCGCGGCGAGTTTCTGCCGCTGCGTCTCTCGTGGCCCGTTCGTGACGACCGCGTACGGCACGCCGCGGCCGTCGAGCCCGTCGAGGAACCGCTCGGCACCGCGGCACCACCCGACGTTCCCGTGGTCGCGCTCGGCCGCGAACGCCCGGGCGAGCGAGCGGCCGGTCTCCGGATCGTAGTCCCGCTCGGCCGCGAGCGCGGCGAAGCACTCTCTGCGGAGTTCTCGCATCGAGTCCGTCCGCTCGGCGAACTCGTCGAACCGGTCGTAGTACGCCTCCACCGGAAACGGGGGGTCGACACCGACCCGGTCGCCGGCGACCGCGAGCAACTCCCCCGGCGACCGCCGGTAGTCGACGAGCGTCCCGTCCAGGTCGAGCGTCACACCGTCGGGGTCGCCCAGATCGGTCGGGGCCGTCGGAGCGCGCGTCACGGCTACGACTCCAGTGCCGCGTGTGTCGCCGCCGTGGCGACGTACGTCGGCTCCCCGCTCGACTCGCCGGCGTCGGCGTCGAGCAGCCCGAGCGCGGCCAGCCAGTCACACAGCCGGACGACACGGCCGCGCCACACCTCCTCCCAGTCGTCCGTCCGGGTGCGCTCCCACCGCGGGATCAGCGGCTCGACCGCGTCGAAGACCGTTTCGACCGTCGTCGCCCCGCCGGCTGTGCGTTCGGCTGTCTCGGCGGCGGCGGAGTCGTCGGTGTCGCCGCCGACGGCCCGCTCGGCGATCTCGCGTGCCCCGACCACCCCGTCGAGCAGCCCCGCCCGGAGTCCGTCGAGCGACGGCTCCGTCCGCGTCCGCCGGAACCCCTCGTCCGTCTCGACGGCGAGGTCGAGCCCGCGGAGGAACGTGAGCCAGGTCCGCGACACGTCGCGGCGCTCGTAGCCCAGCCGCCGGACGAGCCGGGCACAGCAGTCGTCTTCGCTCCCGGGGACGAGCGGGACGGCTCCCTGGACCTCGGCGACGTAGTCGACGACCGTCCCCGGATCGACCGCCCCGGCGACGGCACCGAGCGTGTCGCCGTCGCCGACCCCGACCGCGAGCCCGACGGGCGTCCCCGCGAGCGTCGGCACGTGTTTCACCCGCACCCGCTACACCTCCGGGAGGTCCCAGGAGTCGGCCAGCAGATCCTCGTGGGTATCGCCGTGGACGTACGTCGGACCGTCGATCACGTCGACGGTGACCTGCGCCGGGGCGAACACGGACTCGTCGACGTCGTAGAAGTCGTACTCCGCGTCCGCGAAGATCTCCTCGAACGGGGTGCCGTACTCCGCGGCCGCGGTCGACGGGACGTTCTCGAACACGGTCGGGTCGTCGTCGTCCACGAGGAGGTACACCTCGCCGCCGTACGCCAGCGCGTCGTTCGTCCGGCCCATTGCGGCCGTCTCGTCGTAGCCGACCGGAGCGACCGGCGCGGAGCCGCTGACCGTCTGGATCGCCGTCGGGTCGTACCCCAGCTCGAACAACCGGAAGACGGCGAGCTCTGCCGCGCGGGCGGCCGTCGTCGCGCTGCCGGCGAGCGAGCCGGTGGCACACGTCGGCAGGAACACGGCCGACGGAGAGACGTTCGCCCGGTCGGCGATGTGGTCGGCGACCGACTCCCCCGGCAGTTCCGCGGCCTCGACGCTCAACACCGTGAGGTCGAACTCGTCGTAGTACCCGACGGCGGCGAACTCCGCCTCCTCGCCGACCAACGCCCGTGCCGGCCCGGAGCCGAGCCCCTCGAAGTCGTCGACCGCGAGCTCCCAGCCGGCCTTCTGTGAACACAGGAGGGCCCGCGCCGGGTGGTCCGTGGTCAGCTCGACGTGGGGCCGAACCCCTCCGGCGACATCGTCCACACGGGTCTGGATCGTCGCCAGACCGGCAGTCTGGATCTCTGCCAGCAACAGGCCGGCCTCCAGTCCGCCACGGGCGTCCACCCCGAAGTCCAACACCGTCGCTCCGGAGTCCAGTTCGTAGGGTGTCACCCCCAGCTCGTCGGCGAAGTCCAGCGCCTCGTCGACGAGTTCGACCGCGTTGCGGTTGAGACTCTCCATACGCCGGGTACGACGGCTCCCGGGAAAGGGCTTGCCGGTCTCGACCCGCCGTCTAGCGTCGGCGGCGCCGCAGCCACAACGACGCGGCGGCGACCAGTAAGACGATCACGGCGAGCGCGACCCCGACGGAGCCGTCTGTCGAGACGCTGGTCTGGATCAACACGACACGTCGTCTCGTCCCCGAGAAGGTAACTCTCACCCTGCGCCCTCCGTCCGTACGCGGTCGCCCGACGGGTTCCAGTCGAAACGGAGGGGTACGGCGACGTGTCACACGGTCGACTCGGCGCTCGGTCCGTCCGTGTGGTTCCGGCCGGTCGACAGCGACAGCGTCACCACGCTCCCGCGGGGGTCGTTGTCGGCGAAGCGGAGTCGTCCGCCCGCGGCCGTCGCGCCCCACTGTGCCGTCCAGAGCCCGAGCCCGCTGGAGTGGCGGAGCTGGTCTTCCTCCCCGGCGTCGATCACGGCCCGCTCGTGGTCCGGAACCCCGGGCCCGTTGTCGGCGACTGCGAGCTCCAGACTCTCGTCTGTCACCTCCGCGGAGACGACGACGAACGGCTCCGTGGCGTCGTTGTGCTCTGCGGCGTTCTCGACGACGTTGCGGAGCGCGACCGCCAGCGCCTCCCGGTCCGTCTCGACGGTGACGCTCGGCACGGCCGTCGTGAACGACACTGCCGGGTGGTCGTCGGCGACGGTCGACACCACTGTCTCCGCGAGTTCGTCGACGGCGACGCTCGTCTGCTCCCCGCCGATCCGGTCGATCTCTCGGGCGCGCTCGGCGGCGTCCACGAGCTCCCGTGTCGTGTCCACGATCCGGTCGGCACACGTCTCCGGGTCGCCGCCGTCGCCGATCAGCTCCGCGTTGGCGACGATGCTGGAGGCGTCGTTCCGGAGGTCGTGACGCAGCGTCCGGTTGAACACGGCGAGCCGTTGCTCCCGGGTGCGCTGGCCGGTCACGTCGCGCAACACGAGGACGCTCCCGCGGGCGGCGTCACCACGGTCCCGGACGACCGAGCGGGTCACCGCGAACTGTCTGACCCCGTCGACGGTGTCCAGCTCGACCGTCGCTCCGTCGTCGAGACCGTCGTCGTCGACGACCGCCGACAGCGGCCCGGCGGTCGCCTCCTCGTCGGTCACGCCGAACGTCTCGCGGGCGACCGCGTTCAGCCGGAGCACCCGCCGGTCGTCGTCGACGACGATCACGGCGTCGTCGACTGAGTCCAACACCACCTCCGGGGCGACGTTGCCGGCCATCGGCGAGGCGTCGAACAGCCCCAGCGGTCCGACGGCCGCGGCTGCCGCCAGCCCGCTCAGCGCGTAGCCGCTCGCGACGACCGTGACGCCGACACCCAGTCCGGCGACGGCGGTGACCTGCGGTACGAACAGGTTCGCCAGCCACGGCCACACGCCGACGAACGACACTACGGGCACGAGTCCGGCGTCCAGGCGGTCGTAGCGGCGAACTGTCCGGACGACGAGTCCGATCGCCAACAGCATCACGGCCGTGGTGTAGTACAGCCCCGCGTCCAACAGCGTCCCGGCGAGCCCAGTCGACGGCGCGAGCGCCGCCGGCGCCGGGACCGGCGCGACCACACCGGGACTCATCTGCGGGGTGAAGACGACAACCACCGCCCCGCCGACGGCACCCAACACCGCCGGCACGGTGGCGACGACCCGCGCCGACCGCCCTCCGGGCACCGTGATCCCGTAGTAGTCGAAGGCGAACCCCGCGAACGTCAGCGGGACGGTCAGGCTCGTCCCGATCCACACCAGCTTGTACGGTACTCCGGTGTGGGCCGTGACGGCTGCACACAACGCCGTCACGGCCAGACTTCCGAGCAACACTGCGTAGGAGGTGGCCGCGAGCCCGTCGCGGCGGCTGTGAGTCCAGTAGGCGAGCCAGGCGAGCGCGACGCCCGCCCCGGCGGCCAGCAGACGTCCGACGGTGAGGAGACGCATTCTCGGTTCCGTCTAGCGACGACCCGGGGAAAAAACCGACCCCGGCGGCCGCACGGCTCGCACAACGGCGACCCGGACTCACTCCTCGCCGAACGTCTCGATAGCGTCGTGGACGTTGTCCACCCACTCGTCTAAGGCGCCGTGGAGCAGTTCCTTCGCCTCCGGCAACGGCGTCGCGGTGTACTGGTAGACGTAGCCGCCAGGGTCCAACAGCCGCCGTTCTCGACTCGCCAACCCCTTCTCCAACAACGTCGTCAGCGAGCGGTTGACGTTCGATCTGTCCCGGTCCAGCTCGTCGGCCAGCTCCTCCACCGTGCTCCCGGGGTTGCCCAGCAACACGAGGTAGGTCCGACTCTCGTGTTCCTGGATCCCGAAGACGCACGCCATGACGTGTTGGAAGCTGGGATCCTCGGTCTGGACGAGATCCCCCATCTCCGGTGTGTCGGTCATCGATCTATCACTACGGACTGCGCCGGTCTAAAACCTCACCCTCGAACGGTCACACGTCATCTGTCTCCGTCCGTCCGTAGCCCATCCGCTCGATACACGTCCGCATCTCCTCGGCGTCGTCGTGTTTGTGGAGCCGAGTGGGGGTGTCACAGTAGAACGTCTCACCGTCGTGTCGCAGCGTCATCTCCCGTTCCGCGCCGAAGATGTCCGCCCGGACGACGATCCGGCGGCCGTCAGTCATCGCCGTGATGATCTCGTCGGCGGTCAGCTCCCCGGCCTCGACTCGAAGTGGGTCCATCGTCCGTAGGTGACGCTCGGGGATACAAAAGTCACCCGTGCGTGTCGACGGTTCACAGACAGGCCCGCAGCGTCGCGTCCGTCGCCAGCCCGAACGCCAGCGAGTAGACGAAGTTCGCCAGCGTCCCCGCGAGGTAGTACGAACTGTCGCTCTTGTCCATGTCGTCCTGTCTGACGATAGACTTTCCCGTGACAACGACACTGAGGGCGGTGTACGCATTGACGAGAACGAGTAGTAACACGAGGACGTTCTCCAGCTTCCCGATCACGGTCCCGGTGTCGACAGTGTCGCCGCTGGGTGGGTCGATATCTGCCAGCGTGAGAACCACGTTCACCGGGATGCCACTCGTCAGAAGCAACATAATAGTCCAAACCGAGGTGACGACGACTGTCCTCACCGGCGCGGCAAGCAGCGATTCGAACAGAAGTGGGTCTTTCACTGACTGCCACGATTAGTCTCGAAGTAAAAAATCTTCTGCGTCAGTGGTAACAGATAAGTTCTGAAGACTATCGTCGACGACAGACTCTGTCTGTCGAACGAGCTTCACAGAGTCGCTGGTCAGGTGTTGGTTGATAGCTTGACGGGAAACGTCGAGGAGATTCGCGGCTTCCACCTGGCTCCCCAGTCTGTCGTACGCACGAATCGCTCGGACGCGGTTCGCCGTCCACCTACTCCTGACGTGGTCTGTGAGGTTGAAGACGGTAGAGACGTACTCCTCTTCCATCGGGAGGCCAGAGATGACGAACGTCAGACCCTGTTCTTCTATCCGGCCGAGTTCGTCGGCTGCCCCCGCGAACCCAGCTCCGTCCATCTTCCCGACAGTCTCTGCCGAAAGGTCGTTTACCTCCCCACGGTAGGCCACGAGTCGGACCCGCTCCGGGTGGAGGCCCAGCGTGAGTGTACGCCGAACGTCTACGAGTGACCTCACAGACCCGAGAACAGCACCGATCTCGTCGATCCCTTTTAAACGATCGAAGTCTGCGATTACATCTCGTTCGTACTCTTCGCTGATATGCCTGAGTAAGGCGTCTAACGCCAACTCGAAGCGGTCTCTCTCTTCTATCTCCCGGGAATCGACCACGTCCCCGAGAACTATCCAGGCCCTGTCTGGCTCGGTCACAGTCAACACTGTACGCTTTACATCCCGGAAGTAAAGCGTTGTGGCTTTACACAGCCGACGGTCAGAACACCCTTGTCGCTCCCACCACTTGCGTCGAGTGTGGACGCCACAGCCATCGACCACGTCAACCTCCGTATCCCCGAGGACGGTGTCACGGACGCGCTCGACTTCTACCGCGACGCGCTCGGCTTCGAGATCGAAGGGCTCGCGCGGTACCGCGCCGACGAGAAGCCGTTCTTCGACGTGCGGCTCACGCCCGCCCACGTCGTCCACCTCTGGCCCACCCCGGAGTTCGACGAGCCGACGGCGACCAACTACGACCACCTCGCGGTGCTCGTAGACGCAGACGTCGAACAGATCCACGACGAACTGACAGACGCCGGAGTGGCAGTCGAGTCAGAACTCGACGCTCCACTGGGGGCGACCGGCGAGGCGCCGGCCGTCTACGTCCGCGACCCGTTCGGCTACCGGGTGGAACTGAAGGCCGCGACTGCCGACTGACCGGCTCAGTTGGTCGTCGACCGGGAGCGCCCGGCGACCTCGTCGTCCTCGCCGACGGTGTCGGCCGGGGGCTCTGCGCCCTCGGCGGCCTCGGCGGCCTCGACCGTCTTCTGGGTGTCGACGTGCCAGCGGTCCACCTCGTCTTCGTACTCCGCGAGCCGCTCGGAGACGGCCGTCTTCAGCTCGTCGTCGTTGACGTTCACCTCGAACACGAACGTCGGCCCGTCCCCGCTGTCCCGGGCCGTCTTCTGGAGGTTCGCCGACACCAGTTCGTTGTCGAAGTAGTACGGCGCCAACTGCGTCATCACGCGCCGGTACAGCGTGTCCTCCACCGACCGCACCGCACGCCGCCCGGCGGAGTCGGCCGCCCGAACCACGTGGTCGATGGAGTCGTGCCACCGCCGGAGGGCCCGCTCGCCGTCGCCGTTCTCCACCTCCTCGTACGACTCCGACAGCTTCTCGCCGGCCGTCCGGAGGTCGTCCGAGGGAGCCTCGCCCGCCTTCTCGCCTTCCCCCTCGGAGACGCTGGCCTGTTCGGCCGTCTTCTCCTCGACGTCTCGGCTCAGTCGCTCGTGCGCCTTCGGCCGCCACTCGTCCCACTCCTCGAACGCCCGCCGCCGCGCGTCCTCCTCGCCGTCTACCGCACCGACTTCGCGGAGCGCCCGGGTGATCCGTTCACCGTGTTCGGTGACCTCCCCCCAGTCACCGCGCGCCTCGAACCCGGAGATACTCTCTTGCATGAGACCGTGGTCGTCCTACGAGCGCTACGGACATAAACTCCTTCGGGCCGTCGGGCGACTACCGCGAGAACAGACTCCCTACCCACGCCCGCACTCGACTCGTCTCCGCCGCCGCTCGCGACGCGTCACGCTCTCCGGCGTACGGGTCCCGACAGGCCCGCTCGTGGTCGTCGACGCGTTCTTCGGTCTGATCCGTCGTCGGCACTGTCCCGTGGTCCATGGTACTCGTTACCACCTCACTACCAGGTTCACTTATCGCTTGGGGCTACTGGACGCGGTCGCCGACGACCCACTTGTGGGAGTAGCTCGTGCCACAGGCGCAGTGGGCGTACGCGTGAACGACGTCACCTTCGGCGTACAGCCCGCCGACGCCCTCGTTTTCCGCCTCGGCGAACGCGAAGATGAACTCGACGGCGTGTCGGTCGTCGTCGCCGGCCTCCGGACACTCGCCGCCGTCGAGACCCGGACTGATCTCGCCGTCGACGTTCATGGCCGTCTGTGCGAACTCCATCGCGTCCATTCCCGTCCCGGAGGCGAACGCTCGCCGACCCTTCTCCCCGGGGACGACCAACACCACGCCCCCGTCGACTTCGTCGCCGATCTCCGCCAGTCGGCCCTCCGCGTCCGTGTACTCGTCGGCCAGGAAGATGGCGACGTCCTCTAACCGCTCGCCGGCGAGGAACGACGCCAGCGCGCCACCCTCCCCCGTTGACTCGTCCATACGCCCGCTCGCACACCCAGCGACTAAAACGCGTTCGTCCCGGGCGACGGGCTCACTCCTCGTCGTCGCCGTCGTCGATGTCGATCTCCACGGGTCCGTCGTCGTCGTCGGTGTCGACGGGGACCGACTCGTCGTCGGCACGCCCGCCCAACAGGTCGCCGACGATGTAGCCGACCGCGCCGCCGACGCCGGCGGCGACGCCGGCCCCGACCGGTCCCTTGCGGCTCCCCAGGACGGCGCCGACGACGGCGCCGACCCCGGCGGCCCGTTGACGCGTCCGGTCTGCCTCGTCGTCCGCGAGCAACGGCTCGATGGCCTCTCGTTGGCTCATACCACACGGTTGACGCCGGGGCCACTTGAGGGTAGCCGTTAGCCGTCGAGGTCCCGCGCGATGTCGCGCAGCCCCGTGTCCGGCCGTCGCAACACGTCGTACACCGTCCGCTCGCCGGGCGCCCGTAGTCCGTAGTGGAACCCCGGGTCGATCTCGTCGAGCTCGACGGCGTCGCCCCGCTCGCGGTCGTGACCACGACACCACGCCACGAGTCGATTTTCCACCTCCGCCGGCGGGACACTGTCGTCTCGACCGTCGACGACCGCGAGGTCGCCGCCGGTGTCGTACGCGCCCCGGATCACCGCTCCGTCGGCGCCGGCTTGGACGCGAGCGTGACACTGTCGACCGTCCAAGACGAGCCGAATCCGCTCGCCGCCGGACAGTGACGCCGCAGACGGCACGCCCAGCGCCGGCAGTCGCGTCCCGCCGGAGCGGACGAGGTGCGTCCGGTGGCTGGGCACGGCCGGCGCGTCGCTGGCGATCCGGTCGCTCACGGCCGTCCGACTACTCCTCGTCCGTCTCCTCGTCGTCCAACGCCGCCGCCAGCGTCCCGCCGTCGGCGACGCTGGCGTTCACCTGCGCGGTCGCCTCCGAGATCTCTCGGCCACGGACGGTGACGCGCTTGCGCTCGCCGTCGCGGGACGGCTCGTAGCCGACCCCACCCTCCAACAGCAGCTCCTTCAGCTCGTCGCCGGCGACGTCTTCTCGCATCGGCCGTCCGGCGTCGTCGGACCCGCCCGTCAGCGCCAGCGTGTAGCCGTCCAGTCCGACGGCGCCGCCGTCCACCTCGTCGCCCAGTTCGCGTCCGAGGAACCGGTTGGCGTCCTGTCCTTCTACGTCGAACTGTCGCGTGTCGCCGGTCTCGTCGCCGACGACGACCTCGAATTCTGCCATTAGAAAGGTAGAGACTGGCTCCGAGGAAAACACTGTCGATCAAACTCCCGTCTGTCGGTCGTTCGTCGGCGTTCGGTGCCGTTCGAGGCGCTGTCGGTTCGGCCGTCCGTAGCCCACTGCACCGCACCACGCCGCACCACGCTCCCTCTCCGCCCGTCGGGACAGACCCACGGGCTCTTGTCGCCCGCCCGCCTCACTCGTCACGAGTGCTCTTGGAACGACTGACGTGGCTGATCGTCGGCGCGGGCGCGTCGCTGGTGCTCGCGGGCTACAGACGACTCGTCTCCCCGTCGACGGACGGCTCCGACGACGGGTCGCTCGCGCGGACGCTCTTCCGGACCGCTGCGCGGGTCGTGGCGTACGGGCTCGCCGCCGGCACGCTCCTGTACGGGGTCGAACGCGGGCTCCCGCTGTGGGTCGCGGCCGGCTTCGTCGCGGTCGAGGCGGTCGGGCTCCTCGCCGACCGCCGCGCCTGACCACCGCTCGTCGCCGGCCGTCGTCCGACAGCCCGAAGAGGCTGCTCGCCCCCGCGTACCGTATGGACGCGACACTCCGCGACGACGGCGTCGTCCACGCCGGCGGCGACGCCAGACAGCGGTTCTTCGACTCCAGCGGCTACGGCCGCCCGCACGGTGACGGCGTCGACCTCGCCCGCGTCGAGGCGGCACACCTCCTGTACCGCGGCGACCTGGACGGCGTCGACGGCGCCGACTTCCGCGAGTTCTTCGTCGACAGCGTCGCGGCGGAGGACCGCTTCGCCGCCCGGTTCCTGGTGTACGCCGACCTCCGCGAGCGGGGGTTCTACTGCTCGCCCGCCCGCGAGGGGTGGCCCGGCCACGACGGCGACCCGCTCCCGGACCTGACTGTCTACGAGCGGGGCGCCGACCCGGGCGGCCCGGTGGCGTACCGCGTGCTCGTCGCCGGCGAGCGCCGTTCGCTCCCGGCGCGTGACCTCCCCGGCGTCGCGCTCGCGGTCGTCGACGAGGAGAGCGACGTGAGCTACTTCACCTGCGAGGGGACGGGCGGCTTCGACGGCGCCACGGACGTCGACCTCCCGACGGGTGTCGACGCCACCCTGCTCGACGACCGCGCCGTCTGTTGGGAACCGCCCACGCGGCTGTTCGAGTCCGGCTTCTACGGCCAGCCCGTCGCCGGCCGCGACGCCGCCGTCGTCGACGCACTCCAACTGTCGCTCGTGGAGGCTGCGGACCTCGCGGAGCGGGGTGTGATCGCGCTGTCGGCCGACGATGTCCGCGAGCGGGGCCGCGCCGTGGAGGGCGATCGGTTCGACCGCCGGCTGGCCGTCTACCGCCGGCTCCGAGCCGACGGCGTCGTCCCCAAGACGGGCTACAAGTTCGGCGCCGACTTCCGGACGTACGACGACGTCGAGAGCGTCTCGGAGCTGTCACACTCGGAGGCACTCGTCCGAGCACTCCCGGCGGACCACGCCTTCCACCCCCGAGAGCTCGCCTTGGACGTGCGGCTAGCCGGCGGCGTCCGCAAGCGGATGGTGTTCGCCGTCGGCGCCGACGAGGGCGACCCGCAGTGGCTCACCGTCGGACGACTGACTCCCTGACACGCAGACACCCTGCCACGACACCCTGCCACGCTGATACCCTGCCACGACACCCTGCCACGCTGATACCCTGCCACGACACCCTGCCACGCTGATACCCTGCCACGACACCCTGCCACGCTGTCACGTGCGAAGCGAACGCTTTTGACCGACAGCGGCGAATCGGTCGACGGATGCGCGACACCGACCACGACGCGCCCGACACGGAGGCACAGTCCGACGACGACCGCCGCCAGTCGGGCGCGTGGTGGCGCTCGCACGGCGGTCGGCCCGTCACGGACGGCGGCACGGAGACGGACGCAGACGGCGTCACCCTCGACCCGTGGGGCTCTGCGACCGTCGGCGACTACCAGAACCTGTTCGCGGAGTTCGGCATCGAGGACTTCAGAGACGTGATCGACGACGTGCCCACCCCCCACCACCTGATGCGCCGACGGGTGATCTTCGGCCACCGGGGGTACGACCGCGTCGCCCGAGCGCTGGCGAACGACGAGCCGGCAGCCGCACTCTCGGGGTTCATGCCGACCGGTGACCCACACATCGGTCACAAGCTCGTGTTCGACGAGCTGATCTGGCACCAACGGCAGGGCGCCGACACGTACGGGCTGATCGCGGACCTGGAGGCGCACGCTGCCCGCGGGCTCTCGTGGGACGAGATCGACGAGCACGCCCGCGACTACCTCCTGTCGCTGATCGCGCTGGGGTTCGACCCCGAGGAGGGTGAGCTGTACCGTCAGTCCACGAACGACCGGCTCCAGAGCCTGGCGTTCGAGCTCGGGGGTAACGCCCGGTTCTCGGAGTTCCAGTCGATCTACGGCTTCGACGGCGAGACCAGCGTCTCGCACATGCAGTCCGTCGTCACGCAGATGGCGGACATCCTCTACCCACAGCTCGACGAGCCGAAGCCGACGGTGATCCCGGTCGGCCCGGACCAGGACCCGCACGTCCGGCTCGCCCGCGACCTGGCGGCCCGGACGCGATTCTTCAAGGTGACGGAGGCGTTCGCCAGTTTCGCGGCCGACCCGCCGGAACGGGAACTGCTCGGCCGGGCTCACGACGCCCGCGAGGAGTGGGCCGACGACCCGGATCGCCCCCGGTGTGAGGACGCCGCCGACTGGATCGCCGAGGCGTCCGTTCCCGAGGAGCTGTCGACCGCCCGCGACCGCGTCGTCGAGAAGCTCACCAACGCCGGGATGGAGCCGCTCCGGCCCCGAGTCCGGCTCCTCGACCGCAACGCCGACGAGGCGGCGTTCGACGCGCTGATCGAGGCCGTCGACGGAGAGAAACGGGTGTTCGACGAACACGTCGACTGCTTCGACCTCTCTCGCGAGGCCGCAGAGGAGTTGGCCCGCGAGGTGGAGCTGGACCACGGCGGCTACGGCTTCCGGACCCCGTCGTCGATCTACCACCGGTTCATGACCGGGCTCACCGGCGGGAAGATGTCCTCCTCGGTGCCGGCGTCACACATCTCGTTGTTGGACGACCCCGAGGACGGCTACGACAAGGTGATGGCCGCCACCACCGGCGGCCGCTCGACCGCCGAGAAACAACGCGAACTCGGCGGTGAGCCCGACGACTGCCCCGTCTACGAGCTGTACGCCTACCTCCTCTCGCGGGACGACGACGAGTTCGCACAGCGCGTCTACGACGAGTGTGCGGACGGGGACCGACTCTGTGGCGGCTGCAAGGAACAGGCGGCCGAGCTGATGGAGGCGTTCCTCGAAGAACACCAAGAGGCACGCGCCGAAGCGGCAGAGCTGCTGGAGTCGCTCGACGTCGACCTCGACGTCGACGCCAGCAGACGCGGCGTCGCGCCCGCAGAAGAGTAACGGCCCTCGCCTCGAACCGTCCGTGTGGAGGGGCGTCGGGGGGACCGTCGCTCGAACGAGTGTCGCCGCGGGGCCGTCCCCAGCGGCCCCGCGTCACTGTGGATCGCGGGTCGGCAGCTGTCGCGGTCTCCTCGGTCGTCCAACCTCGTCATCGGAGACGGTGACCGTGCTCCGTCACCGACGCGCCGTCGGTGTCACTCGTCCGCCTGCTCGTCCTCGTCGTCTTCGTTCTCGTCGTCTTCGTTCTCGTCGGCCTCACGAGCGTCCTCTTCGTCGTTCGCCTCGTCGTCCGCGGGCGGGCCACCCCGCTGTGAGTTCTCGCGAGCCTCCTCGGCGGCCTCCTCGGGGAGGTCACCGTCGTGACCCGGGGCGTCGGCAGCCTGTTCCGGGAGATCACGCTCGTCGTCCTCGCGTTCGTCGTCGTCACGCTCCTCGCCTTCGCGTTCCTCGACCTCGCGCTCCTCGGCGCCGTACTCGTACTCCTCGCTCTCCAGCACGAGCGTGCCGTTGGCGACGACGTACTCCAACTCACCCTCGAACCCGGGCGCGGTCAGCTCGACTTCCAGTTCGGAGTCGTTCCCGGCCGCGAACGCCACCGTCCCGTTCGCGTCCGTGGTGCCGACGCGCTCGTGGTCGACGGAGACGTTCACGCCTTCGAAGGCGTCCCCGGCGTCCGTCACGACCAGTGTCACGGTGCCGTTCGTCAGCGTCGCCGTCGCGTCGACGTTCGTCGGTCGTTCCTCTAGCTGTGCGTCCGCCGCACCGATGCCGGCGACCCCGCCCGCCGCGGCGGCACCGCCGCCGGCGACGATCAGGGCGACCGCGGCCAGGACTGTCTTGATCGACATGCGAGTCGACCCACGACCGGAACAGTATAGAAGGGGAGAGGCGCTGGCGGCGTCTCCCGGCCGCTCGCGCCGAATTTCGGCCCGTTTGTGCCGAGTTGCACGCCGTTTCGCCGGGTCGTGCGGCCGCGTCGCCGATCCGACCGTCTTCGGGCTACAGTGCTTCCTGTTCCTCGATGGCGCGCTCGGCACACAGCCCTTCGACGGTGAGCCGGAGGAGTGGGCCGAGCCGCGACGACTCGGTGTAGCGAGGGTCTCTTTACCGACCCTACGAAGACTGACACGTCACCCCCACCAGTCTCGACAACCGGTACCATCAAGCGGGTTAAGTAGCCGCAACCCCAGGGTACGAACATGAGCGAGACCGACGGTCCAGAGGACGTGCGCGGTGCGATCGAGGAGATCGCCTCCAGCCCCGAGCGCGGGACGGAGACGGTCAAGCGAGGGTTCGCCCGGATGCAGAAGGGCGGTGTCATCATGGACGTTGTGAACGCCGAACAGGCCCGGATCGCCGAGGACTGTGGTGCCGTCGCGGTGATGGCGTTGGAGTCCGTGCCGGCAGACATCCGTAAGCGCGGCGGCGTCGCTCGGATGCCCGACCCGAACGTCGTCCCGGAGATCATCGACGAGGTGTCGATTCCGGTGATGGGGAAGTCCCGGATCGGCCACACGAAGGAGGCAGAGGTGCTCCAGGCGCTCGGTGTCGACATGGTCGACGAGAGCGAGGTCCTGACGCCCGCGGACGACCGCTACCACATCGACAAGCGTGAGTTCACGGCGCCGTTCGTCTGTGGCGCTCGGAACCTCCAGGAGGGGCTGCGCCGGATCAACGAGGGTGCGGCGATGATCCGGACGAAGGGTGAGGCCGGCACGGGCGACGTGAACCAGGCCGTCCACCACCAGCGCAACATCAAGAGCGCGATCCGGAAGCTCACCGGGATGAGCCACGAGGAACGCGAGAAGTGGGCCCGCGAGCACGAGGCACCGCTCCACCTCGTCCACGAGACGGCCGAGCTCGGCCGACTGCCGGTCGTCAACTTCGCGGCCGGCGGGATCGCGACGCCCGCCGACGCGGCGCTGATGATGCACCACGGCTGTGACGGCATCTTCGTCGGCTCCGGCGTGTTCGGCGCGGAGAACCCGGAGTCGATGGGCACGGCCATCGTGGAGGCGGTGAACAACTGGGACGACCCCGAGCGGCTCGCGGAGATCGCCCAGCGCGCCGGCAGCGGGATGCGGGGCGACGCCAACGCCGACCTCCCGGAAGAGGAGAAGCTCCAGAGCCGCGGCGTGTAGTCCGGCCGGAACGACAAACGATTTACTGGGGTGCGTGCTACCGTCGGTCAGATGACGGTCGCCCTCCAGTTCGTCGACGAGATGCCGGACTTCCTGCGATCGTTGCTCGAGTCGGAACTCGCCTTGGTCGCGTTGCTCGGCGTGTTCGTGCTGGAGGGGGCGATGCTGATGTACTTCATGCCGTCGGAGCTGATCGTCCCCGGGAGCCTCGTCCTGCTCGGGACGGAGCCGACGACGGTCGCGGCCGTGATCGGCGTGTCCGTCGCCGGCGCCACCGCCGGCCAGACGGCGTTGTTCCTCCTCGCACAGCGGGGCGGCCGGGAGTACCTCCTGGAGAAGCGGTGGTTCCGGGTGAGCGAGGAGTCGTTGGACCGGTTCGACAGCTGGTTCGACCGGTGGGGGCCGGTCGTCGTCCCGGTGTCGAACACGCTGTTGTTCACTCGCGGGATGTTGACCGTTCCGGCCGGGCTGTCGGAGCTAGACGCTCGGCGGTTCGTCGTCCTGTCGGCGCTCGGGACGCTGTCGTTCGAGCTCCTGTTGGCAGGCGCGTTCGTCTTCGGCGTCGACGCGCTCGAGGGTGTGTTGTTCTGATCCGGGCGACGGTCGTGCGCGTCGTCGACACGTCGGCCAACGTTTACTGCCTGTCGCGGCGCAGACGGGGGTATGGACAGACGCCGACTGCTGGCTGCGCTGGCGACCACCGGAATCGCCGGCTGTCTGGGGGATGGCGGCTCGGACCCCACCGCGACTCCAGAGACGACTGGAACGCCGGAGACGACTGCACCGCCACAGACGACCGGAACACCGGCGGCGAGCCAGACCCCGACCTCGACAGCCGGTGACACGCCGTCGGCGACGGCGACCGAGACGGACGCGCCGGACACGGCGACGCCCGCCCTCGGCGCCGTCGCAGACCACCCGGCGGCGGCGAACCTCCGCGCACAGCCCCGCCGAGGCGAGTTCGGCGGCCACGTCGTCCTCGCGTTCGAGGACCCCTCCTGTGTCCGGTGTGCGGCGTTCCACCAGCGTGTCGTCCCCGAGATCAGACAGAACCTCGTCGAGCCGGGGAAGGCGGCGTTCGTCGTCCGGCCGTACCCGGTCGTCTACCCGTGGGGCGACCCCGCCTCCCGGGCGTTGGAGGCGACGTTCGCGCGCGACGAGGCGACCTTCTGGGGGCTGTTGGCCTACTACTACCGGAACCGGGACCGGTTCGGCATGGACAACGTCCTCCGGCTGACGGAGTCGTTCCTCGCGGGCACCGGGGTCGACCAGAACGCGGTCGTCGCGGACGTGGAGTCGGGCGCGGCCGACGAGGCCGTCGCGGCGAACGTGGCGGCGGCGGAGGCGGCCGACCTGGGCCGGACTACCCCCGTCGTGTTGTTGTTCCGCGACGGCCAGTTCGTCACGAGCGCGAACGGCAGCGTGAGCTACACGCTGATCGCCAACGCGCTGGGGGAGGCATGAGTGGGTCGGCGCCGTCCGTCAGGCTCCCCACCCGACGACACGACTGGCGGCTGATGGGCCGGACGGCACGGCTCGTGTTGTCCGTGCCGGTGTACACCGTCGTCGCGGTCGTCGCGGCCGTCGCGTCGTTGACGTTGTTCGTCGTCTCGCTCAACGTCCCGTTGGTGTCGAACGTCGTGGTCGGTGGCGGGCTGCCGCTCGTCAACCGACTCCGGGTGCTGGCAGAGCTGTACCCGTTCGTCGGCACCTCCTTCGGACCGCTCCAGGGAGGGTTGTTGATCGTCGTCGCGGCGTTGTCCGGGGTCGACGTGTCGATGGCGACGTACCACCTCCGGGAGCACGGCGTGAGCCTGGAGACTGGCAGCGGGCTCGCGGGAGTGGTTCTCGGGACGCTCGGCGCCGGCTGTGCCGCCTGTGGTTCTGCGGTGTTGTTGGGGCTGTTGTCGTTGTTCGGCGTCGGCTCCTCGTTGTTGTTCCTCCCGTTGGACGGACTGGAGTTCGCGTTCGCGGCGCTGGTCGTGCTCACGCTGTCGATCCACTGGCTGGCCGACGGGATGCGGGGCGGCGAGGTGGCGGGCTGTCCGGTCGAGCTGTAGCTCAGGTGCCGTCCGGGTGGCCGCGGCCGGCCGCCCGACTCACCTGCTCGGCGATCACCTCGTTCAGGTCTCTCGGGTCGCGGACGTTCTCGAACCGGATGTCTCCGAGCCCGTCGTTGACAGAGATCGTGCCGTAGCCCAACAGCTTCTGGATTCGGCCCTGCTCCAGCTGGTGGCTCCGCACCATCGTGAGCGGCACCTCGCGGCGCCAGGTTCGCAACAGGAGACTGTACTGTCGGACCAGCGACCGTTCGTCGACGACGTACTCCGTACGCCGGAGGACGTACACTCGGATCAGGAACCTGGCGACGCCGATGCCGGTCAACAACAGGACGGCGTTGCCGACGACGTTCGCCTGCGTCGCTCCGCCGAACAGTCCGGGGTTCGACACGACGAGCCCCGTGAGCGCACCGCCGCCCAGGCCGACGATCACCAGCCACACGAGCGTGGGTCTGACCGTCGGCACCGCGGTGATGGGGTACTCACGGCCGCCTGTCGTCGCGTCGTCTGCCGGTGAACTGTCCGTCTCACTGTCCGTCGACGACTCTGTCGTCTCGGAGTGTGGCTGTGTCTCCTGGCTCATAGTTTCGGAATGAAGGGCACCCCCTGCGCGAGGACGGTGGCGACGATGTACACGACCGGCGAGACGACGACGCCGAGGACGACCAACAGGCTGGGCAGTCGGCCGGCGTCGTGGTTGATGCGGCTCCCGAGGTACAGCGAGTAGAGGTAGTACACCGCCAACACCGCGAGCAACGAGAGGGCGTACACGCCCGCCGTCGACATCCCGCTGAACACGAACCCCTGCGGCTCGCCGCCCGGCGGCTCCAGTGTCGACCCCATCGCGTTCAACACGGACGCGAACAACGCCCGTTGGAGGTCCAACACCACGCCGGCGGCCACGTCCGTGCCGGCCTGCGAGAGGTACACCACGACGGTGTACATCCCGGCGAGGTAGGCGCTCGTGGAGTAGACCACGCTGTAGGCCGTCCGGACGAACCCACGGGACTGGAGTGTCACCACCAGCGCGGCGTGGACCGCGAACAGTGTCAGCACGGTCCCCGCGAGCAGCGTCAGCGAGTTGACGATCAGCCCGACGGTGAACTGCCACACCGTGTCCGGACTCGCCAACGGGAGCCGGGCCACCGCCGGCGGCGCTGCGCCGGCGCCACGGACACCGACGCCGGCGAGCGTCAGCGGCGCAGCGTACAAGACGACGTTCACGAGGTAGACGACACTCAGCGTGTACAACTGTCGGAACTGCCCCCCGGAGGCGCTCCGACCGCGGCCGGTCTCCGCGGCGACGAGCCGCGCCGGACGGAACACGGCGTCGAACACCCCGGCGACGATCCCCCCTGTGCGTGCCATCGTGCTACCGTGCCGTCCGCCCCAACTTAAGCTTGCCTCCCCCCGGGGTCAGTGATCCGGCTCTCGACCCGTCAGCTCCGCCACGAGTGACTCGACACGCTCGATCACGACCTCCGGCGACGCGCTCGCGTCCACCTCGACGAACCGCTCCGGCTCCGCCTCTCGGAGCCGGCGGTAGTTGTCGTCCACCTCCGCGAGGAACCCGGCGCGTTCGAACTTGTTGTCGGCGCCTGCCCGCTCTGCGGCGGTCTGTGGGTCCAACTGGAAGAACAGCGTCGCGTCCGGCTCCCGGGTGAACGCGCGGTGGATCCCCTGGACGTACTCCAAGGGCCGTTCCAACTCCGTCTCGGAGAGACTGGCGGCCTGGTAGGCGTACCGGGAGTCCGTGTACCGGTCGGAGATCACGAGCCGGTCGTCGGCCAGCGCCGGCCGGACGACACGCGAGAGGTGTGCGGCGTGGTCCGCGGTGTACAAGAACAGCTCCGCCAACGGGTCGGCGTCGTCGTCGGCGAGCGAGCGGTTCACCGTCTCCCCGTACCACGACTCCGTCGGCTCGCGCGTGAACACCGCGTCCGGGTAGGCGTCCCGGAGCGCCTCCCAGGCGGTCGTCTTCCCACTCCCGTCGAGCCCCTCCAGCGTCACCAACATCCGTGTCGCGGTTCGGCCCGACGTGTTAATGAACTTGGGTTCGACGGCCGTCTCGACCGTGTCACTCCGTCTCCAACCGCTCGACGGCCGTCTCGACCGTCTCGACACGGTTCAGCTGCTCTCGGTTCGCGGCCGCGAGCGACGCCGCGTCCGCCGCGACCGTCCGGACCGCCTCCGCCGCCGACTCGACGGTCGTCGCAACCGACTCCGTCCCGCTCGCCTGGTCGTCCGTCGCCCGCGACACCTCCTCCATCCCGGCCGCGGTCTCGGCGGCCGCCTCGGCGATTCCGTCGAGATCCGACAGTGTCGACTCCACGCTCATGGCCGCCTCGTTCACCCGTTGGCTCGCCGTGTCCAGGCTGTCGACCGTGTCGTCCACGTCCCGGCGGATCTCCGCGACCGTCTCCTCGATTCGGCCAGCCTGTTCGCGGGAGTCTTCGGCCAACGACTTCACCTCCTCGGCGACCACGGCGAAGCCGTCCCCGTCCTCGCCGGCGCGTGCGGCCTCGATCGAGGCGTTCAGCGCCAGGAGGTTCGTCTGGTCGGCCACCTCGTCGATCACCTCGACGACCGACTCGATCTCCTCTACCCGGTCGACGAGCGTCGACACGTCCTCGACGACCGTCTCCGTCGCCGTCTCCACGGCGTCCATCCGACTCAGAGCGTCTTCGGCCGACTCGCGGCCGTCGGCCGCCAGCTCCTCGGCCCGTTCGCTGGTCGCCGCCACGTCGTCGGCCGTCGCGGCCACCTCCTCGACGCTCGCGCTCAGTTGGCTCACCTCGTCCGCGGCGGTGTCCATCTGGTCGACGGCTTCTTCGGCCGTCTCTGCGGCCGAATCGGCCGTCTCGACCGTCTCGGCCGCCTCCGTCGCCAGCTCCGTCAGCGGCTCGTCCACCTCCTCCGTGACAGTCGTCGCCAGGTCGCGCCGCCGGTCGGCCGCCGCCTGCACCCGTTCGTTGTACGAGTGGAGGTACGTCTCCATCGCCACCTGTTGATCGAGCAGCATCAGCTTCAGCGCAGACATCACCCGGTCGGTGAGCGTGTCCAGTGCCGTCTCGACGACTCCGGTGACTCCCTCGCTGTCGGCAGACGCCCCGACGGAGTCGTCAGTCGTAGCCTCGTCGTCGCCACCAGACGCCACCCGGCTCTCGTCGGTCGGTCCCTCGACGCCGTCAAGTTCGCCGGCCCGGAGCTCCGAGAGCACGTCCTCCTGGACGGCGTCGACGATTCCGCGGTAGTAGATGGAGTACGCCCCGAGGTAGAACTTCGGTCCCATGTCGATCACGTCGTGGATCTTGCCGACTCGGGCCCGCCGGTCGAAGTACGACCGACCGTACTCGCCGCCACCCAGGTCGCGGAGGTAGCCCGCCTGTGAGGCTTCGAGTGCCGACACCGACTTCGGGGAGCCGTCCAGCACCGCCCGACTCTCCGTGAACGCCCCCAGGTGGTCGTAGAACTCCGAGACGAGGTCGTCCGCGATCCGGTCGAACGTGTCGGACAGCTCCGAGAGCCGTCGTTCGTCCGTCTCGTCGAACCGTGTGAACGCCTTCCGCCATGCGATCTCCTCGGCGTCGATCCCCAGCTCCGCGGTTAACTCTCGCCCGTCGACTGCGCGTCGTTGCTCGGCCGTGATCCCGTGGTCTGTCATCCGTCTCCGGGGTGGCGGGAGACGGGTTTGAAAGTTCCGAGAGGCGTGTCACTCGATGATGCTGCGCCCACCCGAAACGAGACCTACTCGTCGACGTGGACGGCCTCGATCTCGACCGGGTCGCGGGGGGCGTCGTTGCGGTCCGTCTGGACGGCGCCGATCTCCTCGATCACGTCCATCCCGTCGGTCACCTCGCCGAAGACGGCGTGTTTGCCGTCGAGGTGGGGCTGGGCGTCCAGCGTGACGAAGAACTGCGAGCCGTTCGTGTCCGGCCCGGAGTTGGCCATCGACAACACGCCCGGCCCCTCGTGTGTCAGGTCGTCGTGGAACTCGTCGTCGAACTGGTAGCCGGGGCCGCCGCGTCCGGTCCCGGTCGGGTCCCCGCCCTGGATCATGAAGTCGCCGATGATCCGGTGGAACTGCGTCCCCTGGTACAGCGAGTCGCCCCGTACTTCTCCCGTCTGCGGGTCCTCCCAAGTGTTCGTGTCCGGCGCCGGCTCGGCGTCGGCCGCCGGGTCGTGACGCGCCAGCCCGAGGAAGTTCTCGACCGTCCGCGGCGCTCGGTCCGCGAACAGCGTCACTGTGAACTCACCGTGCGTCGTGTCGAACGTCACTGTCGGCTGACTCATTGTACGTGACTGAACGGGCCAGGCGGTTAGTCGCTTTGGCTCCCGCGCGCCAGCGGCGTCCGGCGAACTTCACCCCCGGCTTCCGGTGGCCTATGTCGGTGTGAGTGTATTCAACGCCGACCTCTCCTGTGGGAAAGTAGTCGGTACTTCCATAGTTGAATCTGTAGATCTGGTTTTCCCAAGAAACAGAAGTATTAACTGTGGCCGATAGCAGAGTGCCGGCAACAATGACGACGGAGACGAGAAGTGAGCCGCCGGTAGACGCACTCGAACGGGTGTTGTCCGCGACCGACGGCGCCGACGAGCAGAGCCGGTACCTCCTCAACCCGACCCGAAGCTACGTGTTCGCGCTCGCCTCGACGGACGAGACGGCGTCCCTGTCTCGGCCGCTCCGTGTGCTCGGCCGCCGGGCGGTGTTGCGGGAACTCCGTCAGGACTTCCTGATGGGGAGCCGGACGGCGAACCTCGTCGACGCTGGCGCGGTGTCGCTCCGGGAGGCAGAGTTGGACCACGAGACGCCGGCGGTCGTCGCGCCGGACGGCGTCCACGCGCTCGTGTCGGTCGAAGACACCGCCGGGAGCCTCCCGACGAACCACCCCGAGTTCGAGTCCGACGCCCGGACGGCGTGTGCGGAGCTGTGGGAGACGGCCGACCAGTACCCGCTCCGGACGCCGGCGCTGTCGTCGCTCCGCCGGTCGATGACGGACGACCTCGGCCAGGAGTTCCGCGACGGGTTCGAGACGGCGTTGGAGGTGGCCGCGAGTCTCCGCGACCGCACGGCGTTCCACGAGGTGCGGGCCGCGCTTGCGGTCGCCGCCGAACGGGAACTGCTCCACTACGACGTGAGCCGCTGGGGGGAAGACTCCGGACTCGCCTCCACGGCCTCCTTCTCCCGCCACAAGACGGACCTGGAGGCCGAGGGCGTGATCGAGACGGAGAAAGAGCCCGTCCAGATGGGCCGTCCGCGCCAACGGCTCCTACTCACCGACGAGTACCGCGCTGTCGTGGAGGAGGAAGGGCTGGCTGGACTCGTCAGCCGGGTCATGGAGTGAGGAAACTGGAGGGGCTCGCTACGGGTCCGACGCAGCCCTCGCGTCGGTCGGGTCATCTCACCCGCTCTTCCCCGAGGAGGACTCCTCTGTGTTGATCTCGTCTCTCCCGAGCCGAGCAATCGTTTAATCTGTGACGTATCGTTTGCCCTTCGGAAAGTACGTTTCTTCTTCGACGTTGTACACACTGAGCCACACTGTGTTCTTCACATTCCCCGTGATCTTGACAATCTCAGACAACGGAACCTGCTCGCTTGCGTCCGCACCGTTGCTACGTACTGTCACGACCCCCGTTCCGGTTGCGTCCACCCGGTCGTGGTAAGTCACGCTCTTGACATCAGAAAACGTCCACGATGCCTCGAACTCGGGGTCGTCGTCACGAGTGACGCGTATCGTTCCAGTTTGCCCGGAGTGCCCACTAAGAGCCACGTCGACACGACCGTCCCTACGGAATCCTCGTGGCACGTCGATCTCGGCGTTCGTCTGGATCTGTACCTCGTCGCCGAGTGTTACATTGAGACCGTCTTCCACCTCCCAACTGTACGCCGTAGTCGTCCCGTCCCACTGCACTGCGACCCCGACTGTCTGTTGATTCAGGACCTGTTCGGCGAGCTTGACGGTGGCTCGTGGCGGTACAGTGACCTCAGCGTCCACCAGTGTCGCGTCTTCGCCACTGACGACAACACTCGCTTCGCGTGGCTGACCAGCCGGGTTGTACACGCTAACCGTGGTCGGGTGACGTGCGGATGAGAAGAACGATCCGAGACAGCCACCGCTGGCGGCGGCGACGATTGTAGCGAGTGCGCCGCGTCGGGTCGTCTGTGAGCTTCTCATATTTATCAATTTGTATAACAACGAAGTAGTCGGTGTCTTCTGGTGGGTTGTCTCCGACGTACTGCAGTCAGTACGGCCGGACTTTCGTGTAGCTAGCAGCGTCCCAGCTCCAGTAGTCGAGATGATGAGCGTACTGGTCCCAGGTGTCGTGAATTATCAGTTCACCACCACTCTGACTGTAGCCAACAACCGCTACGGTGTGGTCCCCGTAGCTCCCGCGCTTGTTGTCTGGCTCTCCCCCGTTCGTCATATTCAATAAGAACGGTCGCTCGGCACCGATCTCCTGTTTCACGAAGTTGGGGTGACTCCAGACGTAGATGTTGTCTCCGATGTACGATCTACTTCCCAGACCGTAATCGTCGAAGTTGTCGATTCCATCGTCGATGTCCGTCGGGAGTGTCGTTCCGTCGTGCAGTGTGTTCATGCTCTTGTGGAGTACGTCGACATACTCGTGTTTCTGTGACTCTGATACACCTTCATGATACGAAATGATCATCGACGCAGCAACTGGGACACAGCCGTCCCAGTGCGCCCACGGATCAGGGTCCTCTTCCGGTTCGTCGTTCGGCACTGACCACGCCGGTACACCCCACAACTGTTCACGACTGCTGGTGAGCGTACCACCACTAGCTGAAGGTGATGACTCTATACTCGCCGGATCGATCCCACTCAGTGGTGCCGCACGTCCGTTCCGGACGTTCACCCCACGGCCGTCCGCGAGTTCGACCCCGTACTTCACGCCCCCGTGGTAGACGAGTCGACCCGTCGGGCGTGCGCCTTTTCGCCGAGCACGAGTCTTCGTTGCTCCGACGTGTTTCTGCGGCGGGCTCGCTCTGCTGTACTCGATCACATCGGCCCAACCGGGTCGTGCTCCGGTCGTGACGTAGCCAACTGCTTCCTCTTGCTTCTGAACTGCGAACGAGTAGACCGCTGGAACGTACTTCGGACCGTCAGCGGCGTTGCGAGCGTGGAACGTGGTTGGACGACCCAGCGTCGCACCCTTCCAGTCGGCGAACTTCTCACGTCTCGCAGCCTGCTTCACCGTCTGTGCTGCTGCCTCCCGGGCGTCATCCATCGACACCGTGTCTGTACCGGCTGCCGATGCCGTTCCGACAACACCGACTGAACCGAGACCGACTGCACTGATCGTCTTGAGAACGTTCCGTCTGGAATAGGAGCGTCTTTCACTCTCCGTTGTGTATTATACTCTTATATTACTAATACAAATAGGTGCCGATACGACCAACTCTAATTTGACACACAGTATCACCGTCTCGGCAGCCTCGGAGTCAGTCTCTCCAACGGAACGACACCGCAAGTGCGAAGTCACGTAGCAGTTCGCCTGTCTCACTTGACCCATGTGTACCGTTATCGTCGCCCACTGCCGGACGGATCAGGGGTGATCCGTCTCTTTGCGGGTCGCCAGCCGGTCGTAACAGTCCAAGACATGGTCGAAGTACTCTTCTGTCATCAGCTGTGGGTTGTCGATGCGGTGGAAGTCGTCCAAGAGAAACGCCGTCTCCTCCCGGTCGAGCCCGTACGCGTGGAACGCCGCGGCGTCCACCTCCGCACGCAGCCGCGCACGCGCTTCTGGCTCAGCTACGGCCTCGAACCCTCCTAATCGGTCGCGCATCTCCGCGAACGCCTCCCCGTAGCAGTTGAGCCGAGCCGCACGCCGCGAGGTAAGCTAACCCACCCCTAAAGGGGTGGGCTTTCAGCGTGGACTCCCGTTCTGGCCGAGTCATCGGCAGGCGAATATTCGCCGTTCACGTTCACCATCCCGCTGTTCAAGCGCACGCCTACGAGTGCGCCTCCACCAGCCCCAGTTTGGTTCTGACGGAGAAACCGCAAACCGATGTTCTTTGCTGCGTTGTAGTCCGCGTCGTTCTGGTACTCACAGTTCAAACACTCGAACTGCGCTCCCTCCCGGTTGTCAGGGTGAGTGAACCCACACTCGGAACACCGTCGTGACGTGTTCTTCGGGTTCACTTGTTCGACACGCAGCCCGTACGCTTCGGCTTTGTACTCGACGTACTCGTACAGTCGGTCGAACGCCCACTTGTGGCCCCACGACGCCCCTGTCCGCTCTCGGATGTCGGTCAGGTCCTCGAAGGCAATCACCGTACAGCCGTTCTCACGAGCCTCTGCGACCAGTTCGTTGCTGATACGATGGAGCATCAGCGTGAACCGACCTTTTTCTTTGCGTCCGACTGACTGGATGGTCTCGTGTGCCCACCGCGTGCCGTGGTCTTGCAGGTCGCCACGCCGTTTCTCGTATTCTCTGCGCCAGTGGTCGAACTCGTTCCCTGTCCAAAACCGGCCTGTGCTAGTGACGGCAAGTTGGTTCACGCCGAGGTCAACCCCGAGAACCGTTCCGTTCTCGGTGGCTGCCTGTGCCGACGTGTTAATCTCCACGTCTGCTGTGCAACAGATGTGAAGTTGCCACTCACTGTGTTGCCGGTGAAGTTCTGCACTAGTAATATTGTAGTCGTCGTTGAACAGGTATTGCTCGTGGGGCGTGTCCGTCGTATCCTCGGGTAGTACGTAGTCGGCCTCGATTCGCCCGTCGACTGTGGCGAGGCTCACGTACTCGTCGTGGAACGTGGCCGTCCGCGACTCATACACGAGGTGAGGGCTGCTGAACTGTGGTTTTGACGCTTCCTTACCCTGTTTCCAGCGTTCGACAACGCCTTTGCACGCTTCGGCAGCCTTGTTGCGGGCCGACTGGACGTGGTTCGAGTGGAGGTCAGTTGCCTTCCGAACGTCGTCGTAGGTGTCGTCGTTGAGCGTGGTCTTGCTCGTGGTGACGTATTCGCCTTGGAAGGCATGGTCGGTGACGTATTGAGCAGCCCAGAGGAACTGGTCAACGGTGTCTTCGAGAAGTGCAGCGTCGTGACTGTCCACCTCAAGCGTGACGGGAACAGTCCGGCGCACTTCCATGTCTCATATGTATTGTTACTCACTCTTGACATCCTCCCACCCCTGAAGGGGTGGGATTCCCGAGCGTTGGGATATTACGGTTTGCAGGCCCCCTGTTCTCTCGGTGTGAACCGACCGCTCTCACGGTCGAACAGGAAGACTCCGGGCTGTGCCAAGCAGCCGTTACTTATATCCCCAGCTGGGGGACTCTGAGTTATCTTTCTCCGGATGTTCACCGCACCATTCACGTCTGCATTCATCGTCGTCTCACACGACGAACAGACATACAGCCCACGCTCCACGCGGTTCGCGTCACGGATCTGTCCACAACACGAACACGTCTTCGAGGTGTTTTCTTCATCCACCCAATCAACAAGGATACCGCGTTCCTCCGCCTTGTACTCCAGCAACCGGGTGAACCGGGCGAACTCCCACCCGTGGAGTTTCTTGTTCCCCGACGCGCCCCAATTCCGAGAGTCACCATTCTCGTCTTCGCGGATGCCTGTGAGGTCTCCAACAGCAATCTTCTCCACGCCTTCTTCCACGCATCGCTTGACGATGTGCTTCGAGAGGGTGTGAAGGAAGTGATCCTTGCGTCGGGACAGTTTCCGACGAGCCTTCTGAGCACGACGTGACGGGCCCTTCTCGCCTTCCGTCTGGTACTCTTCTCGAGTGAAGTAGTGCTTGTCCTGTTTCAGTGTGTTCCCCGGATACAACTCTGGAGAACCACCCTCGAAGTCGATGGCGAGGTAGTTGCTGATACCGAGGTCGATACCCGCTGTCTTGTCGCCAGGGGCGTTTTCGACAGGAATCTGCTTTCGACAGACGAGGTGGAGTTCCCACTCGTCACCGTTCCAGACGGCCCGCGCTTGCTGGATGTTCTCGACTTCCACGTCAGGGCGTGTCTCGTATTCTGCGAGGATGAAGTCAGACCGCGACTCTCTCAGGTTGAAGCCTTTTGAGAGGCGGAGCTGGCCGTGTTTAGTGTCGTGCCTGATTCCGTTTTGCTTCCACGTCACGGTGGAGCGTGGGTGATCATCGCCGTACTTCCGGTAGCCTGGTGGGTTCGCGTCGTCGTCGGAGTCAAACCAGCTGGTGAACGCTTCAGCAAGTTCTTCGAGAACTCGCTGACTTGACTGCGAGTGCAGGTCACTGTAGCGTTCGTGGTGTTTCAACTCCGATTTCAGCTCGGCTTCGTCGGGAATCTCACCGTCATCATCCCACCGTTGTTGGATATAGTAGCGACCGACGTTCCACAGTTTGGATGCGGAGAATCCGCACTGGTCGAGGTCGTCACGAACCTGCCGGTGGTTCGTGATGCGTGCGACGTACGTGCGGGTCGTCTCCAGCATTGTACTGTGTTCATAACGTGTTATGAGGATTCCACTATTAAACCCTGTGTTCGGAGTAGAATATCCAGCCAAGCGTTTGCGTGTGGGTAGGTTCCGTGTTGTCGACTTCATCCCACCCCTAAAGGGGTGGGTTTTTGCCTTGTGATTCTATAAACATTGGGAGTCAGTCGGTCGTCGTACAGTGGTTCGGGTCTCGCGCGTGTCGGCTTCCTCCCACCCCTAAAGGGGTGGGTTTCCGCCTTGCTCCGCTATGAACTCGAACCAGTCGTCGCCTGCGGTGAGGTGTGGCACCGGAGCTCCTTCGAACTTGTAGCGGGCGATGTTGGTGTCGATCCTCGTCTTCATGAAGTAGTCGAGCGGAATCGAGTTGAGAATCCCCAGTAGCGCGAACAGCTCACGGTCTGTGAAGGCTCGCTCGTACACCCCGTGGAGTGGGAACTGTTGGAGGTCGTCGGCCGTCGGCGCTATCTCGTAGGGTCGGATCGTAGTGAGGGCGTGATAGCAGATGACCCCCGGCGGAAGGACGGCCGCGATCAGCGTCCGCTCGTTGGCCGAGTTGGTAATGTTCCTGTACGCGATACGGTATTCCGTGCAGTCGAGGAGTACGTCTTCCTCGGACAACGGGCGTCCGCGTTCGTCTTCGAGTAACTCGTCGACGAACGACTTCATGCTCCCGTTGCTCGCCTCGCCGTCGAAGCTGTCGTAGATGGCGCGCTTCAGACGGCCGAGACTCTTCTCCCGTACCCGTCTCTTGGCACTTCTGTCCGGGTCCCGACTCTCGGCGACGCTCCAGTACTCCGGTTCTTCGAGGTCTAGAACACTGTCGTCGTGGACGAACTGGTGCATATTGCTCCCGCCGTACACCGGATAGTCGGCGTTCTCGCGGTCTTCGCTGAAGTACTCGGAGTCTCGGGTGTAGATCTCGATGTGGCCGTCTGCCCGCCAACTGCCGTCGACGGACTCACCCACTGGGTCGTGGCGTAACAGCGTCTCTAGCACGTCGACCTCGCTCTGTGACGAGACCTTGGGGAAGGTGAGCGCCTCTGGCGAGTAGCGTTGGATCAGCTCTGGCGTTACACGGACCGTCTCTGTGCGGTAGTTCTGAAGCGTTCCGACGTCGTGCTGTCCGAACGTTGCTCGGAACGACTCCGTACACCCGGTGTTCTGGAACACCGTCACGGCAAACTGAAACTGACGATGGAGCGAAGCGAAGATCCCCCTGTTCTCGAAGCCGACGACAGCGTCGAGACGCTTCTGATCGAGAAGATGCGAGCGCAGCCGCTTCGCCGAAGCGTTCGAGAAGATTTTGTTGGGTAGCACCTTCGCAACGTACCCGTCCTCGTTCGTCAGGTCGAACACCCGTTCGAGAAACAGCATACTGAGATCGTTCCGCCCCGTTCTCGTCTGCCCGTCTATCTCGCCCCACTGGAGGTTGTAGGCTGGCCCGTCGGTGAAGTACGTCGCCCGTCGTTGAATGTTCTGTTCGTACGTCTCCCACGCCGTTTGTATCTCGGGATCGTCCCGGAGTTCGGACTCAACTTTGTCTTTCACTGTGGGTTCGAGCGAACGAAAGTCGGACCTGTACCGACTGAAGAATTCATCACGACGTGGCTGGAGCATGTCCCAGGGTGGGTTTGCGACAACGATGTCGAAACCACCATCTGCGTACACTGGTGCGAACTCCAACACCCAGTGGAACGGGTCGAACGACTGGATCTGTTCCAGCGACACGTCGAGCCCAGCCTCACGGAACTGTTGGTGAATCTTCTCGTCTAGCGCTGGTCTGTGCTCGTCTTTCCGCCGTTCCGCCTCCTGGAGGTGCTGTCTCGCAGCGACGGTGTCGCTCGCGGCGCTGTGTTCGTCCACCGCTTCGATTACGTCACCATACCGCTCTCGAACAGAGTCGGCACCCCAGTTGTCAAGCACAGCCTGGCTGCCGTTCTCTCCGCTGTCGCTGCCGGTCGTCTCCACGAGGTCGGTGAACCCGATCAGACTGTTACCCTGCTGGACGTTGAACACGATATTCGGGAGTGCGAGGTCGTCGTCTTCCGCGGCGGCGAACGTTCCAGGCTCCACCTCGGAGACAATCGACAGCCACAGCCGAAGTTTGGCGACCTCTACGGCGGGCTGCACCACGTCGACACCGTAGATGTTCTCGACGACGGTATTTCTCCGAAGCCGCCAGGTCGGCGGAGTCTCGTTTCGAGGGTCGTCGGCGGATAGTTCACCGTAGGCGGCGTCGTACAGCGCCTTCCGGACGCGAACGATCTCACTCTCGACAGACGTGAGAAAGTGACCAGAGCCACACGCGGGGTCCAGTGCCCGAAACTCGTCGACGACATCGTCGACAATCTCTTCGACGAGCGCCGTGTTGGGGGGGGAGTGAGCCGATCAGATCGAACACGTCGTCGGCGTCTGTGAGCATCGACTCCGTGTAGCCGTGTTCGTGTCGAAGGTGAGACCCGATCTCCTCGCGGAGCCGTGGCAACACCGTCTGCTCGGCACAGAACCGCGTTATCTCGTCTGGCGTGTAGTACGCGCCCAACTCCTTCTTCTGATCGCCGGTGTCTGTCGTGATGTAGTTGATCGTCTTCTCGAACACGTTCCCGAGTACACTCGGATCGAGTGCCGACGGTCCGCCATCGGTCGAGAACTCGTAGCGTTCGAGCAGGTCGAGCAGGTCGAACAACACGTCGTCGACGACATCGAACGCCGTGTCGTCCACGTCGGCGTCGTAGTTGACTGCCGGCCGGAACAGCCCGCCGTTGAGGTACGGCATCTCGGAGTACCGTGTGATGGTCTCGATCCGTCGACTCCGGTCGTCTCTGCGCTCGTCGAACACCCCGAAGAACAACGGTTCGAGGTACGTCTCGTACAGTGACCGCGGCACGTCGGACTCCCGATGTTCGGCGGCAATCTTCTCGAGAAGCCCAGACTCCACGAGGTCGCGGTCCTCGAGGAACTTCACGAACACGAGTCGGTTGACGAGACCGATCGCGAACAGCCGCACGTCGTCACCGGTCGCTTCCGACGGTGCGACGACCCCGTCCCCGACCAAGCTCCGTCCGATGTGCTCGTCGTCACCCGGCGCACGACCGAAGACGTGCGCGACGTACTCATCGTAGAACTGATCGGTGATCTCTGCGCGGCGTCGGCTGACGATCCGGTCTGCATCCCGGGCTGTCGTGACGACGTTGTCCAGTTCGAACCCGGCGACGAACCGTTCCAGTGTCGTCCGCGTGTCGTCGGTGTCCCACTCTTCGGGAGCGACATCGACCCCGGTCTGTTCGGCGAAAATGTGACGCACGACCGGACGGAGGTCCACCCCGGCGAGCCTGTCTAAGCTGTACGTATCTCGATCGTATCTGACGAGCACCCATCGCAGCCCGTCGGTTGCGACACCGAACTCCGCCTCAAATGGGCGGTACGACAGCCAGTCGAGCACCTGGCCGAGACCGTGTCTGTCTCGATCGAGCGACTTGTTCAGCGGTTCGGCTTCGAAAAGTAACTGTCGAGAGTCTACACCGTCGTACGGCTGGAACGACGCGGCGTAGTCTGCTTGATCCCCTCGGCGGTCGGAGAGGTCCCCGACCTCGTGTGCGAGTTCGTCGTACCCGAGCGCATCCAGCATCGGCTCGACGAACACGCGACACGCCAGCGGCTCTGGCTCCTCCCGCCGTGCAGCGTCGGACTCCCGGAGCACTCGGTCATCACAGAGTAGTTCTGCCGCAGTCTCGTCGTCGACGACCGCCGCACGGAATCGCTTGACCGCCCGACGGAGTGTCGACTCGACGGTGTCGACCCCCTCGTCGGTGACCGTCGTTTCGACTGCCTCCGCGAGAAACTCCGTCTGCGTGACATCTCCCGGCGATGGCCCCTCTCTCATCGTTTCTCTTGTGTCTGCCTCCCCACTAGCGTATGAATCCCCGTCTCCCAGCCCCCGACAGCCCGCTCGCGTCGTCACGACGGCGGTTCCACGCAGTTTTTAACCCGCCTCCCCCCTACCACACGGCAGACAGATGAGCCGACCGTGGGAGTCGTGGGACCACGTCCTCAAGGTGGACCCGGACAAGGAGCTGTACGGCGACGAGACGTTCGCCGACGTCTGCCGGACGGGGACGGACGCCATCGAGATCGGTGGGACGCTCGACGTGACCACAGCGAAGATGGAGCGGGTGATGACGGCGTGTTCCGAACACGACGTGGCGTTGTACCAGGAGCCGTCGAACCCGGCGGTCGTGGTGGAAGACGAGGCGTTGGACGGCTACCTCGTCCCGGTCGTGCTCAACGCGACGGACCCGTTCTGGATCACCGGCGCCCACAAGGAGTGGGTCCGGATCGCGAACGGTGTCGACTGGGACCGGACGACCACGGAAGCGTACGTCGTGCTCAACCCCGACGCGGACGTGGCGGAGCTGACGGAGGCCGACTGCGACCAGTCGCCCGACGACGTGGCGGCGTTCGCCCGGGCGGCAGAGCGAATGTTCGGGCAGGAGATCGTCTACCTGGAGTACTCCGGCACGCTGGGCGACCCGGAGGTCGTCGCCGCGGCCGACGACGCCACCGAGGAGGCGACGTTGTTCTACGGCGGTGGCGTCGGCGACTACGACAGCGCCTACCAGATGGGCAGACACGCGGACGTGGTCGTCGTCGGCGACCTGATCCACGACGCCGGCGCCGACGCCGTTCGGGAGACCGTCCAGGGCGCCCGCGACGCGACTGCCGAGACGGTCTCGCCCGACTCCGGGTGAAGACGGTACTGTTCGACCTCCCAGACGGTTGTTTGTAGTCCAGTTATCACGCGTGGGATCCACGCCGGTCGAATTTAAAGGGTGTAGCCAGACCGTGGGGTGAGGGGACAAACATGGAACTCGATCCACGCGAGAGCTACAGGACGAAGGTACTGGTCGGGTTAGCAGTCGTCGTGGTCGTCGGTGCAGTCGTCGCAGGCTGGACGGTGACGGGGATCAGCGACGTCGTGCGGACGGAGCGCACTCAGTCGATCGCCTCGGAGGCGAACGTCCAAGACAACACGATCCAGACGATCGTGTTCAACCTCCGCGGGAACGGCGAGCAGCTGGCACAGTCGACGGCGCGTATCCGGTCGGCCACGATGGCGGGCGGGCTCGCGAGAGACGAGATCAACGAACTGTACGAAGACAGGGCCGAGACGGAGCAGTTCGCGGCGATCCACCTGATCGACACGGGCGCCAGGAGCGTGGTCGCCTCCTCGGACGGCCAGGTCGTCGGTCAGTCGCCCGACGTGTTGGGCTACGACGTTCCGCCGAGTCTCGGCCCGAACGACACGATCCTCACCGCGAGGACCGTCGGGAACGGGACGTGGGTCGTGTTCAGTCGTCTCTCGTCGGGGGACGTGGTGGTGACGGAGACGTCGCTGTCGTACGTCGACGGGCGGATCGCGTCCGTGTTGGACGAGTCGACGACCCGGATCGTCGGCGTCGACGGAACGGTCGTGTACGACAGCACGAACGCCAGCGCCGTCGGCACACAACACACCGCAGCCGAGGGGGTCGACTCCCCGGCGGTGCGCTCGGGACTCCTCGGGAACGAGGGGTCGCGGGTCGTTGCGGCGGCCAACAGCACGACCGGGACGGATCTCGTCGTCGGCTACGACGGCATCGAGAAGACGAGCTGGGCGGTCGTCTCCTACGCCGAGCCCGGGACGTTGTTCCGCGTCGTCGACGTACTCCGGCAGGATCTGTTCCTTCTCCTGGGGGCGATCACGGCGCTGCTGGCCGGGTTCGTCCTGGTGGTCGAGCGACCGGCGCTGCGCGACCTAGAGAGGCTCCAGACGGACGTGGCGGCGCTGCGTGACGGTGAACTCGACTCGGCCGTCGAGACGGATCGTCGCGACGAGTTCGGCGACCTCGCCCGCGGGCTGGACGCGATGCGGGTGGACCTGGGCGACCAGATCAGCGAGGCAGAGCAGGCGACGGCGGAGGCGCGTGCCGCCCGCGAGGAGGCGGAGGCGCTGTCGACACACCTCGCGGAGAAGGCGGAGTCGTACCGCGACACCATCACTCGGCTCGCCGACGGGGACTTCACTGCCCGGGTCGACCCGGAGAGCCGCCACGACGGCGTCCAAGAGATGGGAGAGACGCTGAACGAGGTGGTCGCGGACCTGGAGTCGACGCTGGCCGGTGTCCAGGCGTTCACGGACGACGTGGCCGACTCGATGCAGGAGCTGTCGGCCAGCAGCGACGAGATCGAGGCCGCGACCGGGGAGATCGCCGAGACGGTTCAGGAGATCAGCGCCGGCACGGACGAACAACGCGACCGGCTCCAGACGGTCGTCGACGAGACCAACAACCTCTCTGCGACGGTCGAGGAGGTAGCCTCCACCACCGGCACGGTCGCGGACAACACGGAACGAGCCGGCCGCTACCGCGAGGAGGGCCGAGAGGCCGCCGAAGAGGCCGCAGCGGCGTTAGACGAGGTGCAGACGGAGACCCGAGACGCCGTCGCGGAAGTGGACGCGCTCGTCGACCAGATCGACGAGATCCAACAGTTCGCGGACGTGATCTCCGACGTGGCCGACCAGACGGACATGCTGGCGCTGAACGCCAACGTGGAGGCAGCCCGGTCGGACACGGACGGCGACGGGTTCGCGGTCGTCGCAGACGAGATCAAGTCGCTGGCCGAGGAGGCGGGCGACCGCGCCGACGACATCGACCGACTCGTCGACGAGATCCAGACGCAGACGGACGAGACGGCCGCCCAGATCCGGACGACCAGCGACCGGATCGCCGACAGCAGCGACACCATCGAACGCGCGATCGAGGCGATGTACGACATCGACGAGGTGGTCGCCGAGGTGAGCGAGGGGATCGAAGACATCGACCGTGCGACGGACGACCAGGCGACCTCGACGGAGGAGGTCGCTGCCACCGTCGAGGAGATCGCAGACATCGCCGAGGAGAACGCCACGGACGCCAGCGAAGTGTCCGCGGCCGCCGAACAACAGACCGCGACCGTCGCGGAGGTGGCCCGGACGGCCGGTACCGTGGCCGACCGGGCCACGGAGCTGTCGGAGGCAGTCGCCCAGTTCGAGGTGGACGCCGACGACGCCGACGACGCCGACGACGCCGACGACGCCGACGACCTGACCGACGACCTGTCGGCGGAGACGGGCCCACGGCCGACGGCGGACGGCGGCCGACGACGAACGGACGACCGTTGATCCGGGCTACTCCCGGTACCGGTTCAGCCGATCACGCAGCCGCTTCGCGGCCTGGCCGGCCGCGTGGTGGAACTCCTCGCCGGCGTTCTCGCCGGCGAACACGATCCCGCGTGAGGAGTTGACGAGCCCGACGCCGTCCGCGAGCCCGTGTTCCACCGCCGCCTCGGCGTCGCCGCCCTGCGCGCCGACGCCGGGCACCAGGAACGGGAGGTCCGGCACCGCCTCGCGCAGTTCCTCCAGTTCCTCCGGCGCGGTCGCGCCGACGACGAGCCCGACGTTGTTCCGCTCGTTCCACAGATCCGCGAGTGCCGCGACCCGGCGGTACACCGGTTCGCCGGAGTCCAACTCCAGATCCTGGAGGTCTGCCGCGCCGGGGTTGGAGGTGCGACACAGCACGAACACGCCCTTCTCGGCCTGCGAGAGGAACGGCTCCAACGAGTCCCGTCCGAGGTAGGGGTTGACGGTGATCGCGTCCGCCTCCGCCAGCAGTTCGGCGTACTGCCGCGCGGTGTTACCGATGTCCCCCCGTTTCGCGTCCAACAACACCGGCACGTCCTTGCCGTGGGCGTACGCGACGGTCTCCCGGAGCGCCCGCCAGCCGTCGGCGTCCTCGTAGAAGGCGACGTTCGGCTTGTAACAGGCGGCGTACTCGTGGGTGGCGTCGACGATCCGGCGGTTGAACGCCCACCGCGGGAGGTCGTGGTCTTCGAGGTGTTCGGGTAGTCGGTCCAGGTCGGCGTCCAATCCGACAGAGACGACGGTGTCCTGGCGCGCGATCCGGTCGGCGAGCCGGTCGAAGAAGGCGACTGTCACGTCCGGCCGTGGGGGGGCCGGGGGTGTAAGGGTTCTCGGTTCGGGAATACGCAGTCGTACGTGTCTGTGGAAAGCTAATTATCCACTGACGAGTTCGAAGAACTGATTAAATCCGCTCTCGTATAGAACTCCGTTACGATAGAATTGCTCATTCCCGTCAAGCGTTACGAGTGCGTCTTGGAGTCCCAGTGAACCTTTATCTGCGGCAATTTCCGTCCCGGTGTCAAACTGTGAGGTATCCTCCCCGTGGTCGAAATCAACAAATTGCCAGTCGTAGTTCGTCACCTTCGGGTCTTGCGTGACGGTGCGTTTCACGTCGCTCTTTTGCGTGTAACTGAACCCAATTGACCCACTAGGAGCGCTACTTAGGCTCATGTCGACACCAATCTGTGCGTTGTTATCTGATGTCGCCGGCTGATTACCGACGACTGCTAGCCCCGTCCCGCCGTAATTGCTCCAGTCATGATCCATCTGGCATGTCAGAATAGAATCCCCCAGACCCCCATCCGCTGGAGTTAGTTTGAACGTATTGTGCGTCCCCCACCGGTCGTAGTCTGATCTGCTTCCTGTCCAGTTGAACACCTTTGAGTCAGAGACGACATCCCCCTCGTAGTTGTATGACTTGTACACGTTGTCATCGAACAATTCCCACGGCTCCTCAGACTTGACCCTTGTCGTCACCTGTTGTCCCGACAGCTCTTCCGTGAACTGACGTGCATACGAACGAACATCGTCGTGAACCTCCGATACTCTCGTGTCGTCTGCCGTCGCTCCAATGAACTGCCGTGTCTCTCCGTCTCGATTGACCGCCGCCGTCATTCCGACGATTTTGACTTCATTGTTTTTCGGACGAGCTGATCCTAGAACTAGTCGTCCAGAGTCAGTGAATGAAGTGAGTTCGTCCTTCTGGATCTTCACCCCCTCTTCCTGACTCACTTCGTTACCCAGGTCTCGAAGCTCTGTCACGACCTTCACTTCCGGCTCACTGGCCGTTACGACGCCAGTTAACCCGATTGTCGATGCTGCTCCGATGCACTTCAACACCGCTCTTCTGCTCTGCATCACTTGATTATACACGATACCTAGTAATAAATGGTTCGAAAAGAGATGATGGTGTATTTCGTGTAGTTTTCCTAATACATAACGCAGGTATCGGGGCTCACACTGGCCTGTCTAAGAAATGAAAGTAAAACAAATGTCGGGTGGATGTCTAATAGCACGCCCATTGGAACCTAACTTTGTTTGAAATAGTTACAGTTTGATAAAATTATAGTATGTAATAATACATTATCTTAGCGATCCGGTATCAAGACATGATTCTGTTACAGCATCTCGTCGATGTGCGTGCCGATCTCGTCGATCCGGGCGCTCTGGGCGTTCGTCTCGTCGGCGATCTCGTCGGCCTTCTGGGAGACGTCGCGGGCGGTCTCTGCGGTCTCTTCGACCATCGTCGCCACCTCCTCCGTCGAGGAGGCCTGCGAGTCGGTGGCGTTGGCCACCTCGCCGATCCCGTCGTCCACCTCGGAGACGGCGGTGCCGATCTCCTCTAGGATCTCGATGGCGTTCTGGACGGCGTCGGCGCCGCGCTCCACCTGCCGGTTCGACTCCTCGATCGTCTCGACGGCGGAGTCGGTGTCCTCCTGGATGTCCGTGATCGTCTCCTCGATGTCGGCCGCGCGGTCCTGTGACTCCTCGGCCAACGACTTCACCTCGTCGGCGACGACGGCGAACCCGTCGCCTTCCGCCGACCGGGCGGCCTCGATGTTGGCGTTCAGCGCCAGGAGGTTCGTCTGGTCTGCGATGTCGTCGATGACGGTGACGATCTCGCTGATCTCGTCGACACGGCTCTGGATCGTCTCGACGCTCTCGGCCACGTTGGCGGCGGCGTCGTAGATCCCGTCCATCGCCTCCTGAACCTCCTGGGCGGCCTCCTGGCCGTCGTCGGCGAGGGTCTGTGCCTCCGCGCTCGCGGTCGCAACCTGCTCGGCGGAGGCGGCCACCTGTTCGACGCTTGCAGAGAGGTTCGACACCTCCTGTGACACCTCGGCCATCGAGTCCGCCTGCTCGTCGGTGAGTTCGGAGATCTCCGCCGTCCGACTGCTGATCTGGCTGGACGACTCACCCACCTCCTCCAGTGCCTCCTTGACCAGTTCCAACGTCGCGTCTTCGCCCTCGGCGTCGACGACTCCGTCTCCGCCCGTGCTGGAAGCCATGCTCGCCTGGGGGGTCGTTCGCCAGCCGTATGAATCGTCTCCCTCCCGTGTGGACGGCGCGTCAGTTGGCGTGCTACACCGACGCGCTTAGGGGGAGCTCGCCCCTACACCGGGACATGAGTGAGCGTGGACTGAGCGACCAGTACAACACGGCCAGCCCCTGGCCGTTGTTCGTCGCTATGGGCATCCCGGTGTCGGAGTTGGGCGTCCTGTTCGGACTGTTCCCCGTCGCTGTCGCCGGACTACTCCTCTTCTGTGGCAGCGTCGCGGGGATGTTCGCGGAGTCCGGCTACGCCGACACTCCGTGGCCGGCCGTCGCAGTGCTGGGCGTCGTCTGTGTCGCCGTCGGCGCCTGGTTCACGTTCGGCGGCGTCGGCCTCCCCGTCCGGGGGCAGGCCGTCGGCGCGGCCGGGATCCTCCTGCTCGTCGGCGCGCTCGTCGGCAAGGCAGTCGCCTTCTCCACCCGCGAGCCGGCGGTCTGAGCCGGGCGACCCCGCCGACGACGAATGGACAAGGTATTAACCCACCACCGACAACCGCCGCGCATGGCTGCCACGTTCGACAGGGACACGCTGTTGGACCTCCTGGTCAACGTGATCCCGCTCGTGATCATCGGCTTCTTCGTCCTGGCGTTCGCCGTGTTCGACCCGTTCGGCGGCGATCAACTGGGGCGTGCGATCCAGGTGCTCCTGTTGGTCGCCCCGTTCGTCGCGCTGGCGGTCCTCACGTACATCTCCGGCAAGGCGATCGCCGGCGACGAGGAGCGCGCCGAGGTGTACCACCAGGGCCAGGCGACGCTCGACGACGCCGAGCCCCGACACGCCGACGAGGAGCCGGCGCTGGAAGACGACACGACCGGCGGTGACGCGGCGTCTGCAGACGGGTCCGTCGCAGACGACCCCGCAGACGACGTGTCCGAGGAAGAACAGTCGACGGACGAACGGTCCGCCTGATCCCGGCTCCGACGCCTCGGGTTCAGTCGTCTGCCGACGGCGCCTCGGCGGTCTCCGGCAGCCACTCGTCGGCCCACGCCTCCAGCTCCTGGAACACCGGACAGAGGTGACGCCCCGCCTCGGTCAGGCTGTAGTAGGTGGCGATGGGCCGGTCTTCCACCCGACGGTCGACGAGTCCGCCGTCCTCCAAGTCGTCCAACACCCGCGACAGCGTCCGCGAGTTGGCGCCCGTCGACCGTTTCAGTTCGTTGAACCGTTTCTCACCGCCCAACAGGTCGTTGAGGACGATCAGCCGCCACTCGGACCCGATCTCCTCGACGGCCTCGACGACCGAACACAGCTCCGCCCGGTCTGCTGTCTCCCTGTGTGTGTCGCTCGCCGTCGCTTCGCGTTGTGTATTCCCCGACACACCTACGTTCGGGGCCTGCGAGCAAAGTAGCTTCCGAACGCCAGTAGGTTTCACCGTGCAACCGCTCGCCGGCGGCTCAGCCTCGGACGAGCCGGCCGTCCTCGGTCCCGAGCACGCCGCGTTCGACGGCGTACACCAGGCTCTCTTCGACGGCCTCCGGCTCCAGGTCGTAGGCGCCAGCCGCCAGGTCGACGAACTCCGAGCGGTCGACCGGGAACGACCGGTTGTTGAGCAGCCGCATCACCTTCCGGAACTGCGGGGGCTCCTCGCTCCCCTCCGTCCGGTCACTCGTGTCGGTCCTGCCCGTGTTGTCGTCTCCACCCGTCTCGTCGGTGTCGTCGTCGGACGCCCCGGGTCCGCCGGTCTCGTCGTCTGCGCCCGTCGCGCCGTCGCGCTCTCCCCTCTCGCCGCCGACTGCGTCGGCGCTCCCGTTCGCCGCCCGCGGGTCGACTCCGTCCCGGCGGCTGTCCCCCGTGTCACGGTCACCCTCGTCGTCCGTGGGGTCGTCCGGCGTCGGCTCGGACGTCGACCCCGCGGGTTCGAGTCCGCTCTGCTCCGTCGACTCGTCGGCGTCGGACCCGGCGACGCCCGTCGTGCCCGACTCGCCCGTGTCTGTCACGCCCGTCGTGCCGGACTCGGCGGTCCGCAGTCGTTCCAGCAACGGCTCGACGGCGGTCGACAGCGTCGCGCGGCAGTCGTCACACAGTACGAGCCGCCGGCGGTCCGTCGGCGACCGATCCGGCGGCGCCGGGCCGATCTCGTAGGCGCCGGCGGCCGCCGCCCCACAGAAGTCACAGTCGAGTTCTCGCACACCCCCGGGGAGGAGTGCCCGGGGTAAGACCGTTTCTGTCGCTCACACGAGTCGCCGCCGCGCCGGGTCGGCCCGGGCGTACCGCCAGCCGGCCGCGAGCCACACCGCTGCCGTCCCGGTCGGGTACCCTGTCCGAGTCGGCTGGACGCCGAACTCCAGCGCGACGAGGAGGTTGAGGAAGCCCGCCAGCGCCAAGAGCCCGGTCGTCACCCGTGGGTCTTCCAGACCGACCTGGTTCGTGGCCGCGCTCACGACGGCACCGAGCCAGCAGGCGGTCGCCCCGGCCCACCGCAGCAGGATCGGCGGGCCGGAGACGAGAGGGTACGACACGAGCGGCTGGACGGTGACGGCCGGCTCGAAGCTCACTCCGCCCCAGACGAACCGGAGGAACACTTCGCCGCCGACGAACGTCTGGACCGACCACGGGACGGCACCGACGGCGACCAACACCGCGGCGACGAGCGTCGGGCTGGGGGGCGTCCGGTCCGACACGGCTGTCACTTCCGGGCGACGATCCGGAGCACGTCCTCGTCGGCGAGCTCGTGGCCCCGGCCGACCTGTTGCTCGTCGTGTTTCGCGCTGTCGCCGCTGACCCGGGCGAACTTGAACCGCTCGTCGAACTCCCCGCCGATCTTCTGGCAGGCGTCACCGACGGTCGCCCCTTCGAACAGGACCAGTGGTTCCTCGTAGTCCACGCCGCGACCGGGCTTGTCCATGTAGATCCGGATCAGCCCCAGCTCCTCCCAGAGTCGTTGTTTGAGCCCGTCCATCCCGCGTTCCTCCACGGCGGAGATGAACACCACGTCCTCGGGGTTCAGCCCCCGGTCGCGCAGTTTCTCGCGCACCGTCGGGAGGTAGTCGCGGTCGATCAGGTCCGCCTTGTTCACCGTCACCATCGACGGGAGGTACTCCCGGTTGTCCAACACGGCGTCGACGAGTTCGTCGATGGTGAGGTCCTTCGGGATGGTCACGACGGCGTTGACGTAGCCGTACTCCCGGAGCACGTCCTTCACCGTCTGCTCGTCCAACGACACGCCGTCACCCATCGTCACCTGGATGCCGTCCTTGTGGGTCTTCCGGATGTTGACGTTGGCCGGCTCCGTGTCCAGCCGGATGTTCGTGTCGTACAGCTCCTCGGAGAGTCGGTCGTACTGTTGAATCTCGAACACCGAGAGGACGAACACGACCAGGTCCGCCGTCCGGACGACGGACAACACCTCCTTGCCGCCGCCGCGGCCCCCGGCAGCCCCCTCGATCAGCCCCGGTACGTCCAGGATCTGGATGTTCGCACCGCGGTACTGGAGCATCCCCGGGTTCACGTCGAGCGTGGTGAACTCGTAAGAGCCCACCTCGCTGTCGGCGTTGGTCAGGGCGTTGATCAGCGTCGACTTCCCGACGGACGGGAAGCCGACGAGCGCGACCGTCGCGTCGCCGTGTTTCTCGACGGCGTAGCCGCCGCCGCCACCGGCCGAGGACTGGTTCTCGAGTTCCTCCTTCTTCTCGGCGAGCTTCGCCTTCAGCCGACCGATGTGCGCCTCCGTCGACTTGTTGTACGGCGTCTCGGCGATCTCCTCCCGGAGGTCCTCGATCTCTTCTTCCAGTCCCATCTGTCGGTCGTCACTCCGTCGGCCGCCGGTGAAAACGCTTCCCTTCGGCACAGTCGTGTACACGCCTTTTCTTCGGTACGTTCTTACGTCGTGCCAAGAATCGGTGTGTGTGTAGTATGCCGGACCCCGCGCGCCTCCGCGACAGCACGCAGATCGTCCTCCCGTGTGCGGCGCTGGACGACGTGCGGGAGCAGCTCGAAGCGGAGTTCACCGTCACCATCTACTCCGACGACGGGGACGTCTGTCGCATCATCGCCAGTCCGGTGGAGATCAAGGCGGTCGCGGAGTTTCTCACCCGACACGGCGTCTCCGTGCGGTGAACTGCTGTCTCACTCGACGAAACGTTATCTGTACTTCCGTTCACGGGTGTGAACGCACCGGCTCGGGAAAACGAGTCGAACACTCGACGAGACTGCCACAGCAACACGATGTCGGAGACAGATCACAACGAAGGCGAGAACGCACCGACCGAGACCGGCTGGGCAACAGTGACGTGAAAACCCGGCGTGAGCAAACTGATCGACAGGCTGCTCGACCTCCTCGCAACGCGCGAGTTCGACGAGAGCGAACTCGCGGAGATGGCGGGCGTCAGCCGCAACACCGTCGGCAACCACATCGACACGCTGGAGGCGGCGGGATTCGTCGAGTCGGTCCCACACGCGCCGCGGTATCGGGTCGACACCGAGTCGGCGGCGTTCCGACGAGCCGTGGAGCTGGATGTCGCCGTTCGGGACGCCCTGGAGTGAGCTACTGCCGAGCGCTGTAGTACCAGACGTAGCCAGCGTAGAGTACCCACAGCCCGACGAATCCGGAGACGGCGAACAACCACGGACCGGTCGCTCCTCTCGCCAACCCACCGACCCCAGCGAGCGCGACGAGCGTCACACCGGCGTGTGCCGACAGCCACAGTGTCGCCACCACGAGCCCCGCAGTGACGACAGTGCGGGCGATCTCGACGACGCCGGTCTGAACACGCATCAGTCTGCCTGTTACTGACTTCTGACTACTTGTGATCGTTGGGTGAGACGTGTCCGAAAGTGTGTCACAACGAGTCGACAGTCAGAACAACGAGTCGGCTGTCGCGGCGCCGATCACGGAGAAGACGGAGCCGACGGAGACGGCTTTCAGCGTCACCCACGCCAACTCCCGGTGGTCCGTGCCGAACTGCGCGCCGAGGAACGTGTTCGGGGCGTCGAACGCCAGCGCCAGCACGAACACGGACAGGTACGAGACGGCCATCAGCGAGACGAATCGGACGGGAACGCCCGCCACCTCCGCCTCGCGGTCGGGGTCGCGGTCGGCGTCCGCTCGGTACAGGGCGGCGTACCCGATGGCGAAGACGAGTAGCGTCGTCACGCCCAACTGGTACCAGGCCATGCTGGCCGCCAGGTCCCACACCTCCTGGGTGACGACGAACGGCCCGGCCAGGAGGAACCCCCCGACGGCCTGTTGAAACGTGTCGGCCAGCGCGAACCGGGAGTGACGCCCTACCATAGCCGCCGGGAGTCGGGCCACGGACAAAAATCCCGACGAGTCGGCGGCAGGAATCCGCAGAGTGGACAGCGTTAAACGAGAACCAGTGTTACCTGGCGGCATGGACACGGACAGGCGGGGCGGCACCGAGACCGGGCGACGACCACCCACGGGCACCGGGGAGGAACACGCGTGCGTCTCGTAGCCAAGTTCGGCGGCACGTCGTTGGGAACCGGCCAACGCGTCGAGCGCGCCGCCGACTCGATCGCGGACGTGGTCGCGGACGGCCACGAGATCGCCGTCGTCGCCAGCGCGATGGGGTCGACGACGGACGAACTCCTGGAGGACATCACCTTCGACGCCGACAACGCCGACCGCGCGGAGATCGTCTCGATGGGTGAACGCACCTCCGTCCGGATGCTGAAGGCGGCGCTGGCGGCCCGCGACGTGGACGCCACGTTCGTCGAGCCCGGGAGTGACCTCTGGCCCGTCATCACGGACAGTCACGGCGAGGTGGACCCTTCCGTCACCCAGGAACGGGCCGAGGCGCTGGCGGAGGCGTTGGACGGCACCGTCCCGGTCGTCACCGGGTTCCTGGCGGAGACGCCCGACGGCGACGTGACGACGCTCGGCCGCGGCGGCTCCGACACCACCGCGGTGATGCTGGGCAACTACATGGACGCAGACGAGGTCGTGATCGTCACCGACGTGGAGGGGGTCATGACCGGCGACCCCGGCGTCGTGGAGGGTGCCCGCAACGTCGCCCGCATCACCGTCGACGAACTGCGGAACCTCTCGTTCCGCGGGGCGGAGGTGATCGCCCCCTCGGCGCTGTCGTACAAACACGAGGACCTGAACGTCCGGGTCCTCCACTACCAACACGGCGACCTCACCGCCGGCGGCACGAAGGTGGAGGGCACCTTCGAGAACATCGTCGACATGGAGGAGGACCCGTTGGCGTGTATCACCGTCGCCGGCCGGGCGATCCGGAACCGGCCGGGTATCCTCTCCGACCTCTCGGAGGCGTTGTTCGAACACGAGATCAACATCGACGCCGTCGCCTCCGGCATGGACTCCGTCACCTTCTACGTCGGCAGCGACGTGGCCGAGGTGGCGGAGACGACGCTCCACGACGAGGTGGTGGAAGACGAGTCGCTGTCCTCGGTCACCAACGAGTCGGAGTTCGCCGTCATTCGGATCATGGGCGGGGAACTTCCAAATCGTCCGGGGGTCATCTCCGGAATCGTCGCTCCCCTCGCCGACGCCGGCGTGACGATCCACGACATCGTCACGTCGGCCACCTCCGTCGCCGTGTTCGTGGCGTGGTCGGAACGCGAGGAGGTGCTGTCCATCGTCCAGGAACAGGTGTCGATCTCACACGAGAACGTCTCGCGGTAGCCCGTCGTTCGTTCACTTCCCGTGGTACAGCCGTTCGCCGATCTTCTCCGGCAGTCCGGCGTCCGCCACCGCCTCCGCGACTCCGTCCACGTCGTACGTCACTCGGTGTTCCGCCACCGACCGGTCGTCCAGGTCGACGACGGCGTACGCCGCCCGCGGGTCACCGTCCCGTGGCTGGCCGACGCTCCCGGGATTGACGACGACTCCCTCGTCGAACGTCTCGTGGTGTTGGAGGTGGGTGTGGCCCAACACGAGCACCTCGGGGTCGCCCGCGGCCGCCAGCAGCGACGGGTCGAACTCCTCCGGGTAGGTGTAGTGGTCCTGGCGCTCCGGGTGGTCGTGGACGACGGCCACCTGCCCGTCGGCGAGCCGTCGGCGTCGCGGGAGGTCCCCCAGCCACGACAGCGCGCCCTCGTCCAACTGCTCGCGGGCGTGGTCGACGCCGGCCGACGCCATCGCGTTGAACCGGAACCCCGTGTCCTCGGCGACCGCCCGGTCGTGGTTACCGACGACGGTCGGCACCCCACGGTCGCGGAGCGTCTCGACGCAGTCGGCCGGCCACGGGTTGTACCCCACCACGTCGCCGGCACACACCAGCCGGTCGACCGGCGGGAGATCCGCCAGCACCGCCTCCAGCGCCACTCTGTTGCCGTGAACGTCCGAGAGCAGTCCGATTCGCACGCTTCGCCGTTTGTGGCTACTGTGTGTTAACTTCCGGTGTCAGGGCGCTCACGAGCCGGCGCCGCCGCCTCCCTGCCGGCGACGACTCCGGGGACGCGGACGGTCGCGGTCGTCCCGTCCGACGTGTCGACGGCGAGGCCGCCGCCGACGGCGTCTACCCCCCACCGGACGAGCCAGAGTCCGAGCCCGCTGCCGTGTTCCAGCGCCGTCTCCGCGTCCGCCCGCAGCGGAGCGAGTTCGTACTCCGGCACGCCCGGTCCCTCGTCGTGGATCTCGATCACGGCCTCGTCGTCGTCGGCACGGGCCGACACCGTCACCGGCGGCGCGCCGTGTTCGACCGCGTTGTCGACGAGGTTCGCCACGGCCAGCGTCACCGGCGCCGGCGCCACCGCCAGCCGTAGCTCCGCCGGGACTCGAACGTCGACATCGTCGTGATCGTCGACCGCCTCGGACACGAGCGCCGCCACCGCCACCTCTCGACGGTCGTCGCCGGCGTCCAACGCCTCCTCACCCCGGCGAGCGGCGTCGCCGAGCGCGAGCAGCTCGTCTGCCTGGCGTTCGATCTCCGCCGCCAGTTCGGGCGTCTCTCCGTCTCCGGTGTCGGCGATCTGCCCGGCGTACAGCTGGACGACGCTCAGACCGTTCCGGAGGTTGTGCCGGAGCACACGATTCAACACGTCCAGCCGTTGGCGTCGCCGGCGCTCGGCCGTGATGTCCTGGAGGACGACCGTGTAGCCGACGAGCGTGTCCGTCCTGTCCCGGAGTCCGGAGGCGGTCACCCGGTACGTCCGTCGTCGACCGCCGACCCGCAGTTCCACCGACTCCGGAGGGTCGCTCGGGTCGAACGACAGCCCGACTGTCGCCGCCGGCTCGCCGAGCGTCGCCGCCCGCGTCGTGTCCAGCGTGTCGGCGGCGGCCTCGTTCAGTCGGATCACTCGCGACTCGCGGTCCAAGACGACCACCGGCGTCGCCAGCTCGTCGACGGCCGCCCGTTCGCTGGCACGTCGCGTCGCAGGGTCGAACTCGAACAGGTCGGACGCGAGGTAGGCGTAGCCGTCCAACAGGACGTGTGGCAGCGCCAACACCGGCATCAGGTTCGGACCGCCGACGGGCAGCCCGAGACCCCACAGCGTCGCGCCGACGGCCGGCGGGAGCGTGCTCACTCCGACTGCCGCCGCCTCACGACGGTACAACGGCCCGTAGCTGACGACGGTGTCGAACAACAGGACCGTACCCCCAGCCGTCAACGCGGCGTTCGCCACGAAGCTGAGGAAGATCGCGGGACCGCGGGTGTACGTCGCGCCGGCGACGCCAGCGGTCTCTGCCACCTCGAACCCGGTCCAGACGAGACCGCCGGCGGGCGCGAACGGGAGCGTCACCGTCACCCCGAGGAGAACGACTACCACCACGCCGAACGGCCGGGTCCGGAGCACCGCCGGCCGGCCGGTGTACGTCAGCGCGAACGCGGCGAACGCCGGTCCGAGCCAGGTGAAGACGACCCAGAACCCGACCTCGACGGCGGCCCGCAGCCCCGGGTCGGTGACGAGGAAACCGACACCGTACAACGCCGTGTACGCGGCCTGGAGCCCCAACACGATCAAGAACCAGTCGGCGCCCGGCGCCCCACGGTGACGCCACAGCGCCGCGATCAGATAACAGGTGCCGACCGCGGCCGCCAACGACGCGACCACGGGCCACGAGAGCGCCGACAACACGCCGTCTCGTCCGTGGCCCGTCGTGAGGTAGCTTACGGTCGACTGTCGCGTGGAGTGTCGAGCGGGCCTCACACGGCTGCCCCTTGGGGGCCACTTATCAACCCCCCGAGGCTACGACGGACGAATGCGAGAGACGAGCCTCGCGGCCGTGATCGTGGTTCTGGTCGCCGCCGTCGCGGGCGTCGCGGTCGTCGGCGCGACCGCACCCGGCGACGGCGGGCTGCCGGCGCTCGCCGACACGCCGGAGACGGACGACACCGTCACCCGAATCGGCCTCTCGGCGAACGGCTCCGCCGTCTGGACGGTGCGGTACCGCACTCGGCTCCGGACGGACGCCGACCTCGCCGCCTACCGCGAGTTCCAGGCGACGTTCCGGAACGACACTGCCGCCTACGAGTCGTCGTTCCGCGACCGGATCGCGCCGGTCGTCGCCGACGCCGCCGAGGGGACCGGTCGCGAGATGCGGCTCGCAGACGTGACGGCGACCACGTCGATCCAACGGGTGCCCCGGCGCTGGGGTGTCGTCGCCTACCGGTTCCGCTGGGCGAACTTCTCGGCGACCGCGCCCGACGGCAGCCTCCGCGCCGGCGACGTGTTCGGCGGCGGCTACTACCTCGGGGCCAACGACACGCTCGTCGTCACTGCGCCGTCGGACTACCGTCTCACTCGGGTGGAGCCGTCGCCGGACGGACGCGAGGACGGCCGGGCGCGCTGGACCGGTCGACGCAGCTTCGCAGACGGTCGCCCCTCCGTCGTCGCGGCACCCCCGACACCGACGGCCTCGCCGACCGCCACGCCCTCGCCGACCCCCTCACCCACACCGCCACCGACGGCCTCGCCGGCGACGACGACCACGCCCGCGACCGACCAGGGCGGCGACGACCTCGTGATTCCGGCGGCGATTGCGGGCGTGATCGCCGTTCTGTTCACTGCGCTCGTCGTAGCCGGGCGCGCTCCCTCCTGGCTCCCGGGCGGCAGGGGGAGCGACCCGACCGACCCGGGTGACCCGGACGCGCCCGACGGCGGGGCGAGCACGGCTCCGACGGACACCGCCTCGACCACCACGGCTGCCGTCGACGCGACCGACGCGGACGGAGCGACCGCCGACGGCGACACGGCGCGCGACGAGACGACCGACCGGGCCACGCCCGACACGGGGACGACGGCCGACGGATCGGAGACGGGAACGACCGACGAGACGACGGCCGACGAGACGACGACCGATGTGACGACGACCGACGACACGGAGACAGAGTCGTCGGACTCGACGGACGCAACAGACACGGACGCGACCGGCGACGCGTCGGACCCCACGGACGCGACGACGGCTGCGGGCGTGGCCGGCGACGCGGACGGCGAGCCCCCGGAGCCGTACGCGAGCGTGCTCGCCGACCTCCGGCCGCCGCTGACGGACGAAGAACGGGTGACGCAGGCGCTGGCCCGCGAACACGGCCGGATGCGCCAGTCGGCGCTGGCGGACACGTTGGAGTGGTCGGCGTCGAAGACATCCCGAGTGCTCTCGCGGATGGCCGACGACGACCGAGTGGAGAAGCTCCGGGTCGGCCGCGAGAACGTCGTGGAGTTAGTCGTCGACGAGGACCCGTAGCTTCTCCTCACCGGCGACCGTCCCCTCACAGCGTGTCCCTCCGTCTGTACTGTTTCGACGACCTCGAAGGCGTGTACGATCGCCCGACGCGTGTCGCCCGGCTCGTCGGACTGTGTCGCGGGCTGCCCGAGGAGGCCGTCGTCGTCGGCGGCGGCGACGACACCGCACTCGGCAGCCTCGCGGCACTCGCTGCCACGGACGCCGTCGGCGACGACCCGCCGTCCGGCTTCGACCACGGTCGCGCGCTGGCCCGCCCGGCGTTCGAGGCGATCGCCCACGACGCCGAGGTGCCCGGCAACCACGATCTCGACCCCGGGCTGGACTGGACCCGGGCGTGGGCAGCCTCCGTCCCGCCGACGTACTGCTGTGGTAACGCGGCCGACGGCTTCCAGGACACGGTCGTCGTGGAACGCGGCGACGCCCGCGTCGGTGTCGTCGGCGTCACCCACCCGGCGACCGAGGAACTGCTCCCGCTGGGGCTGGCGACGACCGTCTCCGACCCGGTGCCGGCCGTCCGAGAGGGGCTCGCCGCGCTCCGCGACCGCGGCGTCGACCACACGGTCGTCCTCTCGCACTGTGGCGAACACGACGAGCGGGTCGCCCGCGAGACGGACGCCGACGCCGTCGTCGGCGGTCACGTCCACGAGCGTCTGACGGGGACGTTCGACGGCACCGTCCTCCTCCGGGGCGGAGGTCCCGACGCGGTGCTCTCCGCGCGTCTCGCGGACGGCGACCCGGCGATCCGCACGCACCCAGTCGCCGACGCACCGGTCCACGAGCCCACCCGGGAGCGCTACCGCGATCTCCGGGCCACGCTCGGCGGTGACGAGCCGTTGGCGACCGTCGACCGCGTCCCCCGAGAGCGACGGCACCGCACCGGCGGGGAGTCGCGTGTCGGCAACTTCCTCGCGGACGCGCTCCGGGCGGCCGTCGACGCCGACGCCGCGTTGTTCCCCGCCGGCTCGCTGCGTCCGGGGCCGGCGCTGTCCGGCACCGTCACACTCGCGGACGCCGTCTCGTTGGCCCCGTTCGACGACACCGTCCACGAACTCCGTCTGTCCGGCGCGCAACTCCGTACGGTGCTCGCGGACTGCGGCTGCGACCACCCCGGCGAGCGTGGGTGGGTCCACGCCCACGTCGCCGGGCTCCGGGTGCGCTGGGACGCCGACGGCGACCTCCAGTCCGTCTGTCGCTCGGACGGGGGTCCGCTCGTCGACGACGAGCCGTACACCGTGGCGACGACCGGGTGGTTCGTGCTGACGGACGGCTACGACCCCGCGAACGAGACACACCTCGTCCGCGACCGGGTGTCGGTGCTCGCGGCGATCGCCGAGCACGCGCGAGAGGGTGGGTTGGGGGTCGGGACGGAGGGGCGGATTGCGAGAGAGAACTAGACTCCGGGTCTACTGCGACACGTCGACCTGCGGACGAGCGTCGAACGCTTCGATTCGCTCGATCCGCTCCGTGCGCTCCAGCGCCTCGTCTGCGACTGCCAGCACCTCGACTTCGTCGTAGAAGCCGAGTTCGTCGAGTCGCGCGACGCCGCGGCCGGTGACCGCCCAGTACGTGTTCGGAAGGTCGTTGGCGGGGTCGTCTGTGGACAGTCGCTCGGTGAGCTCTGCCGACTCCAACTTCCGGAGGTGGTAGTCGATTGTCCCCGACTCGATGTCCGGGTTCCGGTAGGACAGTTCCTCGACGGAGAGCACGCCGCTGTCGTGAGCGAGGATCTGTTGGACGAAGCGGAGACGCTTCTTGTCCAGCAACGTGTCTAACTGATCGAACCGAGTTCCATCGATCTCTGCCTGTTCGCCCGCTTCTAGTCTCGCTGCTCTGTCCACTGTCGAATCGTCTAGTCCTCTCTCACTCATCTCGTCTAGTCTCTAGTCGGGCTAGCCTACATCTGTTTTGGTGAGTCCTGAACGAGGATTCGCAAAGAGAGCTAGCGGGCACGAGGAGCCACCGAACAAAGAGCTAACAACAGTATGTGGCTCTAGCGCTATTCACACAGTGTCCGAGTTCGTCAAGAGAATAATCGAAGAGTGGACAAATCTCCGAGAGGGCAGCCTCACACCGAGAGAATACAGTGCGCTGTACGATGTCGTCCACAAGGACTGTGAACAGTTCGCTGACGTAGAACAACTGTACTTCGTCCTCGGAAGCTACGACGATGCCTCTGGCCAACGGAACCGGCTGGAGGCTGTTCGAGACTGTATCTCGGAGTACCCTCCGATGGAAGCGTCTCTGATGGAAGAGATCGATTCAGAGGATAGAGTAGTGGACCAGTGGTATCTGAAGTTCTGTGCTTTCTACGACCGGACAGACTACGCTGTCTTCGTGTTCGAGGACGACGATGGCGGTCACGAACTCGAATTTGGTGAGGTTTCTCTCGACGAGAAAGTCAGAGTTCTCAAACGAGACTACTACTCGGACGGGGAAGTCGCCACACAGGCAGAACACGACCACTACGACGGAATGCTCGCCAAGAAGTTCGAAACTGTCGACAATCGTGGCCGACTGTACCGTCGGACTCACGCCGAGACCGTGGACTGTGACAATCTTGACCGGGCGACCCGACGAGTGGCCGAAGACTGTCGGTAGTGGTGCTGTATCCTAACTGATCTGGTCTGATACACGACACAGGTCCGGCTGTTCGGCCCGGTAGCTTGTCGAAACAAAGACCGAAATAGAAAACGAGAAACCGCCCTCAGTCCGCAGCGACTTCCTCGACGTCGTCTTGGTAGTACTCCTCGATCAGGTCCTCGCCGACGCGGTTGAGTTCCGACCTCGGGAGCAACGACAGGAGGTCCCAGCCGATGTCCAGCGTGTCGTCGATGTCGCGGTCCGTGTCGTACCCCTGCTCGACGAACTCCGTCTCGAACTGGTCGGCGAAGTCGAGGAGGCGGTTCTGGCGGTCGTCCAGCGCTTCGCGGCCGACGATGTTCTCCAGGTCGCGGAGCTCGACGCCTTCGGCGTACGCCGCGAACAGCTGGTCTTTCACGTCGGCGTGGTCGCCGCGGGTGTACCCCTCGCCGATCCCGTCGTCCATCAGCCGCGACAGCGACGGCAGGACGTTGATCGGCGGCTCGACACCCTGACTGTTGAGGTCCCGGTCCATCATGATCTGGCCTTCCGTGATGTAGCCGGTCAGGTCCGGAATCGGGTGGGTGTCGTCGTCACCGGGCATCGTGAGGATCGGGATCTGCGTGACGGAGCCCTCGCGTCCGTCGATCCGGCCGGCACGCTCGTACAGGGACGCCAGGTCCGTGTACATGTACCCCGGGTAGCCACGGCGGCCCGGCACCTCCTCGCGGGCGGCGCCGATCTCCCGGAGCGCCTCACAGTAGTTCGTCATGTCCGTCAGGATCGTCAGGACGTGGTACCCCTTGTCGAACGCGAGGTACTCGGCGGTAGTGAGCGCCAGCCGCGGCGTCACCGTCCGCTCTACGGCCGGGTCGTCCGCGAGGTTCATGAACACGACGGACCGCTCCAGCGCGCCGGTGCGCTCGAAGTCGGCCATGAACTCGTTGGCCTCCTCCTGGGTGATCCCCATCGCGCCGAAGATCACGGCGAACTCGGAGTCCTCGCCGGCCGCCTCGGCCTCCGGCACGGACGCCTGCCGCGCGATCTGGAGCGCCAGTTCGTTGTGCGGCAGCCCGGACGCCGAGAAGATCGGCAGCTTCTGGCCCCGCACCAGGGTGTTCATGCCGTCGATGGCGGACACGCCGGTCTGGATGAACTCCTCCGGGTACTCCCGGGAGACGGGGTTGATCGCCGCCCCGACGATGTCGCGCTTCTCGTCTGCGACGACGTCCGGCCCGCCGTCGATCGGCTGGCCGGAGCCGTCCAGCACGCGTCCCAGCAGATCCTCGGTGAGATCCATCTTCAGCGTCTTCCCGAGGAACCGCACGGACGCGTTCCGGTCGATACCGGACGTGCCCTCGAACACCTGGATGGCGACGAGCCCCTCTTCCGACTCCAGGATCTGCCCCCGCTTGGTCTCCCCTTGGGGCGTCTGGATCTCCACCATCTCGTCGTACCCGACCGGCTCGTCCACCTCGGCGAACACCAGCGGGCCGCTGACCTCCGTGATTGTCTCGTACTCTTTCATTGTTAGTAGAGCGAACGCAGCTGTTCGGTGATGTCTTCGGCGAGTTCGTCGACGAACTCGTCGTACTCGTCTTCCGGCGTGGTTCCGATCCGGTTGATCCGCGGGGCCGCCTCGATCCCGATGATCTCGTCGATCGGAACACCGGCGTCCAGTGCGTCGAACGCCTCGTCGTTGAACTCCTTGATGACCTCGAGGATGCGGTACGTCTTCTCCGGCGGGCAGTACCGGTCCACGTCGTGGAGCGCGTTCTGCTGGAGGTACCCCTCACGCAGGAACCGCGCCACCTCCAGAGTGAGCTGTTGGTCCTCCGGCAGGGCGTCCTTCCCGACGAGCTGGACGATCTCTTGGAGTTCGTCTTCCTCGTCCAGGGTGTCGACGGCCCACTGGCGCTTCTCCGGCCAGTCGTCCGCGACGTTCTCCCGGAACCACTCGTCGAGCTGTTCGCGGTACAGCGAGTAGGAGTCGTTCCAGTTGATCGCCGGGAAGTGCCGGCGCTCCGCCAGGTCGGAGTCCAACGCCCAGAACGTCTTCACGATCCGCAGCGTGTTCTGGGTCACCGGCTCGGAGAAGTCACCCCCCGGCGGGGAGACGGCGCCGATCACGGAGATCGACCCCTCCGTGCCGTTGACGTTCTGGAAGTAGCCGGCCCGCTCGTAGAACTGACTCAGGCGGGCGGCGAGGTACGCCGGGTACCCCTCCTCGCCGGGCATCTCCTCCAGCCGGGAGGAGATCTCCCGCATCGCCTCCGCCCACCGCGAGGTGGAGTCGGCCATCAGGGCCACGTCGTACCCCATGTCGCGGTAGTGCTCGGCGATGGTGATCCCCGTGTACACGCACGACTCTCGTGCGGCGACGGGCATGTTCGACGTGTTGGCGATGAGACAGGTCCGGGCCATCAACGGGTTGCCGGACTGTGGGTCCGGCAGCTCCGGGAAGTCCTCGATGACCTCCGTCATCTCGTTGCCGCGCTCCCCGCAGCCGATGTAGACGACGATGTCCGCGTCCGCGAACTTCGCCAACGACTGCTGGGTGACGGTCTTCCCGGAGCCGAACGGCCCCGGAATCGCCGCCGTCCCGCCCTTCGCCAACGGGAACAACCCGTCGAGGATCCGTTGGCCGGACACCAACGGCGTCTTCGGCGTCTCCTTCTCGACGGTCGGCCGTTGCTCGCGCACCGGCCACTCCTGGTGCATCGAGATCTCCGTGCCGTCTTCCAACTCGACGACCGTCTCCTCGACGGTGAAGGTGCCCTCCTTCGTCTCGCTGACGACACCGCCCTCGATGTCCGGCGGCACCATCACCTTGTGGTCGATGGTGACCGTCTCCGGGACGACTCCGAGCACGTCACCGGACTCGACTTTGTCTCCCGCCTCGACCTCGGGGGTGAACTCCCACTCCGCCTCCATGTCGATCCCCGGGGCGTCGACGCCGCGGTCGAGGAACGCACTGTCCATCTTCTCTTCGAGCACGTCGAGTGGCCGTTGGACACCGTCGTAGATGGTGTCGAGCATCCCCGGGCCGAGGTCGACCGTCAGCGGCTCGCCCGTGTTCTCGACGGGCTCGCCGGGGGCGACCCCCGAGGTCTCCTCGTACACCTGGATCGTGGTCACGTCACCCTCGATCTCGATCACTTCGCCCATCAGGCCCTCGTCGCCGACGTACACCACGTCGTTCATCCGGGCGTCGAGGTCGGTCGCGGTGACGACCGGCCCACTCACGCTCCGGATCACGCCGGCGTCTGCGGGCGTCGTCTCCGGATCAGTTGCTTGACTCATGTGTTGTTGTAGGTTCCGCGGTGGTTCAGGGTGTCCCCCGTTCCTGGTCTTCCTCGTCTTCCGCCATCAGGTCGATCCCGATGGCGCGTTTGATCTGTTCGCGCAGCCCGCTGCCGCCGGCACCGGCACCGAGCGTGACGAGCACCGGGTCGACGCTCCCCTGGACGGACTCCCGGACCCCCCGAGAGAGGTGCTCCAGGTCGCTGTCGCGCATCACGACGATGCCGACGTCGTCGTCGGCGAGCGTCCGTTCGACGGCGTCGTCCAGCTGCTCGTCCTTCTCGTCTTCCGGCACGTCCTCGAACTTCCGTACACCGGCCAGCCGGAACCCAGTAGTGAACTCCGGACTGCCGATCACTGCGATCTCCTGGCTCATAGGATCACCAGTTCGCGCTCGATCTCGTCTGCGTCGAGCCCCGCCTCCTTGCCGCGGGCAATCGCCCGGATGTTGTCCACCTCGCGCTCCTTCGAGAGCACGAACGCGATCACGGGCGTCACCGACAACGGGAAGACGGTGCCCAGCGCGTCCGCGTACTCCACCTGTGCGGCCTCCAGCCCGCGCTCGAAGCCGGCCAGGCTGTCTGCCGACTCCAGTTCGTCCAGCGCCGCAGACAGGTCGTCGCCGTACGTGCTGTCGCGGATGTACGCGATCAGCTCGTTCACGTCGCCGGCGAGGCGCTGTACGTCGCGGATCGAGAACAGGCCGCCGCCGTCGATGAAGTACTCCGCCGGGTCCAGCTCCGTCCCGGAGCGCGCCAGCCGCAGGGCGTTGATCGCGTTCCGGAAGTCGATCTCCGCCCGCAGGTACCGGCGGTACTCCGCGAGCTCCGGCGACGACCCCACGTTCGTGGTCAGCAGTTCGTAGTACGCCCGGTCGACGGCGTTCTCCAGGGGCACGAGCAGCCCCGTCTCCTCGTAGTCCTCGACGGCGTCGGCCAGCGCGTCGCCGAACAACGTGTCGGACAGTCCCTCGACGATCTCCTCGACGGTACCGGCGTCGGCCAGCCGCTCCAACCGAGTCGAGTCTAGCTCTCCCGCCTGGATCAGGTCGACGCGCACGTCCTCGGCGCCCGCCTCCGCGTACACCCCACGCAGGAGCGTCTTGACGTTCCAGGCGTCGAACTTCCGGAGGTACCGGACGAGCAGGTCGTACAGGCCCCCCTCTGCCCAGCCCAACAGGTCGTCGAACTGTCGAGCCAGGTTGCGGTTGAGCGCGTACTCGATCAGGTCGACCCCGCCGAAACGAGACCCGAGCTCGTTGACCTCCCGCTCGTAGGTGGTCTCTTCCATCTCGCGGGCGATCTCGGCCGGCGACATTCGCAGCAGTCTACGGTACGACTCCTCGTCGTACAGCCCGGCCCGCCGCGACCGGACACGGGCGTTGACGTACTCCGCGTTGGCGCTCCCGGAGCGACTACTCATCGTCGAACAGTCGTGCGCTCAGTTCCTTGAGGCTGTCCTCCCACACGTCCGTCAGCACGGAGTCGAACGTGTTGTCGACCCGGACGCGGGACACCTCGCTCTCGACGACGACACCGCCGAGACAGTCGTGCTCGCCCCCGTACTGGTAGCCCTCGTAGTCGGACAACAGTTCACGGATGAGCGACTCGTCGTCTGCGCGGCCGGAGACGACGACGTCGTCCGTGTCGAACTCCGCGGCCGCGTCCTCCAACAGCAGACGGGTCAGCTCCGCCCGCCTGTCGCCCGACAGCTCCGCGATCGCGGCTTCCGTCTCCTCGCGTACGTCTTCGAGCACGTCGCGGCGCGCCTCCAGCCGGGCCTGCTTGGCCTCCAGCTTCGCAGAGGACAGCGCCTGTTCCCGCTCCTGTTCGATCTGCCGCTCGACGGCCGCCTCGCGGTCCTCCAGGAGCTCCTCGGCCTCGGCTTCCGCCTCGGCGACGATCTCCTCGGCACGCTCCTCGGCGTCCTCGCGGATCTCCTCGGCGCGCGTGCGGGCGTCGTCCCGGATGTCTTCGACAACTGTATCGAGACTCATGTGTTGAGAAAGGGGTCCCCGGCTTACGCCAGGATGACTGTTACGAATGCGAAGAGGATCAGCGTCTCCGGCAGCGCCGTGAAGACGAGTCCAGGAACGAACAGGTCGTCGTCCTCGGCGATCGCGCCGATTGCCGCCGCACCGATCCCTCGCTGGGCGTAGCCCACACCGATAGCTGCGAGACCGACAGCGATAGCAGCTGCACCGCTGTTGTTGAGCGCCGGGCTGCTACTACCTTCCTGCAGTACAACGTTCGCCAGTTCTGGGGCAGTTTCGAGCATGAGGTTCACCGTGTGTTCGCTCGTCTACGGACAGGTCGTCTTTGCCCTCGTGGCGGTAATAAGCGTTCCCAAATAGAACGGCCAAACGAGGCGATTCCGGACTGCTCGGCGTTCGAGCCCCGTACGCCAGCCCGACTCACGGGCGGGGGACGAGACCGAGCGTGACGACGAGAGTGAGAGGGAAGACGAGAACGGCACCGAGGGTGACGCCGACTACTCCTCGCTCGTGAACGTCCGCTCCGTGCCGAACGGGTCGTAGGTGATCCCGTCGCCGTCGTAGAACTTCGAGAAGAACTCGAAGTACTCCAGCCGGATCGCCTGGATCCCGGAGGAGGTGACACCCAGCGCCAGCACCAACAGGTGCCCGGCGATCAGGACGAGCACGCCAGCGACGAGCAACACCGGCCCGCCGTGGGCCATCCCACCGAACAGGATGCCGGTCACCTCGTGTCCGTGGTACGTCGCCCCGACCTCCGGCATCTTCGTGAGCGCGAAGTGCCAGGCCGTCTCTCCGCCCTCTCCCGTCTCGTACACGCCGAAGAACAGGAGGTTGACGGCGAACGCCATCCCGGCTTTCGCCACCAACACCGCCCCGATCCGGAGGTACGAGAGGGTGTGTGAGAGCACGGTGAAGATCTCGACGATCTCCGCCGTCGGCCCGACGATGATCAACAACACGCCGAGCCCCATCATCACCGCCCCGATCTGCCCGACGATCACCGGGAACCCGGTGAACCCGAGCTCGAAGGCGGCCGCCTTCCCGCTGGAGAACACTTCGAACAGGATCGGCGGGGTCCGGCCGAACCAGGTGCTGAACAGGAACAGCCACAGCCCGTTCAGCGCCAACAGCCAGGAGCCGGACTCCTCTAACGCCTCGACGAACCCGTGGAACTCCAGGTTCTCCAGGAAGTCGAAGATCCACGCGACGTTGAGGTGGAGCACTCCGAACACCACGGAGACGACGAGCCACGTCCGGGCCCAGTAGGAGCCGGCCGGCTCCAGCCCCTTCTCTATCGGGGCGTGTTTCAGCCCGACGATCCCCTCCCAGAACTCGGAGGCGATCAGGTGCAGTCCGAAGATCTCCCCGTAGAGGATCCCGAAGATCGCCGTCGAGACGCCGGCGATCATCGCCACCGCGCCGGCGGCCTGGAACGAGTCCGAGTCGAACCCACTGTACAGGTACGCGCCGATGGCCGTGTAGATCAGCCCGTACGCGAAGTCACCGATCATGAAGCCGAACATCACCGGGAACGTCAGGAACAACACGATCGTCGGGTCGAACTCCCGGTAGTTCGGCTCGCCGACGAGCCCGGTCAGCAGTTCGAACGGCTTCGCGATCCCGGGGTTGTCCTGGATCGTCGGCGGGTCGTCGTCCCGCATCACGACGGGCGCGCCGCCGTCCGCGACCGCCCGTTGTGGTTCCTCCTCTTCCGCTTCGGCCCGGTCGCCGTCCGTCTCGTCCGTGCCGGCGTCCTGGACGGACTGGGGCACGTCCTCGCGCACCTGGACGGCGCCGTCACTCCCGAAGCTGGCGCGTTCCAACTCCTCCACCTCGGCGCTGTTGCCGACGGCGTCGGAGATGGCGCCCGCGAACTCCGTGTACTCTTCCGTCGGGATCCAGCCTTCGGCGACGAAGGCGTTCTCGGTGGTGGCGAACGACAACGGCGCCTCCGCCTTCCCGACTCGGATCGAGAGCTCCTCTTCTGCCGCCAGCAGGAATCCGGCCCACTCCTCGCGGAGCGTCTCGATCTCGCGGTCGACCGTCTCGATCTCCGTCCGGAGCTCCTCGCGGTCCGCCTCCAGGCTCTGGTGGTACGCCTCGGGCGCCGTCTTCTCCGTCTCGTCCAGTTCGGGCACCTCGACGGCCGCGAACTCCGCGCCGACGAGGGTGTCCGCCAGCGCGTCCTCGTCGGCCGACGGCGTCGGCCGGGCGAACACGGCGAGGTACTCCTCGCCCGCGAAGATGTCGAACTCGTCGAGATCCGTCGCGTGGGTGACGGCCTCCCGAACGGCCGACTCCTGACCCTCGCCGACGGTGACTTGGAGGCTGTCGTAGCCGCTCAACAGGTCGATGTCGACTCCGACGTCGACGAACGGCTCGACGGTGTCGATCCGTTCGTTCACCCGGCGGAGGTCGTCGCGCAGGTCCTCACGCCGGTCGTCGAGTTCGTTCGCCTCGACCCGAACCTCCTCCAGCTCCGCCTCCAGGGCCTCGTCCGTGACGATCCGCGACGGGCCGGCGTCCGACGGCTCGACGCCCAACTGTGAGATCAGCGACCGGACGGTGACGAGCTTGTCCGCCGCCGCCTCCGCCGTCGCCGTCGACTCACCGGGGTCGAACCCCTCCCACCCGCCGTCGTACTCCGTCATGTGGACCAACGACTGGTCGTGGATCGCCTCGACCACGTCTCCCATCACGCGACGGGAGCCCGTGACCGAGATCTTGCTCATCTGCTCAGGTCTGAGCATGCACCGCCTCCTCGAACTTCTCGACCGCGTGCTCGACCGCCTCGTCAGTGCGGTCGCGGGCGCGGTCGACGAGGTCCCTCCGTTCGCTCTGTCCCTCCTCGAGGATCCGCTCGCGTTCGGCGTCGATCTCCTCGCGCGCCTCGGCGAGCCGTTCTTCCTCGAGTTCGTCGGCTTCGGCCTCGGCGTCTTCGAGGATCTCGTCGGCCTCCGCCCGGGCGGCCTGGATCTGCTCGTCCCGGTCGGACTCCGCCTCGGCGACGATCTCCTCGGCGTCTGCCTCGGCCTCCTTCACTCGTTCGAGAACTTCGGGTCTCGGCATTGGTAGTCGTCGTTCGATGCTTGGTCTACGTGCGTATAAGGTGTTTGCGAAACGTTGCAAGGCCGACTCGGTCGTGTGACGGGGGGTGTGGGGGGCTGGCGCTCCGAGCTGGGGATGGGTTTCGGGTCGTCGTGGGCGGCGTGTCTCCCGGCAGTGTTACTGCTCGTCGATTCCGACCCGACTCTGGGCCTCTTCTGTCGACATCGTCCACCCCGCCGCGAGATCCTCGTATCCCTCCGAGACGCCCTCCTGCGCGCCGGACGTCAACACTGGGTCCGTCGTGTCGCGCAGCACCTCGCGGACGAACTCCGACCGATTGGTGTACTCCAACTCCTCGGCGAGTTCGTCGACTGTCTCCAGGAGTTTCCTCGGCACTTTCACGTTGAGCTTCACCATCTCCCCGTCGTTGTCGTCCACATCCACATGCCTTGGTGCCCGTGTGGTACAAATAGAGTTGTCGGCGGGGACCTCGGTGGCGGTGAGTCGTCCGCGTGGCGCGCGGAGAAGAGTCCGTCGGTCCGCTGTACCGATGTGCGGGGACTCTTGTGGTCCGCCTCTCTCCTGACGAACATGAGTAGTGACGAGATCGGCCCCTGACTCGGCCGCAGATTTTTTGATCATGTGACACGATACACCGTCAACCTCCGCAAAACTGAAAATACACGGAGACGAGACGGCTAGCGATGGGCCTCTCTCCCCGAACACTGAAGTTCGCTGTCGACATCGGGCGGAAGGCGTACGACCGCCTCACCGACACGGACCTCGACGCGCAGATCGAAACCGCGGCGATGGCGGCCGGGGAACGCGCCGCGGAGGACGACGAGGACCTCGACCCGACGGGTGTCCGCGATCTGATCGCCGTCACGCTCCAAGACAGCACGGAGTTGGCCGAGGGTGTCGACGAACTGATCGAGCGCGGGGAGCCGGTCGCCGCAGAGACAGAGTTGCTCGCGGAGGAACTGGCTCGGCTGGGCAACGAGTACGACCCCCTGGCGGCGGTCGCGGTCGGAAGTATCGACTGGCCCGCGGTGGCGGAGACGTTTCTGGAGACGTTCGAGCGGGAGGTGGCCGCGACGGACGGCGACCAACGCTGGCTGTTGTTCCAGGCGTACAATCAGCGCGTGCTCGACGCGGTGACGCCCGACGAGTTCGCCGAGGCGCGCCAGCGGCTCACCGACGAGGGCTTCGACGTGGTGAGTGACACCGACTTCGAGACCGAGATCGAGAGTCCCCGACTGGCGTGGCGTGAGCCGTTCGACTGGCACCACCTCACCAACGACTACGCGGTCGACAGATACCACGGCGACAGCGACCGGACGTTCACCGAGGAGGTTCTGGCGACACTCGACGGCGGCGGCCACCAACTGCTGTTCGGGCCGCCGGGGTCGGGGAAGACGGTCGCCTGCCGACAGGCGGCGGCTGCGTGGCACCACGACGACGAGACGGGGCCGGTGATCCACTGGCGTGGCGGGCTGAGCGGTAAACGGATCGACCCCAAGACACTGGAGCAAGCCGTCGAGACGCTCCGGAAACTCGGCGACACGCTCGTCGTCGTCGAGGACGCTGCCCGAAACCCGACGCTTCCGATCTTCGAGTTCCTGAACGAGGATCTGGCAGACGAGCCGGACGTGAGCGTCCTGCTCGACGCCCGCGAGTACGAACTCGACAGGCTCGGGCAACGGATCGGGCGCGCCTCTGACAACGACAGCGTGGGGCAGTCGGTGTCCAACAGACTCGGCACACTGACGGAACGCGACAGGGTCCCGTATCTCTCGGTCAGGGAGATTGACGAGATCTTCGACCGATTCGCCGCGACGACCGACTCCAACAGAGAGGTGCTCCCGTCGGCAGAGGCGGTGTTCCGACACCTCACCACCATCGAGAGTCGTGAACGAGAGACGGCCACTCCGGACGACGACCACGGCGAGACGACCGCGGCGGCCACCGAAACGAGCGACGCGACCGGCGAGGAGAGTAGTGCCGAACCGAACGAAGCCGACGCAGACGCGGTTCGTGAGACGCCGCGGATCACACCCGAACAGATCCGCCAGACCGTCGGTGGCAATTCGTCGGTGTCCGTCGCCAGCCCGATGTTGATGCTCTCTTACTACCTCCCGGTGGCGGCCGACGACGAAGATGCCGACACAGCAGACGGGGAGGTCGACACGGATATCTCGAAGTCACCGTTGGAACAACGCGTGCGGTCCGTGTTCGACGAACTGAACGGCTCCGACAAGACGGATGACGAGTCCACGCCGGCGGTCCTCCGCCGCAGAGCGGTGTTGACGATAGCGACGCTCGCGGCGGCGGACCTTCCGATTCACGAGTCGTATCTCTACGCACTCGCCGACGGAGATTCTGACTACGACGTGATCGAGAGTGTGATCGACGACTACCGCGGGCGTGTCCACTTCGGACGAGCTGGAGAGGTGACCGGCGAGGGGAAACACGTCTTCCGGTCGCCACACGAACTCTGGGGGCTCACCTACCTCTACGTTCACGAGATGGAGTCGAAAAGATCCACTGTTCACTTCGAGAAGTCGATGAACACCGTGTTCTCGGTGATCGGCGACGAGTCCGTGCGGCGGGAACTGGGAGACGCGAAGATGGCGTTCAGAGATCAGACATACTTGTTCGGGTTCTTGAAGGACGATCCGACACAGGTCGCAGACACCGTCGTCAGTCAACTGTTCCAGATCGGAAAAGACAGGCCTACGCTCGTCAACCTGTTCGGGAGAACTCGGCGGTCGCGTCTCGAACTCCCGGAATATTGTTCCGACGAGACGTTCGTCAAGCAGTCGCTCTGGCGCAGCGAGATGTACCGCACCGTCAGACCGACCGACGAGTGGAACTCAGATGCAGACGACACCGACCGGACACGGGAATCGGACGACGGACGCCACCAGTCGGTGGTGGAGCTACGCAAGGCTCGTGAGACCGCGAGTGAGCGAGATGTCGAGACCGACTGGATTGAAGAACGGTTCTACCGTCGATTGGGTCGTTATGCCCGTGGACAGGGTGACCTACGGGCGGCAGAGTGGTTGTTCGGCGCGAGTCTCGCTCGGGCACGCCGACGGGAGAACGACCACGGGGTGGCCAGCAGTCTCCAAGCGCTCGGAGGGGTTGCGCGGATGCGCGGTGCACTCGACGATGCAGAGGAGTATCTCGAGGAGTGCAGTGAGAAGTTGGAAGAAACGGCCGACGCGTCCGATTTGGCCGCTGTAGTTCACAGCCTCGGGAACATCGCTCTCCAGCGGGGAGAGTTCGAGACGGCCGAAGAGTGCCACGAGCGGAGCCTCTCGATCAAACAAGAGATTGGCGACCGCTCCGGGGAGGCGAAGAGTCTCGGAAGCCTCGGGAACATCGCTCGAAACCGGGGAGAGTTCGAGACGGCCGAAGAGTACCACGAACAGAGCCTCTCGATTTTCGAAGAGATCGGCGACCGCTCCGGGGAGGCGAGCAGTCTCCACAGCCTCGGTTTGATAGCTCTCCAGCGGGGAGAGTTAGAGACGGCCGAAGAGTACCACGAGCGGAGCCTCTCGATCAAACAAGAGATCGGCGACCGCTCCGGGGAGGCGAAAAGTCTCGGAAGCCTCGGGACCATCGCTCGAAACCGGGGAGAGTTCGAGACGGCCGAAGAGTACCACGAGCGGAGCCTCTCGATCAAACAAGAGATCGGCGACCGCTCCGGGGAGGCGAAAAGTCTCGGAAGCCTCGGGACCATCGCTCGAAACCGGGGAGAGTTCGAGACGGCCGAAGAGTACCACGAGCGGAGCCTCTCGATCGAGCAAGAGATCGGCGACCGCTCCGGGGAGGCCGACAGTCTCGGAAGCCTCGGGAACATCGCTCTCCAGCGGGGAGAGTTTGAGACGGCCGAAGAGTACCACGAGCGGAGCCTCTCGATCAAACAAGAGATCGGCGACCGCTCCGGGGAGGCGAAAAGTCTCCACAGCCTCGGGACCATCGCTCGAAACCGGGGAGAGTTCGAGACGGCGACGGAACGCTATCAGTCGGCACTGGCAATCTTCGAGGAACTCGGACAGGTGCGTGAGGCGATCCAGACGATCCAGAATCTCGTCAGGACAGCCGAGGGACTCGACGACGAGGAGGCCGCGATAGAGTGGGTCGAACGCGGCATCGAGCAACTCGACGATCTCGATCTCGCCGGGCTGGGCCAGGAACGACGTTGGTTCGTGAAACGGTTCGTACGACTCGACGGCGACCGAGACGACCTGGAAGGCCTCTACACGACTGCGTTGCAGCGACTGTTGGAAGACGACTTCGCCGCCGCCAGCGACCTCCTCGAAGGCGTCTGGGACTGCCGCGAGTCGTTCGCGCCCGAAACGGACGCCTCCAGGATCTGTCTCCGTGCCGGCGTCGGGTACGCTGCACCAGCGACACAGAGAGATACCGACGGCGCTGCGAAAGTGGTCGAAACCGTCTGCGAGGCGGTCGAACCGCACCGCGACAGGCTCTCGGAGCCCGCCACGGCACTCCACGACCTCCTCGTCGACGGCGCGACAGAGCACGACCCGGACGCGCTCCGAGAGCCAGCCGACCGCGAGGACCCAGGACTCGACGACCTGGAGCGGTTCGCGTACGCAGAACTGCTGGAACGGCTCGTCGGTGATCCGAAGCCGTTGGACATCTACCCAGAGGTAATCCGGGCAATGGTCACCGACGACGCCGAGTTCGCGGAAGTCGTCCGGTCGTGTCTCGCGGCGTGGGACCGACACACCGACACGGAGGGTGACCAGTACCGCGCCGCGCTCGCGGCGGGCGTCGTGCTCGAATTCCACCGCGAATTCGCCGACGAACTTCCAGCGGACCGCGAGAGCGTGTTCGGCGTGGTCCGCGAGAACCGCGAGCACCTCTCCGAGCCGATCGAAGCGCTGTTCGAGTACCTCGACACCGGCGCGACCGAGCACGGCCCCGAGGCGCTTCGGGAGGCGGCCGACCGCGAGGACCCGACGCTCGTCGATCTGGAACGGATTGCGGTCGCTGCCCTACTGACCACGCTCCAGTCACAGTAGTCGGGACCGCGTCGCGCTCTCCGTCGGCATCGGTGCCCGATGTCTGGCAGTTTCACCGGCTATCGTAGACTGCACAGTGACAGTTCAGTGTTCGACCCGAACCGTGCGTACTAATCTAGTGACACTACTTAGACTAGATAGTCGACGAGACGATGTCTGACGACACGTATCCAGTCTCTCTCGAGAACCCCCGTTCCGACGACAGCGTTCGAGCCCGGAGTGTGGTCGGCGTCGACGAGTCCGGAAACGTGGGAGACGGTGTCTTCGTGACGGTTGCAGTTCGGGCTGCTCGTTCCAACGGTGTCGAGCTGGTTCGGCGGCTCGTCGAGAACGGGCTTCGACCGTTTCGGCACAAGTCTTCCTCGCTCGTTCGGTACAGCGACGTCGACAAGGCGGATCGACGGCGGCGAGTGCGTGCGTTACTCGCGGATCTGTCTCACTCGACAGCGACGTGGGCTGCTGTACTCTCCGCCTCGCCGCTTGACGAGACGGCAGCAGCAGCGATGTACGCAGTCGCAGCAAAGAAAGCAATCACGAACGGACTGGGACAGACTCGTCTAATGACAGACACCGTCGTACTTCGTGACGGCCAACTGGTGCGTGGTGAGCACGCACAGGCGCTTCCACGGCAGCTTCGTGGACACTGTGACGTGAGTTTCGAGCGAAACATCTGCCCGGTGTATCTCGCGCCGTTGGAGCAGGCCGAACGAACGTACCCTCAGGTAACTGCCGCAGACTACATCGCTGGCTCCCTCCGAGAAATAGCCGAGCAACACGGAACTATCGAGGCGGCAGTCGAGCAGTTCGACTACGAACAACCGGTGAGATTCGACAGCTCTTGGGACGAGCCTGCCCGCACTCCGAGTTCAGTGTATCGACTCGAACCAATCGCTCCCATCCGCGAGAAACGTCTCAAGTCCCGAGCTATCGCGTGGCTTGCAGGAGGGGCGATCACACCCACCCGTGACCCGCTGGATCGTAACCGATACCGAGGGTTGACTGATACGATCGACGACCCAGTCGTGTCGAACTACGTTACGGAACTCGACTGAGGCTGTCGATCGGATGTAGAACTCGGACGTCATCGAATTGTGAGCTACTACCTCACAATCCTCGTCGGATACGGTGGCGCGTTACGCTAACCACCACATCCGCGCCCTTAGTAAGCCGTAGAAGAGCGCGATTTATATCCTTTTTGCCGCGAGATACTGCCGACCCTCTCGTCTTGCCGCAGCACAATCTATCTATTTGGCAAATATAGAACAAGTGGCCGAGTGAACAATCGGTACCGTCGTCGGCAGGACGGCTCTGCCTACACCGCGCATCGACGAGATGGCTCCAGATTCGCCAGCAGCGTTTTGACGTTTACCGACAGCAAATGACACTGAATGACAGAAGCCGGAATCCCGGTCGAGGAACTGCAACGACGGGAGCGTGCGGAGCTCTCGATCACGCCCGGGACGAACAAAGACGAGGCGCTGCGGTTTCTCGCCGCCAACCGCGACAGCGCGTTCCGTCCGCGGGAGGTCGCGGCCGAGACGGACGTGCCGGCGAACAGCGTCGGGAAGGTGCTCGAACGGCTGGAATCGGACGGCCTCGTCACGAACATCGGCGAGCACTACTCCGTCGATCGGCAGCGCACGGACGAGCTGACGACGGTGTTCGAGGATCTCCGGAATCTCGACCGGGTGCACGAGGCGGTCGAGTCACCGGCGCCCAGCGCAGACACCGAGCAGATTGCCACCGACGAAGCCGTCGACGAACTGGTCGAACAGGTCGCCGAGGAGACGGAGTAGGTGATCGCGCGTGCCGTCGCAGTACGAACGGGGCGGTGTGGTCCAGTGAATCACTCGCCCAACTGCTTCCTCACCCCGCGACCCCACGCACGAACCCGACGATCCGCCCCCGCGCCAGGACCAACTCCGTCAGCCCCCACAGCACGGCGACGAGTGCCGCGCCCGCGAGCGACGCGAACACCCACGAGTCCGACGGACTAGAACGAACCCTCCTCCTAGACCAGTGTGCTAGCACACTAGAGTTTTACCCGCCGAGGCTCTACCGACAGCTGTGAGCAGCGACAGCACTGACGCCGAGAGCAAGGTTTCCGGGAACCAGGCGAATATCCCGGCCCACATTCGACGCGAACTCGCCATCGACGACGGGGACCGGCTCCGCTGGCAACTCGAAGACGACGGGACGGTAACGGTTCGTGTCGTTCGACGACAGGATAGAACGTTCGCTGATTTCGACGGCTACGACGGCGAGGAGACGACAGACGTTACGACCGATCACGACGCCTGGGGCGTCGACAGCGAGTGAATGCCCCGTGCAGTAGTCGACACGACGGTCTTGTTTGCGGCTGCGTACCGCCGCGACGAGTCTCACGACCGCGCACTCTCAGTTATGCGCGGGTTCGACGACGGGACACTTCCGGAGGTAATTGTCTTGGACTACGTGCTCGCAGAGACGATCAACGGAATCACGACCCATGCGGGCCACGACGCGGCCATCGACTTTCTCGACCGCGTCGAGTCGAGCACACGATTCCACCTCGACTCACCCACTGCGAACTGTCGTGCGAAGGGCAAGGCTCTGTTTCGTCAGCACGAACCGCTCTCGTTCGTCGACGCCTGTATCGTAGCGTACATGGAGACGACGGGACTCGACTACCTGTACGCACTCGACGACGATTTCGATGCGGTCGAGGGTGTCCGTCGACTCGCTACGCCGGCGAATCCATACGATCCGAACGAGCACGAGTGACTGTGTTTTCGTACCTGAGGCGTCACCCCGCGACCCCACGCACGAACCCGACGATCCGCCCCCGCGCCAGGACCAACTCTGCGAGCCCCCACAGCACCACAACGAGCACAGCGCCCACGAGCGACGCGAACGCCCACGAGTCCATCCAGACGGGCTGGATCCACGGGGTGACGTGCGACCACGTCACGGCGAACTCCGTCGTGAGCCCGGCGACGGGTGTGCCGGCGAAGGTGTTCTGGACGGTCGCGGCGAAGGTGTTGGTGTCGCCGGTGCCCTCGATCAGCCCGGCGGAGCCGGTGAGGCTGTAGTTACCCGACACGCCCTGGTCGGTCATCGTCGGGCCGTTGGACTCGTCGCCGGTCCCGAGGCGTTCGGCCTCGTAGGCGCCCCAGGTGGCGTAGTACTCCCAGACGATCTTCCCCTGCGGTGTCACCTCGATCACGCGATGGTTCAGCGAGTCCGTGATGAGGGTGTTGCCGTTGGGTAGTCGGTCGGCGTCGCGCGGCCACGACAGCTGGCCGTCGCCGACGCTCCAGATCTGCTCCCACTCGCCGTCGCGCTTCGTGTACTCCACGACCCGGTCGTTCTCGGAGTCGGCCACGAGGATTGTCGGGTTGCCCGCCTCGCTCACGAGCCAGTCCGGATTGTGTTGTTCGAACATCGTCTCGTGATCGCCGTCCTCGCCGAGCCGCTCGACGATCTCTTTGCTCTCGCGGTCGACGACAATCGCCTGGTCGAAGTTCCGCGGCGACAGGAGGAACCGCCCGTCGCCGATCCGGTCGACGTCGTTGACGTGGGTCCAGTCCTCCGAGAAGCCACCGTCCGTCGAGTTGGGGTAGTGGTTCCGGAACGTCCACTCCCAGACGAACTCCTCGGCCTCCCGGTCGTAGATCACGATCCGGTCGTTGCTCACCTCCGTCTCGTTGTTCCAGTTTCGCATGTTGGCGATCACGAGGTTCCCGTTCGGGAGCATGTCCACGTCGTGGGTGTCGGTCATGTCGAACCGTTCCTTCCAGACGGCGTTTCGGGTCGTCCGGTTCAGCTCCATCACGAGCGTCCCGTCCGGGTTCGTGGAGACGACGAGTAAGTTCCCGTTCGCCAACGGGTCGACGTCGTAGAACCAGGTCGCGTCGTACGGCCCGCCGTCGAACACCCAGTTCGTCTGCCCGTTCGGCCCGGCCGAGACGACCCGCGCGGGCTTCTTCTCTGCGCCCTGTCCCTGGAAGTGGAACCCCTGGATCGAGACGATGGTGTCGTTGTCGGCCGGCTCGCTGACGGTGCCCGGCTCCAGCCCGACCTGCCCGGGCGTGCCACTCGACTGCGGCGCGACGGCCGCGACGCCCGCCGGCGCCACCAAGGCGACGACGAGTCCGAACACGGCCAGTCGGGCGAGCCGGCGGCGCCCGCCGAGACGGTCGTCTGTCATTGTCTCTCGGGAGTCGCGGTGTCGTTGAAACGTTTGTGTTCCCGGCCGCCTGTGGGGCGGCCGTGTGAGTCTGCGAACTACCCGCCCAGGAAGTCCTGTCGGACGGTCTCGTCGGCCAGCAACGTCTCCCCGGCGTCCTCGTAACGGTTCTCACCGCCGACGAGGACGTACCCTCGATCACACCGGCGCAGCGCCTCCTTGGCGTTCTGCTCGACCATCAGAATCGCCGTCCCGGTGTCGTTGATCTCGCTCACCTTCTCGAACATCTCGTCGACGAGGTCGGGCGCGAGCCCGGCGGACGGTTCGTCCAACAGGAGCATCTCCGGCGAGAGCATGAGCGCGCGCCCCATCGCCAGCATCTGTTGTTGACCGCCGCTCATCGTCCCGGCCTTCTGGTCCTGGCGTTCCTCCAGGATGGGGAATCGCTGGAACACCTCCCGCAACGCGTCTTCGGGGGTCTCGTCCAGGATGTACGCCCCCATCTCGAGGTTCTCCCGGACGGTCAACGACGCGAACACGTTGTCGTTCTGCGGGACGTAGCCCAGCCCCTCGTAGATGATCTCCTCGGGGTCCATCGCGGTGATCTCCGTCCCGGCGAACGTCACCGTCCCGCCCATGTGGCTCGTGAGTCCGAACACGGACTTCATCACCGTCGACTTGCCGGCCCCGTTCGGGCCGACGATGGTGACGTACTCGCCGTCCCGAACGTCCAAGTCCACGTCAGAGAGGATCTGGAGATCGCCGTAGCCGGCGTCCAGCCCGCGGACCCGTAAGAGTGCGTCCGACCACGTCTCGATCTCCGTCTCGGCGCCGCCCGTGGCACCGATGTCGTCGCCGGTCGGCTCGTCTGCGGCCGGCGCGTCCGTCTCGCTCACACGTCACCTCCGAGGTACGCCTCGATCACGTCCTCGTTCGACTTCACTGCCGCCGGCGGCCCCTCCATGAGCACCGACCCCTGGTGCATCACGATGACGTGTTCACAGTTCTCCATGATCAGGTCCATGTCGTGTTCGACGATGAGGAAGGTGTACCCCTCCTCGCGCAGTTCGTGAACGTGCTCCAGCAGACGTTCCTCCAGCGACGGGTTGACCCCCGCGAACGGCTCGTCGAGTAAGAGCACGTCCGGCTCCGTCAGGAGTGCTCGGGCCAACTCCAACAGCTTCCGTTGGCCCCCCGAGAGGTTGCCGGCGTACTCGTGTGCGAGGTGGTCGATCTCGAAGAACTCCAGGGTGTCCCAGCAACGCTCCAACACCTCGGACTCCTGTTCGACCACGCCGCTGCGGACGAACGGCAGCACGCTCCGCCACAGCGACTCGCCGCGTTGCTCACCCGGGGCGAGCATCAGGTTCTCCAGGACGGTCATCTCTCCGAACTCGCGGGCGATCTGGAACGTCCGGACGAGCCCTCGCTGCGCGACGGTGTGGGAGGGGAGCCCGGTGATGTCCTCCCCGCGGAAGGTGACTGTGCCGGCAGTCGGTTCGTGGACGCCCGTGATACAGTTGAACGTCGTCGACTTGCCGGCACCGTTCGGGCCGATCAGCCCCGTGACCGTCCCGGACTCCACCTGGAAGGTGGCGTCGTCGACGGCGGTGATCCCGCCGAACTCCTTGCGGAGCCCCTCGACGCGCAGCGGCACCTCCTGGGAGTCGGACGGCCCGCCGGTCTCTAGATCCGCTTCGGCGGTCGTCGTCCGCTCCGTCTCGACGCTGGCCTCGTCCGCCGTCGTCGTCTCGTCGGCGCTCGCGGCCGTCGTCGGCTCGCTGGCGGCCGTCTCTGCGGCGGGGTCGTCACTCATCCGACTCACCCCCGTCCGTGTAGGCACCGTCGTTAGACCGGGTTCTCAGCGGGACGCTCGCGGCCGCCTCCTTCCGGTGGCCCAACAGCCCCTGTGGCCGGCGGTGCATCAGGAAGACCAACACGACCCCCATGACGATCAACTGGAGCTGGCGGACGCTGTCGAGCATGTAGAACGCCAACGGCGCGAGGTCGGCGCTCCCGGCGATGGGCGCCAGCGCCTGCCCGAAGCTGGAGGGAGCCTCCACCGCGACGAAGTTGGTGACGACACTCTGGAGGAACCGCGGTCCCTGGAACAACAACGCGGCGAACAACGCCCCGCCCATCACGCTGCCGGTGTTGGACCCCGCGCCACCGATGATGAGCGCGATCCAGATGAAGAACGTCAGCCGCGGGCGGTAGGTGTTGGGGGTGATCGCCCCGCTGGTCATGTACCAGAGGATGCCACCCAGGCCCATCAGGGCGCAGCCGACGACGAACGCCTTCGTCTTGAACCCGTTCGTGTCCTTCCCGAGCGCGTTCGCGGCGTCCTCGTCCTCGCGGATCGCCTTGAGGACCCGCCCGAACGGGGAGTTGCCGAGCCGGTTCAGGAGGACGTAGTAGCCGGCGACGGCACCCAGCAGGATGACCCCGTACAACAGTCCGTCCGCGACCGGTTCGGGGTTGTTGTCGATCACGGTGCCGACCAGGCTCACCACCCCCTCGTAGACGCCACCGAGGAACAACGCCTCGAACAGCTGCCGGACGGGGCTGCCGAAGTCGAGCAACAGCCCGGAGCCGCCGCCGAAGCCGACGACGAGCCCGCCCACCTCGACCCGTTCGAAGGTGCTCGACAGGAAGGTGAACCGGACCATCTCGCTCGTCGCAACGGTGACGATCGCGAGGTAGTCCGCCCGGAGCCGCAGGGCGGGAATCGCGATCAGCAAGCCGAGGAAGCCGGCCGCGGCCATGCCGGCGAGCACGCCGACCCACAGCGGTAAGCCGAGGCCGCCGACGCTGCCGGCGGCCGTCTCCGTCGTCGGCGCCTTCGACACGACCGCCATCACGTAGATTCCGACGGCCATGAAGCCGACGACACCGATGTTGAACAACCCCGTGTACCCCCAGTGGAGGTTGAGCGCGAGCGACAGCAACGCGAACAAGGCGACGTAGAAGGTGAGGCTGGCGATGGAGTTCAGCTGCCCGCGGACGCCGTAGTCCAGCAACACCCCGACCAGGAAGTACGCGAGGTAGATCCCGCCGAGCAGCACGCCGATCTTCACCGCGTCTCGCTCCCAGGCGGCAGCGAGGGAGGAACGTGACTCGCTCACGACGTGGCCCTCCCCGAGAACAGCCCGGTCGGTTTCACGATCAGGATGAGGATCATCGCAAGGAACGCGGCCGCCCGCGAGAAGCTGGACGGGATCCAGATCACGGACATGGAGGCGGTGAGCCCGATGACGAGCCCGCCGACGATCGCACCGTAGATAGAGCCGATCCCGCCGAGGATCACCGCCGCGAAGATGAGCAGGAGGAGAATCCAGCCGTCGAACCAGCCGAGAGTCCCCTTCCAGAGCACGAACACGTAGCCGGCGATCCCGGTGAGACCGCCGCCGATCACCCAGGTGAACTGGACGACCCGTTCCGTCGGGATCCCGGTGACCCGAGCGAGGTCCTCGTTGTCGGCCATCGCCCGCATCGCCTTCCCCAGACGGGTGCGCTGGAGCAGGAGGTGGACGCCGAGCATCAGGCCGCCGGCGACGACCACGAGCGTGGCGTCGTGAGCGCTGATCGAGACGGTCCCGTCCACGGCCGGGACGGAGACGCTCGGAACGGCGCCGGCGGCGGTCGTCCCCCGCTTCGCCGGCCCGAACACGAACTGGATCCCGTACCGCAGCGCGAACGCCACGCCGATGCTCGTGATGAGCAGCGTGATCCCCGAGCGGTCGCGCACCGGCTCGAACACGAGTCGGTCGATGATCAACGCCAACGCGACCGTCCCGACGCCGGCGACGAGCATCCCACCGATCACCGCGAACGGCGTCGTCGTGACGGAGATCCCCAGCGCGCCGCCGAACACGGAGCCACCGGCACCGACGAGCAGCAACGACCCGACGTTCGCGCTCGAGCCGAAGCCGCCGGCGACGAGGTACGTCGTGGCCCACCCAGAGAAGGCCCCGGCGGTGATGTAGTCGCCGTGCGCGAAGTTGGCGAAGTTGAGGATACTGTACGTCATCGACAGCCCGATCCCGGCCAGCCCGATCACGAGCCCTCGTGCGAGACCGTCCTTGATCAGGACGGCCACCGACGAGATCTGGATCGACCCCGAAGCGAGCTTCCCGACGAGGTCGAACACCAGGAGTACGACTAACAGCCCGAACACGAGCGCCAGCGGATTCCCCGCCGCCAGCTCCCGGCCCCGACTGTAGGATTCTGTCACGCCCATGTGTATCTCACCCGTACGTAAGATACTCACACGGTATAAGTACCGCGACACCCGCGACCCTCGCCAACTCCGGTGTCGTTCGGCGGTCGCCCTCCCGGCTCCACGACGTGCGGGTGTCTGTCACCGACCCGAGAAAGCGGTGTGCTCAAGCCCCTCGGTGTCTCAGGCCACACCGGACATGAGTTCTTACCCGTCGTTCGTCGTGGGAATCGCCGGCGGGACCGGCGCGGGGAAGACGACGGTGTCGCGGCTGATCGCCGAGAGCGTCGGCGAGTCGGTCACCCGCATCCCGATGGACAACTACTACGAGGACCTCTCGCACATGGACTTAGAGGAGCGCTCGAAGGTGAACTACGACCACCCGGACGCCTTCGAGTGGGACCTGATGCGAGACCAGTTGCAGCAACTGTTGTCCGGCCAGTCCGTGGAGATGCCACAGTACGACTTCGAGATCCACAACCGGAAGGCGGAACCAGAGACGGTAGAGCCGACGGAGGTGATCATTCTGGAGGGGATCCTCTCGCTGTACGACGACGAGATCAACGAGATGCTGGACCTGCGGCTGTACGTCGAGACGGACGCAGACGTGCGGATCCTCCGTCGGATCGAACGCGACGTGATCGACCGCGGCCGCGACCTGGAGGGCGTCATCGAGCAGTACCTCTCGACGGTGAAGCCGATGCACGAACAGTTCATCGAGCCGACGAAGAAGGCCGCCGACCTGGTGATCCCGGAGGGCGCGAACAGCGTCGCGATCAACCTCTTGGAGGAGAAGCTCCAAGCCGAGGTGAACGGGGACGCGACCCGCACCTGGGAACGCGGCGCGTTCGAGCGCGAGATCGACGGCGTCGACGACACCACGTCGTTCAGCGACGACTGATCCCCGCGGCGACGCGCACCCCACACCCGCCGACCCACGACACGGCTCCCACGACGCGGTTCACTCCTCGTGTGCGCCGGCGTCCCCACCCGCGCGACCGGCCCCGGGGGCGTCCCCGTCCGTCACGGCGACGGTCGTCGTGTCCCGGCGCCGTCTGTAGCCGACGACGGCGAGTCTGACGACGGCGTAGCCGACGACCGCCAGCCCGACGGCCACCGAGGCGTTACCGAGCAGGTGCCGGACGAGCACCGCCCGTCCGACGGACGGGGACAGACTCGCCAGCGCGTCCGGCGACGGCGACACGCCGGGCGCTGGCCCGAGCAGCGTCGTCCCGAGCCAGTAGCTGACGCCGTACAGCGCGAACTTCACCGGGGGGCTGTAGACGACGAGCACCGCCGCGAGCGCGAGCTTGCTGGCCCGGTCGACGAACACCGCGACCGCGCCGAACAGGACGAGCGCGGCGCCGGCCGTCGGCAACACGGCGACGACTGTCCCGAGCGCGAACGTCGCCGCGATCTGGTGTGGCGTGTGGTCGGCTGCGACCGCCTGTGCCAGGCCGGCGCTCGCCCGTCCACGGACGGCGGCGAGACGAGCACGGACGGCGGCCCAGCGCGACAGCATCGTACGGGGGTACGGACGGCGCGGACATAAGCGAGGTGGGTGGGTCTCGGCGCGACGATCGGACCACCACGTCGTCTCGACCCGCAGTAAACCGCCCGAGTGGGCACGAACGCGCACACATAAGCGAACTAACCAGAAACTCGAATTCGAGTGAATCTCGCACACGCGCCCGCCGCCTCACCCGGTAACGAACCACTCATACTTCTGGACGCACTTGGACGGATATGCACACAGGACGACGCGCAGCGTTACTGGAGACAGTTACGTTCGGAGGTGCCGGACGGTGAGCGGACGCCGATCGGGGACACCGTTCGCCCCCCACACGCCGGCCGACACGCGGGCGATGTTGGACGAGATCGGCGTCGACTCGGAGACGGCCCTGTTCGACATCCCCGACGAGGTCGCCTTCGACGGTGACCTCGGGATCGAACAACGCTCCGAGCGCGAGATCGTCACCGAACTCCAGGAGACGTTCGCCGACAACGACGACCTCGTCGAGTTCCTCGGACGGGGCCACTACAGCCACTACGTCCCGTCGCTCGTCGACAACCTCTCGCTCCGGTCGGAGTTCCTGACGAGCTACACGCAGTACCAGCCGGAGATCACTCAGGGGTTCCTGCAGGCGTTGTTCGAGTACCAGTCGATCCTGACGGAGCTGACGGGGCTGTCCGTCGCCAACGCCTCGATGTACGACGCCGCGACGGCGCTCGGCGAGGCGGCGCTCCTGGCCGAGCGGGTGCGCGCGGCCAGCGGGACGACCGTGCTCGTGCCCGAGCAGCTGCGCGACGGGAAGCGCGGGACGCTCGACAACTACGTCGACGGCTCGGACCTCACCGTCGAGACGTACCCGTACGCGGACGGGACGGTCGACACGGACGCCCTCGCGGACGCAGTCGACGACGACACGCTCCTGGTGTACGCGGAGACGCCGACGGCGACGGGAGCAATCGAGCCGGCGCTGGAGACCGTCGGCGACCTCGCGGACGACGCCGACGCTCTGTTCACCTACGGCAGCGACATCGTCGCGCTGGGGCTGTTGGAGGAGCCGGCCGCGGTCGGCGCCGACGTGGTCGTCGGCGAGGGGGCCTCGCTCGGGCTCCCGGCCGCAGACGGGATGGGGACCGGACTGTTCGCCTGCCGCGAGGACTTCCTCCGGCAGGTGCCCGGGCGGCTCGTCGGCGCGGGCGAAGACGAGTCCGGGCGGCGGGCGTTCACGCTGACGCTCCAGACCCGCGAGCAACACATCCGGAAGGAACGGGCCACCTCGAACATCTGTACGAACCAGGCGTGGGTGGCGCTCCGGACGGCGATGCACGCCGCGACGCTGGGCGCCGACGGGCTGGCCGGGCTCGCCGAAGAGTCCGTCCGGCGCGCGAGTGACTTCGCGGCCCGGATCGACGACGTGGACGGCGTGACCGCGCCGGTCCACGACCGCCACCACTTCCGGGAGTTCCAGGTGAGTGTCGCGGACGCGCCGAGTGACGCCGAGACGACGGCCGCCGGGCTGCGGGAGCACGGCTACGCCGTCCACGTCGTCGGCGACCACCGGCTCCAGGTGTGTGTGACGGAGACGAACGAACACGCGACGGACGGGCTGGTCGCGGCCCTCCGGGAGGTGACGGCATGAGGTACGATCAGGCACGCTACGGCGACGACGAACGGTACCAACCCCTGCTGTCGGAGAAGGACTCGACGACGGTCGACCCGGGCGAGGAGTCGGCGCTCCCGGACGACCTGACGCGAGACTCGTTGGAGCTCCCGTCGCTGTCGGAGCCGGAGCTCGCGCGCCACTACACCCGACTGTCCCAGATGAACTGGGGGGTGGAGTCCGGCTCGTACCCGCTGGGGTCGTGTACGATGAAGTACAACCCCAAGTTCACCGAGGAGGTGGCCGCAGACGAGAACGCGGCCGTCCACCCGGACCGACCGGACGAGACGGTCCAGGGCAACCTGAAGCTGCGGTACGACCTCCAACGGTACCTCGCGGACATCGGCGGGATGGACGAGGTGACGCTCCAGCCGCCAGCGGGCGCGGCCGGTGAGTTCACCGGGATCACCGTGGCGAAGGCGTACCACGACTCCCACGACAACGACCGCAGCGAAGTGATCGTTCCGGCGTCGGCCCACGGGACGAACTTCGCCACCGCCGCGATGGCGGGCTACGAGGTCGTCGAACTCCCCTCGGGCGACGACGGGCGCGTCGACTTCGAGGCGTTGGAGGCGGCCGTCTCCGAGGAGACGGCGGCGCTGATGCTCACCAACCCGAACACGGTGGGGCTGTTCGAGCGGGAGATCGCCGACATCGCGGACCTGGTCCACGACGCCGGCGGTCTGCTGTACTACGACGGCGCGAACCTCAACGCCCTGCTCGGCCGCGGTCGCCCGGGCGACATGGGGTTCGACATCATGCACTACAACGTCCACAAGACGTTCGCCACGCCGCACGGCGGCGGCGGTCCGGGGGCGGGCCCGGTCGGTGTCGTGTCGGATCTCGCCGAGTTCCTCCCACGGCCGCACATCAGGGCGGTCGACGGCGACGGCGAGGTCGTGACCGTCGACGAGGACGGCGTCCCGGCGGAGGCGGACGACGGCGAACCCGTCGACGTCCAGTACGAGCGGTACGACCCGCCGGAGTCCATCGGCAAGGTCCACGGCTTCGACGGCAACTGGCTCGTGTTGGCGAAGGCGTACGCCTACATCGCGCGGCTGGGCGACGAGGGGCTGCGCGACGCCAGCGCGAAGGCGGTGTTGAACGCCAACTACCTCGCCGAGCAGTTGGACCTGGAGGTGCCGTACGGTCCGTTCCACCACGAGTTCGCGGCGACGGCCGGCGACACCGACGCCGCAGACGTGGCGAAGCGGATGCTGGACTTCGGCGTCCACCCGCCGACGACGAAGTGGCCCGAGTTCATCCCGGAGGCGATGCTGACGGAGCCGACGGAAGTGGAAGGCCCCTCCGACCTTGACGACCTGGCGGCCGCGTTCAACGCCGCCGTCGGCAGCGACGAGGCGGAGCTGGAGGCGGCGCCTTCGCGGACGGCGGCCAGCCGGATCGACCAAGTGTCCGCGGCCCGGGAGCCGCAGCTGTCCTGGCACGCGCTCGACACGGACGAGGAGTGACCTGCGGCCGCGGCGGCGCGAATCCACTCGATTAAGTGTCCCCACGCTGGAGAGTTCGGTGATGGCCTCGTACGTGGGGGTCGATCTCGGCGGGACGAACGTCCGGGCGGTCGTGGGCGACGGGACGGGGGCGGTCCACGGCGTCGCTCGGGCGTCCACCCCGGACGGCCCGACCGGGATCGCCGTGACGGAGGCAGTTCTGGACGTGGTTCGACAGGCGTGTGACGACGCCGGCGTGGTGCCGGAGTCCGTTCGCGCGGCCGGCGTCGGCTCGATCGGCCCGTTGGACCTGGCGGCCGGCGCGGTGGCGAACCCGGCGAACTTCCCGGCGTCCGTCGAACAGATCCCGCTGACCGGTCCGTTGTCGGAGCTGTTGGCGACGGACAGGGTGACGCTCCACAACGACACCAACGCGGGTGTGATCGGCGAACGGTTCTACAGCGACCGCAACCCGGACGACATGGCGTACCTGACGATCTCGACCGGGATCGGCGTCGGCGTCTGTGTCGACGGCAACGTGCTCAGAGGGTGGGACGGCAACGCCGGCGAGATCGGCCACATCGTGGTCGACCCGGAGGGGGCCCTGACGTGTGGCTGTGGCCGCGACGGCCACTGGGAGGCGTACTGCTCCGGCAAGAACGTCCCGACGTACGCACGCCACATTCACGAGACGGAGGGCGTCCCGACGGACCTCCCGTTGTCCGACTCCGGGCTCGACGCCGCGGACGTGTTCGCGGCCGTCGGCACCGACCCGTTGGCCGACCGGACGGTGGAACGCGTGACCGCCTGGAACGTCATCGGCGTGGCGAATCTGGTCCACGCGTACGCACCGCTGGTCGTGTTCGTCGGCGGCGCGGTGGCGCTGGAGAACCCGGAGACGGTGTTGGAGCCGCTCCGCGAACGGCTGCCCGACCGCGTGATGACGAACGTCCCGGACGTACGGGCGACGACGCTGGGCGACGACGTGGTGGTGCGGGGAGCGTTGGCGGCCGCGCTCACCGGCGGCACCGGCGACCCGCAGGACGCCTGACCGCCGCGTGCGACGGGCTCTTGCCGTTGGCACGCCAGGCCCGAACGTGCGACGACGTGACGCGATCCGTGCGGGACTGGCGGCCGTCGGCGTCGGAGTCGTCGGCCGCCGGGCCGGCGCTCGGACGGAGACCCCGACACCGCAGGGTAGACTCCCCGTCGAGGGAGCCAAGGAGGCGGTCGTCTCTCCCGACGGCCGGACGGCGTTCCTGGCGACGACGGACGGCTACGCGACGGTCGACCTGCGGGAGCCGTCTGCGCCGGCGCTGCTGGCCCGCCGGCGCGACCCGTTGGCGGAGACGGACACCGGACCGATGACGGACATCTACGACGTGAAGCTGGCCGACGACGGGGAGACCCTCGCCGTCGTCGGCCCGGCGAACTACGTCGCCGGGGAGTCGACGAACGGGGTTCTGTTCGTCGACGTGTCGGAGCCGGCGGCGCCGACGCCGCTGGCGTTCCACCGTACGTCGTTCCCGATCCACAACTGCGTGTTCGCCGACGGACACGTCTACCTCACGGGCAACGGTGCACGGACGGTCGACGGCGTCACCCGGAACGAACTCGTCGTGGTCGCGGCGGGCGCGGAGCCACGCGAGGTCGGCCGGTGGTCGCTCGTCGACCACGACGAACGGTGGGCGGCGGTGAACTCCGGGTTCCGCGTGCTCCACGACGTGTGGGTCCGCGACGGGCTGGCCGTGCTGGCCCACTGGGACGCCGGGACGTACCTCTTGGACGTGTCCGATCCCGCGACCCCGACACACCTCGGGACCGTCCCGGCGGTGACGCCGGCGGAGCTGACGGACGACGGCAACGCCCAGTACACCTCGACCCCGGGTAACCACCACTACGTCACGACGGACCCCGAGAACGAACTCCTGGGGATCGGTGGGGAGTCGTGGGCGGTCGAACGCGACGGGGAGCTTCGGGGCGGGCCCAGCGGGATCGACCTGTACGACGTGTCCGACCCGACGGCGCCGACCCGGCTGTCACGAATCGCGCCACCGACCTCGGCCGACCCCACCTTCCGTGGGACGTGGACGACCGCACACAACTTCACGATCCGAGCGGGGACGCTGTACTCCTCGTGGTACCACGGCGGCGTGAAGCGGCACGACCTGTCGGACCCGACTGCGCCACGGGAGCTGTCCTGGTGGGTGGACCCGACGGCCGCGCGGTTCTGGGCCGCGACGCCGGCCGTCTCGGGTGAGTTCTTCCTCGCGTCGTCGATGGGGACGGAGACCGGCGCGGCCGGGCTGTGGACGTTCCCGGAGACGGACGGCACCGGCGGTCGGCCGGCGGCGCTGACGGCGACGGACACCGGCGAGCAGACCCAGACGACGACCGCGTCGGCTGCACGGGCGGCGACAGCGTCGCCCACCCCGACGGCGTCACGGACGCCGTCGGACCGGGAGCCACGGACCGCGACGGCGACGCGCTCGGAGACGACCGAGTCCGGGGAGACGGCGGCGTCGGCCCCGGGGTTCGGCGCCGTCGCGGCGGCCTGTGGGCTCGGGGTCGTCGCCTGGCGGCGACTCCGGTCGGCTGTGGAACCGTGACACAGTTCCGTTCGGTCGGGGCGGGGGTCGGCGCAACCGCAAGGCTTCAACCCGCCGAGACCGAACGTCGAGCAATGACCGAGGAGGACACACTCGCGGAGCGCGTCGAGGACTGGATGGTCGGACAGATGCCGATCATCCAGATGCACGGCGGGACGAGCGTCGTCCGCGAGGCGGACCCGGACGCGGGGCGAGTCGTGGTAGAACTCGGCGGCACCTGTTCCGGCTGCGGAATCTCCGACGTGACGGCCCAGAACATCAAGCGGGACCTAATCTTGGACTTCGACGACGTCGACGACGTGGTCGTGAAGGTGCCGTCGACGGGCGAGGTGGGCGAGTCGACCGTCGAAGGCGGGCGCGGCGGCGACCTCCAGTTCTCCACCGAGAACGCGGACCACCTCTGAGCCCGTTACGACCCTCCGGAGTCCTCACGCAACGCCCGAACTGACGCGGCGACGCCGACGATCACGACGACCCCGAACGTCAGCCTGCCGACGAGGCTGTTCGTCGTGAGGACCTGATACAGTCCGACACAGCCGACGCCGGCAGCGACCGCCACGACGACAACGGGTCTCTCACCGAGCTGGAGCCCGAGGACAGTGTCGAGCACGACGAGTCCCGCGACGACGAACACAGCCCCGTCGACCAGCGTCACAGTGCCCGACGACGCGACACTGGACACGGACGACACCACCGCGAGTGTCACGACGGCGGTCAGGAGCGTCTGTTGCCTATCCATCATAGGTGTGGAGGTGGTAGGTCAGTAAGTCGGGATGACGACGAGCTTCTGCGGGATCGGGACCCACCACTTTGCGACGTACACTTCGTAGAGGAAGTTGTTACAGTTGAGGGTTCCTCCGACCACGTCTTCGACGAACTGCTCAGCGAGGCACCCTGCACCCGCGCCGACGACGAACGGAATGAGGTAGTCGTCCAGCACCCCGACTCCGGTGATGTCGTTGCCGACGAGGAACGCCAAAGCGCCGATGAGAGCACCTGCGCTCTCGAAGTTGTCACAGACGTAGTCGTCGTCGTACGTGCCCTGGTAGTTGTACGCGAACCCGATGTACGGGAGCGCGTGACTCTGTGTGCCGATCTGATCCGTGGTGGCCGTTCCTTCGGGCGTCTGTTCTCGGTAGGTCTGTTGGTCAACTAGACCGACACTGTACACACCGTTCTCGAAGTCGCTCAGCGTCTCTTGGCTAGCGAGGTGGATGGTCTCATCGACCTCCGTTGCGAGACGGACAGTGTCGTGTTCCACTGCTGCGTTCAGAGTGGTTTCTGGCGTGTCGTCGTCGCCACCGACCAGTGGGATCGAGAGGCCAACACCAGAGTTGTCGTACTTCCTCCGGACGACAGACGCCTCGTCCGTCTCCGGCTCGACCTCGTGCTCGTCCTCGAGGAGTTCTTCCATCGCTTCGAACGTCTCTGTGTCTGTGACCGTCTCAACGAGCGCCTCCTTGCCGGTTTCGTCGGCGCTGACGGTCACACTACTGGCCCCGAGGCCGGTTGCCAGACTGGTCGCGGCGAGGCCTGCTCGCCTGATGAAGCTCCGTCTGTCTCCACTCAGACTCTGCAACGCTTCGGTCTTGGATGGGATTTTCTCACCCACATCCGATAATACTCTGCTGAAAATAAGAAAAACACTCTCAGTTTCTCTAGCTTGAATACAGCGAAATATTCAAATAGAACGCAAGCAGCTATCTCAGAGATAAAATTAGTAGTTCAATATTTCACTACTCCGTATAGCTACGAAGTGGTATGGAGTGTCTTTTCACCGTTTGATCGTCCCCCGGAACGGTTAATACACTCCCGTCGAACGGTATCGCGTGCCACGAGGCTGTCCAGAGGGGGCCGACGAGGCGGTGGAGGTGGTCCGTCGTCGCTACGACTGTCTACGCGCGATCGTGACGGAGCCGCGCGAGAAACGGGTGTTGGTCGAGGCGCTGGGGACGCCGCGGTCGACACTGGACGACGTCGTTCGAGAGCTGGAGTCGGCGGGGCTCGTCGTCTACGAGGACGGGGTGTGGCGGCCGACGACGACCGGGCGAGTCGCGGCCGATGCCCACGCGGACTACCGGGAGACGGTGTCGGACCTGTGTGCGGCGGCACCGGTCGTGGACGCGCTACCCCACGACACGCCGTTGGACCGGACGTTCCTAGACGGGGCGACCGTCCACGAAGCAGACCAGGCGCTGCCGGACGCGGTCGTCACGTCGATTCTGGAGTCGGTCGCGGACGCAGAACGGACGCGTGGGTTCGCCCCGACGGCGTTCGTCGGGTTCGCGGACCGCTTCCGGGACAGAGCAGTCGAGCGCGACGGGAGCCTGGAGCTCGTGCTCGCGCCGGACCTGTTCGACCTCCTGACGGGACGCGGCCTGGAGGAGGAAGACCGGAACCTGGAGACGACAGTTCTGTCGGGGGAGATTCCGGTCGAGTTCGGGCTGTGGGTGGCAGACCACGACGAGGCGGGCGTGGTCGTCTACGCGGAACAGGGGATCAGAGGGGTCGTCGTCAACGATACGCCCGCCGCGGTGGAGTGGGCGGAGGAACTGTACCACCGGGTCCGCGCCGAGGCGCGGTCGGTGGAGTTCACCCCGGTCTGACTCCAGCGAGCGCCTGCTCACCGGTCGGCCCTCTCTCGTCCGTGTCGAGACTCTCCCTTTCGGTCGAACCTCGCAGCTTTCGCTTCGAGCCCCCTGTCCCGAGTGGTGCGCGCCGCAGTGTGCACCCGGGAGGAGAACGTCGGTGTGACACTCGTTCACTAAAATACTCGAATTAGAAGACGATTTACGTTAGGAGAGAATTGGTTGCTGCTGTGAGACGAAGAAACTTCGTCGTAGGGGGCGCAGCGGCACTAGGACTGGGCAGTCTCTCGGGGCAGCCGGTGACGGCGGCGACGGGGATCTCCGACGTGGAGTTCTTCTCGCCGACGAGTCTGCTCGACGCGAACTACGGGGCGCTCACGGACGACAGTCTGGTCGCCGCCTGGGCGGAGACGAGCGCTGACAATCGGGACTCCGACGGCGACGGGGACGCCTACTACTACGACAGTGGGACGCAGATCCCGCTCGTCGCGACGGACGAGACGGTGACGGCGTTCGGGTCGATCCTCGTCGCGGACAGTGACGCTGACTTCGCCACGTACGGCAACGACGAGCTCGTGTTGAACGTGTTCGACAGCGACATGGGTGGCTCCGGGACGGTGCTGTGGGACGAGGGCCACGACCAGTACTGGCGGCTGTCGAAGTGCTCGACGTTCGAGTCGAAGGCGGAGTCGGCGGGGTACACGATCCAGAAGACGAACGACCTGACGCGGGACCTCCCGGACGCCGACGCAGTCGTCATCACGACTCCGAGCGACTTCGCGGAGTACGAGCTCCAGGAACTGTTCGACTTCGTCGAGAGCGGCGGCGCGGTGTACCTGTTCGGCCAGTCTGACTACAACAACTACGACCAGACGGAGAACCTCAACGATGTGGCCGGCTACCTCCAGCTGGGGTTCCGGTTCAACGACGACGAGGTGTACGACTACGACAGCAACGACGGGAACTACTACGAGGTGGTCTCCGGCGCGTTCAACACGTCCACGTTCGACTACTTCGGCGGTGGGGACGGTAGTGACGGCGGGGACGGCGGCGACGGCGGCGGCCTGGACGCCATCGGCACGCTCCAGAAGGGGACGACGTACACCGTGAACGTCACCAGCGTGGCCGACGGGGACACGGTGACGGTCGAGGGTGCGAACGGGAACACGGAGGACGTGCGGGTCCTGGGCGTCGACACGCCGGAGACGCCGTCCAACAGCAGCGCCGAGAACGTCCGGGAGTGGGAGGGAATCGAAGACGAGAGCTACCTCCAGAACCAGGGGTCGGCGGCGAAAGACTGGGCGAAGGCCGAACTCGGCGGCGTGACGGTCGACATGTTCTTCGACAGCAACGAGCCGCTCCGTGACCCGTTCGACCGCGTGCTGGGCTACCTCCGGTACGACCGGAGCGGCGACGGGACTCGGAACACGCTGTACAACCGCCGGCTGCTCCAGGAGGGGTACGCCCGGGTGTACGACTCCTCGCTGGCGAAACACGACGCGTTCGTCGACGTGGAGCTGTCGGCCCGCGACGCCGGGCGCCAGGTGTGGAGCCAGTCGGACCCGGCCGACAGCACGGAGTTCCGCGACCGGACGGTGTCGGAGGTGTTCGTCCCGGTGCCGTCGAGCGTCCGGACGACCGGCGGCGCGGTCGCGGACGGCCGTGTGCCGCTGCGGGCGGAGTCGACGGCGAGCCAGAGTCTCTCGGGCGGGGTGAGCTACGCCGAGCCGCCGTTGGTCGCGGTCGACGAGTCGGTGAACACGGCGGTGGTCGGTGGGCCACTGCTCGACGAGTACTACGACAGCGACTCGAGCAGCTACGACCACTTCACCTTCGTGTCGAACCTGATCGACTACCTCGGCTCGAACACGGGGCCGGTGTACATCGACGGCGGCCACGGTCAGTTCGGTCACATCTACTCGCAGTCGGCCGAGGGGGCCGTCAACTACCTCCGACACCTCGGGGGTGAGGGTGGCATCCAACTGCGTGGGCTGAACACGATCACGTCGACGCGGCTGTCCGGCGGGCGGGCGCTGATCGTCACGATGCCGACGGTCGCGTACACGCAGTCGGAGCTGGACGCCCTGTCGACGTTCGTCTCCAACGGCGGCAGCCTGATCCTGATCGGCGGTGCGAAGATCGACACGTCGAACTCCGACCCGCGGGCGCTGCTGGACGACGTTGCCGCCGGCGTCGGGACGGATCTCCGGCTCAACGACGACAGCGTGACGGACGACACGAACAACGCCGCCAACGACCCGGAGTACGTCACGACGACGAACTTCGACACGTCGTTCCCGTTGTTCGACAAGTTCGCGTAGTCAGTCGAGTTCGCCCTCGCGGATCGCCCGCTCGGCGTCTGCCCGGGCGGCGTCGGCGTCGAACGACTCGACGATCTCGACCAGGGTCGCGCGGTCGGCGTCCGCCAGGTCGCGGACGTGGTCGGTGATCCGCGGCACCGCCCGGATCACGTTGTCGACGACCGGCACCGTCGCGGCCTGTGCCGACCGCGACAACGGGTTGAGGTCGATCACGATCTCCGTCTTCCCGAGTTCGCCGAGCGCCGCGGCGCGGTCGCCGTCCTCCAGGGGGACGAGCACCACGTCCGCGGCGGCGATGCCGTCGGCGTCCACCTTCCCGCGCTCGTGGTCGAGCCCCGGGACGCGTGCGTCGGCGGCGAGTCCCTTCACCTCGCTCGCGCCGTGGTCGCGGAGGTAGTCGGCGATCCGTCGCACGCGTTCGTCCGTCCGACCGAACAGGTTCACTTCGACGTCGGCGTCGGCGGCGTCGGCCAGCGCGACGATCTCCGCCGGGACGAGCGCGGCGACGTTGCCGTTGACCGACAGGACGGGGTGCTCGGCCAGACGGAGGTGAGCCGCAGCCGCGCGGGCGGCGTCGTCGGCGCTGTCGATCGTCTCCTCGCCGAGGAGGTAGTCGAACGCCTCGCCGCGTCCCTCGGCGATCAGCCCCTGCTTGGAGGTGATCCCGGCGTCGACGCCCGCCTCGATCCGGTGTCGCGTCCGGAGTGACTGTGCCCGTGGGTGGTCGTCTGGGATCTCCGCGTGCTCGTCGCTCACGGCGTCGGGTTGTGCCGTGGGGGTGTTAGCGCCGTCGAAGACGGCGACCCGAACGCCACCGAAGACGGGGATCCACGCGTCGACTCCCGTTCACTCCCGCAGCCTGGCTCCGGCAGGGTCGATCTCGGTGACGACGGGGTCGTAGCCGGCGTCGGACAGCCCGGTCTCGCGGGCGACGACCGTCCGGCCGAGCATCCCCATCGCGGCGTCGCCGCCGGCCGCCTCGACAGCCTCGACGGCTTCCCGGACCGCCGGGACGAGGAGGTCGGCCTCGTCGGCGAACCCGCGAGCGAGCTCGAACAGTCGCTCCAGGGTCGGCTCCGTGCGGAGCCGGCGCAGGGCGCGCTCGCCGGCCGTGGCTACGGGCGCAGTGTCGTCGGCCAACACCTCGGCGGTCGACAGCTCACCGAAGCTGACGTACTCGATCCGGCCGCGGGCGGGGAGCGTGTCCACGCGGCCGTGGTCCGGGCCGCCGGCGGCCAGGCGGAGCGGCACCCCGCCGGCGGCGGCGCCGACCACGTCGCCCAACCCCGTCCCGGCGTCCACCTCGGCGGCGTGGGCGACGGCGACGAGCGCGGCCGTCGTCCGTGCGGGGCCGTGGTGATCGGCGAGAGCCAGCGCAGTCCCGAGGGCGGCGCCGCCGGAGACGCCGAACCCGGCGCCGACCGGCACCGCAGCCTCGACAGCCACCCGCGTCGGTGGGGCGTCCAGCCGCTGTAAGACGTTCTCGACGGCCGGAACGGACGCCCGCTCCCCGTTCAGCGTGACGTGGTGGCCGGCGTCGGACTCGCGGCCGGTCACGCGGGTCTCGATCCCGTCGGCGAGCGCGACTCCGGCGCCGGTCGCGCCGGTCGTCGCCGGCTCGTCGCCCCGCTCGGGGGCGAAGAAGGCAGTGACGTGGGCGGGGACGAACGCCCGAGACGGTTCGTGGTCGGTCACGCCCGCCCACAGCGGGCGCCGAGACAAGGCTCCGTCGGTCCGGCGTCAGAACTCCGTCCACTCGGAAGCCGGACCGCGGCCGTCGCGGACCCGGAGTTCGCGGCGACCGTTCTCCTCTCTGGTGTCGATCACGGTGTCGAACGGCTCGTACATCGTGTGGAGCGTCTGTTCGTCGTGCATCGTCGAGCCGACGGTGGCGACGGTGAACCACCCCTCGCTCTCGGCCTGCTTCGTCAGGACCCGGGTGAACTTGTACACGTCCTCCGGGTCGAGGTACACCAACAGCTCCGACAGCGAGTGGAGTCCGACACCGACCTGATCGTCGTACTCTCGGAACCGCTCGAACTGGTCGGTGAACTTCATGCCGATCTCCGTGACGTTCTTCGGCGAGGAGACGTACCGCGTCAGGTCGTCGTCTTCCACGCCGCCGCCCTGTTGCTTGGTGACACAGTCGACGACACCCACGTCGCTGGGCGCACAGCCGGCCGCGTCGACGAACTCCGCCCGCACCTCCTCCGCCGGGTCGCCCGTCGTGATGACGATCCCGCGGTCCGCGGCCTCCCCCAGGAGCTGGAACAACAGCTGGTACTTGCCGGTCATCGGCGGCCCCGCGACGAGGACGCTCTGGCCCGACTGGATCTCCGTGACGGAGACTGGGGTGTCGCCGAGCATACGTGATATTAGATCACGGACACTCAAAACCCTTGTCCACATTCCGGACACTCCTTCGGCCGTATTTTGGAATTTTTGGGCCTCGAACCGGTGATCCTCCGAAGTCGGCGGTGCGGCGGCACGGCCACCCACGGTCGATCGTCTCCGACCGACCACCCTGCCGGCGCACGCTCACGCCGCCTCCGGCGAGACGGACGATGTCCGGGGGTCGCCGACCGCAGGACGACCCGCTACACACTGATTGTACATGGTCGGTGTCCAGTACTACACCGATCATAAGCATTCGCCTTCCGGAATCAAAACTGATACTCGAGCGCCAACGGCTGGGCGGGAACGGTGACCGACTCTAACGGCCGAGAACGGCTCACTCCGTAACCGGCTCGACCCAGACGACGAACCTGTCTTCGTCTTTCACGATGCCACGGACGGCGTCTTCCGTCGCGGTCGTCGCGTCGTCCACCTGATCCGACGCTACGTCCCGGACCTGGTACACCTCGTCGACGGTCCAGCCCACCGTGCCGCCGTCCTCGATGGCCTCCGGGTCGAACACGACGATACGTTCGCTCTCCGTGTCGCCCTCGACACCCAAGAGCGTCTTCGGGTCGATGATCGTGGTCGTCTGCCCCCGGAGGTCCATCACCCCCTCGACGTGCCGCGGTGAGTTGGGAATCGTGGTCAGGTCGCCGGCGTCGACGATCTCGTCGATGTACCCGATGTCGAGACAGTACGTCTCCTCGCCGAGCCCGAACTCCAGAACCTGTGTCGACTCGCCGGCCGCAGTGTCGCCGTCCGCGCGCTGTCGACTCGCCATATCTGTCTCCCGGACTGCGTCCGATTTAATCCTGTCCCCCGAGTTATCGGGGGTGAAAATCAGACCAGAGAGTTGAATACACGCTTTCCGGTACAGTTCCGTATGAGACTGGAGACTCCACCGCGACCCGGGGGTGAGTGTCCGTGACGCCCGGCGACACGCCGGCGGTGGTCGTCGTGGACGACTCCCGGTTCATGCGGGGACTCATCTCCGACACGCTGGAGTCCGGCGGCGTCGACGTGGTCGGCGAGGCCGAGGACGGCGAGGAGGCAGTCGCCGTCGTCGAGGAGCTCCGGCCGGACGTGGTGACGATGGACGTGAACATGCCTCGGGTGGACGGAATCGAGGCGACACGCCGGATCATGGAACAGGTGCCGACACCGATCCTGATGCTGTCGGCGTACACGGAAGACGGAGCCGACGAGACGTTCGACGCGTTGGACGCCGGGGCAGTCGACTTCATCGCCAAGCCCGGCGGGGAGGTGTCTGCGGCGGTGACGGACCTGGAAGAACAGCTCGTGGAGCTGGTCCACTCCGTCGCCGACGCGGACGTGTCCGACCGCGGTCCCGGCGAGGAGTCGGCGCCAGAGCCGGCCGCGGAGCCACACCCGGAGACGGTCGACGTGGAGCCGAACACGACCGTCCTGATCGGGTCCTCCACCGGCGGCCCGGACGCGGTCGAACGAGTCGTCGGGGCGCTCCCGGGCGACGCGGACGTTCGAGTGTTGATCGTCCAACACATGCCGGAGGCGTTCACCGGACGCTTCGCCGACCGGTTAGACGAGTCGACCGCGTTGTCCGTCAGCGAGGCCGAGGACGGCAGCCGGATCGGCCGCGGAGAGGCGCTCGTCGCCTGCGGGGGACGCCACCTGGAGGTGTCCAGCTACCGGGACGGCAGACTCCGGGTGAAGACGGTCGACGAGGACCGTGGCCAGGGTGTCCGGCCGTCGGTGAACGTCACCTTCGAGTCGGCCGCAGAGACGGTCGACGACCCGTTGATCGGCGTGGTGTTGACCGGTATGGGCGACGACGGCTCCGAGGGTGTGAAGACGCTCAAGCGTGTCGGTGCCCGCGTGATCGCACAGGACGAGGACACGTCGGTGGTGTACGGGATGCCCAAGCGGGCGGCCGCAACCGGCTGTGTGGACGAGATACTGCCGCTCGGCGAGATCGCCGGCGGCGTCGTCGGAGGGATCGCAGATGTCTGACGCACACAAGACGTTCGTCCGAGAGAGCGAAGAGGGAATCACCGATCTGAACAACGCGTTGCTGGACCTGGAGTCGGACCCGGACGACCCGGAGGCGATGGACCTCATCTTCCGGACGGCCCACACGCTGAAGGGGAACGCCGCGGCGATGGGATTCGAGCAGTTCTCCGGGCTGGCACACGCGATGGAGGACCTGTTGGACGAGGTCCGCGACGGCCACATCGAGGTGACGACGGAGCTGATGGACATGCTGTTCGAGGCCGTCGACATCTTAGACGCCATGCTGGCCCAGATCGACGAGAACGGCGACACCTCCACCGACCCCTCGGGCCTGGAAGAACGGCTGCGGGCCGTCGCCGACGGGGATGTGGACCTGGAGACGGACGACGCCGGCGACCCAGACGAGGGGAGCGACGCCGAGCCGTCGACGGCCGAGTCGGCGGAGTCGGCGGACGCGGAGTCGACGGGCGCGAAGTCGACGGACGCGGAGTCGGCCGCCGCCGGCGACCACGGGCTCTCCCCGGCCGACGACGAGGGGGTGTACCTCGCCAGCGTCGACGTCGGTGACACGGACATGCCGGGTGTCGACGCGATGTTCGTCCTGGAGGCCACAGAGGAGGCGTTCCCGGGGATCGAGACCCGCTCGGACCGCGACGCGGTGGAGGACGGTGACTTCGAGGAGACGTTCGACGTGTACGTCCGCGACGAGAGCGCCGAGACGGTGACCGCCGGGCTGTCGGCCGTGAGCCAGGTGTCGGGCGCGGACGTGACCGTCGTGGAGCCGTCGCCGGCAGACGGGGCGGACGACACGGACGACGGCGAGGCGCCGGCGGAGTCGGAGCCGGCGGCCGACGACACGGCGGCGTCGACGGACGAGGAGACGGAGACGGAGTCGACGACAGAGTCGGACGAGGAGACGGAGACGGACACCGGGAGCTCCACGACGACGAGCTCCTCCGACAGCATCTCCTCGATCCGGGTGGACGTCGAGCAGTTGGACGACCTCTACGGGCTGGTCGAGCAGCTGGTGACGAGCCGGATCAAGCTCCGGCGGGAGATGGAGGAGGCGGGGATCGACTCCGAGAACCTGGACGAACTGGACAAGATCTCCTCGAACCTCCAGAACACCGTGATGGACATGCGGCTGATCCCGTTGTCGTCCGTCGTGGACACGTTCCCGCGGCTGGTTCGAGACCTCGCCCGGGACCAGGACAAACAGGTGGACTTCGAGATCGACGGCCGGGACATCGAACTGGACCGGACGATCCTGACGGAGATCCGGGACCCGTTGGTCCACGTCCTGCGTAACGCCGTCGACCACGGAATCGAGCCGCCGGACGAGCGGGAGGCGGCCGGCAAGGACCCGACCGGACAGATCGAACTGCGTGCCACCCGCGAACGGGACCACGTCAACATCGTCGTCGAGGACGACGGCGCGGGGATCGACGCCGACGGTCTCCGGAAGAAGGCGGTCGAGGAAGGGGTCAAGACCCCCGACGAGGTGGAGGCGATGGACGACGACGAGGCGCGGGAGCTGATCTTCCACCCCGGCCTCTCCACGAACGAGGAGGTGACGGACGTGAGCGGCCGTGGTGTCGGGATGGACGTGGTCCGGACGACGGTGAAACAGCTCGACGGGACGGTGTCGCTCGACTCCACGCCGGGCGAGGGGAGCCGGTTCGAGATCAGACTGCCGGTGACGGTTGCAATCGTCCGCGTGATGTTCGTCAAGGTGGACGGGACGGAGTACGGCATCCCGATCAAGAACATCGCCGAGGTGTCCCGGGCCGGCAACATCGAGACGGTCAACAGAGAGGAGGTCGTCCGTCACGACGGCGACATCTACCCGGTGATCCACCTCCGAGAGGTGTTACAGGACAACGCGGGTGGCAACACACAGCCGACACCGGCGGCGGCAGACGGCGGTGTCGCGGACGACACTGGCGACGGGCTGTTGGACGACACAGACGGTGACGACGGGATGCTCGTCCGCATCCGCGAGGAGAATCGCCCGGTCGCGCTCCACTGCGACGAGGTGCTCCACCAGGAGGAGGTCGTCGTCAAGCCGTTGGAGGGAATCCTGAGCGGCATCCCGGGGCTCTCCGGCACGGCAGTGTTGGGTGACGGGGACGTGGTGACCATCCTCGACGTGGAGACGCTGGGGGAGACGTACTGATGACACGCGACGGGGACGGGGACGGAGTGTCTGCCCGGGGGCGGCGACACGTACAAGCCACCACACTCGCAACGATAGAGACGATGCGTCAGTCGACGGGGGCCAGGAGACGGGGGGAGACCGAATGAGCGGTTCGCGTTCGGACGACGAGGCGTTCGACCGTGTCGTCCGACACATCGAAGACGAGGTGCCGTTCGAGCCAGGGTACTACAACGAGGCGTACCTCGAACGACGGATCTCCGCTCGGATGCAGCGGCGCGACGCCGACGACCACACGGAGTACCTCCGGATCCTCCGGCGCGACGAGTCGGAGCGCGACGAACTGTTGGACGCGCTGACGATCAACGTCACCGGCTTCTTCAGAGACCCCGACATGTGGGAGAACCTGTTGCCGGTGTTGCGGGATCTGACGAGCGAGCGCCGGCGGGTGGAGGCCTGGAGCGCCCCGTGTGCAGACGGGCGAGAGCCGTACTCGCTGGCGATGGTCGCCGCCGACGACCCGTCGGTCACCGCCCGGCGACTCGACATCCTGGCGACGGACATCAGCGAGGAGGCAATCGACGCCGCCCGCGCCGGCGTGTACGAGACCACCCGGACGACGGACATCGCGGACGAACTCGGACCGTTGGACAGCTACGAGCCGTACGTGGAACGGGACGGGGACAGGTTCCGGGTGCGCGACCGCGTCGAGAAGCAGGTGACGTTCGACACCCACGACCTGATCCGCGACGAGCCGGAGTCGCCGAAGGACCTCCTGTTCTGTCGGAACCTCCTGATCTACATCGACGCGGAGTACAAGACGCCGTTGTTCGAGACGCTGCGCGCGTCGCTCCGCCACGGAGGGTACCTCGTGCTCGGCAAGACGGAGAGCGTCCCGCCGGAGTGTCGTGACGCGTTCGAGCCGGTCGCCAAGCGGAGTCGGATCTACAGACACGTCGGAGGGGACTGATGTCACTGTACCAGCTCGCACGGGAAAACGAGATCGAGGAACTGTCCGATCGAGCCCGGTCCAGCGAGAGCGACGCGGTCAGACGGCGTGCCGCGGAGATGCTGGGCGACGTGGGCGACGTGGACGACACTCAGGTGACGGACACCCTCGCCGAGCTGGCGCTGGAAGACGAGGACGCCGAGGTGCGGGCGATGGCGGTCGACGCCCTGAGCGACCTCGGCCAGGAGGCGTTGGAACAGCTGATCGTCAAGGACGCCGGCATCGACCCCGGGGCGACGGACTGGACGGCGGTGCGGGCGTTCGGCGAGGCGTTGGACGCCGACCGCGCGGAGTGTCGGATGGCGGCCGCCAGCGCCCTCGGCCGGATCGGCGACGGGGACGGCGTCCGGCCGCTGATCGAACGGCTGGACGACGACGACCAACGGGTCCGCGAACGGGTGTGTTACGCGCTCGGACAGGTCGGCCACCCGCAGGCCGTCGAGCCGTTGATCGAGCGGTTGGACGACGACCACGAACGGGCGCGGTCGGCGGCCGCGGACGCCCTCGGCACCATCGCCACGGGGAAGGCACTGGCGGCGCTGCGGGAGATGCTGGACGACGAGAACGCCGCGATCCGACGAGTGGCGGCGAGTGCGCTGGGCAACGCGGGCAGCGCGGCGCCGGTGCCGGACCTGGTGGGTGCGTTGGACGATCCACACGACGCGGTGGGTCAGGCGGCCGTGTTCTCCGTGATCCAGTTGCTGTCGACGGCCCCGACGGACCAGAGCCACGAGGTCCGCGAGGCGATCGTCGAGGAGCTGGAGGGGGTAGACGACGGGACGGTCGTCGATCCGTTGTTGGAGGTGATGGCGGAGGCGTCGGAGCCCGGCCAACGCCGCAACGCGGTGTGGTTCCTCGGTCGGGTGACCGACCAGGAGGACCCGCCGAAACGAGTGGTCGACTCGTTGATCGACACCTTCGCCGACGACGACCGGATGACCGCACAGTTCGCGTCGACGAGCGTGACGGAACTCGGCGGGCTGTACGTGGAGTCGTCGCTGATCGACCTCTTGGAGGACGACGACGAGCCGGCGAGCGCTCGTGCCCGGGCGGCGTACGCTCTCGGCGAGGTCGGCGGCGAGCGCGGTCGGGAGGTGTTAGACCGGATGACGGACGAAGACGTGGAACCGGAAGTTCGAAAACGTGCGTTCTCGGCACTCTCGAAGCTCGGAGGGATTCGATAATGGCAGCACAAGACGACCAGGAGGAGTACATGCTCGCGGACACCAAAGGGCGGTTCGCTCAGGCGGTCAAAGGCGGCCGCCCGCTCAACGACGTGTCGTGGACCCCCGGCCGGATCGTCCTGTCGAACCGTCGCCTGGTGCTCGTCGGCAACGACGGCAAGCGGACGATTCCGCTGTCGGACGTGAGCAAGATCGGCGGGCGCCACGACGTGACCCAGGAGGTCCAACGGGTCTCGAACTACGTCAGTCTCCGCCTCGGAGAGGACGTGTTGTTGGTGGCCGCAAAGAACCACGAGGAGTTCCAGACGAACGTCTACCAGGCGTTCCTGGACCGACGGGTGATCTACGCCCGACACCCGGCCGTCGCCGGCGGGGTCGTCCAGGACACGGAGTGGGAGAAGGCCCGGCTGAAGGTGGAGGCCGACGGCGTCTCCGTCGCCTTGGAGTCGGGTGAGTTCGTCCGGCTGGAACTGGACGACATCGGCACCCTCGACACCGCCGAACGCACCGTGTTCGACGAGAAACGGAAGGTGATCGAGGCGGAACACACGAACGACGAGGGCGGCAGCGTCCAGACGTACCTCTCGGGCGAGGGGTGGCGGATGGCCGTCCTGAAGTCGTACCTCGGTCAGAACCAGGAACGCACCAGCGGTGCCGTCGAGCTGTCGGAGTCGGAACGCGAGGTGCTGATGGCGCTGTACTCCGGAGTGTCGTCGTTCGACGTGCCGCAGTTCCTCGACATGGAGGTGGAACGCGTCGAGGAGATCTTCGAACGACTGATCGAGGTGAACGTGTTGGAGGAGGTGCGCAAGCGCCGCGAGGTGAACCTCGAGCCGCGGGGCCGCAACATCGCCAGCGAGGCGATGAACGAGCAGTGAGACTGCCGATCGGATCCCTCTGTTACAGGTACCGCTTGAGCATCCGGAACTTCCCCTGACACTCGTCTCGCAGGAACCTCGTTACGTCCTTCCCGCGACCGCTCGGAATGCAGACACCACCGTTCCCGCGGTTGAGGAAGTCGAGTGCGTTACATGCGTCATCGAGCGCGTTTGTTGCGCCCGTGCTACTGACGTTCTTCGGGTAGTGGTTCTCGATCTTCTGTTCGGAGAGACGGCCACCCCCGACACCCCTGAAACGGACGATAATTGAGACGATGTGGCACTTCGAACTGGTCATCACTACCATACCACGCGCCGGTTGGTGATAACTGTTTTCACTAAAACTAGTATCTAAACATTATCTCTCTATCTTCTCTCCGGTATGTCGGTACGTATCGACATGTGTGTCTGTGCTGATAGACACACTTTTAATCCCAGCCGTACTTCGGTCAGAAGCAGAGCATCGTCTGACCACACCGAGGCGAGTACCACGGACAAGACAACAATGCCAGAGACGACACAGAACCGGTGGGAGGAGGAGGACATGAAACGACAGCGGCTGTCGGAGCCGAGCGGGTGGCTCCACCTGACGAGCAACGATCACGCGCAGCTGTTGGTCGACGCGCTGATCGACGGCTACCCGGACAGCTTCAACAAGACGGAGCTGGCGGACTTCGCGGGTGTCAGCCGGGACACCGTGTACGACCACATCGAGCTTCTCGAAGAGCTAGATGTCGCAGAGGACGTGAACCGTGGCAAACAGACGCGGTACAGATTCGATCCGGACAGCGACGTGAGCGACGCGATCCTCGCGGTTGATGCGGCAGTGCAGTCGGCTCAAGAGATGGACGAGAACTGCTGAGGTGGTCAATCGATCGACTCTCGAATCCGTTCTACTTCAACGGCGATACGCTCCAACGGTTCGGGTCTACCCGTGGTGTCTGGCGCTGGTCCGATCTCCGACAGTTCGTACTCTAGGTCGACGGGAACCCTATCTCCGAATGCGTCTCGCATCTCGCCGTCGACTCGAAGATAAGCGTACTGATCGCTGGCGTCTTCCTTCTCGTCAGTGAGATGTTTGAACGGCTCTTCGAGAATCGGCTCGGACTGTCCAACACCGAGGTTACGGAGTGACACCTCCGTCTCCTCCGTCGCCCCGTCTTCTGCCACCACACAGAGCGTCAACTCGGCGCTCCGGGCTGGGCCGTTCCCGACGTTCAACAGCTCCGGAACGAGGCCGTATCGATCCGTGACGACGACCAACACTGGTGCCGTCTCCCGCCGCCTCGTCTCCCGCGACTCTTGAAGTAGTCCGTACGTGAGATAGGCGTACACCGCGGTCACAACGACGAGTAGGAGCGAGGTCAAGACGGAGACGTCCCTCGCGCCCACATCGCTGGTGAACAACAGGACGGCGATCACGAAGCTCACGAGTGTGACGAACACGAGGAGTGGCACGCCGACGGCCGCCGGGTCGTCGGTGAACGACATAGTGTCGTGTTAATTCTCTCGATATTTAAAATCCGACCCGCCGCTCCGCACGGGTAGTGGCAACCTTTGCGACAGTTCTATGAGCCGCCCACACCCACGCGAGAGTATGCTCGACTACGTGGACCTCGGGGCGGACCTCACCGAAGAGGAGACGCTGATCCGCGACACCGCCCGGGAGTTCGTCGCCGAGGAGGTCCAGCCGGAGATCGCCGACCACTACGAGGCGGGGACGTTCCCGACGGAGCTGATTCCGGAGATGGGGGAACTCGGCTTCTACGCCCCGAACCTGGAGGGGTACGGCTCCCCCAACGTCTCCGAGCGGGCCTACGGCGTCCTGATGCAGGAGCTGGAGGCGTGTGACTCCGGGCTGCGGTCGATGGCGTCCGTCCAGGGGGCGCTCGTGATGTACCCGATCCACGCCTTCGGGAGCGAGGCCCAGAAAGAGGAGTGGCTGCCGGCGCTCGGACAGGGTGAGGCGGTCGGCTGCTTCGGGCTGACGGAGCCGGAACACGGCTCGAACCCGGCGGGGATGGAGACGACGGCGGAACGCGACGCGGACGGCTTCGTGTTGAACGGCGCGAAGACGTGGATCACGAACTCCCCGATCGCGGACGTGGCGGTCGTGTGGGCGCGCTTGTCCTCGGCCGAGGGGTCGCCGGTGCGTGGCTTCCTCGTCGAGACGGATCGCGACGGCGTCACCACCAACGAGATCCACGACAAGCTGTCGATGCGGGCGTCGATCACCGGAGAGATCGACTTAGACGACGTGCGCGTCCCCGAAGAGAACGTCCTCCCGGGTGTCGAGGGGATGAAGGGGCCGCTGGCGTGTCTCACACAGGCCCGCTTCGGGATCGCCTGGGGGGCCGTCGGTGCCGCCCGCGACTGCTTCGAGACGGCTCGGGAGTACACGACGGACCGCGAGCAGTTCGGCGGCCCGGTCGCTCGGTTCCAGATCCAACAGGAGAAGCTGGCGGAGATGGCGACCCAGATCACGCTCGCCCAACTGCTGGCCCACCGGCTGGCGGACCTGAAGGAGCGCGGCGACCTCCGGCCACAACAGGTGTCGATGGCCAAGCGCAACAACGTCCGGATGGCCCGCGAGCAGTCGAAGGTGGCCAGAGAGATGCTGGGCGGCAACGGGATCACGACGGACTACTCCCCGATGCGGCACATGGCGAACCTGGAGACGGTGTACACGTACGAGGGCACCCACGACATCCACTCGCTGATCCTGGGGGAGGATCTGACGGGTATCGCGGCGTTCGAGTAGCGCCGTCCCGTCTCGTCGCGCGTCTCAGTATCCTTCTCGCCGCCGTGGGTTTGAAAACTCGTGCGTCCGAGCGTCTAGACGTGAGAGGGCCGTCTCGTGGGGTGAGCGGATGATCGTCGTCGACGTCGCGTACGTCGTGACGGCTGCCGCGGGGGTCGGGCTGACCGCCGTCGCCGTCCGGTTCGACCGGGACGTGCTCGGCGGGCGCTCGTTCGCGTGGTTCCTCGGGCTGCTCGGCGTCTGGAGTGCCGTCTGTGGCGTCGGGGGTCTCACGGGCGTGTTCCCGTCGCCACGAGCGACCCCAGCGGTTCCCGGTGTGGTGTTCATGCCCGCCGTCGGCGTGGGAACGACGACGGTCCCGTTGCTCCTGTTCGCGCTCCAGTACACCGGCCGGATCACGCGACCGGGCCGCCGACTCGTCGGGCTCCTGGCAGTGATGCTCGCCGCCTTCGTCGTCTGGGCCGCCGCCGTCTGGGGGCGGTCTGGCGACGGAGTCGGCACTGTAGTCCTCGTCGGGGCGAGTGTCGGGTGGAGCGTCTTGAGTCTCGCGTTCGTGGCAGTCGCAGTGTACGCGCTCGTCGACGCCGTCGGCGGAACGGTGCTCGGCTGGACGGAGGCGATCGCGGTGATCGTCCCCGCGGCCACGATCAACACCGCCTGGCGTGTGACGACTTTCGTCTACCAGATTGGCAGCGAGTCCGCGACCGCGCTCACCGTCGCGGTGCCGCCGGCCGCGACGCTGCTCGTGACGGTCCCGTTGCTGGCGCGTCGGGACCCGTTCGAGACGCTCCCGGCGGTCGGTCGCCGGGGACGACAGGCGGCGATCCGTGAGACGGACGACATCGTTGTCGTCGTGGACGACGACGACACCGTCGTCGAGGTGAACGCGGCCGCCGAGGCGACACTCGGCGACGGAATTCCCGGCGAGACGGCCGTGGCGGACCTACTCGACGCGACGGCGGCCGAACTGTCGACCACGGAGACGGTGCGGCTGGACGGCCGAGCGTACGACCCGCAGGTGTCGTGGCTGTCGGACCACCACGACCGGCGGCTCGGCGCGGTGGTCAGCTTACGAGACGTGACGGCACGCGAGTCACGCGAACAACGGCTCTCCGTGTTGAACCGTGTACTCCGGCACAACGTCCGCAACCAGATGGACGTGATCCGCGCGCACGCCGAGGCGCTGGACGACGACCACGGCGTGGCGATCCGCGAGACGGTGGACACGGTGTCGAAGCTCGGCAGTGACGCCCGGACGGTCGCCCGGCTCGCCGACTCGGAGACGGTGTCCGTCCGGATCGACGAGGTCGTCGACGGCGTCGTCGCCGACCACTGCGAGGGGGTGACGGCGACGGCGACCCACGACGCCACGGTCGCCGAGTCCGTCGGCGGCGACGAACTGGACGACGGCGACGAACTGGACGCCCGCGTCGTGGCAGACGGGAGCGACGGCACCGTCGGCGACGGGGTGACGGTGACGACGGCCGTACCCTCGGCGACAGTCACCACGGACGAGCGAGCGCTCCGGGTGGCACTCGACAGCGCCGTCGCCAACGCGGTGGAACACGCCGACTCGCAGGTGACGGTGGGCTGCCGGGAACGAGAGACTGCCGACGGCTACGTCGTCGCCGTCGCCGACGACGGCCCGGGGCTCCCGGCCTCGGAGCGGGCGGCCTTGGAGGTGGACCGCGAGACGCAACTGGAGCACGCGACCGGGCTCGGGCTGTGGAAGCTCCGGTGGGCGGTCGAGGCGCTGGGCGGCACCGTCTCCGTGTCGACGGACGACGGGACGACGGTCTCCGTGACCGTCCCGGACCGTGGGTGACCGCCTCGGGTCCCGTCTCGGGGGTGACGGACGCGACCGCTACCCCCAGAGAGATTATGTCGTCGCTGGCCGACGGCACGGACGTGACAGATCCGTTCGTCGTCGTCGGCGGTGACGCCGCCGGCCTGAGTGCCGCGAGCAAGTGCCGACGCGAGCACCCCGACCGCGAGGTGATCGTCTTCGAGCGCGGCCGGTGGGTGTCGTACGCCCACTGCGGGCTCCCGTACTACGTGAAAGGCGAGGTGGACGACCTGCTGTCGCTCACCACACTCTCGCCCGAGGAGGTCGACGACCGGGGGATCGACCTCCGGCGGGAGTACGAGGTGACCGCCGTCGACACGGCCCGCCGGACCGTGACCGTCGAGGGGCCGGACGGAGTCGTCGAGCAGTCGTACGGCGACCTGTTGCTCGCCACCGGGGCACGGGCGGTCGCGCCCGTCGACGGCGTCGACTTGGAGGGCGCGTTCACTCTCCACCACATGGACTCGGCGGCGGCGCTGCGGGCGTTCCTGTCGGAGCCGGGGACGGTCGACCCGGCGACGGTCGGCGACGACTACACGGACGAGTCGGCCGTCCGGCCGTACGCCGAGCGGGCGCCGCCGGAGACGGCCGCGATCGTCGGCGGCGGCTACGTCGGCGTCGAGACCGCAGAGGCGTTGGCCGCCTGGGATCTGGAGGTCCACCTGTTCCAACGAGGTGACGCGCTGCTCCCGCCGTTCGGCGAGGCGGTGAGCGAGGTCGTCGCCGACGAACTCCGCGAGCGCGGGGTCCACCTCCACCTCGGCTGTGAGGTGAAGGCACTCGACGGCGACGGGACGGATCGGTTGTCCGCGATCCGTCACACGGACGGGGAGACGACGGCGGAGGCGGCCGTCGTCGGCGTCGGCGTCCGGCCGAACGCGGAGCTGGCCACGGAGGCGGGCGTGGAGACGGGCGCGAACGGGGCGGTCGCGGTCGACGAGTACGGCCGGACGAGCGCGCCGGACGTGTACGCCGCCGGCGACTGCGCCGTCGCGGAACACGTCGTCACCGGCCGGCGAACGTGGGTCCCGCTGGGGCTGACGGCGAACCGTGCCGGCCGGGCCGTCGGCGCGACCGTCGCCGGCGACCCGACGCCGACGGGCGGTGTCGCCGGCACGGCAGTGGTGAAGGCGTTCGACCAGGAGTGTGGCCGGACCGGGATCTTGGACCACGACCGGGCCCGCGAGGCGGGCTTCGACCCCGTCTCCGAGACGGTGACGGCCGGCTCGCGGTCGGGCTACTACCCCGGGAACGCCGACACGACGGTGACACTGTGTGCCGACCGCGACACCGGGCGACTGCTCGGCGGGAGCGTCGTCGGCACGGACCGGGCGGCCGTCCGGATCGACACCGTGGCGACGGCCCTGACCGGCGGGCTCACGGTCGACGAACTGGAGCGGACGGACCTGGCGTACGCACCCCCGTTCTCCCCCGTCTGGGACCCCGTCCTCGTCGCGGCGAAGGTGGTGTCGGGGAGCGTGGCGTGACCGACGAGACGGCCGGATCTGACGAGTGGTAACTCTTGTGGAATCTACGGGTTTGAAGACCGAGACCGCCGTACGAATGGTGGGATGAAGAAGAACGAACTGCTCCACGTCCACAGTCTGCTGCTGGCGCTGGCTCGCCAGTTCACGGAGCGTGGAGTGGTGTCTGACGAGGCGCTCGACAGCTACCGGGAGACCGGCGTGACACCGATGTCGCTACGTGCCGCCCGAGACGACCACGTCGACGCGGTCCTGGAGCTGGCGACCGCCCTCGGCGGGAGCTTAGACGCGGCCGACCCGACCGCCGGCGACGACGTCGACGAAGCCGACGACGGCCAGCCCGTCGTCGCCGAGTCGGAGTGAGGTTCCTTCCCCCGGTGGGTGTGAATCGGTAGCGACTGGTGAATCGGAAACTACTCTTACCGGGATTGTCTACCGCCGTGTGAATGGTGCTCGGCGGGGTCCAGGCGTTCAATCTGGTCTCGATACTGTTGTTGATTCTGCCCGGCTGGCTCGGAGTGAAGCTGTACCTCGACGGTGTCGAGCGGAGTGACCGGCTCGGCCGGATTGACACTGTCGTGGTGAGTATTGTGGTGTCGCTGTGTGGCTTACTAATATTAGCAGTGTTTTACACACTCTGGCTCCTCGTCTTCAGCTACCCGTCGTCTCCGTGGTACCCTACAGTTCGACAACTGTCACCACTGGTTCAGGCGCCCGTACTTGTGATTATAAACTATGCAAATCTCGTAGTAGTGGCATCGATTCTTGGGCTATACTGTGCGTACAGTGGTCGCCTGATCGGTCAACTCCCCGACGCGCCGAACAAGGTCTGGCGGACGAGACTCGAAGCCGTCGAGAAAAGCCCAGGAGGCGACAAAATCCGAGTCGTCACAACAGACGGCGACCGGATCACAGGTGAACTCGGAAACTGGAGTGTCGACTCCCGAGATCTCGTCGTCGAGGACCCGAAGTGGACTGAAGTCGGTGTCTCTGGTGACGACCGAATACTCAAGAACCGTCGCGGTAGCGTTTACATCCGTGACAGTAGAATCGCCCGTGTCTACGTGGAGGGACTGGAAGATGCAGAGAGAAGGGATTCTGACGGTGAGACCGCAGAGAGAAACGAAACGACGAACGATCTGATCGACGCTGCCAAACAGGACGCCGACGGAGGTGACGAAGGGCCAGACGATGTAGAATCGAGTGACAGCAACTCAAACGAGAGACAACTCGCTGTTGCGCGCCATCCGCGGGTACTCCGTGTACACGTACTCCAGCAGGTCCCATAGGTCTACGTCCTCGAAGTCGTCGCCGAGTTCCTCCAACTCGCCCTCCGGTACTGGGAAGTCCATTTCGTCGGAGTTCTCGACGGCTCGTCTCCCCATGTCTGTCAGCGTGTACACCTGTACCTTGTTCCCGAACTCGGTCTCCTCCTCGTCGTAGTCGATCAGATCGCCGTCGACCAACCGGTCGATGTCGTCGTACAGGTCCGGCGAGAACGGACCGTAGTCGTCCGCACGGAAGTCGTACGGACTGGCTCCTTCCCGCTCCCGCTGTGCGAGGAAGACGAGCTTCTGGAAGCGGGTGATTCCCTCCAGTCGACCGTCCTCTGCGATGTCGAGCATCGCCAGTGGGAGCAGTTGTTCGTTCATCTGTCTTCGTCTGCGTATTCGCAATCCGAACACAAGGCGCTTTCGCCCCGTCTTCGTACCTGAACCCTCGCCCCCGGACCGCAACGAACTAAGTTCCGACCGCCCGACCACACCAGCATGTCACTGGAGGGGTACTGGGGTGTCGGGCCGAAGACGGCCGCGACGCTCCGCGAGTCGCTGGGCGAGGAGCGAGCCGTACGAGCCATCGAGTCGGCGGACGTGCGTGCCCTGACAGACGCCGGGGTCACCGCCGGACGCGCGACCCGGATTCTCCGGCGAGCGACCGGCGAGGGGGCGATGGAGGTGCTCGCCACCAGCGACGCCCGGAGCGTCTACGACGACCTGCTCGACCTCGCGGCCGACTACGCCGTCACCCGACACGCCGGCGACCGGATCAGAGTGTTGACACCGCTGCCGGACCGCGCGGCCCGGGAGTCACGGCTGGACGACGTGCTCGCGGCCCGGGAGGCGTGGGAGGCGCTCGACGACGACGCCCGGGAGGCGACCTTGGACGCCTTCGAGCGGTACGACGAGGCGGACGGCACGGACCGGGCGGCCGTCGAGACGGTGCTGGAGCTGCGGGCCGCCGGGTTAGACGGCAGCCACTTCGAGGCGCTGGCGGACGTCGACGAGACGGCGCTGCGGGAGGCGGCCGACGCCCTGCGCTACCTCGACGGGGAGACCGTCCGGGAGGGAGCAGACGAGCGACTGGACCGACTGCGCGAACGGCAGTCGGCGGCGGCCGACCTGCGCGACTCCGCGCTGGACGTGGTCGAGACCGTCCGGAGCCGGGGCACGCGCGACGCGGACGCCTTCCAGTCTGCGGCCGTGGAGTACGTCGCCGAGGAGACCGGCCTCGGGAGCGCGGAGGTGCGGGCGGTGGCGCCTGACGACGCCCGGGACGCGGCGGACTTCGTCGGGGAGACCCTGCGGGCGCTCGCCGACGACCTGGAGACGCGGGCGGCCGACCGGGCGGAGACGGTGCGAACGGAGCTGTCGGCGGCGGTCGACGCCGCGGGGACGGACGTAGAGACGGCCGTCGCCGCCGTCGACGATATCGCCTTCCGACTGTCGCTGGCACGGTTCGCGGCCGCCCGCGACCTCGTCCGCCCGCGGCTCGGCGGCGACGGCGTGGCCGTCCGCGAGGCCCGCAACCTGACGCTGTCCGGCGAGGTGCAGCCCATCACGTACGGCGTCGGCGATCACGACCGCCGACGAGTCCCCGAGGGCGACCGGGTGAGCGTGCTCACGGGCGCCAACTCCGGCGGGAAGACGACGTTACTGGAGACGCTGTGTCAGGTGACACTCCTGGCGGCGATGGGGCTGCCCGTTCCGGCCGAGGAGGCCGAAGTGGGAGCGTTCGACAGCGTCGTGTTCCACCGCCGGCACGCCTCGTTCAACGCCGGCGTGTTGGAGTCGACGCTCCGGTCGATCGTCCCGCCGTTGTCGGGCGACGGGCAGACGCTGATGTTGGTCGACGAGTTCGAGGCGATCACGGAGCCGGGACGGGCGGCGGACCTGCTCAACGGGCTCGTGGAGCTGACGGTCGACCGCGGTGCCGTCGGGGTGTACGTCACCCACCTCGCGGACGACCTCTCGCCGCTGCCGGAGACCGCCCGGATCGACGGTATCTTCGCCGAGGGGCTGACGGACGACCTGGAGCTTCGGGTGGACTACCAGCCACGGTTCGACAGCCTGGGGAAGTCGACGCCGGAGTTCATCGTCTCGCGGCTCGTCGCCAACGCGGGCGACCGTGCCGACAGACAGGGGTTCGAGCGGCTGGCGGCCGCCGTCGGCGAGGACGCCGTCCAACGGACGCTGGAGCAGGGTGACTGGCAGCCGGCCGACGGGGAGTGACGCGACTCACGCCGTCGACAGCCCGCGAACGTACCGCTCGAAGTTGTCGAACAGTCGCTTAGCTTCGCAGGCGGCGGCGGACTGTTCCTCGTCGATCCCGGCCAACACCGTCTCCACTCTGTCTTCGCCCAGCCGCTCCCGCTTCCCGTCGGTGACGTGTTCGGCCGTCTCGCGGTCGTACTCCGGGTGGAACTGGACGCCCCAACAGTGACCCTGCCGGAAGGCGTGGAGCCCGTGGTCGTTCTCGGCGAGTTCGACGGCCGCCGGCGGGAGGTCTACCACCGTGTCGCCGTGGGTGGTGAACACGGTGAACTCCCGGTCGATCCCGGCGAACAGTTCGTCGCCGTGGTGACGCACCTCCCGGTAGCCGATCTCGAACTCGTCCATCCCCGTGACGCGGCCGCCCAGCGCCTCGGCCAACACCTGGTGGCCGTAACACACCCCCAACACCGGCAGCCCGGCGTCTGCGGCCTCACGGACCCAGTCGATCAACGGCGGGATCCACGCTTCGTCCCAGTAGACAGACGCCCGCGATCCGGTGACGACCGCAGCGTCGAACTCGCCGGCACCGGGGGTCGTCGCCGACTCTGGGTCGACGGCCGGCGGCAGTTCCCCGTCGTTCGCGTCGAACTCCACGAGTTCGGCGTCGAGCTCCCGTCTGAAGTTCCGTGTCGTGTGTTCGTCCTCGTGGGCCGCGTTCAACAGTGCGAACCGGAGTGTCACGCCTCCGTCTCCGGCTCCCGCCCCGAAGTGTCTTGCGCGCGCCCCGATCGCGTCAGCCTCGACCGTCCGCGTCCGTCGTCTCGTCGGCCGTCCCGCCGCCGTCGTCGTCTCCGCCGTCCCCCCCGGCTCCGTCCGTCGTGTCGGCTGCCTCGCCGTCGTCGGTGTCGTCGGTGGGTGTCCGACTCTCGTCGTCGGTGTCGTCGGTGTCGCCTCCCCCGTCGGTGTCGTCGTCGGTGTCGTCGTCGTCGGAGCCGCTCCCGCTCGTGAGCAGTCGGCGTGCAACCGCGTCCAGCCGGTCGTAGGCGGTGTCGACGAACAGCCCGCTGACGAACGCCACCCCGGCGACGACCCGTCGCGGACCGTCGCTGGCGATACCGCCGCTCGCGCTGGCGTCGGTCGCCCCTTCGAGCACGGTCTCCGGGAGCACCAGCCCGACGAAGAGGTACGTCCCGACGGCCACCGGGAGCGCGGCGATCAGTCGCACGCTCCACTGGAACAACCGCCAGTCTGCCGTGTCGGTCTTGTACATCCTGGTGAACACGTAGCCGAGACCCCCCAACAGGGCGTACACGTAGACGAACGGCGGCACGATGGGCACCACCGACGCGACGCTCAGCGTCTCCAGAAACGTCGGGAGCGCCCCGGGACGCGCCGGCACCCTGCTCGTCGCCAGGACGAGCAACGACGTGAGCGCGGTGAGCGTCACCACACCCAGCCCGCGGGCGGCCCTGTCTGGGGGTCGGGAGAACCGTCCCTCACCGCTCGCGCCCCCACCGTCGGCCCCGCCAGCCCCCACGTCGCCGTCGTTCCCACGGCTCTCGTCCGTCTCGGCCGTGTCGTCCGCCGAGCCCGTCGCCGCCTCGGTCGCAGCCACTCCTTCGTCGGCCCCGTTCACACCGCGACTGATTGCTCTAACTGAATGTAGTTGACGGCGCTCTCGCGGCCGAACGGGGAGAGATCCGGGACGAACGGGACGTACTACTCCCCGAGGAAGGCGTGGAGCCGGTCGTTCACCGGACGTGCGGCCTCGACGCCGACGAGGTGGCCGGCGTCCGGGACGGCGTGGAACTCCCCGCGGGGGAGGTCGTCGGCGAGCCGTTCGCCCGCCGCCGCCGGGACGACGGCGTCGTCCGCGCCGTGGACGACCAGTGTCTCGTCGGTCACCTCGTACAGCCAGTCGGTCGCGTCCGTCACCGCGTCGGCCTGCGCCTCCCAGACGGCCGGCGGGGCGTCTTCTGCCGTCCGCCAGTCCACGATCCGGTCGACCGTCTCCGACCGTGCGGTTCGGAACTCCTCCGTCAGCCCGGCGGTCAGCGACTCTCGGACCGCGTCGGGGTCGTTCGGGTCCGCGGCGAGCGCCCCCGGATCGTACGCCGACGGCGACGCGGCCGTGCCCAACAGGACGAGTCGGTCGACCCGCCCGAGTCGCCGGGCGGCGTGGATCGCGACGTGGCCGCCCAGCCCGGCCCCGACGACGTGTGCAGAGTCGGCGCCGACCGCCGACAACACCGCCTCTACGTCGGCGACGAGATCGTCGATCTCGTACGGCCCCGGCGGCGCGTCCGACCGGCCAGCCCCCCGTGTCGTCGGGACGACCGTCCGGAACGGACCCGCCAGCGCACCCGCCTGCCAGGCCCACTGCCACGGGCCGAGGCCGAAGTCACCCAGGAACACCACGGTCTCGGTCCCGTCGACGGTGCCGCGGCCGTCCGTCTCGTAGTAGATCCGTACGCCGCTCTCGGTCGTGTGTGGCACACGCCCGGTTCGTCGGGGACGAACGTGAGCGTGACGGACGACCGCAACGCGCTTGTTCTGCCGACCCCTCACCACGTCCGTGAGCGAGGACCTCCTCCGACTGGACGACCCGCCGGCCGACGCCAGCCCGACCGAGATCGCGGACGCCATCGAGGCCCGTGCCGACCGCGACCCCGCCCGGATCGCGGTCGACGTGGACAAGACGCTGACGACGGGCGAGGGAGCGCCGTGGTGGGAGGACGCGCTCGCGGCCGACCTGAACGAGCGGGTGGCCGAGATTGTCGACGAACTGTACTCTCGGGGCCACACGATCCTGATCTGGACCGCCCGGCCCTGGCGCGTCGCCGACGAGACCGCCGGCTGGCTCACCGGCAACGGGGTTCGCTACCACGGGCTCCGGATGGAGAAGGGGTCGAGTGACGTGTACCTTGACGACAAAGCCGTGAACGTCGAGAGGGTCTGACGGCCCCGGCGGTCGAGAGGGCGACACGGCCGGGCGGCCCACCACAGCCCCGGTAGCTTGAACTCGGCCTCTCCCGTCTCACGCATCCAGGATGCACCTCGTCGTCGACTACGGCGGCGTCGTGGCCCACCACGACGACCCCCACGAACAACTCGAGCGGATCCTCGGCGTCGATCCCGAGACAGAGCTGCGACGCGTCGCGCTCGCGTACTTCGCGTTCCGCGACGGGTTCCTCCGGACCACCGAGGAGTATCTCGATCTCCTCTCGACGGTCACGGGGGCGTCACGCGGGGCGTGCCGCGAGTACCTCGACGAGCGTTGGCTCGACCCCGAGCTGCCGGCAGCACACGCCGCCGCGCTCCGGACGTTGGCAGCCGACCACACGCTCGTCTGTTTCAGCAACGGGGTCCGGCCGTGGATCGAGACGGTACTGGCCGACCACGACGTGTTGGAGTGTTTCGGCGAACTCGTCGTCTCCTCGGAGATCCGACGGGCGAAACCCCACCCACGGGGGTACGTCGACTGTCTGCCCGAGGGCGACGAGCGTGTGGCCATGGTCAGCGACGAGTACGACGAGGATCTGCTGATGGCCGAGCAGTTCGGGATGACCTCCGTGTGGGTCGAGAACGACGACGAGCCGCGGTACGGGGAGCCGGACCACCGCGCCGCGTCGTTCGCCGAGTTCCCCGCGGTGGTCCGCGAGGTCGACGGGGAGTGAGACGGCACCGCCGCACCGGTGTCGCTCGCCGCGATCGAGCTACGACGCCAGCCCCACCGTCTCCCGGTAGGAGCCGTACTCGCGTTCGAACACATCCATGATCTCGCCCATCGTGGCGTACGCCTTCACCGCGTCCACGATGTACGGCATCACGTTCTCCTCGGTGTCGAGTGCGTCGTCCAACGCCGCCAGCCGTTCGCGCACCTCGTCGTCGTCGCGTTCTTCCTTGACGGACTCGAGCCGTTCCAGTTGGCGCTCCTGAACCTCCTCGTCGACCGACAACAGGTCGGGTTCGGTGTCCTCTTCGATCTCGTACTCGTTGACACCGACGACCGTCTCCTCGCCGGCGTCGACCCGTTCCTGGTACTCGTAGCTGGACTCCTGGATCTCGCGGTGGAAGTAACCCTCCTGGATCCCCTTCAGGACCCCGTCGCGGACCGAGCCGTCGCCCATCTCGCGGATCTCCTCGATGTACGCCATCGCCTTCTCCTCGACCTCGTCGGTGAGGCTCTCGACCATGAACGAGCCGGCGAGCGGGTCGACGGAGTCGGCGGCACCGGACTCCTCGGCGATGATCTGTTGGGTCCGCAGCGCCACTCGGACGGCCTTCTCGGAGGGGAGCGCGAGCGCCTCGTCGAAGGAGTTGGTGTGGAGGCTCTGTGTCCCGCCGAGCACGCCCGCCAGCGCCTGGATCGTCACGCGGACGATGTTGTTGAGCGGCTGTTGGGCGGTCAGCGACTGGCCCGCCGTCTGGGTGTGGAACTTCAGCCGCTTGGACTCCGGCTTCTCGGCGTCGTACCACTCGCCCATCACGTTCTGGTAGATCCGGCGGGCCGCGCGGAACTTCGCCACCTCCTCGAAGATCGAGTTGTGGGAGTTGAAGAAGAAGGACAGCTGCGGGGCGAACTCGTCCGTGTCGAGGCCGCGCTCGCGGGCGGCCTCCACGTAGGCGAACCCGTCGGCCAGCGTGAACGCCAGCTCCTGGATCGCCGTCGAGCCGGCCTCGCGGATGTGGTACCCCGAGATCGAGATCGGGTAGAGCCCGGGCGTCTCCTCGACGGCGAACTCGACCGTGTCCGTCACCGTCTCCAACGACGGCTCCGGCGGGATCACCCACTCCTTCTGTGCGATGAACTCCTTCAGCATGTCGTTCTGCATGGTGCCGCGGAGCTGGTCCCGGTCGACACCCTGCTGGTCCGCCAGCGCGATGTACATGGCGTAGATCACCGGGGCGCTGGGGTTGATCGTGAACGAGGTGGACACCTCACTCAGGTCGATCCCGTCGAAGAGGATCTCCATGTCGCGGAGGGTGTCGACCGCGACCCCCTCTTTGCCCACCTCGCCGTCCGACAGTGGGTCGTCGGAGTCTTTCCCCATCAGCGTCGGCATGTCGAACGCCGTCGACAGCCCGGTCTGACCGTTGTCCGTGAGGTAGTGGAACCGCTCGTTCGTCTCCTCGGCGGTGCCGAAGCCGGCGAACTGCCGCATCGTCCACGTCCGGCCGCGGTACATCGTCGGGTACGGCCCGCGCGTGTACGGCTCTTCGCCCGGGAACCCGATGTCCTCCTCGAAGTCGATGTCGGCCACGTCCTCCGGCCCGTACAGCCGGTCGACCTCCAGATTCGACACGGTGGCGAACCGATCTCTTCGCTCGCCGTGTCGGTCCAGTACCGGGTCGCGCGTCTCCGCTTCCCACTCCTCGCGGGACTCGCGGATCGACGCGAGGTCGTCCTCGTCGTACATGCTCGAACACTGCACAGCCGAGACGTTAACGGTTCGGGTCACAAATTAACTCGATTCCGGGTTTACAGCCCGTCAGCGGCCGGAGACGGCGCGGGACAGCACCGCGAGCGCGACGACCGGCACCGCCGGCCCGAACAACGCCGCCAGGAGCAGTGCTGGGCTCGTTCCGGGGGTGTCACCGTCGGCGACCGCTGCCGCCGGCGGGGTCGTCACTCCCCCCGACGGGCGTTCCGTCCCCGGCGACGTTGCCCCCGCGGTCTCTGTCGTCGCTGCGCTCCCTGCACCGTCCGTCGACCCGGGCGCTCGAATCGTCAGCGTCGTCTCGTCGCCCACGCCTCGGGGGACGGACAGCGCGACGGTGTAGTTCCCGGGCCTCAGGCGTGTGTCCGTCTCGGTCGCCGCGACCCGCCCGCCGACCGCCCGGAGTTCGAGCCGTCCGGCGGCGTCTGGCGGGGTCGTCTCTAAGAGGAGCGTCACCCGGCCGTCGCCGTCGTCGCGGACGACGACGGACACGTCGACATCGGGGCCGGACAGCCGGACGGTCGTGCGGTCGACACGGTGGAGATTGATCGGCACTTCGACGGTCTCGCCGGCGGTGCCCGCCACCGGCGCTCGGTCGAAGGAGACGAACTGGTGGGCGGCGACGGGGGCGGCCAGCAGCCCGACGCCGAGCGCGACCGTGAGGAACGCGGCGGTCGCACCGACGGTCACGTGGGTCGCGTCGCCGTCTCCCTCGCGGGGCTGTGACCGTCGCACACCGGTCGTGTGGCGTCGTCGCACTTAGTTGTCAGCCCGTGGTGGTCGCGTCCGACTCCGACGGGAGCGTCCCACGCCGGTCGCGGACGTACCACTCCAGCGTGCCGACGACGGCGTACACCACGACCGCCGGAACGTCTTGGAAGAGAACGAACAACAACGACACCGACAGGCCGCCGCCGACGGCGAGCAACGCCACGGAGACACCGACGAACACGGGTGCCGGCGACACCAGCCCGAATCTGAGGTACAACGCCACTGGCACCCCGAAGACCACGACCGGTCCCAGGCCGTACGAGACGAGGAAGAAGACGACTGCAATCAGCGTCCCCGCTAGGTCGTCGGTCGGGACCAGGGGGCCGCCGCCGACGGCGAGCAACACGGGAGTGAGGAGCACCGACGCGAGCAGTCCAGCCGGCACGCCGTACCGGAGCGCCGTTCGAGTCGTCGTCTGTGGGGAGGGCAGTCGCACGGGTCGGTCGTCGGCGGCAGAAGCTATATTCTCTCTGGCCCGGCACCGAGGGCGACTCTCGTCTGTGCGACCCGGGCGACCGGCGTACGGCGGTCGGAACCGCTCGGGTGCGGGGCCTCGGCCGACGACACGGCTCACGACACGCGACCTGTCGGAAGCGTGCCACGCCAGTCACGGACGTACCACTCCAGCGCGCCGACGACGGCGTACATCACACACATCGGCGGTACCTGTATAAGAACATACATGAACGGGAGCCGTGTGTTTCCACCGATGACACCCCAGAATACCAACGTCCCTACGAGTACGGTGGCCGGCAACCGCAGCCCAAGTCTGAAGTACAACGTCGCTGGTACCCCAATCACAGCACAAGGCAGTAAAAAATAAAAAATAAAAGAAACTATATATGAAATAAATAGTATTGCAAAATTAGAATTAGATAGAATGTAACTAAACTTATTAAAAAACAATACAATATTTGTAATAATAGTTCCTACAAGCCCAACAGTCAATCCGTGTTTGATCGCCTGTCTCGTACTCGCTGGTGGCAAATACGCACTCATTTAAATATTGGGCGGGGTGGAGACAGTGTTTAGGCGTCGAAAAACGCCCAGGACCCGTCGTGTGAACTGAACTCGCTTGAGTTGTTGCCGACGTACACGCTCTCATGGTTCACTCCGTGGCCCTCTTCCCAGAAGTCTACGGCCGCGCTCTTTGCCGTATCGATTCCCCAGTGAACGTCTAGCCCGAGAAACTCACTGAGTTTCCCGTGGTAACAGGGATCTCTGTGTGCCTGACCGATTGTCTCGACCCCATCAAACGGCACGTCGTACAGCCGTATGTGGTACTGGTAGCTGTTCAACTCACATGTTGGAGCGTGGAGCGCCTTCATGACGTGGGCATCAGTCTTCTTTGTCCCACCGTTCGGGGGGTTGACGTGGTGGTCAATCTTCAGCTGTGGAACGACTGAGGTGTAGTTAGCCCAGATGGACCCGTTCTGACCCCAAAACATCTGATTTTCTATAAGCGATACATCCTTCGTCTCCCAGGCGACGTTGAACGGAGACCCACGATTCTGTTTGTTCTCGGCGTCGTCTCCGTTGTCGTACTGGTACAACGGGACGTTCCCGTCGATTGTCGGCACGTCCAATCCACCTAGGTCGGACGCCTGGCTCCAGATCTTCGCCTCCGCAGTCGCGTGTTCGGCCTGTGTGCCGATCACCTCGCTCGTTTGGAAGCTGTAGCTCTGTCTGTCGTCGTCTCGAACCGCCTCGGAGACGAACTCCTCTGAGACCGTCCGCGGCTCGTACCGGAACTCTGGGTCTCCGTAGCGCTCTTCAAGCGCCTCGCTCCGGAACACTCTGTGAACGGTGTACGTGTCTTCGCTCGCCTCGGCGAGTCGAACGTCCAGCGTTCCACTCGCGTACACCGGGAGTCGCCGGTCGTTGCCGGCGCCCGCGGTTCCGACTGGACCGTCGTCTGCCGTCGGACTGTCCGTCGCTGCCGTCCCGATTCCGGTTGCCGCCGTCACACCTACTGCACCGCCGATGGCTTGGAGGACCGAGCGTCTTCTTGGCATAGCTGCGGCAGCCCGGTCACCTCGAAACAATTTAAACCTACTGAACAATATCTAGCAGAGTAGTTGATGTTGTTGTGCGAGGGGTCAACTACACCACTCTCGGTACGGCTTTTACAGTGGTCTTTCCCCTCGCCCCCGGTTCGACACGCTTTACGCGGCCCACCCCCGAGCGTTCGGTATGACAGCGGAGCCAGCCGTCGTCTGTGAGGGGGTCGAACGGGCGTACGGCGACACCGTCGCGTTAGACGGCGTCTCGCTGGCGGTCGACGCCGGCGAGGTGTTCGGGCTCGTCGGGCCGAACGGTGCCGGCAAGACCACGCTCGTCCGGGCGCTCACGGGGACGACGAGCGTCGACGGGACGGTCCGGGTGTTCGGCGAGTCGCCGACGGGCGTGGACCGCGCCCGGATCGGGCTGCTCCCCCAGGAGTTCGCGCCACCGAGCCGCCTCACCGTCCGGGAACTGCTCGCCTACTACGCCGGGCTGTACGACGATGCGCGGCCGGTCGACGCCGTGATCGAGGACGTGGGACTGACGGACGCCGCCGACACCTGGTACGAGGAGCTGTCGGGCGGGCAGCGCCGTCGCGCCTGCGTCGGTGCCGCGCTCGTCAACGATCCGGAGCTGTTGTTCTTAGACGAGCCGACGACCGGGATCGACCCGGCCGGCCGCCGCGCGGTGTGGCGGCTCGTGGAGTCGCTGGCGGCCGACGGCACGGCCGTCCTGCTGACGAGCCACTCGATGTCGGAGATCGAACGGCTGAGCGACCGGGTCGGACTGCTGCGCGGCGGGGAGTTGGTCGCCGTCGGCTCGCCGGCGGGGCTCGTCGCCGACCACGCCGGCCCAGCGCGGCTCGTCGTCGAGCCGGGCGAAGACACTCCCGCGAGCGCCGTCGCCGACGCGCTCCGGGACGCCGGCTTCACCGTGGCCGTCGGCGACGGTGAGGCGGCAGTCGAGGGGGTGGCGACGGCGGAGATCGGCAGCGCGGTGACGGCGTTGGACGACGCCGGGGTCGCCTACGGCGCGCTGACGTGGACGGAGCCGGGACTGGAAGACGCTTACCTCCGGCTCACGGGCGAGACGTTCGAGGGCCACCACCAGCCCGGGGCGAGCGTCGTCACGGGGGACGGCGACCGCGAGGAACCGGAGGTGGAGGCGTGAGCCGTCTGGGTCGGATCCGGGCGGAGGCGACGGCCGCGACGCGGTCGTTCCTCCGACGGAAGACGGCGGTGTTCTTCACCTTCTTCTTCCCGGTGATCCTGGTGGTCGTGTTCGGCGCGCTCGTCCGGACTCGCCCCGGCGGTGGGGGGCTGTTCACCGCCCCGCCGGCGTACTACGTCCCGGGCTACCTCGCTACGGTCGTCCTGTTCACGCCGTTGTCCCGGATCGGGTCGGAGATCGCCCGTCACCGCGACGACCACCGGTTCGAGAAGCTGGCGACCACGCCCCTGTCCCGCGCGGAGTGGCTGGCCGCCCACACGCTCGTCAACCTCGGCGTGATCGGCGTCGCGGCCGGGCTCATCCTGGGGCTCGTCCTGTCGTTGACGGGCGCACAGATCCCGGTGTCCCCGGCGCTCGTGTTGCTCGTCCCGTTCGTCGTGCTCGCGGTCGTGTTGTTCTGTGGGTTCGGGGCCGTGCTCGGCCGGGTCGCCGACTCGCAGGACGGCGTGATCGCCGCCTCCAACACCGTGGCGCTCCCGCTGCTGTTCCTGTCGGACACGTTCGTGACGCCGTCGCTGCTGCCCTCGTGGTTCGGCACCGTTGAGTTCCTCTCTCCGCTCACCTACTTCGCCCGCGGCGTCCGGACGGTGACGTTCGTGCCGACCGGCACCGGCCTCCCGGCGCCGCCGCTGGGGACGACCGGAAACCTCGCGGTCCTGACGGCGCTGGCGGTCGTCGCCTTCGCCGCCGGTGCCGTCGCCGTCCCGCGGACGGAGTGACTGGTTTCGCTCGCTGTCTGCTGTCTCAAGGTTTTATATCGCGGTAGCAACGACGGGTCGGGGATGACAGTACTCCTCGTCGGCAACTACTTCGGCCACGAGTTCGACGCGCTGGCGACGGCCGTCCGGGAACGCGGGACGGAGGCGGTGACGGTCGACACGGACGAGTGGCCCAGCGAGCGGCCGCTGACGCTCGACCCGGGCGCGGGCAGCCTCACCGTCGACGGGACGACGCTGTCCGTCGACGACGTGACGGGGGTGTTCGTCCGACACAACGGGCTGTTCGTCCCGGCGATCAGGGACTACACGGACGGCGTCGTCAGCGAGGACGACAACCCGTACGCGGCACTCACCCAGCTCCGGGAGTACCGCGGGCTGTTCCGGAGCCTCCTGCGGACTGTCGACGCCGCCGGCGGGACGGTGTTCCCGGGACTCGACGGGCTCCGGTGGCAGGAGACCAGCGTCGCCGCCTGCTGTCGACTGGGTGAGGCCGGGCTCCCGGTGCCGCCGTCGCTCGCCACCTCCGACACGGCCGCCGCCCGAGCGTTCCTGGAGCGACACGAGCGGGTCGTCTGCAAGCCGGTCGCGGAGTTCGGCGGCGTGAAGGCGCTGACGGCGGCGGACGCCGACGTCTTGGAGGGCCTGACCACGCCCGTGTTCCTCCAGGCGCTCGTCCCGGGCGACGACGTACGGTGTTACGTCCTCGACGGGGAGTTCCTGGGCGCCTTCGAGTACGTCTCCGACGTGGAGGGGTTCTCGTTCAAGACCGGCGACGAACACCCGGACGCGGTGCCGGCCGACCTCTCTGCCGCCGCCGTCGCGGACGTTCGGGAGGCGGTCGCCGTCTCGCCGATGCGGTACGCCGCCGTCGACCTCCGAGTGGACGGCGGCGACCACACTGTGTTGGAGGTGAACGCGGGCGGCCGGTTCGCGCTGGCGGACCGAAGCGGCGTGACGGACGTGACCGACGCGCTCGCGGACGCACTCGTCTCCGATGCGGGCTGAGACGGAACGCGAGGAGACGGCGTACGGGTTCAGTTGGTGCCTGACGGACGGCCAACACTACGTCCGCGCCCCGGACGGCGACGTACGGGCGGTCAACGGACAGACGGTGGAACTCCTCCGGCTGTTCGCGACCGAGGAGTTGACACGCGAGGCGCTGTGTCGCCAGCGCGACGGCGGGGAGGCGGTGTTAGACGAGTCGTCGGCCGTCGACCCGGAGACGGTGATCGACCTGTTCGACCGGTACCGCGAGGACGGCTTCCTCCGGGAGGGGGAACCGGTGGTCAGGCTCCACCCGCCCGCAGAGGTACGGCTGTGGCCGCGTCTGCTGGCGACGCTGCTGGCCGTGGCGGCGCTCGTCGCCGTCGCCGTCGCGCGGGCGCCGGCCTTCCGGGCGCTCGCGGCCGACCCGCCGAGCCTCTGGCTCGTGGCGGCGTTGTTCCCCGCGACGCTCCCGTTCGTCGCCGTCCACGAGCTCGGCCACTACGCGACCGCCAGCCGCCACTTCGACTCGTCCATCCGGATCGACACGGTCAACGGGGTCGTCCCGGCGGTCGTCACCGACACCACCGGCGCGTGGCTGTTGCCGCGCAACAGGCGGGTGTGGATCAACGTCGCCGGCCCGCTGGCGGAGTCGCTGACGGCCCTCCCGGTCGCGGCGGCAGTCGCCGTCGGCGCCGGCGGGACGGCCGCACTCCTGGTGCTCGCGGCCGTGCTCTCGGACGTCGTCTTCGCGCTCAACCCGTTCTTCCACGGGGACGGCTACTGGATCGCCTCGGACCTGCTGGGCGTCGAGAACGTCCGGTCCCGCGGGCTCGACGCCGTCCGGCGCCGCGAGCTCACCTGGCCGGCCGTCTACGTCGTCGTCTCGTACGCCGTCGGGGCCGCCTTCGTGCTCCAGGTGGTCGTCGTGACGGTCCTCGTAGAAGGTGTTCGTGGCGTGGTCTACGCCGCGCCGGTCGTCCTGTTGGCCGCCCTCGCGTGGGCGGACGTCGACCTCCGGACGGCCTGACTGTGGTCGCGGTCGGCGACTACAGCGCTTCGACGACGAGCGTGCTTCTCACCAGGGTACTGTCGCGGTCTTCTGCGGAGCGGTCCTCCAGTTCGTCGACGACGTGCTTGTCTTCGGACATCTGCAGTTTAGTCGATGATGCGCGGTTTGAAGTAATTTCTGCATTTGTGTTGCTCTATCAAGGCAGTAACTATCGTGGGGTGGAGACAGCACCGTGACTTTTTGTCGGCCCGGCGCCCAGGAGGTTGACGTGACACGACGAGGTGGAGTCCGGACCACAGACGCGTCGGTCCGGGGTGGTGTGGCGTGAGACCGGCCGACGAGCGGTACTTCGAACGGCTCGAAGAGCAGCTAGACGAGGCGTTCGACCGCGCACGGACCGCACGAGAGCGTGGGCTCGACCCGGAGCCGGAGATCGAGATCCCGGTCGCTCGCGACATGGCCGACCGCGTGGAGAACATTCTGGGGATCGACGGGGTCGCCGAGCGGGTCCGGGAGCTGGAAGGGGAGATGGCCCGCGAGGAGGCTGCGCTCGAACTCGTGACGGACTTCGTCGAGGGCACCGTCGGCGACTTCGACACCCCGGCCGGCAAGATCGAGGGAGCGGTCCGGACGGCGGTCGCGCTGCTGACCGAGGGCGTCGTGGCGGCGCCCATCGAGGGGATCGACCGGGTCGAACTGTTGGACAACGACGACGGCACTCAGTTCGTCAACGTCTACTACGCCGGGCCGATCCGGTCTGCGGGCGGCACCGCACAGGCGTTGTCGGTCCTGGTGGCCGACTACGCCCGGTCGTTGCTCGACATCGCGGAGTTCCACCCCCGCGACGCCGAGGTGGAGCGGTACGCCGAGGAGACCGACCTGTACGACTCCGAGACCGGGCTCCAGTACACGCCCAAGTCGGAAGAGACGAAGTTCATCGCCGAGCGGATGCCGATCATGCTGGACGGGGAGGCTACCTCCGACAAGGAGGTGTCCGGCTTCCGCGACCTCGAACGGGTCGACACCAACTCCGCTCGCGGGGGGATGTGTCTCGTGCTCGCGGAGGGAATCGCGCTGAAGGCCCCGAAGATCCAACGGTACACCCGCCAACTCGACGAGGTGGACTGGCCGTGGCTCCAGGACCTCATCGACGGCAACTACACGGACGACGCGGACGACGAGGACGAGGCGACAGGCGACGAGACGGCGTCGGACGCGGACGACCCGGACGACACGGAGGCGGCCACGGAGGGGCCGCCGCGGCCGGAGCCCAGCGAGAAGTTCCTCCGGGACCTGATCGCCGGTCGCCCGGTGTTCGGTCACCCCTCCGAGCCGGGCGGCTTCCGGCTCCGCTACGGTCGGGCGCGCAACCACGGGTTCGCCACTGCCGGCGTCCACCCGGCGACGATGCACCTCGTCGACGACTTCCTCGCCACCGGCACCCAGATCAAGACGGAACGGCCGGGGAAGGCCGCGGGCGTCGTCCCGGTGGACTCCATCGAGGGTCCGACCGTCCGGCTGGCCAACGGCGACGTGCGCCGGATCGACGACCCCGAAGAGGCGCTCGAGGTCCGCAACGGCGTCGAGGAGATTCTGGATCTCGGCGAGTACCTCGTCAACTACGGGGAGTTCGTCGAGAACAATCACCCGCTCGCGCCCGCCTCCTACACGGTGGAGTGGTGGATCCAGGAGTTCGAGGCCGCCGGCGCGGACGTGCAGGCGCTCCGGGACGACCCGACGGTGGAACTGGACGATCCGGATCCCGAGGAGGCGCTGTCGTGGGCAGAGTCGTACGACGCCCCGCTACACCCGAGTTACACCTACCTCTGGCACGACGTGTCCGTCGCCGACTTCGAGGCGTTGGCCGCGGCCGTCGCCGACGGCGAGGTGACCGGCGACGTGCTCGTGATCGAACACACGGACCGGGTCGCACACACACTGGAGTCGTTGTTGGTCGAACACTCCCGAACGGCCGACGCCGTCCGGATTCCGGCGTTCCGGCCGTTCCTGCGACAGCTCGGCGTCACCGACGGCCTCTCCCGGACCTGGGAGACGCTCCCGGAGGCGGCCCGGACGTACGACGACGGCGACAACGCGATTCGCGCCGTCGGCGCCGTCGCGCCGTTCCGGGTCCGCGAGCGGGCGCCCACCCGGATCGGCAACCGGATGGGCCGCCCGGAGAAGTCGGAGTCCCGGGAGCTGTCGCCGGCCGTCCACACCCTGTTCCCCATCGGTGAGGCCGGCGGGAGCCAGCGCTCCGTCGGCGAGGCGGCCCGCACCCGGACGGACGCCGGTCGCGGCGTGATCGAAGCCCGGGTCGGTGACCGCACGTGTCCGGACTGTGAGAGTCACACCTACGAGCTCCAGTGTCCCGACTGCGGCAGCCACACGGAGCCGTACTACGAGTGCCGGGACTGCGGAACGGTGTGTGAGCCGGACGAGTCCGGCCGCGTCCTCTGTGACCACTGTGACCGCGAGGTGGAGAGCCCCCGGGAGTTCACGGTCGACCTCAACGCCGAGCTCGCCGACGCCTTGGACGCGATCGACGAACGCGAGGGGGCGTTCGAGATGCTCAAAGGCGTCAAAGGGCTGTCGTCGGCGGACAAGACTCCGGAGCCGTTGGAGAAGGGCGTGCTCCGTGCGAAACACGGCGTCTCGGCGTTCAAGGACGGCACCGTCCGGTACGACATGACGGACCTGCCGGTCACCGCGGTCCGGCCGTCGGAGCTGGACGTGACTGCCGGCCACTTCCGGCAGTTGGGCTACGAGACGGACATCGACGGGGAGCCGCTGCGTCACGACGACCAACTGGTCGAGCTGAAGGTGCAGGACGTCGTGTTGTCCGACGGCGCGGCCGAACACATGATGAAGACGGCCGACTTCGTGGACGACCTGCTCGAACGCTTCTACGGACTGGCACCGTTCTACGAGGTGAACGAGCGGGACGACCTCGTCGGCGAACTCGTCTTCGGGATGGCCCCACACACGAGTGCGGCCGTGGTCGGCCGGGTCGTCGGCTTCACCTCCGCGGCCGTCGGCTACGCGCACCCGTACTTCCACGCCGCGAAGCGTCGGAACTGCTTCCACCCGGGCACGAAACTGTGGTACGAGGACGGGTCTGGCTCGGTCCACCACGAGCGAATCGAGACGTTCGTCGAGCGGTATCTGGACGAGGAGACCGCAGACAGCGACGACTTCGGAGCGCTCGTCTCCGAACTCGACGACGTGGACGTGACGGTTCCCTCGGTGACGGCCGACGGCGAGGAGGTCCGCCGCCCAGTCGAGGCGGTGAGCAAACACCCCGCGCCGGACCACCTGATCGAGGTGCGCGCGGAGGGTGACCGGTCGCTGACTGTGACGCCGGACCACTCGCTGCTCGTCGCCCGCGACGGCGAGATACAGCGCGTCGACGCCCGGGACCTCGCCGTCGGCGACGACCTCCCGGTGCCGGCGACTCGCGGCGGCGCGCTCGCGGCCGACACGAGCGCCGACGTGACTTCCGACGCCGAACGGGACGACCCCGACCCCCGACGAGCCACCCCCGACGGGGGCGTCCCGACGGCGACGGTGACGGACACGGAGATCGTCGCGGGCGACACGACACACACCTACAACCTCACGGTCGCTGGAACGCACACGCTCGTCGCCGAGGACACACACGTCGCCCAGTGTGACGGCGACGAAGACTGCGTAATGTTACTGCTAGACGGCCTTCTCAACTTCTCTGAAACGTTCTTGCCAAACCAACGCGGCGGAAAAATGGACGCGCCCTTAGTGATGTCTTCCCGGATCGACCCGACGGAGATCGACGACGAGGCGCACAACATGGACATCGTCGACCAGTACCCTCCGGAGTTCTACGAGGCGACCCGCGAGCAGGCGGACCCGGAGACGGTCGACGTCCAGATCGCCGAGGAGACGCTGGACACCGCCAACCAGTACCACGGGTTCGACCACACCCACGACACGACGGACATCCACATGGGGCCGTCGCTGTCGGCGTACAAGACGCTCGGATCGATGATGGACAAGATGGACGCTCAACTCGACCTCTCGCGGACGCTCCGGGCCGTCGACGAGACGGACGTGGCCGAACGGGTGATCGAGTACCACTTCCTCCCGGACCTGATCGGCAACCTCCGGGCCTTCTCCAGCCAGGAGACCCGGTGTCTCGACTGCGGCGAGAAGTACCGCCGAGTGCCGCTCACCGGTGACTGCCGCGAGTGCGGCGGCGACGTGAACCTCACCGTCCACCGTGGCTCCGTCAACAAGTACATGGACACCGCCCGCCAGATCGCCGAGGAGTTCGACTGCCGCGAGTACACGAAACAACGCCTGGAGATCCTCGACCGCTCGCTGGAGTCCATCTTCGAGAACGACAACAACAAACCCACGAGTATCGAGGACTTCATGTGAAACCGACATTTTTCCCCCTCGGGTGAGCGCGCGCAGCGCGCTCACCGCTCGGGGCAAAAATGTCGATCAAAAAGGCGCTCGCTCGGGCCTTCGGCCCTCGCTCGCGTCCTGGCTCTAGTGCTCCACCGCGACCGCACCGCCACCGCTCGGCCCCACACCGCGACCGCACCGCCGATCAGTACTTCACCACGGCGTGGAGAATCCCCGCGGTCTGACCGACGTTCCCCAGCGTCAGTCCGACGAGCAGCGCGACGGGCATGACACTCCCGGCAAGGTAGACGACGGCTCCGGCCAGCGACAGCCCGCCGGCCGCGAGGTACAGCCGCCTCGCGCCCACCGTCTCGACGGCCCGCCCGGTGTACGCCAGCGCGACTCCGGGGACGACGAGCCAGCCGACGACCGTGATCGTCTGCATCGCGGCCGTCGGTCCGGGGACGAGGAACGACGCCGTCCCGACGAGCGTCACCACGAACCCGACGACGATCACCCACAGCCACGCCCGTAACACCCCCTCCTGCATGTCGCCGTACGACAGCAGCGCGAACGCGGCCAGTAGGACGGTCATCACGACGTGTGCGATCAGCACGGTCCGTGTGGCGACCAGCCCCAGGTGCGCGGCCGTGACGAATGTCCACGCCAGCGGCACCAGCAGCCCCGGTCCGGTCTCGCGGAGGCGTCTGAACACGCACGCCACGACCGGCGGCGCGGGGATGAACTTTGCCTTGCCCTGCCGCCCGAGCGAACGATTCAGGCCCCCCGGCGGGCTACGGCCTCCCGTGACCGACGACACCACGACGGCCGAGCGGGATCCGGCGCTGGCCAGGCTCGCCCTGGAGACGACCGACCTCTCGCGGGCGACGCTGTGGTACGCCGACCGGCTCGGGCTCGTCCCGACCCACCGCACGGCGACGGAGACCGTCTTCGACGTCGGCGGCAGCCGGCTCGTCTTGCGGCGGCCCGACGCCGTCCCCCGCGGCGGACTCCACGTCCACTACGCGCTGGAGACGCCCGCTCGGGAGTGGCCCGCCTGGCGCGCCCGCTTCCCCGACGCCGAGACGGTCTCGTTCGGCGACGCCCACTCCGTCTACCCGTTCGACCCGGACGGCCACTGTCCGGAGGTGGCCGGCTTCGGCGACGACGGCTGTGGGCTGACCGGCGTGTTCGAGCTCGTCTTGGAGGTGGCCTCCCGGGCGGACGCCGAGGCGGCCTACCGCGAGCTCGGGTTCGAGCCGGTCGACCGCAGCGAACGACGCCGGCGCGTCCGACTCCGCGGCCCCGCCGACGCCGCCCGTCAGGTGGATCTGGAACTGTGGGAGCCACAACTGGGGCTGGCGGGTGCTCGTGGCGGCGTCCACGTCGACTTCGGGCTCCGGGTGGCCGACCCGGTCGCGGCCGCAGACCGCGCGTTCGGCGACCACCCAGCGGTCCACCCGCACGAACGCGAGGACGGCTCCGTGGAACTGTACGACCCGGACGGTCACCATCTGGTGTTGTTGCCGCGGACGTGACGGCGGTCGTGCGGCACACCACGGGGGGAGCCAGTACGTCCCGAGACCCGGCTGCGCTCGCTTCGACCCCCTGCTTCGAACGGTCGGATCCACCCTGCTACGCGGTGTCGGTCCGAAACGGGGCAGGTGTCACAAAAAGCTGTCCTGGGCCTACGCTAGATAGAGTCTACGTGCTGGGCTTTCACCCACTCTTGTCCACGAATCCGACCAAATGCAGTGTAGTCGTCCGGCTGGATTGGAAGTTCTCCGTCGACACCAACTATCAGAAAAGACTTATTTTCCGAGAATGATGTTCCTATTATATCCTCTTTATACGATTCGAATGCTATCCTCTCCTCGTCTTTCGTAATCCTAGCCTGGAGTCGTTTCTCTACAATATTAAATTCTTTATTATTAGAAATTGTAACCAAGACGTGTATGTTCATCTTGTCTTCGACGGTCGTCTTTACCGACTCAACTGAGATCGGCGGCCTCGCCAGGGCCGCGCAGCCACTGGTGACAACAGTGCTCGTACACGCGGCTGAACGTAAGAACTCTCGTCGTCTCATACAACTAAGTAGTGGTGGCGTCTGTGTATGCTTTGTGAATTTGGCTATCAAGATCAATTCGTTACTATGCTCTGTACATGTCGAGAATACGTAATGTTCGATAGATACTGTTTGAGGCGCTTACTGGTTCCACCGCAGATTCCAACCCAGCGTCTCGAAGTGAGGATTTTTGACCGGGGGCGATAGACGGGAGCGTGTGACGACCCTGGTCCTGTGTGTGGACCGGACGGACGACATCGGCCGCAAGTCCGGAGTGCGCACTCCGGTCGTCGGCTGGGAGGCGGTCCGGTCGCTCGTCACCGACGTGGGGCTGTCGGATCCAGAAGACGCCGTCGTCAACTCTATTCTGGAGTCGCTCCGGGTGGCCCGCGACCTCCAAGACGAGGGCGAGGAGACGGTCGTCGCGGTCGTCTCCGGCAGCGGCGACTCCGGGGTCGGACGCGATCGAGCGCTGGCGACCGGGATCGACTCCGTGCTGGAGCGGTACGACGCCGACGGGGCGATCGTCGTCGTCGACTCCGCCGCCGACGAACGGGCGGTGCCGATCGTGGAGTCGCGGCTCACCGTCGACTCCGTCGACCGAGTGGTCGTGCGACAGGCCCGCGACATCGAGTCGACGTACTACCTCCTCAAGCAGTTCATGGCCGACGAGGAGCTCCGAGAGACGGTGCTCGTCCCGGTCGGGATCGGGCTCATCCTGCTGCCGATCCTGTTGGTCCAGTTCTCCCCGGCCGTCGCGCTGGCTGGACTCACCTCGTTGTTGGGCGGGGCGTTGCTGTACTACGGGCTCGGGATCGACGAGGCGGCCGAGAGCGCCCCGGAACGAGCCCGTGAGGCGCTGTACTCCGGCCAGGTGTCCGTCGTGACGTACGTCGTCGCCGGCGGGCTCGCGGTCGTCGGCGCGTCGCTCGGTGCCCTGGAGGTGACCGGGGGAGCGGCGGCCCCGTTCATCGGCGCCGTCAGGTTCGTGTACGCGGCCGTCCCGTGGCTGACCGCCGCCGCCCTGACGGCCTCGCTGGGCAGACTGTTGGACGAGATCATCCGCGAGGAGGCGGTCAGGACCCCGTATCTCAACCTCCCGTTCGGGCTGGGGGCGCTCGGGCTCGTCGTACGCGGGTTCGCCGGCTGGTTCTTGGAGCGGCGCGCCGGCCGAGGCCACCTCGTCGTGTTCGACCTGACGCTGTCCGCGACCCAACGACTCGCCGTGTTCATCCTCTCGGGGATCGTGCTCGCGGTCGTCGGCTTCCGAGTGGCCTCGCGCGCCTCCGAGGAGACGCTGGACGAGGTGATCGAGGCGGAGCCGGACGAACGCCCCGACGGCGGCGAACGGGAGTAGCTACTGCGGCTCCGGCTCCACGCTGTAGCGTGACTCCGCGACGGCGAACGTGAGCGTGGACAACACCCCCAAGAGCGTGCCCGCGGCGAGCGTGACCGCGAGCCGCGTGCTCGAGATCGGTTCGACACCCGCCGCCGGCGGGAGGAAGTAGCCCGCCACCCCGTGGAGGACGATGGCGATCGCCAGGACGTAGAACGGGGCGTTGACGTACTGCCACCGGAAGCTCTCGGCGAGGTACTCGTCGGTCACCTGCCCCAACGAGGTGGTGACGCCCGCGACGGCGAACCACCGGACGGAAGCACGGACGAACAGGGCCGCCCCCCGGACGGCCGACAGCCCCGGATCGGCCTGCCGGACGGTCTCCAGCTGCCGGAACCCTTCGACGAGGCCGACGACGATCAGTGCCACCGCGACGGCGTAGGTGACGATCGTGAGCCGGCCGGCGTACAGTCCGCGGCGGAGCCGGGCGGCGGCGTTGTCGACTGTCTCCTCCAGCCCGAGGCCGTGGAACAACGAGTACAGCCCCAGGAGTCCGGACAACAGCCCGAGCACGGCGGCGCCGGGGATGTTCAGAAACGACGCCGCGATGGTCGCGGGGTAGATCAACAACAGGATGCCCAACGGGACGAGGATCGTCCCGCGGGTCTCCGGGTCGTTCAACACCTGCTTCATCGTGTAGTAGATCGACTCCAGATCCTGGGCCTGCCGGACGACGACGCGCCGGGTGCCGTCGATGGGCACCCGCGACCGGATGACGGGGAAGACGGACTCGTCTTGTGCACCGTCCGTGACGAGCACACTCTTGACCGTCTCGCCGGTCGTCAGCGACGCCAACACGGTGTCGACCTCCTCGCCGACGGCGCGGTTGGCGGCCACGTCGGAGCCGTCGACGCCGGTGACGACCGCCACCGCCACCTCCTCGTCGGCCTCCCGACGGAGCTCGTCGTACGTCCGGATCGCCTGGAACAGGACGTTCACGTCGGAGTCCTCCGGGTCGCTCGTCGCCAGCGCGACCGCCGCTCGCTCGACCGCGTCGCGCCCGACGACGGGCGTCTCGATCCCGGTCTTGCGACCGAGGTCGTCGTCGAGATCGACCGGGAGGACCAACAACATCGGAGACGAGTAGCGCTCCCGTACACGAAAACTTTCGGGGCCAGGCGAGCGAGCCGTCCGTTACTCCTCCAGGGCGAGGGAGGCCAGGAGCGCCTCCAGCTGCACCTGTTCGTTGGCGCCTTCGGTGATCCGGTAGTCCGCCTCGCCGATCCGTTCCAACAGCCGGACGGCCTCGCGGTCGTCCAGGTCGAACTCCCAGACGGAGCGGTGGAGCTGGTCGATCACGTCCCCGCCGGCGATCCCCGTCTCCGTCAGCAGGGTGTCCAGCGTCGCCCGGGCCCGCGAGAAGTCGCCGGCCAGCGCGTCCGACACCATCGACTCGATCTCCTCGGGTCTGGCTGTGGCGGTGATCTCGTAGACGGCCTGCTCGTCGACGGCGTCACCGGTCGTCGCGGCCGCCTGGAGGGAGTTGATCGCCCGTCGCATGTCGCCGTCGGCGGCGTACACGAGCGCGTCTTCCCCGTCGTCCGTCACCTCGATCCCCTCCTCGCCGGCGATCTTCCGGACCTGCTCGCGGACGGCGGCGTCCGACAACGGAGCGAACCGGAACACCGCACACCGCGACTGGATCGGGTCGATGATCTTCGAGGAGTAGTTACACGACAGCACGAACCGGGTGTTGTCGGAGAACTGCTCCATCGTCCGCCGAAGTGCTGCCTGTGCGTCGTCTGTGTTGTGCGTAAGGACGCCATTCCCGAGGAGGAAATTGGGGGTTCCCTCCATCGTGATGTTGTATGCTTTGCCACGGTGACTGTACTCGATCTGCTCTACCTCCACAGTCGACACCGCTGCTCGTCCACCGTCGGCGACAGCACTCGCACTGAATTCTTCTCGGTCGTAGCGCCTGTCGTGTGGCACACCATCGTCACCGACGACAACGAACTCGTACTCGTCACCGTATAGCTTCATGAACTCGGATATCTTCTCGGGCTGACCCCATAGTTCGGCGACTCCTTCGACCTCGATGATCGTGTCGCCCACGCGGAAGTCCGGATAGTACGCAGAGTCTGACAGCTCGAACCGCGGCTCGTACTCGTACTCGACACCCGCTTCGTTCAGCGCAACGGCAACCTCTCGTTCCCAACTGGAGCGAACAACATGATCGAGTTCTTCGACGTACTCTGCGGATCCGGTGAACATTTCGTGCCCCCTCAACGCCTCCGACACCTTCTCTGCAACCTCGGGATCTTTCATCGGGTTGTCGTCTCCAGATATGTCGACGACTGGGTACTCCGTGTTCTCGACTCCACGCCCGATCACCCTCGCCTTCTTCTCGTCATCCAACCCCTGCCACCACTCTGCGACCGACTCTCCGATATTGGACTTGATCTCTTCGGAGTCGGCCTCGACGACCCACTCCTCCCAAGAGGTTCCGGATCGCATCTCACTGAATTGGTCACGGAACTCTTCTACGCTCTCCTCGTCCATCTCCCAGATGTGGGTCCCGTGGAAATCTCCACCGTAATTAGGGTTGTTCTCACCCTCAAGTCTACCGTCAGAGAGAGTCTGAACGATCTTTGCGCGCCGTTCGTCCGACCACTCTGATCCGTGCATCGGGTTGCCTTCTCCCTGCATCTGTCGACTGTGTCCCTCGTTTTTGCAGTCTACAGAGCAGAAACGACCCGAACTCCATTCTCCGCAGACCTCACACGGCGAGACACCGACTTCGCCACCAAAGTCAGCAATCTCGTCACCCGGACTCAACTCGTGCAGTTCCTTCTCGACCAGTTCTCGATTCTCTCCAACAGTGAAGAAGGGGTGCTTCGGACTGGCGACTACCGTTCGACCGTCCGACAGTTCGAGCCGGAAGAAGTCTGCAACCCCCGAGTCGACTAGCTTCCCCTTGTCTGACTGAATTTCGTTGGTGTCGAAGTCGACGGATGGGATCGGTTCTCCGTCCTCTGCAACCTCCTCCACTGGCTTCACCTCCGGAGCGGAGGGGTAACCAGTGACGACCTCCGTGCCCGGCGGGAGGCACAGTGAGTCCGACTCGTCGAGGAAAATAATAGTGTGGTCGTGATCGGGGCTGAACGACTCGCGGGCGAAGCTCTTGATACGGTCACGCACCACGTCGATCCCGCGTTGGTCGGAGGCGTTCAGCTCCAGGAAGTTCTGTCGCCAGTTGTCGCCGTACAGCTCTCGGGCGATCGCTTGGGCGGCGGTGGTCTTGCCGACGCCGGCCGGTCCAGAGAAGAGGAGATGTGGGAGGTCGTTGCGCTCGATGTAGCTCTCCAGGCGGCCGATCACGTTCTCCTGGCCGCTCACGTCTGCGAGCGTCTGTGGACGGTACTTCTCGATCCAGACCTCCCGTCCCGGCGCCGCAGTTCCGTCGTCTCCGTCGGTCTCACTCATGTTCACGGCTACACGCGGCGACGGCATAAACGCCCCGAGACGGGGCGTGGTCCGCTAGGCTGAAGCCACACGCCCCCGTCCGTCCGGGCGTGAACGTCACCTGCGAGGTCGTCGGCGAGGAGACGACGACCGTCTCCGTCGCCGCCGACGCCACCTACGCGGACCTGTGTCGTGCGGTCGGCTACTCCCCCCACGAGGTGACGGTCCTGGTCGACGAGACCCCGGTCGCGGAGGACGCCCCGGTGGAGACGGACCGCGTGACCGTCCTCAGACTCGTGAAGGGTGGGTAGGTGGCGGCCGACCACCGCGTTCGGTCGGCGCGCCCGGCGGAGACGGCCGCCGTCCGCCGACTCCTGTCTGCGGCGTTGTTGGAGCCGCCGCCGGACCTCTCCGCCGCCGTCGCCGACGGCCACGTCCACGTCGTCGCCGACGGCGGCGGCCGGGGCCGGACGGCCCCCGTCGGCTGTCTCGTCCGCCGCCCGCCGACCACGACGCCGGACGCCGACGCCGTCGTCGCGGCGCTGCGGGCGCTCGACGGCCCGCCGTTCGACCCGGCCGACTGGCGCGAGACGACGGCCGCGAGTCACGTCGACGCAGTCGCGGTCGCTCGGGGCCGACGCGGCCGTGGGGTGGGGAGGGCTCTCGTCGCGGCCGCCCGGAGCGCCGTCGACGCACCGGTGACGACCGCCTTCCGACCGGCCGTGCGACCGTTCTACGAGGCGCTCGACTTCCGCGTCACCTCCGTGCCCGACGCTGACCGCCTCGTCGCCTGGGACCCACTATGACTGCCAACCTCGTCGTCCGGGGCGCGTCGTGACTGCCAGCCTCGTCGTCCGGGGCGCGTCGTGACTGCCAGCCTCGTCGTCCGGGGCGCGTCGTGACTGCCAGCCTCGTCGTCCGGGGCGCGTCGTGACTGCCAGCCTCGTCGTCCGGGGCGCGTCGTGACTGCCAGCCTCGTCGCCCGTCGGTCGACGGCCACCGACCCCGGAGTGGTCTGTCGACCGTCAGCTACTCGACCGAGCGGCCGCTCCCGAGAGTCGTGACCGAAGACGGCAGCCGCGAGACGGACGGTGAGACCGAGAGTGCGCTCGTCACCCGCCGTCGTGTGCTCGGTGCCGGCGCCGGCCTGCTCGGGCTCGGCGGCGTCGGCGCCGGCTACGTCTACACGGCGCTCCAGAGCAGCGACGGCGACTACACTGCGCCGGCGTCGTTCCCGACCCTCTCCACCCGGGGTGCGTTCGACGAAGCCGGCGACGCACAGTTCGACGGGCCACACCCGACCCCGCGTCCGAACGGAGTGCCGGACGGTGACGAGTTCGTCCTGTTCGTCCACGGCTTCCAGACGGACCACGAGAGCGCCAGAGACCAGGCACACACCGCGGCGGTCGGGCTGTCGGAGACGACGCGACCGCTCCCGGTCGTCGCGTACAGTTGGGACTCCAACCGGGAGTGGGGAGTGGCGAAGTCGAGCGCCGAGGCCAACGGCCGGGCACTCGCGGCGTGGCTCGCCGAGTACGCCGGCCCGCCCGTCCACGTCGTCGCCCACTCGCTGGGAGCGCGTGTCACCGGCGAGACGCTTCGTGCGCTCGCGCCCGACGACACGACGACCGTCGCGTCCGTGTCGCTGCTCGGCGGCGCGATTCCACACGACAGCGTCGAGCACGACGGCCGCTACGGCGACGCCATCGCGGCCGCGTCGCCGCCGGTCCGGAACTACCACAGCAGACGCGACCGCGTCCTCGGCTGGGTGTACCGACTGTCCGACGGAACCCGAGCGGTCGGCCACGGCGGCGCCGCCGACCCGACGGCCACGCCGGACGGCTACACCGACGTCGACGTGACGGCGACGGTGCCGGACCACCGTTCGTACTACGAGCCCGGCGAGGGCTGTCTCCCGGCCGTCGCGGAGCGACTCCCCTGAACGACGGGCCCGTGCCGCTCCGCCGGTGCCGGTCGCCCGTCACTCCCCGACGACCTCGGCGACGACAGACGCGACGAGTTCGCGGCCGTCGGCGACGATCGCGTCCGTCGCCGCCTCGTCGCCGGCCTCGGCGTACACCCGCACCTTCGGCTCCGTGCCGCTGGGGCGGACCAACAGCCAACTGCCGTCCTCGAACAGGAGTTTGAAGCCGTCGACCGTCACCACGTCGTCGACGGCGCGGTCGGCGACACGGTCCGGAATCCGGTCGCCGAGCCGGTCGACCACGGCGGTCTTGGCGTCGTCCGGGCAGTCGACGCTGACCTTGTCGGCGACGATCCGACCGTGTTCCGCCTCGATCCGGTCGATCCGGTTGTCGTACGGCTCGACGGCGTGGATCGCGGCCGCCAACAACGCGAGCGTGACGCCGTCCTTCTCGCGGACGTGGCCACGGACGGAGAAGCCGCCGGACTCCTCGCCGCCGATCAGGGCGTCCGACTCCGCCATCGCCTCCGCGACCCACTTGAACCCGACCCGGGTCTCGACAGTCTCCGTGTCGTGTGCGGCGGCGATCCGGTCGATCAGGAACGTCGTCGAGACGGTCCGCACCGCCGGCCCGGTCTCGGCGGAGAGCAGCGCGTCGTACGTCGCGGCGTACAAGAGGTTCTCGTCGACGACCCCTCGGTCGGGCGTGACGATCGCCAGTCGGTCGGCGTCGCCGTCGTTGGCAATCCCCAGCGTCGCCGGGCCGGAGCGGACGCGCTCGACCAGTTCGTCGAGGTACTCCGCCGACGGCTCGGGGGAAGCGCCGCCGAACTCCGGGTCCGCCTCCGTCCGGAGCCGGTGAACGTCCGCGCCGGCGTCTGCCAGGAGCGCGTCCGTGACGCCGCGGCCGCTGCCGTGGATCGCGTCGTACGCGACCTCGAGCCCGTTCAGATCGGGGATGCCGTCCGCGACCGCCGGGGTGTCGTCGAGGTAGCGGGCGACGAGCCGGCGAGCGTTGTCGGCGTGGGGGGTCTGGAGGTCGACCCGTCGGACACTCCCCCGGTCGTCGCCGGTCGCGTCCGGGTCGGCGGCGCGGAGTCTGGCGACGATCTCGTCGGTGACGGCCGGCAGCGCCGGCGCGCCGTCCCCGGGGACGAACTTCACGCCGTTGTACTCCGGCGGGTTGTGAGAGGCCGTCACCACGAGCGCGCCGACGGCGTCGCGGTCGACGATGCCGTAGGCGACCAACGGCGTCGGGCGGTCACGCTCCGGGAGGAGCACGTCGAAGCCGTTGCCGGCGAGCACGTCCGCCAACGACTCCGCGAACCCCTCCGAGGTCGGTCTGGCGTCGTAGCCGACGAGCACCGGACCGTCCGTCTCCCCCGCGTCCGCGAGGTAGTCGGCGACCGCCTGCCCGACCGCCCGGACCCGTTCGTCCGTGAACTCCGCCAGCGTGTCCCGCCAGCCGTCCGTCCCGAAGGCGATGGCGTCGGTGTCCATACGTCGACCGTCGCCCCGACCGGTCAAAAAGCCGCCCGGAAGCGAACCGTTCGAGCGACTGTCGGCGTAGGCGGGGTGTTAGTGTGTCCGTCGGGTGCGTCCCCCGACGGGGTCTTACCGTACCCGTCGGGCGTACTCTCCGACGGGGTCTCACTGTCTCCGTCGGGCGTACTCTCCGACGGGGTCTTGACCACTGGACGGCTACTGTGGGTATGGCAGACTCACCGCGTGTCGTCGCCGTCTGCGGCTCCCGCCGCGAGGGGAGCTACACTCGGGCGGCGCTCCAGTACGCGCTCGCCGGTGCGGCCGACGCCGGCGCCGAGGCGGAACTACTCAACCTGGGCGACCCAGGGCTGGACCTCCCGCTGTACCACCCGGGCCACGATCCCGAAGAGACGGGCGACGTGGCGGCCGCGCTGGAACGGGTTCGGACCGCGGACGGTGTCGTCGTAGGGTCGCCGGTGTACCACGGCTCGTACTCCTCTACGTTCCGGAGCTTCCACGACTGGTGTTCGTTCGACGAGTACGACGACACCGCAGTCGGGTTGTTGGCGACGGCGGGCGGCGGCACCTTCTCCAGCACGCTCGACCACATGCGGGTGACTGTCCGCGGCGTTCACGGCTGGGTGATCCCACACCAGGTCGGGGTTCGCAACGCCTCCTCGCAGTTCGTCGACCGGACGGAGACGACCGACGGCGACGGCGTGGACGCGGCGTACGTGTTCGACGACGAGAGCCTCCGCGACCGGACGGAACGACTCGGCCGCGAGGTGACGACGGCCGCGACACGACTGTTCGGCGAGGAGTAGCGTCGGCTACAGCTCTTCGACGGCTTCGGGGACCGCCTGCGGGCCGGCGACGTGGACGCCGTGCCAGCCCGCGGTGCGGGCACCGTCCACGTCCGCCTCGCGGTCGTCACCGACCATCCAGTGCTCGTCGGCCGCGACCACCGCCTCCGCGGCCTCGAACGGCGCGACTCGTGGCTTGTGGGCGCCGGCCGCCTGGCTCACGACGACCGCGTCCAACGGCTCCCGGAGGTCGTGGTGGGCCAGCTTCTCCGTCTGCCAGTCCGTCACGCCGTTGGTCAACACGCCGACGGGGTGGTCGTCGCCCAGCCGTTCCAGACACTCGCGAACGGCCGTCGGCACCCGCGTGCCGGCACACTCCGCGGTGAGGAGTTCGTCGGCGAACGTCGCCGGGTCCACGTCGACGCCCGCCGCGTCGGCACCGGCGCGGGCGGCGTCCGCGTACGGCTCCGGCTCCAACGCCTGGAACTGGTCGAGAAACGTCTCCTGGTAGGCAGCAACGAAGTCGGTCCGAGTCTCCCCCTCCAGTCCGACCGCACCACAGGCGCGTTCGAGAATCTTGCCGTAGTCGTCCACGGCGAGGAGTGTCCCGTCGAGGTCGAACCAGACGGCGGTGTCCGACATGTGGGGGCGGTCAGTCGCCCTGAATCCGCGGCGCGAGCATGAAGGTGACGTGTCCCAGCCCTTCGGCGAAGTCGTAGTGCATCTTCACGGGGAAGTCGTCGCCGAGCTCCACCCGAACCTCGGCGTCGTTGGGAATCGCCTTGTTCATGTCCTTCAGGTAGTCCAGCGAGAACAGCGAGTCGGCGGCGCCGGGGGTGATGTCCACCAGGTCTTCGCGCTCCAGGACGAAGTCGACGTCGTCCGTGTCACCCTCCGCCTCGATGACGAACGACTCCTCGGCCTCGTCGACACGGAGCTGGATGTAGTCGGACACCATGTCGGCGGCAGTGATCCCACGGTCGATCTGGGCACCCTCCGGGACGATCTCCGCCGGCAGGTCCAGGTCCGGAATGTCCGGCTCCTCCCGGATGGAGTCCGGATCGATCAGTGCCAGCGTGTACGACAGCCCGTCGATGCGGACCTCCAGCTTGCGAGTCTCCTCGTCTAGCTCCATGTGGATCAGGTCGCCGCTGTCGGCCATCGAGGCGATGTCCTCCAGTCGGCCGAGGTTCACGCCGATGACACCGCCGTCGGCCTCGTAGGCCTCGAACGCCGCCGCCTCCAGCGTGAGGTCGACCATCCCGACGTTGGCGGGGTCGACCGCACGGATCACGAGCTCGTCCTCGTTCAACCGGATCTTGCACTCGTCGACCAACACGCTCACCGAGTCGAGCGCGTCCCGGAGGGTCGACGCGCTCACGATCGCCGTGAACATATGCAGTGACCTACGGACGGTCCGAGTGAAAATACCGTCGATCCACAACTAGCCGGTAGCGACTCGGTACTGCCGATTCCCCGCCGCGGCCGTGTGTTCTGGCCGACAGTGTAGACAAAACCATCTGTCCGAGTGCATCCACAAAAGGGTTAAACGCCGGCTACGTACTGTGGCTCATGAGTGACTCCCTCGGACCGTCGTTCGACTACCCGGAGGAGACGTACTTGTTGTCGGGGGAGACGGTCCGGATCGTCTGTACCGACGGCGTGTTGGACGGTAAGCCACGGGTCGACGGCCACCGTGTGGCCGTCCACTACGTCTACGCCAAACACGAGCGCGGCCGTACTGTCGAGGAACTGCGCGAAGGGGTCTACTCCGAGCTGTCCGAACAGGAGATTCGCGCCGCGGTGAAGTACGCGAACGAACACCCGGACGTGTTGGAGGACGTGGCCCGCATCGAGGAGGCGGAGTGGCGACAGCTCGGGCGTCAGTCCGCCGACGAAGGGTGACCGCGGCTCACTCCTGATTCTCGAGCGCGTCGAGCACGCAGGCGGCTGCGAGCACGGCCTCCCGTGGCACGTCGCCGTCGGCGTCGACACTGACAGTGTACGTGTCCCGCAGCGAGAACTGTCCCTCGATGGCGCCGACCTTGCTGCCGTCCGCGTCGAAGATGTCGTACTTGTTCGGAATCAGGTTCGCGAGCGAGACGGTGTGACGCAGCGCCGCGAGCGGCTTGCTCCTCGTCTCGATCGTCGCCAACTCCGACCCCGAGTCGGGGTCGCGGATCGTCCAGACCTCGTCGAACAACGAGAAGTCCTCGTCTAACACGACCACCTCCTCGCCGGTCTCGGCGTCCGTCACGGCGTAGTTCCCGGCGACGTCCATGATCCCGCCCGCCTTCACCGAGAACACCTCCCGGTCGTCGTCGTCGACGAACGGGAACTCCTCTTTCATCTTGAACATCTTCTGTTTCCCGCGCAAGGCGACCTCGTCGGCGCTGTTCCGGACGACGTACTTGTTCCGCACCAGCGACTGTTCGACCTCGTAGTAGTCGTCGTCGAGAGAGACCCGGGAGAACCCGTAGCCGCCCGGCGCCGACCCGTGACCTGAGCTTCGAGACACAGTGCCACAACCCGGCGCAGGTGAAAAAAGATCTTCGACGAATCTCCGTTTCGCCAACGGTCACCTCCGCCGGACCGCCAACCATACCACCCCCGACCGGTTAGCTCGACTGCACACATGTCGAACCGCGACGAGTACTACAACCGCGCCAAACAGGAGGGCTACCGCGCCCGCTCGGCGTACAAGCTCCAACAGATCGACGACGCCGAGAACGTCCTCGGCTACGGCGACACGGTCGTCGACCTGGGGGCAGCGCCGGGCGGGTGGCTCCAGGTGGCCGCCGAGCGGGTCGGCGACGCCGGACTCGTCGTCGGTGTCGACCGGCAGGCGATCGAGCCGTTGGCGGACCACGACAACGTGGAGACGGTCCGGGGTGACATGACGGCCGAGCGCACCCGCGACCGGCTCCGTGACACCTTGGGCGTCCCGGGAGTGGGGCCGAACGACCGCCGCGAGCAGTCGAGCCTGGGGTCGGCCAGCGAGCTCCGGGCCAGCGACGAGATCGACACGACGGACGACGACGGCGAGCCGACCGACCGCCAGTCGGACGACGGGGACGACCGCCAGGCCGACGGCCGCGAACGGCCGGACGGGCCGGCGGCCCGACCGGCCGACGTGGTCGTGTCGGACATGGCGCCGAACGTCTCCGGCGAGTACGAACTCGACCACGCGCGGTCGATTCACCTGGCGCGACAGGCGTTGGAGACGGCGCTGACGGTGTTGTCGCCGGGCGGAGACTTCGTCGTGAAGGTGTTCGACGGCCGCGAGCTCGCCGGGTTCCGCGAGGAGGCAGCGGAGTCGTTCGAGTACGTCCGGTCGCTCGACCCGGAGGCCTCCCGGCCGGAGTCGTCCGAGCGGTACCTGATCGGGAAGGGCCGCGTGGACGCCCCCGTGACGGAGGGGGAGCGCCGCGAAGTGGAGATCACGGCCGTGGGCGACGAGGGCGACGGGATCGCCACCGTCGACGGCTACACGGTGTTCGTCCCCGGCGGCGAGCCCGGCCAGACGGTGTCGGTGACGATCGTCGACGTGAAGCCACGATTCGGCTTCGCCGAGCTGATCGACTGAGTCGGCCGGCACCGACCGTACAGAAGCCTTACACACGCAGACCGACAACGAACGCGTATGACAGACGAGGAGCCGACGGACCACGACTTCTCGGCGGGTCAGGGGCTCGACGAGGACTACGACGCGTTCACGCTGGACCCGGAGGAGCTACAGGCGGACCCGACCGCCGTCGACCCGGTCGACACCCGGGCCGTCACCGACGCGCTGGACCGCCGAAACGTCGCCGCAGACCAGGTCGACGTACAGGAGCTCGTCGACGTGGGGCTGTCGTACATGCGGATCAACCGGTTCGAGGCCGCGACGGAGACGTTCGAACGGGCCGCCCAGTTCGCCGACGACGACTCGCTGGACGAACAGGAGGCCTGGACGAACAAGGGGGTCGCCCACGCGGAGCTGGAGGAGTACGACGAGGCGATCGGCGCCTACCGCGAGGCGCTGCGGATCGACGACGAGTCGGAACACGCCGCGACGGCTCACACGAACCTGGCGTACGCGCTGTGGGAGTTCGGCGAGACGGAACAGGCATTGGAACACGCCGAGCGGGCCGTCGAGGTGGACCCGCGCTTCGGAGAGGCGTGGTACAACCGAGGGTTCTTCCTGGCCGAGCGCGGGCTCGCGGAGGAGGCTGTCAACGCACTCGACAACGCGATTCGGCTGGGGTTCCGGAACGCGGACGTGTTAGACGAGAAGGCACGCGCCCTAGAGGAGATGGGCGAGCAGGAGGAGGCCGAGACGGTGGCAGAGCGGGCCGAGGAACTGCGCGAGGAGGCGGAACGCGAGATGGTCGAAGAGTACGGGGAGCAGTAGATGACCGTCGTCGTGACGGTCCGGGAGACCCCAGAGGGGACACTCGTCGCGGCCGCAGACAACGACTGTCTGGGCGAGACGTACGAGGACGGCGCGGTGTCGCTCACCGTCGAGGAGTCCTTCTACGCCGGCGACGGGGCAGAAGAGCTCGAACCGGAGGCGGCCGTCGAACGGGTGCGCGACGGCGACACCGCCAACCTCGTCGGCGAGGCGTGTGTGGAGGCCGCCCTGGCGGCAGGGGTGGTCGACGAGAGCGGTGTGCTGGAGGTGGACGGCACGCTCCACGCACAGGTCGTCTGGCTGTGACCGACCGCCGGCGCCCACTCGTGTAGACGAAGTGACAGCAGGCACCACTTTCACCTCGGTTTGCGGACGTTTATACACCCGAGGCCACTGTGTCAGTGGTGTGACGGCGGCTCGCTCGCCGTGACGCGACAGAGTGACAGCCCCAGCGACGGCACCAGGAGTACAAATCAGTTTGAACTAACGCAAACGTGTCGGAACCCCACCGCTTATACTGGTGGGACCGATACCGGTACCTCGCCCGATTTCACCATGCACTGCGACCAGCCGACGACCGAGACAGTCCCCGACACCCGGGGAGACGACGTGGAGGAGACAGTATGAGCCAGCCGGACGTGACCGCGGAGGAGTTAGAGCTGCCGATCAAGCGAACGGACGGAGACACACTCGAACAACGCCTGACGAGCAACGCGTACGACAACATCCTGCCGGCGCGGTACCTCCGGAAGGACGCCGACGGCAACGTCACCGAGAACCAGGAGGACCTGTTCGAACGGGTCGCCCACAACATCGCGCTCGCCGAGGCCGTCTACGAGGCCGAGCGCCGCGACACGACGGTGACGGTGACGCCGGACCAGCTGAAGCCGGACCACCCGCGACGCGACGAACTCGCCGCGGAGGTGTTCGGGGCGGGCACCACCACGGACGACGACGCCGAGACGACACTGACGGAGACGAACGTCAACAAGTTCGCCTACGAGACGGTCGTGCCGGAGCTGCCGGGCGAGATCGCCCAACACGTCCAGGAGACGGCCGCGGAGTTCCGCGACAAGATGGAGCGGCTCGCCTTCATGCCGAACTCGCCGACGCTGATGAACGCCGGCGACGAGCTCCAACAGCTGTCCGCCTGCTTCGTCGACTCTCCCGCAGACGACATCGACGACATCCACCAGACGGCCAAGGAGGCCGCCCAGGTGTTCCAGAGCGGCGGCGGGATGGGGTACGCCTTCTGGAAGCTGCGACCGTACGGTGACGCGGTCGGTTCGACGGGCGGGATCGCCTCCGGTCCGATCACGTTCATGCGGACGTTCGACCAGATGTGCGAGACTATCGCCCAGGGTGGCGCCCGACGTGGTGCCCAGATGGGCGTGATGCGCGTCTCGCACCCGGACGTGATCCAGTTCATCCACGCGAAGAACAAGGACGTGTCGCTGGCACGGTCGCTCCGCCTGAACGACCCGGACGACTTCACCCACACGTCCTTCGCCGACGCCTTGGAGGAGGCCCGCGAACTGATCGACGACGACGGGAAGGTGCCGGAGCACCTCCGGAACGCCGTCGAGGGCCACCTCTCGAACTTCAACATCTCCGTGGGGATCACGGACGACTTCATGGACGCCGTGAAGAACGACGAGGAGTACACGTTCACCAACCCCCGGACGGAGGAGCCACACGTCGCCACCCACGAGACGAAGGAACTGTACGAGATGTTCGGGCTGGGCGACCACGTCGAGGTCGGCGAGACCCTGTCCGTGCCGGCCACGGAGATCTGGGACCACATCGTCGAGGGTGCCCACGAGAACGGGGAGCCGGGGATCGTCTACCTCGAACGGATCAACGAGATGCACTCGTTCGACGTAGAAGAAAATCCAGAGCATCAGATTCTTGCAACAAATCCCTGCGTCACCGGTGACACCCTCATCAGCACCGAGAACGGCCTCGTTACCGCGGAGGAGCTGTACGAACAGGGTGTTGCGACCGACGTGGTCGTCGACGGTCGTCTGAGCGAAGAGACAGTCAAAGAGGCCAGCAGCGTCTACGAGACCGGCGAGAAAGACGTGTTCGAACTCACGACCGAGGAGGGCTACGAACTCCGTCTCACGGCCGACCACCGCGTCATGACCGACGACGGCTGGGTCGAGGCCGGTGAACTCGACGCCGGCGACACCGTTCACATCCAGAACCGGAAGGGTGCGTTCGGTCAGCACGGCTCCGCAGAAGAGGGGCGTGTTCTCGGTTGGCTCGTCGGCGACGGCCACCTGAAGAACGGCGAGGAGCGTGCCGTCCTCAACTTCTACGACGAGGACGCAGAAGTGTCCGAGTCGTTCGCGGACGACGTGAACGAGGTCGTCCGTGAGCCGACTGGCACTGCGAACTACGAGGTCGGAGTCAACGATATCACTCGTAGCGACGACTACCGCGGGGCGCAGGCCGTCGAGCAGCGAATTCGTTCGACACGGCTGTACGAGTACGCCGCCGAGGCAGGTCTGACCGAGGAGAAGCTACAGGTCCCCGACGCCGTCATGCGCGGGAGCGAGGAGATGGCCCGCGGGTTCCTGCGTGCGTTGTTCACCGCAGATGGCGGTGTGCAGGGTAACGTCGAGAAGGGCGTCTCAGTTCGGCTGACGAGTACCAGTGTTGATCTGCTCGGCAGTGTCCAACAGCTCCTCCTCAACTTCGGGATCAAGAGCAAAATCTACGAGGAGCGACACGAGGCCGGCCTGCAGGAGATGCCCGACGGAAAGGGCGGCACTGCAGAGTACGAGCGACAGGCAGATCACGATCTCATGATCTCGAAGGACGATCTCCTCCAGTTCCGTGAGGAGATCGGCTTCCTGCTCGACTACAAGAACGACGCGCTGGACGAGCGCCTCTCCAACTACGACCGCGGCCCCTACAGCACTCGGTTCGAGGCGACGGTCGAGTCCGTCGAACACGACGGCCACGAGACGGTGTACGACCTGACCGAACCGGAGACGAACTCCTTCGTCGCCAACGGGCTCGTGGTTCACAACTGCGGCGAGCAGCCGCTCGAAGAGTACGAGGCCTGCAACCTCGGGCACATCAACCTCTCGACGCTCGCGGACCAGGACGCGCCGGACTGGCGCGTCTGGAGCGAGGAACACGAGTTCGACACGCTGGAGGAGGGTGTCGAGCGGTTCCTCCGGGACGCCGTCGACTTCGAGGAGTTCGACGACCGCATCCAGACGGGCACGCGGTTCCTGGAGAACGTCGTCACGATGTCGGACTTCCCGGTCGACGAGATCGAGGAGACGGTCGCGGCGATGCGGAAGATCGGCATCGGGATCATGGGGCTCGCACAGCTGTACATCCAGTTGGGCGTGAAGTACGGCGACGAGGTGGCGAACGAGATCGCCGAGCAGCTGATGACCCACATCAACCACGAGTCGAAGACGGTGAGCCACGAACTCGCACAGGAGCGTGGCACCTTCGACGAGTGGGACGAGTCGAAGTACGCCGACCCGACGGCGTACCGCGAGTGGTTCGAGCACCACACCGGCGAGGACGCCGACGAGTGGGCCGACGGCTACCCGATCCGCAACCACAACACGACGACCATCGCGCCGACGGGATGTGTCGAAGAGAACTCACTCGTCTCGACTGACGACGGTCTGCGACCGATCAAAGATCTCGACGAGACGACTGCAGAGTTCGAACAGTGGGACGAGATCGACGTTGGCGTCACGACCGACGGCGGGACCAGAGCGGCGACCGCCGTCTACGACAACGGGTTCGCCGATGTCCGACAGATCGAGACAGAGGGTGGATTCAGCGTTGCTGCGACACCCGACCACCGCTTCCGAACGCTCACCGAGGACGGCGAGTACGCTTGGAAGGAGGCAGACGACTTCGAGTCCGGTGACCGTATCCTCCTCCAACGGAATACCTTCGACGGTGGGTCTCGGCTCTCACTCGACACGAGCGAGCGAGAGAACTACTACCGGAACACCGACGACGATCTCGAACTTCCGGCCGAGATGACGCCCGAACTCGCGGAGTTCCTCGGCTACTTCATGGGTGACGGCTACGTCCACGACGAAGTCGGTGTGAAACTCGTCGTCGAGTCGGAGGCGACAGATCTTGACGAGCATCTCCGGAGCCTCGGTGAACGACTGTTCGGTGTCACTCCAACAGTGGAAGACCGAGATACGCGCCACATGCTGACGTTCGGCGGTCGTCACCTTCCCCGGTACTTCGAGGACAACGGGTGGAAGAAAGACGACGGTAACCACGGTGAGGGAGCCGCGAGCGCGTTCATCCCCGAGGGAGTGCTGCGAGGCGACGAGGCAGTTGCGAAATCGTTCCTCCGTGGGCTGTTCGAGGCCGATGGAACGGCCTCCCGGAAGATCGAGCTCTCGACCGTCTCGCCGACGCTCGCCGACCAGGTGCAGACACTCCTGTTGTCGCTGGGCTGTGTGTTCGTCCGAGACACGCTAGAGATGGAAGCCGCGGACGACCACTACGGAGACCGTCCGCGCCACAGCATCCGTGGTGCGAACAAGCGTGAGGATCAGCGATTCCTCGACGAGGTCGGGTTCCTCACGAAGTCGACGGAATTCGACCTGACAGCGCAGTCGTACAAGAACGACACGTACCCACCGTCGGTGGTTGAGGATCTGCGGGCAGTCGACGGGTACGATTCCGTGAGCAAGCCAGTCAAGAAACGTGTCAACCAGTCGCCGATCAACGGCTCTGTCTCGCGTAAGCTCGTAAGAGATGTCGAGGCGGAGACCGGCGAGACAGTCCGAATCGACGGGCGCGAACTGACCGACTTCTACGCGGCAACCGTGGAGTCCGTCACTGAAGGAACGGCGTACACCAAGGACATCAGTGTCCCGTCGAACAATACGTACGTCGCTGATGGCTTCGTGACTCACAACACCACCTCGATGGTGGGCAACACCACCGGCGGGTGTGAGCCGATCTACAACGTCGCCTACTACAAGAACGTCTCCGACGACGTGCAGGGCGACGAGATGCTCGTCGAGTTCGACGACTACTTCCTCCGGACGCTGGAGGAGAACGACCTCGACGTGGAGGCGGTCAAACGCGAGGCCCAAGACCAGATGGCGACCAACGAGTTCGACGGCGTCGACGGACTGGAGACGGTTCCGGACGCAATCGGCGAACTGTTCGTCGTCACCGGCGACTTGGACGCGAAGGACCACGCCGGCGTCCAGGTGGCGTGTCAGTCCGGCGTCGACTCGGCCATCTCGAAGACGGTGAACGCGCCGAACGACTCCACCGTCGAGGACGCCCGCGAGGTGTTCGAGTACATCTACGACCACGGTGGCAAGGGCGTCACCTACTACCGCGACGGCACCCGCTCGAAGCAGGTGCTCACCACTCGCGCGGACAACACGGAGTTCGCCGACGAGACGGAGGCGGCCGAGACCATCGTCGATCAGATCGGCGAGGTGTTCGGCGGCGTCGAGGCGTTCCTCGACAACGAGGACGTGCAGGCGGCCGTCGACGCGGAGATCGACGAACTGCTGGCCGCGAGCGAGCGACCGCAGGTGAACTACACGGAAAAGCGGCCGCGGCCGGACTCGCTCACCGGGGTCACCCAGCTGATCGAGACCGGCTACGGGAAGATGTACGTCACCATCAACGAGGACCCACAGACCGGCGAACCGTTCGAGCTGTTCGCCAACATCGGTCACTCCGGCGGGTTCACCAACTCCTTCACGGAGTCGCTGGCGAAGGTGATCTCGACGGCGCTGCGATCCGGTGTCGCCCCGGCGGAGATCATCGACGAACTCCAGGGGACCCGGTCGCCGAAGGTGGCCTGGGACAAGGGTGAACAGATCCAGTCGATCCCGGATGCCATCGGCACGGCGATGCGTCGCTACCTCGACGGCGAGATCGACCGCGCACACCCGGAACAACAGAACCTGGGTGAGATCGAGGACGCCACGCCGCCGGAGACGCCTCGGGGCGGCACCACGACGGAGCCCCCGGCCGACCCGACGCCGGAGTCCGACGGTGGCGTCGCCGCGGCGGAGGCGACGAGCGACGCGGTCGAAGAGCTCATCGCCAACGGCGAGTCGCCGGAGTGTCCGGAGTGTGGCAGCATGACGCTGTACTACTCCGAGGGCTGCAAAACGTGCGAGAGTTGTGGGTGGAGCGAATGCTGACACTCCAGTAGCGTCTCTCGACTGATCCGAGCGTCTCTCTGCGCTTCTCTTCTGCGGCTCTACCTCGGCTCGCTCGACCCGAACACTCCGCCTCTCTCCTCTGGCGTCCGCGGTTCGCGAGCGACCGAGATCGACCGACAGAGGAAAGCCCACCGGGCCGTTAGGCGGGCGTATGAGCGATCTCGACGCCGAGGTGCAGACGGCAGACGACTACGGCGGTGACGGCCCGCCGGTTGCAGAGAAGCCGTACAAGATCATCTTCGAGGCGAACGCCTGTTTCGGCGCCGGGAAGTGTGCCGAGGTGTCCGACACCTGGAGTATGGACATCACCACGGGGATGGCGAAGCCGGAGACGTACTACATCGACGAGGACGACCTGGACCACAACGTTCGCGCCGCCGAGGTGTGTCCCGCGAAGAAGGACGACGGCTGTATCCACGTCGTCGACCGCCGCACCGGCGAGGAGATCGCCCCCGACCCACACGGCGACGGGACGTTGAGCGTGGACTGGTGAGCCACCGCCACTGGTGTGTCAGCCCTCACGGACAGCGAGCCGGGACGTGGTGTCGTCAGTCGTAGACGGCGTCACGCGTGTCGAGTGCCAACACTCGGAGCTCGTCTTCTGCCCGGAGCCAGTCGACAATTGCCCTGCGTTTGCCGATTCGTAGTGAGTACTCCTCACGACCGCGCAGGGGTTTCAGGTGGCGCTCGGGATTCGTTCCAGCGTCGTCCAGCTTCGATCGGACCCGTGACTCGATGTCGTTCGGGAGGTCGTCGAGCCGCTGTTCGACGTCCGGGTGTAGCAACACAGTCGCCATCGTCCCTCACAGTTCTCGCCACTCGTCGGCGTCTGCTCGCTCGTCGACGACGGCCTCGGTCTCGATACCGAGTTCGGGTGCGACCTCCGCCCACCAACCGACGGCACGAGCACCCAACGTCTTCCGGGAGACGAGTCCGGCGTCGGCCATCGTCTGGAGTCGCCGACGGACTCCTTCCGTCGTCAACTGGACGTCGAACCGTTGGAGCCCCGTTGCGACCTCTTCGGCAGTCAACACCGGGTCGTCCTCGTAGTCGAAAATCTTGAGAATCTCTTGATCCGACACGGTCTCGTTGAAGCGGCCGGCGTCGTCACGTCCCTGACTCATACGAGGGACCACGATCCGAGTCCTGATAACCGTTTGGCTCGTGCAAACCGGACTGTGGAAACGTTGCCTCCGACGGTCTCCCAAGGGGTAAAGGAGGTCTTGGTCTCGGGATTCGAACCTCGGTCGCTCACTTCGTTCGCGGGTCACTCCGTTCCCCGCTCGCTCTGCTTGATCCCCTATCTGCGGTGGCACTGGAGCTAGAACGCGAACGAGGGCCGAAGGCCCGAGTGAGCGCCTTTTTAATCGAGCTTTTTTCCTTGGGTGCGCGCCTGCGGCGCGCACCCAAGGAGTGAAAAAGGTCAGTGTGTGGTAGTGCGAGGGGAGGGATTCGAACCCACGGACCCCTACGGGAGCGGATCTTAAGTCCGCCGCTTTTGGCCAGGCTCAGCCACCCTCGCGTGTCCGTCACTGGGGCGCTCACGGGCTTGTTCGTTACGGTCCACAGGCTTTAGCCGCCGGCCGCCACACCCGAGTGTATGAAGTCGACGGACGGTGCCCGCGCGGCCAAGACCGCCGCGGGCGAGCGTGCTGCACAGGCCGTCTCCGACGGCGACACCGTCGGCCTCGGCACCGGCTCCACCGCCGCGGCCGCGATCCGAGCGCTGGGCGACCGGGTCGCAGACGGCCTCTCCGTCACTGCCGTGGCGACCTCCCACCAGTCCCGGGCGCTCGCCCGCGAGGTCGGCGTCCCGCTGACGGCGCTGTCGGACACGGCCCGGCTCGACGTGGCTATCGACGGCGCAGACGAGGTGGCTCTCCCCGACGGCGGCGAGCCGCTGGTAACGGCCCCGCCGCTGGTCAAAGGGGGCGGCGCCGCCCACGCCCGCGAGAAGGTGGTCGCCGCCGCGGCAGACCGGTACCTCGTCGTCGTCGACGACACCAAACTGTCGCCGACGCTGTCACACCCCGTCCCCGTCGAACTGCTGCCGGCCGCGGAGGCGACGGCGACCCGCCGACTCCGCGAGTCGGGCGCCGACCCGACGCTCCGGGCCGCAGAGCGGAAGGACGGCCCGGTCGTCACCGACAACGGGAACGTAGTCGTCGACTGCGCGTTCGGCGAGGTGACGGCCCCCGCCGAACGCGCCGCCGAGATCGCCGCGATCCCGGGTGTCGTCGAACACGGACTGTTCCCCGGAGTCGCCGACAGCGTCGTCGTCGGCCGACCGGACGGCGACGCGACTGTCCGACCGGTGAAATAACGAGAGAAGAACGGCCGGTCCGTCGAGATCTACAGGTCGCGCGGCTGGACCGTCTTCCGGTCGTTCGCCTCCGCACGCCGCGCTGCGTCGTCGAGGAGCTCCGCGACTTCCTCGTCGAGTGCGTCGTAGAAGTCCGACGCGACGTTCTTTTCGTCCAGGTACTCCTTGACGGCTGCCTTGATAATGTGATCCGCCATGCACACGTCGCTACCGGACGGTTACTTATAAACGTTCTCAAATTCCGGCGGGAAGACCGTCTCTCGCGGTCGTTTAGTTTCTGTGCGACGGGCGTACACACTCGTCGTGCCGGGACCGACGACTACGTGTCGCCCGAGGCCCTGGGGGGAGTATGCGCGAGACACTCGCGGCCGTCGCAGCGGGGGAGCTCACTCCGGCGGAGGCGGAGGCACGGATCAGGGGGTACACGACGATCTCCGACGGGGACCGGAGCGCGCGGTTCGACGCCGCCCGCCAGGGCCGTCGTGGAGTTCCGGAGGGGATCCTCGCCGAGGGGAAGACGGCCGCGGAGGTGGCCGCCGTGACGGAGCGGGCCGTCGAGACGACCGGTCGTGCGGTCGTCACCAGAGTCGACGACACCACCGCCGACCGGGTTCGCGAGGCCGTCACGGCGACTCACCCGGACGCGACCGTGGAGCGAGACGAGCGTGCCCGGACGGTGGTGGTCCACGCCGCCGACTTCGAGCCGCCGTCCGTCGACGGGACGGTCGCCGTCGTCGCCGCGGGGCTGGCGGACGCCCACGCGGCCGGCGAGGCGGCGGTGATCGCCCGCGAGGCCGGCCCGACGGTGGAGCGGTACGACGACGTGGGTGTCGCCAACTTGGACCGTGCGCTGGACGTGGTCCCGGCGCTGCGCGAGGCGGACGCGGTCGTCGTCGCCGCCGGCCGCGAGGGGGCGCTCCCGACGGTGATCGCCGGCCGACTCGACACCCCCGTGATCGGGCTCCCGGTGTCGGCCGGCTACGGTGCCGGCGGCGACGGCCACGCCGCACTCCTGGGGCTGCTCCAGTCGTGTACGGTGTTGTCCGTCGTCAACGTGGACGCCGGCTTCGTCGCCGGGGCACAGGCGGCGCTGATCGCACGGCCGTGACCCGTCTGGGAGCCGCCGAGGCGGTGGATCTCTACCGACCCCTGGCGAGGGTATTTGTGTGGTCGTCACGTACCGCACGTTACCGGTACTCGTGGACGCCGGCTGACCATGCCACGCTGTGACCACTGTGGATCCCACGTGTCCGACCGCTTCGCACGCGTCTTCAGCGACGAACGAGGACGACTGAACGCCTGTCCGTCGTGTTCCGCCAACGCGGGCATCGCCGAAGCGGCACGGGCGCGCTCTCGCCAGGATTGAACCGAACACCAGCCACGGTCCGCTCCCGGGACGGATCGACAGCCGCTTACCCCCACCCGGCTCTCCACACGTCCGTGAGCGACCACTACGTCTACGTCCTGTCGTGTGCCGACGGGACGCTCTACACCGGCTACACCACGGAGCCAGCCCGCCGCGTCGCCGAACACGACGCCGGCGAGGGAGCGAAGTACACCCGGGGCCGCACTCCCGTCGAACTCGTCCACGTCGAACGGCACGACTCCCGGTCTGCGGCGCTGTCCCGCGAGCACGAGGTGAAGTCGCTGTCTCGGGCGGACAAGGAGACGCTCGTTGCGAGCGACCACGGACTCGACCCGGCGGCGTTCCGCGAGTGAGCGAGAGTGTTTTCACCGCCCCAGTCCCAATCAAACGTGTGCGACTCGGAATCCTCGAGATGGTCGGCACGGTCGGAACGCTGATCTTCGCGCTGCCGGTAGCCGGCTACGGGGTAGAGCGTGCCATCGGCGGCGACCTCCTGTTCGGAGCCGGCTTCGTCGGCCTGGCGGCGCTGATGGTGTTGCTCCCGCGGAAGCTGACGACGCCGAGCGACGTGCCGGCCGAGGCCGCAGAACGTGCCGTCGGGGGCGTCGTCGGCGACGACGAGGACTGAGCTACCGGAACAACCGGTAGGAGGTCCGGCCGACGGCGATCTCTTTCGTCTCGCCGTCCGGCGCGACGCTCGTGACGAGCGTGTCGGTGAACCCCATCGAGTCGCCGGCGCGCAACACCTCCGCCTCCACCCGGAGATCGTTCGTCGCCGGCCGGAGGTAGGTGACGTTCAGGTCGGTCGTCGCCAACGACCCGGTCGTGGGGTCGTCGAACGTCGACCGCAGCGCGAACCCGGAGGCGGTGTCGATCAGCGAGGCCGCGACGCCGCCGTGGATCGACCCGACCTGCGACCCGGGGTTGACCAGCTTCTCGTCGTACGGGACGGACATGACGATCCGGCCGCGCTCCAGGTCCTCGACCTCGAGGTTCAGCCACGACAGGAAGCCGTGTGCCTCGACGAACGCCGCCATCAGGTCCGCGTGCTCCTCGTCCAACGGGACGTGGTCGTCTGCCATGCGGTCCCCGAGCGGTGCCGTCGACTTGACAGGTTCGGTGACGGCCGGGACGGTCACGCCCAGTCGTCGCCGTCGCGGTCGCCCCCGTCACTCGCTTGATCGCCCGCCTCGCTCACGTCCACGTCCACCTCCGTCGGCGCCGGGCTCGACCCGTCGCCGGCGTTCTCTACGTCGATGGGGACGCCGGTGTCTTGCTCGCCGAAGCCGGCAGAGAGGATACGTGTCAGCGCCTCCTCGACGCGCTCGTCGGTCTCCGTGATGTCGTCCGGGTCGACCTCGATGACGAACCCGGTGGTGATGTTGGGTGCGGTCGGCAGGAACACGGTCTCGCGGCCGTCGGTGGTCGTCTGTCCCGTCTTGAACGCGGTCATCCGCATTCCCGGCCACGGCTCGATCTTCACCGGGGTCTGGAGCTCGTCCGTCCCGGTGAGCGCGGTCTCGATGGCCAGCTTCGAGGCGTTGTACACCACTCGCAGCCCCGGGACTCGGTTGATCGTATCGTCGATCACCCCTTCCAACACCCGGCCGGCGGTCGTCCGCATCAGGTAGCCCGCGGAGAAGACGAGCAGGACGAACACGACGAGTGCGACGAGCACCTGCGCGACCTCCGTCGGCAGCCAGGAGGGTGTGCCGGTGATCTTCGGCACGCCCAACGAGGAGAGCTGTGTGTACACCCACCCGATGACGAAGACGATCACCAACAGGGGGGTGATCACGACCAGACCGCTGGCGAAGTCTCGCTTCCAAGTAGTCATCGGGGGTCCTGCGTCCGAGTTACGTTCGGAGACTATTCAGGGCTTTCACATCGTCCGAGGAGGAACAGACACACGAGCCCGGTAGAAACTATCAGACGCCCAACACGGCCCGGGCGGCGAACGTGAGATTCTCCTTGCGCTCGCGCACTCGACGGTAGAAGTACGACAGCCACTTCGCGCCGTACGGGGCGTACTGCCACACCTCGTGGCCCTCGGCTGCGAGCCGGCGTTGTGCGTCCTCTCGGACACCCATCAGCATCTGCACCTCGAACTCCCCGCCGTGACGCTCTTGGAGCTCCTGGGCGTACGCGATCATCTCCGGGTCGTGGCTGCCGACGCCGATCCCTTCGTCTCGGTTCTTGAACAGGTACGTCAGGTTCTCGCGGTACGCCTCGTCTACCTCCGCCTTCTCCGTGTAGGAGATCTCCTCGCCCTCGTCGTAGGCGCCCTTCACGAGCCGGATCTTCCCCGGCACGTCGACGAGTCGCTCCAGGTCCGCCCGGGTTCGCCGGAGGTTCGCCTGGACACAGAGTCCGACTCCGCCGTCGAACTCGTGGGCCAACTCCTCGAAGGCGTCTAGCGTCGTGTCCGTCGTCGTGGCGTCCTCCATGTCACACCAGACGAACACGTCGTGCTCGTCACCGGCAGCCACGACCCGACGGTAGTTCTCCCGGAACACGTCCGGCCCCACGTCGAGCCCCAACTGCGAGGGTTTCACGGACACACAGCCGTCGAGCTCCGTCTCGCCGAGGTCCGCGACGAGCTGCTCGTAGGCCGCCGTGTCGGCGTCCGCCGGGGGCCGCTCGTGGTAGTGTTCACCCAAGAGGTTGAGGATCACCGCCACCCCGTCCTCGTTGGCGCGCCGCGTGTGCTCGAACGCCGTCGCCGGTTCCTCCCCGGCGACGAACTGGCTGGCGACTGGTGGAATCACGACACAGGGTACCAGACGGTCGGGCTTCAGTGTTCCCTCTCGCGCCGCCAAGAGAGTACTGAACGCCGAGTGAACGTCGCTACCGGTCGCTCACGGTCCGATACCGATCATGCCGTTCTCCAGCGTGTCCACGTCGTCCCCCTCCTCGCCACACTCCGGACAGACGAACCCGAACGTGCCGTCCTCCGTCGGGACGACGCGGACGGACTCCGTGTCACACGCCGGACAGATCCGTGGCACACGCACGTCCTCGCTGTCGCGCGGGGCACCCAGCGCGATCACCTCCGCCTCCTCCTCGCCGTGGTTGCCGCCGGTCTGGAACTCACCCGGGCCGAACCGGACGACCTCGCCGTCCGCGACCGTCACCTGGTCGTCTTCGGCCTGTGCCGTGTGGAAGGTCACTTCACCCTCGATCACGACGAACACCTCCTCCTGATCCTGGTGGGCGTGGAGGTCACCCGAGAGGCGGTCGTCCGGCTGCAGCCGGTAGTGGTTCACCGCCACGTCTGTCGTCCCCAGCGCTCCCGCCAGCACGCGTTGGTCGACGTCCGTCGCCGTCGCTGCCTGCTCGACCTCGTCGATGGAGATGTGCTCCATACGCCGAACGTAATCTGCCGGATACAAGTAATTTCATGCTAGTTGCAGTCTCGGTTAGGCAATGGCTGTCACGGAATCACGCGACAGCAGCCGTCGGAGTGTCGCCGTGTACACGTCCGTCGCGGTCTCGACGTCCGCCCACCGGACTCGCTCGTCGGGGAAGTGCGCCGACTCGATGCTCCCCGGGCCGAACAGGACCGTCGGAATCCCGGCGGCGACGTAGTGTCTGGAGTCGGCGCCGTACGTCGCCCCGACCGGCGTCGTCCGTGCGCCGGCCTCCTCCGCCGCTGCCCGCAACGCTCGGACGACCGTCGCGTCGGGGGCCGTCTCCGCCGGCTCGAACTGGACCGAGAACCGCTCGAACGTCGGCGGGTGTTCGCGCAGCCAGTCGTCCGTCTCCGCCGCCGTCGCCAGCCGCTTGCGGAACTGCGCTTCCACCTCGCCGACGGACTCGCCGGGCGCGACGCCGATCCGGAACTCCGCCGTCAGCGACGCCGGGACACTGGAGGCCCACGATCCCGCCTCGACCGTGCCGGCGACCACCGGCCACGGCGTGTCGAACCGCTCGTACAGCGGGTGTGTCACCGTCTCGGCCCGTTCGGCCTCCAGTTCCCGGAACGCCGTCCGGATCGTCTCGAACCGCGGCAGCACGGACTCCCCGCGCCACCGTGTCGCGGCGTGTGCCGACCGGCCCTGGAGCCGGAGCCGCGCCATCAACGACCCCGCGGTCGCCGTCACCGGCCGTAGCTCCGTCGGCTCCGCCACGATCGCCGCGTCCCGTTCGAACGGGTACGGGTTCGACAGCGCCGCCGTCGCCGCCCCGCTGCCGCCCGCCTCCTCGTCGACGACGGACTCGACGACCACCCGGCCGTCCAACGACGCGTCCGCCTCGCGGAGCCGGTCGACCGCGAACAGACACGCCGACAGCCCCGACTTCATGTCCGCCGCGCCGCGTGCAGTGAGCCACTCGTCGTCCTCGTCCCAGGTCGGCTCGAACGGCTCCGTTGACCACGACTCCCGTTCGACCGGCACCACGTCGCTGTGGCCGTTCGTCACGACCGTCGGCCCCGCCTCGGGGTCGCCGAACGACGCGACACCGGCGACGTTCGGCCGGCCGTCCGCGTCGATCTCGCCCGGATCGTCCGGGAACGAGTCGTGATCCGCCAGCAGCTCCGGGTCGGCGTGCCAGGTGTACGTCTCCAGCCCGCGGTCTGCCAGTCGCTCGCGGAACCACTCCTGTACTTCCCCTTCTCGGCCCGTCACGGAGTCGAACCGGAGGAACGACTCGACGAACTCGCGGCGTGTGGTGGCTGTCACGGCTCGGGGTACGCATGAGCGGCACTAAGTTGTAGGTGCTCTCCACGAGTCGACGCGGTCCAGACAACTACTCGACAAAAAGAGTATCTGTGAGAGATTCCAACACTCTTCGTGAGACAGTGTCTCTTCCGCAAGACCGAGATCAGTTCGCGGACGAACGCGAACTGCGAGCAGACGTTCACGCCGCCGTCGAGCGTGCGCTCAATCGGACGTTGGAGGGACGCGATCGTAAGGGCACGAACGTAGAGTTGGAAAAACTCGCGTTTCTGGTGATCGACGAGTTCGACCTGGAACTGACGTACAGTTGGTACATCGCAGGAGCGTGTACTGCGACCGGACGAAGTTCGACGGATCGACAGGGACCAGACGGTCCCAGCGGCCCGTCACTGACCGACGACAGAACCCGAGTCGACTTTGGCGACGTGACCGCCGAGATCGACGACGACCGCACGCAGAAGTTCACCAACTACCTCGCGTCAGAGACGTTGTTCGACGACTACGAACTGCGAGACGTGTGGTACACGGGACGCCACGAGTTCCTCTCTGACTTCTACGAGGCGTGTGCCCCCGAGCGGTACACCGACGCCTACCTCGCGGCTACGGAGATCAGGCGTCACCTGAAGGCGTTGGCCGACGACGACCAGACGAACAATCGTAGCCTCTTGGAGTACACGTCCGGCGAGCAACCGCTGTTGGACGACGAGACAGAAGAAGCGTTCAGACTCTCGGTTTCGGATCTCCACCTCGCGCTCGCCCGCGACGACGACCTCTCGGAGACGACTGCCGTCGTCACCGAGGGGACGGACCTGATCGAGCGAACGCTCGACCGACTCACTCGCGTGGAGCCGACGGCGGGAGAAGAGCGGGATCTAATCGAAGAGCTATCGGAGTTCTTCTTCTTCTACGTCTGGCGGCTCCCGGCGCTCGTGATCTCGATCCAGACCGCAACGGGACCGAACGCCGGCGAGCTACGAGTGCGAGAGGCCCGGGAACTCGACGGGTTCCCCGAGACCGTCCGGCGTCGGCGTGACGACTTGGCCGAGCATCTTCACGACGCTCGTCTGCTTCCTACACTCGAAGAAGACAAGGGTTCAGACATCGGCCTGAGTTACGAAATGTCCTTGACAGAGGACTGACTACGCCCGGTGGATGTCGGCTGCCAACCTCGACACGTCCGTCCTCGTCGACTATCTGCTGCTCAACCTGGCCGTCCGACTCGGAATCGACGGTCTCCGAGCGGACGTTTCGGAACCCAGCGCGACGGACTCGCTGTTCAGTGACGGGACACGACACCTCGTGATCGGCGGGAAAGTCGACGAAGAGTTCTCGGCGTTGTGTGACCGCCACCGAGCGATCTATCAGGACGTACTCGACTGGGCTTACGACAATCCCGACGGCGATCTCGACAACTACGATCTCTCCGAGCGTGACGTACGAGCGACTGCCAACGACACAGCGCTGTTCAGCGGCAAAATAAACTACAACTGGAGTGGGACACCGACGCCCGAGCAACTGTCCCGCTTTCGACAACTGAAACAGGAGATCAGGACGGTGGAGGTGGAGATCCATCGCCGGCTCGACAGCGAGTACGACCAGTTCGACGACCCGAGTCTCACGAGTGAACTCTCCGACCTCGGCCTCGACCACGACACCGATGTCGTCGTCGACGCGGTCGAAATCGCGGACGACCACGGGATCGACCTGCTCGTCTCCGTGGACGACGGGCTCACCAATAACGAGTCGGAGCTGAACAACCGAATTCGGGCGGCGGGTCACACCGTCTCGCTCCGAGTCGCCCGCCCCAGCGACGCTTGACCTACAACTCTTCCACGGCCGCCACCGCTTCGGCCAGCGACGGCGCCTCGAACCACTCGCTACCCTCGGGGTCGCCGGCGGCGTAGGCGTTCGCGCCGGCGGTGTACAGGTTCGCGGCCGTCTCGACGACCTTCCCGGGCAGCGCCGGCGGCTCCCGCTCACACAACGGCCGCCAGTCGGCGACTTCCGCCTCGTCGGCGCGTTCCTTCGCCTCCGAGACGGCCCCCACCCACGCCGGGTGCTCTCGCTTGTAGTACTGCCGGATCACCTCCTTCGACACCTGACGGCCCTCGTAGCCGAACCGGTTCTCGTCGAACGTGCCGGCCACGTCGGCGACGCCGACCTCGCCGTCGACCCAGTAACACTCGATCTTCCCGTCTTGGTGGGTGAGGCCGGCGGCGGCGGCCCGCTCCGTCACCACGTCGTTCACCGTCCGGGCGAGCTCGGCCAGCCGGTCGACGCTCGCCCGGCCGGCGATCTCGTCTGCGGTCTCGCGGTCGAGGTAACGGTCGCGTTCCTCGAACTTCGTGGAGAACTCCACGACCGGCTCCGGCAGTTCGACCGGCTCGTCGGGCCAGGTCTCTCGGTCCAGCCCGACCGCCCGCGGGTCGCGCCGGCGGCGGAGACTGGAGCCCACCGGGACGGCGTTGCGGAACACGATCTCCAACGGGACGAGGTAGTTGTCGCCCGCGGTGGCGTGGAACGCCTCGTAGTCGTAGCCGTCGGCGCCGCGGTGCGGCAGCTCCGGCACACGGACGAGGCTGATCGCCATCTCCCGTGGCGGCTCCGTCGCGTCCGCCAGCGAGTGGATCGGCCCGTCTGCGTCCCCCACCCCGCGGTAGTGGGTGGGGACGCCGGCCGACTCCAGTAGCTCGAACGTCGTCGCACCCGTCAGACACAGCGCCGCGCCCTTCTGCGGGATCGCGTCCGGCATCTGTCCCCAGTCGAACACGGAGTAGGCGTCGGTGAACCGGAAGCGCCCACGACCGACCGCCGTCTCCGTCGCCGCCTCCGCCACCCGGAACTCCTTGACGCTCGTCACGCCGCCAACTGTGTCCGGGTGGTACCTGTACCTTTCCACTCTCGTGTGTACTACGGGGTCCAGAAACCCGGCAGACGACCACGAACGTGCCCACCGCTACCGCTCGGCGGCCGCTCGGATCGCCCGGTCACGGGCAGTCTCCAGGTCCGCGAGGACGCTCGCGGCCGCCGCCAACACCGGGTGTGTGGCGTCGAGGTCGCCGTAGACGTAGTCGTACCAGTGTGGGTTGTCCGTCTCCGTGTGGATCTCTGCCTGTCGCTGCGCGACGAGGTCGCTCACCCCCTCCTCGTGCCACTCCAGTCGCTCGACGGTCGCCACACAGCCGTCGAAGTCGTCTGTGGCGATGTCCGTCCCGGCCGTGGCGGCGTCCGCGGCCGGCGCGAGCACGTCTTCGGCCTCGCGGAGCCGGCGTTCCTCCGTGTCCAGGCGGTCGAGCACCGTCTCCCGGCGGTCGCGCGCCTCGACGGCGCCGTCCAACAGCGTCCGGTAGAGCGCTGGCGTGAGCGCCGATCCGGAGGCGACGGTGCCGGCGACCCCCTCGGAGAACTCCGCGGCCATACTCTCCGTCAGGGTCTCGTCGTACTCCGCGGCGTGGTGTGGGGTGGACATCACCGTCTCCTCGTACGCGTCTCTGACGGCTCGCAACCCCCCGCCTCTGTCCGCGACACTACCGGTGACGAGGGTACCCCCGCCGGGCGGCTCCACGTGGTCGCCGGGCGTGATCCGGTTCGTCTCCAGCCGTCCGACCCGCTGGCGGAACTGTTCGAAGGCGTCGCGTTCTGCGGCCGCACGACGGCGCTCGTCGGCGACGGCGTCGTGGGCGTCTCCGAGGTGCAGCAACGTCACACCGGCCAGGAGGAGGGCGACGACACTCACGAGGACGACGACACCCGCAGCCAGGAGCTCCGGGTGGCCGCAGCCGGTGGCGCGACAGACGGAGACGACACTGTCCTCCAGCCCTCTGGTGGACATCCGCCCGACCGCGCTCGACGCGGCCCCGTTCGGTTGTGGCATACATCGTACCGTGTGAACTGGTGACACATTATTGTTTCTCCCGAGTCACACGTTCGTTCACTCTTCGGGCTCGGCGTTCTCCACGGGCTCCACTCGCCGGTCACTCGACGGTCGCCAACGACGCCGCCGCCGGTCACTCGACGGTCGCCAACGACGCCGCCAGCGCCCGTTCGTAGTCGTCGGACGGCTCCCGGACCGCCCGGCCCAGCCGTCTGGCGAACGTCTCTGCGCCGTCGGCGAACTGATCGGCGAACGCCGGCACGGTCCACGGCGCCGGCGGGCCGTCGTCGGTCAGCCAGAGCCGACAGACGAGCGTGGCCGTCAGGAGCTCTCGGGCCCGCTCCGTCGGCGCGTCGACGCTCGGCACCGTCGAGAGGTACGCCGCCGCCGTCGTGTCGTCGGCCCGGCCGGCGACCCACGACGCCACAGTCTCCGGGTCCGGGTCGCCGACCGCCTCGCGGTACGCCGCCGCCAGCGTCGCTTCCTCGTCGGCCACGTCGTGGAACACGTCGCCGACGACGACCGTGTCGGCGCCGGCCGACAGCACCGCCTCCGCGGCCGCCCGCGACCGTACACCGCCGCCGTACCACACCCGCGCCCACTGGGTCGCCTCGTCTAACCGCTCCAACGTCTCCGTCGCCGCCTCGCCGCCGTACGTCCCGGAGTACTCCAGGTAGACGATCTCGCTGTCGAGTCTGTGCTCGGCCGCCAGCGCCCGGCGTCTGGCCTCCGCCGGCTCCAACACGTCGTCGGCGGTGACGCCAGCCTCGCGGGCGGCGGCGCTGTCCGGGTTCTGGACGATGTACGCCTCCGAAACTGCCGTCCGGACGAGCCACGAGGTGAGCACGTCCACGAGACGGTCGCCGACACGACTCTGCAACGACCGGTCGGCCAGCGTGCTCGGGAGGGCGTGGGCCACCGCCGCTGGCACCTGGTCGTCGTGGAGCGACTCGACCCCGGCGCCGAGTCTGCCGACCAACGACTCGCTGTCCCCGTTCAACACCTCCGGCAGCGTCAGGAACGTCGCCGCCTCTCGGGTGGCGGGCGTGACGTGAGCGGCCGCGCTCGGCTCGTGGAAGGCCGGCACCGGCGCGGTCGACAGCGCCGCGAACGTCGCCTCCGTGTGTGCGGCCGTCACGCCGCTGGAACCGCCGACGGAGACGGCGTCCGTCGCCGCGAGGTACGCCGGAAACAACGTCGGCAGCCGCTTGTCCGGCTCCGGGTCCACCTTCGTGACGTGCGTCCAGTTCGGCACCGGGTTCGTCGCGTCACCGAACAGTTCCTGGGCGACCACACGGACCGCGTCGACGGCGGCGTACGACGAACGGAGCGACACAACTCCCCGGGAGACGGCGCGGGCACTTACCTCTCGCGGACGCCACCGACCGGCGGGACAAGACAAGACTGAAGGCCAGTGTCGGGGAACCGTAGCCGAGACGGGTCACCAGACCCGCAGGACACGATGGCAGGCGACCGACGCAGTCGACAGACGCCGCCCCGCCGAGCGGCCGCGACCGCTGCGGCCGCCGATCCGCTCCCGACCGCCGTCCGGGCGGTCCTCGGCTACTACGCCGACACGGGCGATCTCGCGGTGGGCTCACTCGAACTGAAACGCCACGTCGACCGGTTCCTCGACCGGGTCGTCGGCGACGCGTTCGCCGCCGTCGAACGCGCCGTCGCCGACGAGTTCGATGTGCCCGCCGACGAGGTCGGCTTCGACTACGACACCAAGCTCACGCTCCCGGCCGAGTTGACGCTCAGCCACCTGTTCGGCCGGATTCGGTCGGCGACGACACCGCGGCTGAACCCTCTCACCGGCGCGGTCGACGACGGTCCGTTGGGACAACTCCGTCGGATCCGAGGCGAGACCCCGACGGTCGCGGCGCTCGCGGACGCACGCGACCGACTGGAACGGGTGCGGGACGTGACGGAGTTGGTCGTCGTCGCGCTGATCGACGGCGACGTGCGCGACGCCATCAACGACGCGGAGTACGAGGACTTCGTCGTCGCGTTCCCCGTCGACGACGACGACCGTGCGCGAATCGCCGAGATCGCCCAGTCCGTCCTGGAGTCACGGGTCGCCGAACTGTTCGAGCCGTTTCCCGACGCCGTCGCCGACAGCTACGAGACGGCCGTCGCGGAGTCGGAGGCTCACCAGGATCGAGACCCGTACTTCCGGGAGCTGATGGCCGACGCCGAGGCCGGCGACCCCGAGGCGCTCGCGGCCGTCGAGTCGGAGTACAAGTTCGCCAACTTCGACGACCCTCCAGAGCTGTTCTCCGACCGCGAGCTGTCGTTCCCGTACCTCCGCACACAGTACGGCCGCGTCGGCGTCATCTACCACGGGATGGTGGAGATGTACCGTGCGGCCGGCGTCGAGATCGAGCCGGCGTTCGAACGCTCCATCGTCCTCGCCATCGTCGGCGCGCAGATCTGGCTGGACGACGTGGACGACTACGAGGCCGACGCCGCCGAGGGGCAACTGACTCCCGTCACGGCGGAGTACCTCCTGGCCGACGACGACGCGGAGGCGGTCGCGCGTGTGGTCGACGTGACAGAACAGTACCTCGGCGCGGCCAAGGCGTACGCGGCACAGACGAACTCCGGGCTCGCGGGAATCGGCGCCGACTACATCAGACGCTCCGGGTCGACGGCGCCGCTACCCGGGGCCGATCAGTCCCGGTGAGGCGGCTCCCCGTCGCCGACGACACCCTCCGGCGGGCGGACGCCCTCCGGCGGCCCGCCGGCGGCGACGTCGAACTCCGGATCGAACAACTGCATCGCGGTGTAGATAGTGTTCCAGTCGTCCTCGGCGGCGGCCTCCCGGAGGCTCTTGGTCGGTGCGGCCAGCAGCTGTCCGACCAACGCGTCCGCCAGCGCCTGCACCGTCTCTCGCTGCTCGTCCGTCAGCTCGCCCTGTGACTCCAGTTTGGTCAGCGCCTCCTCCAGCTCCCGGCGTTTCGTCCGCTCTGCGGCCTCGTACATCGCCGAGACGGCGGCGTCCGCCCGGTCGCGTTTGAACTGCTCCAACAACCGGTCGAACTCCTCGTCGATCAGCGCCTCTACCGCCCGCATCTCCGCGGCGCGCTGTTCGCGGGCGGCGTCCGTCACCGCCTCCAGGTCGTCGATGTCGCGCAGCGGGACGGTCGTCTCTGCCTCCGGCGCCACGTCCCGCGGCTGGGCCAAGTCGATACACAGCGCCACGTCCCGGCGGGCGAAGTCCGACGCCCCGAGGACGTGGCCTTCGGCGTCCGTGGCCGTGACGACCACGCTCGCTCGTTCGAGCGCCCGGTCGGCGGCCGACAACGGCACCGCCTCCGCCGTGGTGTCCAGCTCTGCGGCGACGTGTTCGGCCGCCGACAGCGTCCGATTGGCGACGAGCACCCGGTCCACCGCCGCGTCGGCCAGCGACCGAGCGACGAGCGTCCCCATCTCCCCGGCACCGACGACGAGGACGGTCTCGTCGGTGACGCCCGCCTCCCGACGGGCCAACTCGACCGCGGCCGACCCCAGCGACACGGTGCCCTCGTTGATCGCCGTCTCCGTGCGGGCCCGTTCGCCGACGTGGATCGCCTTCGTGAGAATCTCCTCCAACAGCCCGTCGAGCCCGCCGACCTCGTCGGCGACGCCGACGGCGTCACGCACCTGGCCGATGATCTGGTCTTCGCCGAGCACGAGCGACTCCAGCCCGCTCGTCACCCGCATCAGGTGTCGGATCGTCTCCTCGTGGTCCAACCGGCGGACGGCCCCGGCTGGCACGTCCGCGGCGAATCCGTCGAGTGCTCGGTCCAGAGCGGCGGCGTTCTCACCGGCGACGTACGCCTCGGCCCGGTTGCACGTCGACAGCGCGAACGCCTCGTCGACGCCGGACTGTGCGAGCAGCCCGTCGACCACCTGGCGCTCCCCGTCGCCGCCCGCGGCCTCGATCTGGTCGACCGACGCGCGGCCGTGGGCGACACTGACGCCGGCGACGACTCCCGTCTCCATCATTCTGTGACCTCCCGGAGGATCCGATCTGCCTCTCGCCTGCCCTTGTCGGGTTCTTCAGGTAAATGCTTCCAAACGGCGGAGGATTCCAGAATCTCGAGAATCGCCTCTCTCCGCGTCTCTGGGTCGGGTTCGTCGGCTTTCAGCCGCTCTCGAACGTCGCCGAGCAGCTCTGCCATCGCGCCCGCCCCGTCGATCTCCGACTCCAGCCGCTGGCGGAGGTACCGCGACAACGCCGGCGCGGTGCCGCCGGTCGCCAACGCCGCCACGACGGGGTCGTCTCTGACGGTCGCGGGCACGACGACTCCACCCGCCTCGCGGCTCCCCGACCGGTCCGCGCGGTTGACGAGCGCGCCGTGGTCGCGGGCGGCGGCCGCGACGGCGTCGTTCACGGCCGTCCGGTCGGTGGCGACGACGACCAACGCCGGGTCGACCCGACGGACCCACCCGTCGGCGTCCTCCGGCGTCGGCGCCGCACGGACGAGACTCGCCCCCCCGAAGTCGGCGTCCGCGAACGCCGGGCTGACGACCACCGTCTCCGCCTCGCGGGCGAACGTCCGAGCCTTGCGCGCGCCGACCGCGCCGCCGCCGACGATCAACACTCGCCGGCCGGCGAAGTCGTGGAGCAACGGGATCACGATCAGTCGGAGTTCGTCGCCGTCTCTCCGGCCGTCTCCGTGTGGGCGTCCGCACGCTCGTCCAGCCTGATCCCGGTCTTCTTCAGGATCTGGGTGGAGAACAACGTGTCCCAGTCGTCGTCTTCGACGTCCCAGTGGTCGGCCATCACGTCACGGACCTGTTGGACCCGGCGCTGGCTCTCTGCCTCGCTGCGGCCGTGCGTCATGGCGAAGAAGTTGTACGGCCACACCCCCTCGTGGCGCGGTCGGTGGTAGCAGTGGGTGACGAACTCCAACTCCGCCACGGCCGGCCCGACCGTCGAGAGCATGTCGTCCGGGACGTCCCAGACGGTCATGCCGTTCTCCGTGTACCCCAGCGCGTAGTGGTTCGGGATCACGCCCACACGGCGCACCTTCCCCTCGCGCTCGAAGCGCTTGATCGTCTCCACGACCCACGCCGTCGGCTGCCCGATCGCGTCGGCCACGTCGGCGTACGGGGTCTCCGTCACCGGGAGGCCGCCCTGGATCTCCACGACCAGGTCGCGCTCCCGGGGGGTCAGCGACTGTGCGCCCGTCGGCGTCACGTCCGGTCCGGCGTCCGAACAGTCTACGTCGCCGTCCGGGACGGGTCCGTCGAGGAGGAACTTCGCGCCGACGTGGAACTCCTCCCGTTTCGGCATGTTGTACGTCTCCTGGCCGGTCTCCGACTCGATGTCTGCGAGCACCTCCGGCACCCGAGCCTCGTCTGCCACCGACAGCACGAACCAGACGTTCAGGTGCGGGTGCTCTCGCTCGTAGTTGTGTGCCACCTCGCGGTGGTCGTTGATCGTCTCCGTCACCGTCTCGAACTCCGGCTCCGGGGCGTGGGTGGCGACCAACGTCGCCGTGCCGCCGATCTCCTCGGCGTCGACCAGCGCGCCGAACCGAGAGAGCACTCCGTCGTCGTCCAGTTCACGGACGGCAGCCAGCAGTTCGTCGCCGGTCGTCTCCACGCCGCGCTCTCGGAGCGCGGCAGCAGCCGGCTCCCACGGCTCTGTCACGACCGGGAACCCACCCTGGAAGGCGTTGACGACCGCCCTGTCGAGCGTCGAGAGTTCCACGTCCGACTCCGCGGTGTCCATACCCTACCACCGTCCGTGACGGACATAAGCGTCGCGTTCTCACGCCCCGCCAGACTCCGTCCCCGCGTCGCCGTCGTCCAGTCGCGCCTCCACCGCCGGGTCCGGCACCCGGGTCACGTCCGGTCCCAGCTCCTCGATCCCGTCGACGATCTCGTCTTGATCGGCCGTCGCCTCGTAGTAGAACACCAGATCGAACGTCCCGTCCCGGAGGAGGTGTTGGCTCTCCCAGACGAACTCGTCGTCGTCGACGGTGAGCCCCTGGTACTGGTTCGAGGAGAAGTCCGTGGTGTCGTTGCCGGCGTAGATGTACGTCTCTCCGGCGTCTGCGTGCTCGGCGATCACCTCGTTCAGGTTGACGACGAGGTCCTGCATCTCCAGGTCCTCGTCACCGCCCAGTTCCGTGTGGACGATACAGCCGATCAGCTCGATCTCGCCGGGCTCCAACAACGCCTTCGTCCGACGGTAGAGGTCGTGATCGACCGCAGACTGTTCCGTCATACTCACGCGTTGGCCGGCGCCGGGTTAGGGGTAGCGGTTCTCTCGTGGCGTCGGAACGGACGCGTCACTGCGTCGAGCTACGGACGGTGACGGTCAGTGGTCGGCGGCGTTGGAGACGACCGCCAGCCGACGGTCGACGACCCGCAGCAGTCGATCACGCTCGATCACGGCGAACCCACCGACGACGGCCAGGAAGCCGGCTGCGGTCGGTACCGTCACCGGTTGACCCAGGAAGACGGCCGCGACGCCGGCGGCCACCACCGGTTCGAAGTACGACACCAGTGTCGTCTCGGTCGCGCCGGCCGTCGCCAACAGCCGGAAGTACAGCAGGTAGCCGAGTGCGCCGGCCACCAACGCCACGTACGCGAACGCGATCACCGCCTCCGCCGGAATCGTGGACGGCGCCGGCACCGTCTCGCCGCGGAGTCGAGAGCCCGTCAGCAGCGCCGCGGCGCCGCCGACCATCGCCCACGCCTGTACCGCCGTGGTCGGGAGCTGTGGGTCGAACGACCGCGTCCCGACGGCGCCGACCGCGAAGGAGACGGCGCCGACGAACACCAAGCCGACGCCCAGTGTCGTCCCGCCGAGCCGGCTCGGGTCCGGCTGTGCGACCAGCGCCACGCCGGCCAGCCCCAGCAGGAAGCCGACGGCGTCCGCCACGTCCGTCGACTCCGACAGCAACAGCCCCGCCAACACGGCCGTCACGACCGGCGAGGTGGAGACGACGACGCTCGCGACGCTTCCGGGGACGTACTGTGTCCCGACGAAGAGGAACGCCTGGTAGCCCGCGATGGTGAACACGGCCGCCGCCGCTGCGGCCCCCACGTCGTCTCTCGTCCGCGGGAGGAACTGCGAGCCCGTGTAGACGGCGTACGGCACCACGACCGCCGCCGCGACGGCGTACCGGAGGCCGGCGAGCAACAACGGCGGTGCGTGTGCCACGGCCACTTCGATCCCGACGAAACTCCCTCCCCACGCGAGCGACAAGACAGCGAACGGGACGAGCAGTTTCGCTTCCACACCTGTCTGTGAGTCTCCGGACATATTCGAATCTAATTCGAATAATAGCCACAAGTGTAAGACACACTTCTAACCTGCAAGCCTCTGCGCGGACCGACGGGAACCCGGAACACGTCCGACTCGGGTCGGGTGTCACCGCCCGAGTTGGAACGAACTACAAGGAGTGAGCCTGTACCCCGAGTCGTGGACGAACGAGACGTTCAGATCCTGAAGGCGATTGCAGACCTGGAGACCGGCAGCATCGAGCGCGTGAGCGAGGCGACGGACATTCCGGTGTCGACGATCCACTACCGGCTGAACAACCTCCGGGACGCGGGGGTGATCCGCAACGACCTGTACGACCTGGACCTGGACGAACTGGGGCTGGGCGTGACGGTCGTGTTGGAGGTGTTGACGAGCTACGACCACGGCCACGAGGCGATGGGCGAGGAGATCGCGGAGATCGAGGGGGTGACACAGGTGTTCTTCACGATGGGGGAGACGGACTTCGTCGTGATCGCTCGACTCCCGGACAGCGACGACGTGGAGCGACTGATCTCCGACTTCGAGGCGCTGGACCACGTCGACCGAACCAACTCCACGTTCGCCGTCGCCCGCGAACTGGACACGACACGGCCGCTCCAGCAGTACGACGAGGGGTCGCTCGTCGAGGCGCTGACCGAGGAGTGACCCGTTCAGCTCTCGCCCGGCGAGGACGGCGGGAGGCCGTACCGTCGAACGTACGTCACGAACCCGACGAGTCCGACCACGAGACAGACCGCGCCGACGGCTTCGACCGCGCCGCTCCCGTACGTGGTCGGGTTGTAGTTCGTCAGGTAGATACCGGCGAACTGCAGAACCGCCGACAGTGTCCCCCAGACCCGCTCCACACGCCGACGCCCGATCCGAGTGGAAGCCACGTGTCACCGTGGACAGCCGGCTCACTTCGATCCTTCGACCGGTCTCGGAACGCTCGACTCGCCGGCGCTCCCGTGGGTGGGGTCACTCTCGTGGAGCCTCACGAGCGACACCCTTTCGTCGCCGCCACCCCGTGGCTCGCAGGTGGAGCCGTCACGCATCCCCTCGGAGTTCCCCGCCCCCTCTCACCGCGGCAACCAAGAGCACGCGCTGCGGGAGATCCGCGACGCCTTCGCGGCCGGCAACGAAGTGGTGCTCGTGCGCGCGCCGACCGGCAGCGGGAAGTCGTTGCTCGCCCGCGCCGTCGCCGGTGCGGCCCGCACGACCGCCGACGCCGAGCCGGCACAGGCCACGGGGGCGTACTACACCACGCCACAGGTGTCTCAGTTGGAGGACGTGGCCGACGACGACCTCCTGTCCGACCTCCAGGTGATCCGCGGGAAGTCCAACTACACCTGTATCCTACCGGGCGAGGAGACGACGCCCGTCGACCGAGCGCCGTGTGCCCGCGAACGGGGGTACGACTGCTCCGTCCGACACCGGTGTCCGTACTACTCGGCGCGGGCGATCGCGTCGGAGCGACCCATCGCGGCGACGACGTTGGCGTACTTCATGCGGACCGCCGGCTCCGAACTGTTCCGGCAACGGGACGTCGTCGTGATCGACGAGGCCCACGGGCTCGCGGAGTGGGCGGAGATGTACGCCACGATCGACCTGTCGTCGCGGACGGTGCCCGTCTGGGACGAGGTGAACGTGCCGAACGTCCGGGACGCCGACGACAGCCTGGAGCGGACCGTCCGGTTCGCCGAGTCGCTCGCGGGCGCCTGTGACCGCGCACTGGAGGATCTGCGGGGTCGCCAGGAGCTGTCGCCGGCGGAGGCGACCCGCCGCGACCGGCTGGCCGAGCGGAAGTCCGAACTCGCGTGGCTCGTCCGGGACGCCCGCGACCCGGAGTCGCCGACGACGTGGGTGGTCGACCAACCGGACGGTGCCGGCGGCGATATCTCCGTCGTCCCGTTGGACCCGGCGCGGTACCTCCGACACACCGTCTGGGACCGCGGCAACCGGTTCGCGCTCCTGTCGGCGACGATCCTCGACAAGGAGTCGTTCTGTCGCGGCGTCGGCCTCGACCCGTCGACGGTCGCGTTAGTCGAGGTGGGCCACACGTTCCCGGTCGAGAGCCGACCGTTGTTCGACACGACCTGCGGGAAGATGACGTACGACCACCGGACGGAGACGGCCCCGAAGGTCGCCCGGCTGTGTGTCAGACTGATGGCCCACCACCCGGGCGAGAAGGGGCTGATCCACGCCCACTCGTACGACATCGCCCGCCGACTGGCCGACCGGTTCGCCGACTTCGGTGTCGGCCCGCGGGTCCGCACCCACGGCCGCCAGGACCGAGACGAACAGCTCCGGCGGTGGCTGGCGACGGACGATCCGGAGGTGTTCGTCTCCGTGAAGATGGAGGAGGCGCTCGACCTGGCAGGCGACCGCTGTCGCTGGCAGGTGCTGTGTAAGGCGCCGTACGCCAACACGAACGACTCTCGGGTCGCCCGTCGGCTGGCAGACGACCAGTGGGGCTGGTACTACCGCACCGCACTCCAGACCGTGATCCAGGCGTGTGGCCGGGTCGTCCGGTCGCCCGACGACTACGGCGCGACGTACCTCGCCGACAGTTCGCTGCTGGAACTGTTCGACCGTGCCGCGAGCGACGTGCCGCCGTGGTTCCAGGACCAGATCGACCGGATCTCGACGCCGTCGCCCCCGGAGTTCGACCCCGAGGCCGCGATGGCCGACCACCCCGCGCCGCCGACGCCCGGGCGCGAGCCTCGCGGCGGGGTGGGCGACGACGGCCGGCAGACCGACGACACGACCGACGGGCGTGGAGGTCGCGGAGACGGGAGCGGTGACGGTGGTCGGGCCGGTGGCGACGGCGGGAGTGACGACACTGACGGCTCCGGTAGCGACGTGGACGACCACCCGCTGTCGGACGTGTGGGGGTAGCTACTCGTCGTCTGCGTCGGCGACTACGAACTGTGAGAACTCGGGGGTCTCGAGGTCACTCACATCCTGGGTCCCCTGTGTCGGCTCCGTCTCTGTGGGCTCGGTCAGTTCCGACAGCAGTTCGTCCCGTTGCTCGTCGGACAGTCGCGGGACTGTCGGCCGTCCGAACGATCCATCCGTGCGTTCGTCCCGAAATCTGTCCAGACTCATTACTCACCCCAGTCTACGGGGTCATCGTTTAGAATCTTTTCCCTCACGCTCTCCTGCTCGTCTGCGATCCGTTGCTGTCTGTCCATCAGCTGCTCGATGGTTCCGCTATCAACCTCTCTCGCACCGTCGGACGAGACAACCATTGCGTCAAGCTCTCCGCCAACGCCACTGGCTTTCGACGCTTGGTGATGGGCAGCGGCAATCGTAGCAAACGTATCTGAAATCGAATTGTCCTTTGCGTAGTCCCCCTTTATAAACTCGGACTCTGCAGGCTGTGATCCACTTCCAATCGTTGCGTAGCCGAGGTCGTTCTGCGGATTGTGATCCCCACTACTAATCTGATACACACCCGCTCCGTCGGGACCTACGCCACCGATGAGAAAATTAAGATTGCGGTTTATCTCACGACGAACTTGTTCTGACTCTGCAAGAATATCCTCGAAGAAACTGTCTTTAAACTGATGCTGTCGGCTGAGATCTTCGAGCGAGAGCCCGTACGGTTTGGGGGCGTGCGTCTCGATCTTCTTCTGTACGAGCCGTCTGTACTCCTTCGCTGCTATTTGTGCAGCAGTCTGCACCCACGGTTCTCTTTCCTTATCATTCAAAAAGTATATCAGAGAATCGTCCACTTCGTTCAAGTACTGCTCTCCCAGCTCGACACTCCCGGCTATCACGCCGACAAGATGTGTCTCATCGAGAAAATCTCCAACCTCGTTCAGCTTCGTCTCCGGATGCTCGTGTTCGATTGCCGACTGCTGTCGCGTCGTGATCATACGGTCAGACGAGACAACACCTTCGGGTCGTCCGTCCCGTGTGCGGAGATTGCTGCGATACCGACTGTCACACCAGTCTGCTAGCTCCCTCCAGAAATATAAAATCTGTTCGAGCTATCGAGTACGTCCGCCGATAACTCATCCATTATCGACGATCAGTTCTGGCACCAGAAACACCTCGCCGTCGAACTTCACGGCCGGCACTGTCTCCCCCTCGGTCGCGCCGTCCGCGTCGAAGAAGTCGGGGTTGGGGACGCTGACGGCTTCGAACGTCTCCGGATCGAGCACCTGGACGGCGTTCTCGTCCTCGACGGCCACGAGTGTCACGGGGTCGCCGTCGTCGACGTGGCCCAGCTGCTCGGCGTCGCTCAGGTCCGCGTCCGTCTGGAACTGTCGGCCGCTCCGGAGCCGGACGCCGGTGATCGCTCCGCCGACGGTCTCCACCACCACGGGCCCCGACCCCTCGACGGCCGTCAGCCCGGCGGGCTCGGGGTCGATCACGTCGCCCGGGCGGAACCGTGGCAGTCGGACGGAGTAGGTGACGCGGTACACCTCGTTGCCGTCGCTGTCTTCGGTGACGAGTGTCGCCGACTCCGAGACGCTCCCGCCCAGTTCGCGGACGATCCGGTCCGCGACGCGGCCGCCGAGCTTCGTCGTGGACAGCTTCACGTTCGGGCCGTCGTCCGTCCGGTCGACCTCCGTCAGGAACGCCTCCCGGTCGCCGGCGTCCTCTCGCTCGGCGACCACCTCGCGGACGATCTCGACGGCGCGGTCGCGTTCGTCGCTCGACGGCCGACGGTCCACCGCCCGCACCTGGACGGTCGCGGCGTACGAACCGCCCGCGATCCGGCCACACCGCTCGCACGTCTGCCGGGCGATCTTCACCGGGACCGTCGTCTCCGCCTCGACGGCCGACTCGCGGACGATCCCCGTGAACTGACAGTGCATCCGGATCGTCGTCTCGTCGACCTGCTCCGGCTCGACACCCCAGGTCACCTCTCGGGCGTCTAAGTGGACCCCAAGCGACTGTGTCACCTCCTCTACGGCCACGTCCGTGTAGTCACGGGCGCCAACGTCCACCCAACGGTTGCCCCGGTGGACGGCGCCACACCGGGCACACACCCGGACCTGGACCCGGTCGGGGGCGTCGACGAGGTCGAACGTCTCGAAGTAACAGTCGTCACACAGCAACCGGTCCCGGTCGCGCGGCGCCCCGGGCAACGGCTCCTCCCGCGGCGGGACGGCGTCGCCACACTCCGGGCAGAACTCCCGGCGTTCCCGCGTCTCGCTCATAGCCGTCGTTGTTCGTCTGAAGGTATAAGAGGACTGAGTCAGGGAACCTGCACCACTACGTCCAATTGTAGTCTAGAAACACACCGTGTACGATAAAGTCCGACGGCCTCAGTTCCCGGTCCACCGCAACAACGCCAGCGTCCCCTCGAAGAGGACGACCATCGTCGCGGCGACGATGATCGGCGACATCCCGGTGGGGTCCGGGGAGAGGACGAACGAGATTCCGAGGAACGACCCCCAGAACAGGAGCCGGCGCTGCTCCAGCCACACCCGGCTGACGACACCCATCATTGTCGCCAACTGGATGAACAGGGGGATCTGGAACACGACGGCCATGTACCCCATCAGCAGGAGGATGAGGTTGAACGTCTCCCGGAGGCCGAACGCCAACTGCGCGCTCGCCTCCGTGTAGCCGATGAAGTACTGGAAGATCGCCGGCAGCACGACGAAGTGAGCGAACGCGATCCCGACCAACGCGAGCACGAGACTCGTCGGCACTGCCGCGAGGTAGTAGCGCCGCTCGTTGGGGTACAGCCCCGGCCGCATGAACCGGTACGTCTGGTAGACGAACACCGGCAGTGCGGCGACGACCCCCGCCAGTCCAGCCACCTTCAGCTTCGTCAAGAGGAGCTCCAACGGGCCGTACACGTACGGTCGGTAGTTGTCGAACCCGACGTGTGAGTCCCAGAGGAAGGTGATGATCGACTCCGCGTTCGGCACCGCCTCGGTGACGTTGCCGGCGACGAGCACGCCGAGCGTCACCGCGCCGCCGACGGCGAACACCGCGCCCAGCCGGCGCATCATCTCCTCGATGTGCTCCGTGAGCGGCATCTCCTCGTCGGACTCCGGTCCCTCGCCGAACAGTCCGTCGTCGTCTGTGTCGTCGACGACACCGGCCCCGCCGGCGGTCCCCGTGCCGCCGCCGCCGGCGGTTCCCGTCCCGGCGCCGACCGGCTCGGCCCCCGGCGTGGCGTCGCCGCTCACCTTCCGCGGCCCCCTGTCGACGAGGGCGTCCTCTGCCAGCGGAGCCTCCGGCGTCGCGTCTGGGTCCCGGTCCTCACCGGGTTCGCCGTGACGCTCGACGTCGTCGTCCGTCGGCGACGACTCCGACGGTTCGTCGCGCTGGTCGTCCACACCGTCCGGGAGCCGGTCGTCGGCGACCCCGTCGACATCACGGTCCGGGGTGGCCGGTGGGTCGTCGTCGCGTCTGGGGCGGTCGTACCCACCCCGGTCGCCGACGGTCTGAGCGTCGTCGACGGGAGTGTCTGCCGAGGCGCCGGAGGCGTCACCGTCGGTACCGTCGTCGTCACTCGGGCCGTCGGAATCTCCGGTGGTGTCCGGCTCGGAGCGCTCCTCGCCGTCGACCCGTTGGAAGTCCGCCCGGCCGCTCCCGTTCGTGCGTTCGTCGTCCGACACCCGTGAGAAGCCGCCGTCGTGGGACTCGGTGGTGTCCGCGTCCGGAGCCGACCCGCCGTCGTCGGATTCGGGGCCGGCTGTGTCCGCCGGCCGCTCGTCGTCCCCGTCCGAGCCGTCGGTCATACTGTGGCCTACACCCCCGGTGCATTATAGGCCTTTTCCGATCTACTCGCGGCGAAACGACCGTCGTGACCTCTCGGAGCAGAAGGTTGATAACGACCACTCGGCTCCCTTCCCGTATGTCCAGTGCCCTCGACGAGGACACTCAGGAGACTCTCGCCCAGGGCAGAGAGACCCTCGGCGCGATGCTCCGGTCCGCACAGAAGGACCTCCAGAAGGTGTTCATCGTCTTCGTCGTCGGGTTCATGGGAACGTTCTACGCCCTCCGTCTGTACGTCTGGGAGTTCCTGAAGAACGTCACCAGGGCTCGTCTCGATGCCCAGACTGCCGGCGAGGTGGAGATCATCGCCCAGACCCCGTTCGACGTGATCCTGTTGCAGGCGAAGATCGGCCTCGTGATCGGAATCGTCGTCGCCATCCCACCGTTGCTCTACTTCTCGCGTGACGCGCTCCGGGTGCGCGGGATGTGGCCCGACGCCCCGGTCGCCCGGTGGAAGCTCGCGGGCATCGGACTGCTCGCGGCCGGGTTGTTCGTCGCTGGCGTCCTGTACGGCTACTCCGTCTTCTTCCCGTTCATGTTCGCGTTCCTGGCGAACAACGCGCTGTCGGCCGGCATCCAGCCGACCTACTCCATCGTGAAGTGGGCGCAGTTCATCGCGTTGCTCACCTTCTCGTTCGGCTTCGCCGCCCAGATGCCGTTGCTCGTCACGGCGCTGTCGTACGCCGAGATCGTCCCCTACGAGACGTTCCGGAACAAGTGGCGTCACGCGGTCGCACTCATCTTCGTGTTCGGGGCGTTCTTCTCCCCACCGGACCCGTTCACCCAGATCATGTGGGCGATCCCGTTGATCCTGCTGTACGGCGCCTCGTTGTTCCTCGCTCGGGTCGTCGTCACCGCTCGCCGGGGAGGCGAGACGGTCGACGTGGCCGCGACGATCCGCGCCGGGTGGAACCGAGTCGCCGCCGTCGCAGTCGTCGGCGGCGGCGCGACGTACCTCTTCTTCACCCGCGGGCCGGCCGCCAGCGTGAACGCGCTGCTGGCGGACACGAGCGTCACGAGCGCTCAGATTCCCGTTCTGTCTGGCCCGGCGCTCCTGGCGGCGACGGCCGCCGTCGCCGTCGCCGCCGGCGTGATCGCGCTCGCGGCGGTCGTCTACACCGAACTGGAGGCGGCCGTCACGGAGAGCGGCGAGTTCGGTAACCCCGCCGAAATCGCCCTCTCGGAGCTCGACGCCGAGGGTGTCCGGGCGGCACCGGACGAGGCGTTCGCCGCGCTGTCCGAAGAGGAGGTGCTCGCGCTCGCCGAGGAAGCCATCGCGGCCGACGCGAAGCCGAAGGCCCGCGCGCTGCTCGACCGTCACGACGAGGTGACTGGCGGTGACGACGCGACCGAGACGAGCGAGACGACCGACGCCACCGGCGGGACGGGCGTCCCCTCGGACCTGTTTGCCGCCGAGGTGGGGCTCCTCGGCGCCGTCCAACGGGGCGCAGGGTTCGTCGACTGGCGGAGCCGGGTCGGCGCCCTCTGGAACGTCCTGCTGGGCCTCGCCGTCGCCGTCTTCGGCGTCGGCTACGCGCTCGTCGAACGACCGACACTGTCGGGCGAGGTTCTGGCAGTCGTCGGGCTCTCTCGCCCGGATCTCCCGGCGACGCTGGGGCTGTCGCCGACGGCGACGCTCCTGGCGGCCGGCGGCGCTGGGCTCGCCGTCGCCGCCCTGTTCGGCGGCGTGATCGCCGTCTCGGCGGCGTACCTCGCCGGCACGGACCCGACGGCGGTGGACGTGCCGGCGCTGTCGACGACGGAACTCCGGCGAGCGCCGCCGGCGACGTTCGCGGCGCTGTCGGAACGCCGGGTGAACTACCTCGCCGACCGGCTCTCCGAGACGGACCCGGAGCGGGCCCGGGTGTTGCTCGACCGCTACGACGACCTGCAGTCGTCGTCGGCCGACACGACCCCCGACGCTCCCGACGCCGGCGCGATCCCCGGCGTCTCCGACGACGCCGGCAGTCGAGTGTCGCGTGCCAGTGGGGCGTTCCTAGACGACTTCACCGGCGGTGACGACGGTGAAGACGACATCGGCGGCTACTACGACGACGTCGCGTTCGTACTGGACTCGATGCGGGGCGGACTGTTCCGGATCGTCGCCGTGTTCGGACTCGTCCTCGCGGGCGTGTTCGCGTGGCTGTACTCCGGCGGGATCGGCGACCTCCGGGAGGACTTCGTCGCCCGACTGCCGGAGTCCGTCGTCGGCCCGGGGGCGGAGAACTTCGGCGTGATCGTGCTCCACCCCGTGGAGGCGCTGATCTTCGAGGTGAAGTTCTCCACGCTGATCGCCGTCGCCGCGGCGCTGCCGGTGGCCGCCTACTACGCCTGGCCCGCGCTGCGCGACCGTGGGTTCGTCCGCGGCCGCAAACAGGTGATCTTCGGGTGGGTCGCGGCGTTGCTCGTCGGGCTCGCCGGCGGCTTCGCCCTGGGCTACACGACCATCGCCCCGTCGATCATCTCCTGGCTCGTCGCCGACACGCTCTCGGCCAACATGGTCGTCAGCTACCGGATCAGCGACTTCTTCTGGCTGATCTTCTTCACGACCGCCGGCATCGGCATCCTGGTGGACATTCCGGTGTTGATGCTGTTGCTCAACTCCGTCGGCGTCTCCTACCAGGCGATGCGCCGGCGCTGGCGCGAGGTGACGATCGGACTGCTCGTCCTCGCGGCGTTGTTCACGCCCGCGGACATCATCACGATGATGCTCGTCACCGTCCCGCTGATGTTCGCCTACGGGGTCGGCATCCTCGCCCTGTTCTTCGTCACCGCCGGCGGGCGCCGCAACCTCGCGGAGCCCACTGTCGGCGGCGACGACCTCAAGCTCGGGCTGGACGACTGACGGCGTTCGTCAGCCCGTCTCGGTTCCGTTCGGGTCGTCGTGTGTGTCGCCGTCTGTTGTGTCACCGTCGCCCGCGCCGTCGTCCGTGGTACCCTCGTCGTCACCCTCCTCACGGGCGATGGGCGGTCGCCGAACGTCGTTATCCTCCTCGGCCGGATCGCGGAGGTGTGCCAGATCCGGCCGCTCGAACTGTCTGGCCCTGGCGTGTTCGAGGTGTGACTCGATCAGCGCGTTCACCTGGCGGCCCCACTCCTCGTCGGGGTGCGTGCGAACGTACTCCGCCCACGCCTCTATCTGCCGGCGACGCTCGGCGTCGTCGCGGCCGAAGTCACCCTCCAGCGGTGGGTCGTCGTCTTCGTCGTCCTCCACACCCGACAGCCGACGCGCCGTTAACGAGAACCTTGCGCCGAACCCACAGAAGTATTACCGAGAGGCACGGCAGACGCTACCGTGCCGAAGATAAGCGTCGAAATTCCGGGGGAACTGCTGGCGGATCTCGACGAGCACGTCGGCGAGGACGGGAAGTTCGTCAACCGGAGCGACGCCGTCCGGGCGTCGGTCCGGAAGACGTTGGACGTGTTAGACGAGATCGACGCCAGACACGGGCGACTGGAGCAACGGACGACCACCACACACGCGACCGACGACGCGGAGGACGACGGTGGCGAGTGAGCCGGCGGGGCCGCGCCGGATCTCCGTCCCGATCGCGGCGGTGGCGCTCACGGCCGTGTTCGTCGCGGCACTCGTCACCGCCCAGGTCATCTCTGCGAAGCTGTTGGCGGTGACGCTGCCCGTCCTGGGTGCCGTCTCGGCGCCCGGCGGGACGTTGGCGTACGCGGTGACGTTCTTCGCGTCCGACTGTCTCTCGGAGCTGTACGGCCGCGAGTACACTCGGCGTGTCGTCAACGTCGCCTTCGGGACGAACTTCGTCTTGCTCGCGCTCGTGTGGGCGACGATCCAGATCCCGGCCGCGGACGGCTCCGTCGACCCGACGGCGTTCGCCACGGTCCTGGGGCTGTCGACGAACGTCGTCGCCGGCTCGCTCGTCGCCTACCTCGTCAGCCAGAACTGGGACGTGACCGTGTTCCACCGCATCCGAGAGCTGACGGGCGGCTCGGCGCTCTGGCTCCGCAACGTCGGCTCGACGGCGACGAGCCAACTGCTGGACACCGTGATCTTCACCGTCGTCGCCTTCCGGGTCGCGCCCGCGGTCGGCGTCGGGCCGTCGCTCCCGTTGTCGGTGATCGGTTCACTGATCGTCGGCCAGTACGTCCTCAAGCTGCTGATCGCGGTCGTGGACACGCCGCTCGTGTACGCCGCCGTCGGCGCCGTGCGGCGTCGGGACGGTAGCGTCGCGGCGAGCGCGGACTGACCCCCGTCACACTCGACAGTTACTCCGCGGCCGTGGCGCCGCGCTGCTCGCCAGACACCGGGACGACGAGCGGCCGGTCGGCGGCGACGATCAGCCCGACCGCGAGCACGGCGTACGCGCCGAGCCCGACGAACGCGGTCGTCTCCGAGAACAGGTCCGCGACACGGCCGGCGACCAACAGGACGGGCACGCGAGCGACGGCGTACAGGAACGAGACAGCGCTCATCTCCGTCGCGCGGCCGACGGCGTCCGCGTGGTCGTGGAGGTAGCTATTCCGGATCGGCGCCGCGACGGACGGGACCGTCCGGAAGGCGAGCACGGCCGGCACGACGAAGACGGGGTGGATCGCCGGGAGCAGCATCCCGACGGCGCCGAACAGGTACACCCCGACGACGGCGCGTGCGGTCCCGAGTCGGTCCTCCAGCCACCCGGCCCGGTCGACGACGATCGCACTCCCGGCCGCGAGAACGCCGTAGAGGAGCGCCAGGAACACGACCTCCGGCACGTCCAGCGCCGCCGCGGTCAGCCCTCCCCCCGGGATCGCCCCCGCCACGAGCGGTTGAACGAACTGGCTCCCGGTGTACATCACGCCGGCGTACACCGTTGCGATCAGGACGAGTGACCGCGTCGCGTCCTGCCGGAGGAACGACGCCGTCGCGGACGCTGCTTCCGTCGGCGAGAGGGCCGACCCGTCCTCGTCACGGTAGTCGGCGTCTCGGGGGAACGTCCAGACGAGCGCGGCGGCGAGCCACGCCCCGACGGCCGCGAGCAGGAACGCGACCCACGGCAGCGTGAGGTACACCACGGCACCGACGATCCCGGTGAGGCCGTACGTCCACTGACTGAGACTCTGTGCCCGTGCCCGCACGTCGGTGAACGCCCGATCCGTGTCCTCCAACACCTCGTACACCCACGCGGAGTCACTCCCGCTCTTGAGTGCGACCCCGGCGCCGTTCAGCGTCTGGACGACCACGACCGTCGCCAGGGAGTCGACGAAGAACCACAGCGACGCGCCGAGCGCCGTGGCGACCTTCGCAATCAGGAGCGTCTGTCGGCGACCGAGTCGGTCCCCCAGGTAGCCGCTCGGTACCTCCAGCAACACGGTCGTGAGCGCCATCGAACTCGCCGCGACGGAGATTGCGGTGAACGAGATCCCTCTGTCGAGGAGGAACAGTACGAGAAAGGGGTTCAGTAGTCCAAGTGTGGAGAGACACCGGTAGAGGTAGTACCGCCACACCGCTCGGTCAGTCTGCACAGACTCCAGAGCGAAAGCGACGAGGCGTATGCTTTTCGATGCCGTGGTGTGGGGCAACACCCAACTCGGACACCGGCAGTCGACACTGTCTGTTCGGCCTTCACACGGCGCTCGTGTACGCCGCGCTCGTGGCGCCGAACCGCGGCGACGGCGGTGCCGCGGCGAGTCTAGACTGGCTCAGCCGTAGCGTCGGTAGACGAGCAGTCCGACGACGACCGCGACGCCGAGGGCGACCGCGACCGGTTCGTCGAAGCCGCCGTAGTCCCAGCCGAAGAAGACGCTCCCGACGACTGCGACGGCGGCGACGACGACGCCGACGATCGTCCCGGCGGTCGAGTCGCTACCGGGCCCGGGCATCTGTCTCCTCTGTCGTGGGCGTGGTCGTCTGTCTCATCTGTACTCGGACGGTCGACTGTTCGCCTGGTAAATCCCGGCCACCCGATTCACCGTGTGCAGCCCCGACCGGGGGGTCGGCTGCGTCCACGAGCAGGCGGTGTTCCTCGCCGACCCGGACCGCGTGACCCGGGGTCGACGCCACACCCGGGACGTACGCGTCTCCTCGCGTCCCGCCCGGACCCCGAACTACTCCCCGCGGTCGAGGTACTCCTGTTGGACGGCGACCACCTCGCCGGAGTCGGCGCAGTCGGCGTACCGCGACAACGGCTCCTCGTTCAACTCGGCGAACGTCTCCCCCCAGGTGAACGTCGACAACAGTTCTTCGGCGTGGTCGCGGTCGCCGAGAATCCACAGCCCGGCCGCCAGCGCCTCCACCGTGGTGAGCCGCATCGGCCGCCCGAAGTTGACGGGGTTGGCGGCCACGAGGTACGGTAGCGCGCGGTGATCGCCCGGCAGCGAGAAGCGTGCCTCGCCCGCAGACTCCCAGGAACAGTCCAAGGCGACGAGTCGGTCGTCGCCCGCACGGTCGTCGGCCGTGTCGCCGTCGGTCGTGTCGCCGGACGCCTCCGTCTCGGGGGCGTCGGCCGGCGACAGCGCGCGCTCGGCGTGGGGGTTGAGCACGACCCCGTACGGCGTCGCCCGGTCCGTCCGGTGGAGTTCGAGACGGTCGTGACGGGCGAGCTTCCGGGCCGTACACTTCTCGGGGTCGTCGTCGCCCTCGTACCGAGCGTGTAGCTCCACAGTCACAGCACAGACGGCTTCGGTGAAAAGCCGTGCGTCCACCGACGGCGGGTGGCGAGACACAAGCTACTTTTGTCGACACAATCTCCCGTTCTCGATGGCAGACACGACTCGAATCGCCGGCATCGCGCTCGCAGTCGCGTTCGGCTTCGTCGGGCTCGACGTCGTCTTCGGCGGCGAGCCGGCGACCGTCGACGCGCTCGTCCGTGGGGTCAAACTCTTCGTCGTCGCCGCCCTCGTCGGTACGGTCGCAGACCGCCGCGAACGACTGTCGACGCGGTTCTGACCAGACTACTCCTTCTCGCCGGCCCCGACCGCGGCCTCGCCCACCTTCTCGGAGCCCTCGATCCGTTCCATCCCGCCGAGGTACGGCCGCAGTTCCTCGGGGACGGTGATCGTCCCGTCGTCGTTCTGGTAGTACTCCATGATGGCGACGAGCACGCGCGGCACCGCGACCCCCGAGCCGTTCAGCGTGTGGAGGTACTCCGCCGACTCGTGACGCTCCGGCCGGAAGCGGAGCCCGGCACGCCGGGCCTGGTAGTCCCGGAAGTTCGACACGGACGACACCTCCAGCCACCGGCCGCCGGTCTCCGGACCCTCCTCGGTGTCGTCGGCGGGCGCCCACACCTCCAGGTCGAGCTGGCGGGCGGCCTTGTCGCCGAGGTCCCCGGTACAGATGTCGAGCACGCGGTACGGTAGTCCCAGCCGGCGCAGGACTTCCTCCGCTTCGTCCAACAGCTCCCACAGTCGCTCGTCGCTGTTCTCCGGCCGAGTGAAGTTGACCAACTCCACCTTGTTGAACTGGTGGACGCGGACGATCCCGCGGGTCTCCGTGCCGTGTTCGCCCGCCTCGCGCCGGAAGTTGGGGGTGTACGCCTGGTGTTTCACCGGGAGGTCGTCGTCCAACAGGATCTCGTCGGCGTACATGTTCGTCACCGGCACCTCGGCGGTCGGGCACAGCCACAGGTCGTCGTCGTCGTACGACTCGTGTTCGCCGCCGCCGACCCGGTAGGCGTCCTCGTTGAACTTCGGCAGTTGCCCGGTGCCCTGCATCGCGGCGCTGTTGACCGCGATCGGCGGGAACAGGTCCGTGTACCCCTGCTCGCGGTGCACGTCGAGCATGAACTGGATCAGGGCGTGTTCCAGGCGTGCGCCGGCACCCTTCGTGAAGTAGAAGCCACCGCCGGCCACCTTCGCTCCCCGTTGGAAGTCCAACACGTCCAACTCCTCGCCGAGGTCGTAGTGGGGGACCACGCCGTCGGGCACGTCCCTGTGGTCGTCGAACCCTTCGCGACGCCGCTCCACGTTGTCCCCCTCGTCGTCGCCGTCCGGCACTTCCTCGTCGGGGATCTGTGGCAGCCGGAGCAGCCCCGCCTCCAACTGTTCTTCCAGTTCGTCTGCGCGGTCTTCCACCTCTGCGAGCCGTTGTTTCAGCTCCTGTGACCGCTCGATGGCCTCTTCGGCTGCCTCCTCTCTCCCCTCGGCTTTCAGCTGGCCGATCTCGCTGGACACCTCGTTTCGCTCGTGGCGCAGGTCGTCACCCTCCGCCTTCAGCTCCCGCCACTCCTCGTCGATCTCCAACAGCCCGTCTAACTCCGTGTCGTCGCCGCGTCGATCCAACGCCGCGCGAACCGTCTCCGGCTCCTCGCGGAGGAACTGCCTCGAAATCATTTAAGTCACTCTGTGTCGCCCCCCGGCAAAACCGTGTCGCCTCCGTTCGGACCGTTGTCACGGACGAGAGCGACCGCCGGCACACGACAGCCGGCGCCGCGACCGGTTCCACCCGAAACGGAGGGGTTCGGGAGCGTGTCACACGGTCGACACGGGGACGCGCCGCCGCCGAGCCGCTCGGCGACCCCGGCGTTCGTTCTCGTCGGACGAACACAGCGGTCAGCAGACGGCACGCACCGTTATGTACCGGGCGGTCGTACCGAGGGGTATGCAGATTCGAACGGCAGCCGAGGACGACATCGACGCGATCAGGGCGCTCGCTCGGGAGTCGACGGCGGCCTCGTACGGTCACGCTCTGTCGGAGTCGGTGATTCACGAGGCGGTGGGGTCGTGGTACGCGCCGGCGGACATGGCCGAGGAGATGAGCGACGACGACGCCGTCTACATCGTCGCCGACGACGACGGCGAGATCGTGGGCTACGTCCAGAGCTACTACGTCGAACGACGCGACCCGGTGGGCGAGATCGACTGGCTCCACGTCGCCCCCGACGCGCGTGGCCGTGGCGTCGGGCGCGACCTGCTCACCCGGTGTGAGCGGGAACTGCGGGGCCGCGGCGTCGAGCGCCTGGAGGGGCGTGTCCTGACTGCCAACGAGACGGGCGCGGAGTTCTACGAGGACGAGGGGTTCACCGTCGCCGGCGAGCGCGACGTCGACATCGGCGGGGAGTCGTTCACGGAACGGTTCTACTCGAAGTTCGTCGACGACACGGGCGAACAGCTCCTGACGGAGGCGCGGACGGACGCGGACGGCCGCCGGATCTACGTCGCCTTAGACGAGGCAGAGCGGGGTGGGAAGGCACCCTTCTACGTCACGTACGACGACCGCGAGCGGACGGACCGCCGTGGGTTCCTCTGTGGCGCCTGTGACAGCGTCGTCGACACGATGGACGCGATGGGGCGCGTGGCGTGTTCCTGTGGCAACCGGCGGAAGGCGACTCGATGGGACGCGGCGTACCTGTAGTAACCGACCGCCGGCTCCGGTATCACCACCGATAGCGCCGCCGAGTGAACTAAGTACGACGGCGAGCCTTCTGGAAGTGTGAACGGACGTGTCCTCGCGGTCGCGGGCGCCAAGGGGGGCGTGGGCAAGACCACGACCAGCCTCAATCTCGCGGCAGCGCTGGGCGCAGACGGTCGCGCGGTCGTCGTCGTGGAGGCGGACCTGGCGATGGCGAACGCGGTCGACTTCTTGGACGTGGAGGTGGGGAGCCGGGCCTCGCTCCACGAGGTGCTCGCCGGCCGTGTCGGCGTGGAAGCGGCGGTGTACCCCGCGCCCGGCGGGTTCGACCTCGTCCCCAGCGGTACGAGCCTGGAGGGGTTCACCGACGCGGACGTGTCGTTGTTCCCGGACGTGGTGGACTCGCTGCGGGGACGGTACGACGCGGTCGTGATCGACACCGGCGCGGGGGTGAGCCGCGAGACGGTCGTCCCGACCGGCGCGGCCGACGCGACGATTCTCGTGTCCACCCCCCGGGTCGCGTCCGTCCGGGACGCCGACAAGACGATGTCCGTCGCTCACCGCGCCGGGGCGCCGGTCGGCGGTGTCGTGCTGACGAAGTCCGGCACCGGCCGCTCCCCACCGGCCGAGCGAATCGCCCAGTTTCTCGACACGGATCTGTTGGGACACGTCCCCCAAGACGCCGCAGTGCCGGAGTCACAGGACGCCGGTGTTCCGGTCGTCGCCCACAGCCCGGACAGCGAGGCGGCCGTCGCCTACCGCGACATCGCGGGTGAACTCAGACAGCGCCCGGACCTGATCGGAATGTCTGCGACCGACGACACCGGCGGCTTCCAGTTCGGCAACGTCGACACGGCCGCGGACGGCGGCGAGGGGTTCTGACCGCGACCGCAGGCCTTACCCGGTGACTCGCCGTACCCCGGACAGGTATGGACCCGTTGGACGCGCGGTACCCGTTCCTGTCGAGCGCTCGCCGTGCCGTTCGGGAGGCGGGTGTCGACCTGGCGACGCTCGTCGGGTCGTCGGACCCGGTCGTCGACCGGGCGGGCGAGCGGGTCGAACGGGCGTTGTTGGAGGGCACGACGGACAGCGAGACGCCTCGCGAGTGGAGTGCCCGCGAGGAACTGCTCTCGTACCCGGTCGCGCGCATCCTCGTGTCCCTGCTCGACGCCGACGCCGCCGTCGAGAAGTACGCCGTCGCGGAGGCGACGACCGCGTACGATCGATTCCGGACCGACGTCCGGAGCGACGACGGCCGCGCCGACCGCGTCGACCTCGGGACGCTCCTCCGGGAGTTCGACCTCGCGGGACGGTGTCGGTCGGAGCCCCCGAGCCGCGGCGCCCCGGAGCCCCAGTGGTTCCGGCTGGGCGTGGGGGCGTACCTGGATCTAGCGGACCCCTCCTGGAGTGACGACTGGCGGCTCGTCAACCGCGAACTCGCCGACGGCGAGGTTCGCGTCGAGCGGGAGGAACTGCACCGACTGCTCCGAGCGGCGATCCGCGCCCGGGTCGCCGAGGGCCTCCCGTTCGACGGCGTCGACGACGACATCGCGGCCGAACTGGAGCGTGAAGTCGCGGACCTCCGGGAGCTGTTGGCCGACCGCACGGCCACCGCCGACGTGGACTCGGTCGTGCCGGAGCTGTTCCCGCCGTGTCTCGCCGACCTGTTGGAGCGTGTCCGTGGCGGTGAGTCCGTCTCTCCGCCGGCCCGGTTCGCGCTCCTGTCGTTCCTCGTCGCCGTCGGTATGGAGACGGAGGGGGTCGTCGGAATCACCGACGACAGTCTCGACCCGACGACCGTCGCCGAGACGGTCGACACGCTACGCGACCGCGGCGGGAGCCAGTATCCTCCGCCGTCGTGTGCCACGCTGGCGTCGTACGGCGTCTGTGAGAACCGCGAGGACCACCGCGCCGTCGCCGCCCACCCGTTGGACTACTACGAGCGACAGCTCCGAGACGCGGACGACCCGATGGACTGGCGGGAACGGTAGCGACTCTGTCGCCGGTCAGAACAGTCCGCTCGCCCGGAGTGCGAGCGTCAGGAGGTCACCGACGACCAGCGCCGCGACCACCCCGAGGAACAACGGGACGACGAACGGCAGTCCCGGCGACACCCACACCGTCTCGCGGTCGCCGTCCGCGACCGCCTCCAACCCCCGGCGGAGCCGTTCCGGGGTCGTGCCGTACGCGGAGCCGTCGATCTCCGACAGGAACGCCGCCGCTCCCCACGGATCGTCTACTGACGTGTCGCCGGGCGTCTCACCGGCGTCCGCGGCACGGTCGGCGTCCTCGTCGTCGCCAGCCCCGGCCGCCGCAGCCTCGCTACCGGACGCGGCTGCCGCGGGCTCCGTCGCGCCCTCGTCGACGTGACGCACCTCGGCGGGGACGAACCCCGTCCCGGTCCACTCGTCCGGGGGCGCGTCGGCGGTCTCCCCGTCGTGTTCCGACTCGTCTCGCGGTCGGCCGCCGTCGGCGGACCCGTCGGGCGGTCTCGGCCCCCCCTCGCGCAGCGCCGGCCACTCCGGCTCCCGGTGGACGGCGCCGTCCGTCGGGTCGTACGTCTCGCCGACCGTCGCGGGGTCGCGCAGTCCCGGGTTCGCCCGGAGTTCGGCGAGCGTACACCCCCGCCACCGGAGGTACATCCGGAGGGCGTCCAAGTCCAGTCCGCCTCGGGGGAGGCGTCCGTCCGTCACGAGCAACGAGCCGTGACGGACGGGCAGCGTCTCCGTGGCCGTCGGTCGCCCGACGAACATCGCCGTCGACAGCCGACCGGTCAGGAGGTTCCGGAGCGTCAGCCAGACGACGTAGCCGAACGCGACGAAGACGGCGTTCGTCAACACCGCCACGGCCGTCACCCCCAGTAACGACGGGTACAGCGGCAGCGACAGCCGCGGGAGCGCGGTCACCAACTCCGGCGGCAGTCGGGCGATCAGCTCCGCCGGCAGTCGGTAGGTCGGCGCCACCGGGAGTACGACCGCCAGCGTGGCGATCGCCTTCGCGTCGGCGCCGCCGAACGCCCGGAACCAGTACGCCAGGAACGCGAACGGGAGGAGGAAGCCGAGCGCGAACCCGATCCGGACGAGGAACAGCCGGTCGTCGTTCAGCGGGAGTCGGGCGAACACGTCGAGCCCGAGCGCGACGAGGCCGACCAGGACCAGGGGAGGCCACAGGAGATTCGGCAGCCGCCGCGTCCGGAGATCACGGTAGGCCGCCCAGGCGAACGCCGGGACGACGACGAGCCGTAGCAGGTCGGCGACCGACGCCACGCCCAGTGTCATACAGACCGTGGCCGCTGCTCGGTACAAAGACGTTCGGGTGGTGTCCGTCGCCCGTCTGACGGGGTGTCGCGGCTCGACTGACGGCTGTCGTCGCCCGCTGCGAGCATTCATCACGACTAATACGACTGGGGCCCGACATTGGGTAGATGGCCCAGGACACGGGGGTCTCGAACGTCCTCTTCGTCACAGTGGACTCGCTACGGGCCGACGCGGTCGGAGCGTACGCCGACGACAGCCACACGCCGGTGTTGGACGAACTCGCGGCGCGCGGGACGGTGTTCGAGCGCGCGTTCGCCACCGGCAACTGGACGCCGTTCTCCTTTCCGTCACTCTTGGCCTCGCGGCCGGTGTTCGCCGACGGCGGCCGGATCGGCGTGGAGTCGTCGCCGACGTTGGCCGAGACTGTCGCCGACGCCGGCGTCGCGGCCGGCGGGTTCAACGCCGCAAACGGCTTCCTGACGAACCACTGGGGGTACGACGCCGGCTTCGACTCCTTCGAGCCGTTCGTCGCCGGCGCGGGGTCGTCGCTGTACGCCCGGTACCTCGCCCGACACCCCACCGTAGAGGCGTGGCTCCAGCTGGCTGCGTCGCCGCTACGCCGACTCGGCGCCCGGCTCCGCGGCGGAGCCGACGACCGTCCGTTCCTCGACGCCTCCCGGATGTTCGACGTGGAACGTGGCGCGACGGGGTTCGTCGACGACACGGACGACCCCTTCTTCCTGTGGGTCCACTACATGGACGCCCACACGCCGTACGTCCCGGCGCCGCGGTACATCCGCGAGGTCTCGGGCGGCACGCTGGGCACCCACCGAATGCTCCACGCTCACACCCGGACGGGGCTCGGCTGGGAGGTGACCGACCGGACGCTCTCCGACCTCCGGACGCTGTACCGTGCGGCCGTCCGTCAGGTGGACGCCAGTCTCGGCCGACTACTCGACCACCTGGAGGCCGCGGGCGTCGCCGACGAGACGGCGGTCGTCGTCGCGGGCGACCACGGCGAGGAGTTCCAAGAGCACGGCCACCTGGCTCACTACCCGAAGCTGTACGACGAGCTGATCCGGGTCCCGTTGCTCGTCGCGCTGCCGGACGGGGAGTCGCGGCGCGTCGACCGTCAGGTCGGACTCGACGACGTGCCGCCGACCGTGGCGAACCTGTTGGGGGTGTCGCCGCCGTCGGCGTGGACCGGCGACTCGTTGCTGCCGGCCGTCCGCGGCGACGGTCCCCCAGCAGACGAGCCGGTCGTCTCCGTCACCGTCCGCGGGGAGACGGTGACGAGCCAGCCCATCCCGCGGTCGTTGTCCGACGGGGAGTTACTCGTGTCCGCCCGCGGCCGCGACTGGACGTACCTCCGCAACGTCGACACGGACGCGGCGGAACTGTACTTCCGTCCGGACGACCCCACACAGCAGGAGAATCTGGCGGACTCGGACCGCCCGGACGCCGCGGCCGCCCGCGAGCGGCTGGCACCGACCGTCCGCGACCACGAGCGGCTACTGCGCGACGGTGACGAGACGGACACGACGACGGTGGAAGACGACGACTTGGGAGCGCGGCTGGACGCGCTGGGCTACCGATAGCTCAGCCGTCGGCGATGATCTCCGAGACGTGCGTGAGCCGGTAGTCGTCCTTCTCGTGACGCTCGATTTCGAGCCGTTCCAGGCTCTCTTCTTCGGCGTCCGTGGCGCTGTAGTCGTCGAACGCCGTGACGATCTGCTCCGTTCGCTCGTCGTCGTCGAGACGAGCACCGACCCGCTCGCCGTCCTCGGTCAGTGAGACATCGCTGCGGCGGTTCCCCATGAACGTCAACGCCGTCTCCTCGGTGAGCAGCCCACGCCGCTTGAGTTCGTCGAACGCCTCCATCAGATCTCTGCTGAACGGTCCGTGATCGTAGATCACGTAGTCGTCGAACGCACCGACACGCTCTGTCGGATGGAGTTCGTCGTCGTCGGGGCGGTAGAACTCTCCGAAGAACCCGAGTTTCATCAGCTTCGTCCGACCGCGGACCGGCCCCGACGACGCCGCGACGAGACGGAGGAGCTGCGACTCCGTTTCGTCAAGGCTGTCCAAGTGACGGTCGTCTGTGCCGGCTTCAGTCATAGGTGGGAATGTGTGCTGGCGAAATAAATATCCGGTGGTGTCTACACTACAGTCTCCTGACGATGTTCTCTGTAGTTTCAAGCGCTCCGAAATTTTTGGGACCGAGCGGTGTTGGGATCGTTCGCACTCTCATCCATCCGTCTACCCAGCCTGGGTGTTCCTTCACCAGCTCCTGGTACCCGCGCACCAGCCTCTCGGCACGCCAAGCGGGCGTATCGCAGATTAACGGGAAGTACATCACCAACACTGAGGGAATCGAGGGCTGTCGTGCATGCCAGCCCTTGTCCACGAACCCATCAACGTAGCCAGATATACCCTGACTGCTCACTGTCCGCTTGATTTCGAGCTTGGCCACAGTGACACTCTGTTTCTCTACGATGATATCCGGCTCCGAGTCTGACCCTCTGCTCTCCGTCTCGCATGACACTTGATTGATATTGTCCGTGAGATGCTGTGAGACAAACGGTACAGTCAGTTCGTCCCCCTCAAACAGCACCCGCTTGAGGTACTGCTCGTCCGTCTCGTACTCGCTGTCTCTTCTTCGCTCACGCAGTCCTCTGTCGAGCAGTCCGTCCATCAAATCCTGCCCCCTCCGCAGGATACTCTGTTTCTCTTCAGTTTGGAGTTGGCTCTCTATCCAAATTTGATTGTAGCTCAGACAACTGAGAGCGAACAACTCTTCCCTATCTTCCTCCGGTAGCCTCCGGAACAGGTTCCACCAACTGTCTCCCGCCACTGTAAGAGGAACAAGATCTTATCTATGTATATATTTTGATGTTCTATCTGCATCTAACTAGGCCGGAGGAACACCGACGCGTCGCTACCGACTCCGATCAGTGTAAAAACGGGAACCGGACGACAGCCGCGCCGGATCAGATGACGCGGTTCTGGAGGTAGTCCAGGTGCTTGGCGTTGTAGACGATCCGCACGTCGTCGGCAGCCGGGGACCCGATACAGGTCAGCCGGACGTTCTTCTCCTGGACCTCCTCGTCGGAGAGGATCTGCTGCATGTCCATGTCGATGTCACCCTCCTTGACGATGGCGGCGCAGTTGGCGCACGCGCCGGCACGACACGAGAACGGCCAGTCGTACCCCTGGGCCTCGGCGGCCTCCAGGATGTACTCGCCCTGGTTCACGTCCAGAGAGCCGTAGTCTTCGCCGTCGAGACCGGCCTCGTCGGCCTTCTCGAACAGGTCGTCGTCGTCCATCGACCAGCCGTGGTCGTCCAGCACTTCGTAGTTGAGGTACTCGACAGTGGGCATCAAGTGTCGGTAGTGCCCGAGCACAATTAGGTGTTGCTATCCGACTCTGTGAGAATCCTCTCCACGGCGTCCGTGTCGCCGGAACACGGTCAGATCGGGACGAACTGGAACAACGCCCAGGAGGCCGCGAACGACAACGACGGCGTGAGGATCCAGAAGAAGATGACGCGGCCGGTCGTCCCGGGGTCGAACAGGTCCTCGGCGAGCAGGTCGTCGTCCTCCTCACCGAGCCCCGGCACCTCACCGGCGTCGTCCGTCTCGCCGCCACCCCCGCCGGCGGGCGCCGTCTCGGCGGCCAACGCGTCGACAGACACCTCCGGGGCGTCGCCGCGGACGGCGTCACCGATCGTCGTCGTCCGAGTCGCACGTCCCCAGCCCAGGCCGACGATACTCATCGTCGCCGAGACGGCCAGCGACGCCGGCACGTCGATCCACGAGAGGAAGGCGATGAGGCTCGCGGAGACGACCTCCACGATCAGCGCCGCCAGGATCGGCAGGTCGGTGAGGTCGTTGCCGACGGTGTCCAGCGTCCGGCGGGCGATAGTGAACGCGCCCAGGCCGATAGCGCCACACGCCACCAGGATGCCGAGGTCCGTCGAGAGATTCGCCTCCGGCGACCCGACCAACGGTCCGACGGCGTTGGCGGCGTTCGACGCGCCGGCGGAGAAGGCCATGTAACAGGCGACGACGACGACCGCGACCGTGCCGACGAACTCCTCGCGGCTCGTCCCGTCGGCCAGCCCGACGGACAGCCCGTCGCGTTCGAGGACGGGGCCGGAGGAACGGTCGATCCGAAAGTTGGCGTCGAGATACGGGTAGAGGTAACGGCCGACGACGGCACAGATCCAGAAGGCGAGCACGGGGGAGACGAGCCACCAGCCGACGATCCGGGCCATCTCCGGCTCCTGGAGCGTGCCGGTAGCGACCCCCAACCCCGCGATGGCGCCGACGGCAGTCATCGACGTGGACGCGGGCACGCCGAACGTGTTGGAGACGAGCAACGCCAACCCGACGAACAGGAGGATGATCACGCTGACGAGTAGGGTGAACTCCGAGGAGGGGACGATAGCGCCCCCGAGGGTGTCGATGACGCCGCGGCCGGCCGTCGCCGCCCCCAGGAGCGCGAACACGGACATCAGGAGGGCGGCCGCGAGCTTCGACACCAGCCCGCTGCCGACCGCCGGTCCGAACGCGACGCCCGTGGAGGACCCGCCGATGTTGAACCCGACGAACACTGCGACCGCGAGCCCGACGACGAGCAGGAGGCTGACCACAGTGGGCGTACCCCCGCGACGACGTATAAATCGACGGGTGTCGCCGCAACCCACTGGCGGCGAGACCGAGCGACACCGTTTAGCTGTTCCACAGCCTATCGTTACGTATGGACTGGCAGACAGACTGGGGCCTCCGCGGACGGATGGTCGTGGTCGTCGTACTACTCGCCGCGCTGTACGCCGGGTTCCTCGGCGCGATGTCGCTGTACGGCGTCGGCATGTTCGGCATGATCCTCGTGATGGGGCTGCTGATGGGTGGGCAGCTCCTGTTCAGCGACCGGCTCGCTCTCTACTCGATGGGCGCACACGAGGTGTCCGAACAGGAGTACCCGGAGCTCCACCGGAAGGTGACTCGACTGAGCCAACAGGCGGACCTCCCGAAGCCGACGCTGGCGGTCGCCGACAGCCGCACCCCGAACGCGTTCGCGGCCGGCCGGTCGACGAAGAACGCCACCGTCTGCGTGACGACCGGGCTGCTCCGGACGCTGGACGACGACGAACTGGAGGGTGTGCTCGCCCACGAGCTCGCCCACGTGAAGAACCGAGACGTGGCGATCATGACGATCGCCTCGTTCCTCTCGACGCTGGCGTTCATGGTCGTCCGGTGGGGGTGGCTGTTCGCCGGCGGCGACGAACAGGAGGGTGGCGGCGGCGTGATCGTCGCCGTGGTCGCCTCCTTCGTCGTCTGGGTGCTGTCGTTCGTCCTGATCCGGGCGCTCTCGCGGTACAGAGAGTTCGCCGCGGACCGGGGTGGGGCGGCAATCACCGGCAAGCCGGGTGCGCTCGCGTCCGCGCTGATGACGATCGACGGCAGGATGGACAAGGTGCCCGACGACGACCTCCGGGGACAGGCGGAGATGAACGCGTTCTTCGTCATCCCGATCAAGAGCGGCACGATCGGCAAGCTGTTCTCCACGCACCCGGACACGGAGACCCGCATCGAGCGGCTCCGTGACCTGGAGAAGGAGATGGAGACGCGCTGATCGCCTCACACCTGCGAACGAGCCGGTCTTCGCCTCGTCGAGTCCGAGCCGCTCGGCGGTGACCCACTCGACGGCCGACAGTTTCTGTCGCCGCGCCCACGCGCCGGCGGCCGCACCGAGACACGTCGTCAGAGTCGTCACCAGGGGGCTGGCGACCAGACTGAATCCGAGACCCACCTCGACAGGGCCGATGTCGTCTCTGCGCCGAGCACTGTCGCAGTGTTCTCCGCGAAGACGAGTCACCGAACCCTCGATGCCGCGCCGGCCCTCGTCTACACCCCGACCGTCTCCGCGTCGACCGACCCGCCGGGCGAGGCAACGGCGGCGCCGGTCAGTCCGGCCCGTTCCCGACGAGTTACCTCCCGTCGGTGTCGAGAACGTGTGTGAACGACACCGAACCCGACGAGACCGAGCAGACGAGCAGCGACGAGACCGGCGACGCCACGGGGTTCCGCGACCGCGTCGGCACGACCGGCGAGCGACCGGAGACGGACGACGACCTCTACGGGATGACCTGGGAGGCGGCGGGCGACGCGTTCCTGACGGCGGACGCGGCCGTTCTCCCGACCGGCAGCGTCGAACAACACGCCACCCACCTCCCGATGTCGGTGGACAGCCTCCGGGCGGACCACCTCTCGGCGGAGCTGGTCGACGCTGCGAGCGAGGTGGGTCTCCGGCTCGTCCGGCTCCCGGTGTTCTCGTACGGCTACTCGGAGCATCATGTAAGCTAACCCACATTTAAGCGAGTGGGCTTTCAGCGTGGACTCCCGTTCTGGCCGAGCCATCGACAGGCGAGTAGTCGCCGTTCACGTTCAACGTCCCGCTGTTCAAGCGCACGCCTACGGGTGCGCCTCCGTCGCTCTCAGTTTGAGTGCCACGGAGATACCGCAAACCGATGTTCTTTGCTGCGTTGTAGTCCGCGTCGTTCTGGTACTCACAGTTCAAACACTCGAACTGCGCTCCCTCCCGGTTGTCAGGGTGAGTGAACCCACACTCGGAACACCGTCGTGACGTGTTCTTCGGGTTCACTTGTTCGACACGCAGCCCGTACGCTTCGGCTTTGTACTCGACGTACTCGTACAGTCGGTCGAACGCCCACTTGTGGCCCCACGACGCCCCTGTCCGCTCTCGGATGTCGGTCAGGTCCTCGAAGGCAATCACCGTACAGCCGTTCTCACGAGCCTCTGCGACCAGTTCGTTGCTGATACCGTGGAGCGTCTGTGTGAACCGACCCTCCTCTCTGCGTCCGACTGACTGGATATTCCCGTGCGCCCATCGCGTTCCGCACTCTTGGAGGTCACCCCGGCGCTTCTCGTACTCTCTGCGCCAGTGGTCGAACTCGTCTCCACTCCAGAACGTGCCTGTTGAACTGACGGCAAGGGTGTCCACGCCGAGGTCAACCCCGAGAACCGTTCCGTTCCCGGGTGTTGCCTCTGCCGACGTGTCGATCTCCACGTCTGCTGTGCAACAGACGTGAAGTTGCCACTCGCCGTGTTGTCGGTGGAGTTCCGCGCTGGTGATGGCGTAATCGTCGTCAAACAGGTACTTCTGGTGTGGCGTGTCCGTCGCGTTCTCGGGCAACACGTAGTCGGCCTCGATTCGCCCGTCGACTGTGGCGAGGCTCACGTACTCGTCGTGGAAGGTGGCCGTTCTGGACTCGTAGACGAGGTCCGGACTACTGAACTGTGGTTTCGAGGCCTTCTTTCCCTGTTTCCAGCGTTCGACAACGCCTTTGCACGCTTCGGCAGCCTAGTTGCGGGCCGATTGGACGTGGTTCGAGTGGAGGTCAGTAGCCTCCCGAACCTCACGGTAGGTTTCGTCGTTGAGGGTGGCCTCACTGGTCGTGACGTATTCGCCGCGGAAAGCGTGGTCGGTGACGTACTGTGCTGCCCAGAGGAATTGGTCGACGGTGCCTTCCAGAAGTGCAGCATCTCGACTGTCCACGTCGAGCGTGACTGGGACAGTCCGTCGCACTTCCATATACAGTTTAGATAGTCACTCATTTGTATATGTTTGGGGTCGGTCTGTCGGTGTATGGTGGTTGGGTTCTCCCGTGTGTCGGGCTCCTCCCACCTCTGAAGGGGTGGGTTTCCGCCTCGTTCAGCTATGAACTTCCCCGGGACGGTGACGCTGTCACAGGACACGTACCGCGACGCGATCGTCGATGTCGGCGCGTCGCTGGCCGAACACGGCGCCGAGCGACTGATCCTCCTCAACTGTCACGGCGGCAACCGGGAGCCGTTGTCGCTGGCCGTCGACCGACTCGGCCGCGACCACGACCTGACGACCCACCTCGTCCACTGGACGGACTTCGCCCGCGACCGGCTGGAGGCGGCGTTCGGCGACGACTGGGGCCACGCCGGTGAACACGAGACGAGCGTGGTCGAGCTGTTCCGGCCGGATCTCGTCCGCGAGACGGAGAAACGCCCCCAACAGACCCGGGAGTTCCCCGAGACGACGACCTACCGGTACTTCGACGACGTGACCGAACAGGGTGGGCTGGGCGACCCGACCGCGAGCGACCCGGCGTTGCTGTCGGAGATCGTCCCCGAGACCACCCGCGAGATCCTCTCGAAGCTACGGGCAGACGTCGAAGACGGGTGGTGACGGCGGCTGCGAGCCGCTGAAATCCCCTGTGACGGGCGAAAGGATGAATAACACTCTGTCCACTGGTACGATGCAGTCATGAGTACAGAGCCGGCGGGCAACGGGGACGATCGCGGGGCAGACCACGTCACCGAGACGGAGGTGGTCGTCGTCGGCGGCGGGTCGACCGGAACCGGGATCGTCCGCGACCTGGCCTTACGAGGCGTCGAGACCACGCTGGTCGAACAGGGGAACCTCACACACGGCACGACCGGCCGGATGCACGGGCTGCTCCACAGCGGCGGTCGGTACGCCGTCGCCGACCAAGCCAGCGCCCGGGAGTGTATGGAGGAGAACCGCGTCCTCCGGGAGATCGCCACCCACTGTGTCGAGGAGACCGGCGGGATGTTCGTCAAACGGCCGGAGGACGACGAGTCGTACTTCCAGGAGAAGCTGGAGGGCTGTCGCACCTGCGACATCCCCGCGGAGGTGATCTCCGGCGAGGAGGCGCGTCGCCGGGAGCCGTACCTCGCGCGCGACGTAGAGAAGGCGATCGTCGTGCCGGACGCAGCGGTCGATCCGTTCCGACTGTGTGTGTCGAACGCGGCCGACGCGGAGGAACACGGCGCCCGCGTCGCCACCCACGCGACGGTGACGGACCTCCTCGTTGAGGACGGCGCCGTCGGTGGTGTGGTGATCGAACACGGCGACGGCGCGGGCAAACGCCGGGACACGCCCGGCAACGCCGGTGTCGGTCCGGGTGCGACGGAGGTGATCCACGCGGACCACGTCGTCAACGCTGCGGGGGCGTGGTCGGGCCAGATTGCCGACATGGCCGGTCTGGACGTGGCCGTCCGGCCGTCGAAGGGCGTGATGACGGTGATGAACGTCCGGCAGGTGGACACGGTGATCAACCGTTGCCGGCCGAAGGGTGACGCGGACATCGTCGTCCCCCACGAGACGGCCTGTATTCTCGGAACCACAGACGAGGAGGTGGACGATCCGGCGGAGTACCCGGAAGAACAGTGGGAGGTGGACCTGATGATCGAGACGCTGTCGGAACTCGTCCCGGCGCTCCAGGACGCCCGGACGCTCCGGTCGTTCTGGGGGGTGCGGCCCCTCTACGAGCCGCCGGAGACGGGGACGGACGACCCGACGGACATCACTCGGGACTACTTCCTGTTGGACCACGACGACCGGGACGGCGTCGGCGGGCTGACGACCGTCGTCGGCGGGAAGCTCACCACCTACCGGATGATGGCGGAGTCGGTGACAGACCACGTCTGTGACCTGTTGGGCGTGGACGCGGACTGTGTGACGGCCGACCGGCCGTTGCCCGGCTCCGAGGGAGCGGCCGGTCGCGACCGGGTCCGGGAGTACCAGGAGGCGTTCGGGCTGCGGTCGCCGGTCGCCCGACGGTCGACAGACCGGCTGGGCTCCCGGACGGAGGAGGTGCTGTCGTCGGTCGACCCGAACCCGGTCGTCTGCGAGTGTGAGGGTGTCACCCGGGCGGAGGTGCAGGACGCGATCGACGGCGCCGGCGCGGACCCGAACGCGATCAGGCTGCGCACCCGGGCCTCGATGGGCAACTGTCAGGGCTGTTTCTGCGCTCACCGGATCGCAGACGAACTGTACGAGCCGTTCGACGCGGCGACGACCCGCGGGGCGCTGTCGGAACTGTACCGAGAGCGCTGGAAGGGGCAGCGTCACGCGCTGTGGGGCCAACAGCTGTCGCAGGCGGCGTTGTCGCACATGCTGCACGCGACGACGATGAACCGCGACCACGGCCCGGACGGGGGCGGCGAGCCGGACACCGGCATCGACTTCGACGCCTTCGACGACGGCACCGGTGATCCGGCGACCTCGTCCGGCGAGACGAGTGTGGCGACGGACGGGGGTCGAAGTGGCGATCAGTAGCGAGGTGCTCGTCGTCGGCGGCGGGCTGGCGGGAGTGACGGCGGCGCTGTCGGCGGCTCGCGCGGGCGCAGACGTGCGGCTGGTGTCCCACAAAGCGAGCACGCTCCGGCAGGCCTCGGGGCTGATCGACGCCCTGGGGTACGTCCCGTCGGCGTCGGCGGCCGACGCGGACGACGACGAGGGGCCGTTGCAGTCGCCGTACGACGGGATCGACCGCCTACGGGCGGACCACCCGTTGTCGGTCGTCGGGAGCGACGCGCTCCGAGCGGGGCTGTCGACGTTCGACGACGCGACCGGCGACAGCTACCGCGGCGAGCACACGGATCGGAACGCGCTCGTCCCGACGGTCGGCGGGACGGTGAAGCCGACGGCCCGTTACCCGGCCTCCGTCGCGGCCGGGCTGGCGAGCGACGCGCGGCCGACGCTGATCGTCGGGCTGCGGTCGCTGACGGGGTACGACGCCCGGGTGGTCGCCGACGGACTCCGGGCCTCGGGCGTCCCGTTCCCGGTCGCGGGCGCGGAGGTGTCGTTCGCGGCCGACTTCGCCGTCGACGCGTCGCTGACGCGGCTGGCGACCGCGTTGGACCGCGACGAGCCGTTGGAGGACGGCGACGGCGCCGCGACGCCGGCCCGGGAGGCGCTGGCGGCCGCCGTCGCACCCCACCTGGACGACGCCGGCGGTCCCGGGGCGTCGGCCGCCCGGGTCGGACTCCCGGCGTTCCTCGGCGACGACCACCCGGAGGCGGTCCGGACGGAGTTGGCCGAGCGACTGGGTGTCGACGTGTTCGAGGTGCCCGGCACGCCGCCGAGCCTCCCGGGGATGCGCCTGGAAGACCGGCTGTACGAGGCGTTAGACGAGGCGGGCGTGCGGTTCGAGACCGGCAACCCGGTCGTCGGGACGGTGACGGACACCGGCGGCGACGACGGCCGGGTCGACCACGTCCTGGTGGAGCGGAAGAACCAACGCGTGCCGTACGCGGCGGAGTCGTACGTTCTGGCGACCGGCGGGCTCGTGGGTAAGGGGGTCGACAGCGACCGCGAGGCGGTGCGGGAGCCGGCGTTCGGCTGTCACGTCCCCCACCCGGACGACCGGTACGACTGGTTCGTCGACGAGCCGTTGGGCGACCAGCCGTACGCCCGGTTCGGCGTGGCGACGGACGACCGCCTCCGGCCGCTCGCGGCAGACGAGACGGTACAGTACCCCAACGTCCACGTCGCCGGCGCGACGCTCGGCGGCGCGGACGTGGCCAGAGAGAAGGCGGCCAGCGGCGTCTCGCTGGCGACCGGCTACGCGGCCGGCGAGTTCGCCGCCGACGCCACGGAGCAGTCAACATGACCGACGACACATCCGACACGAACGAGACGAGCGAGACGAACGGGGCAGACCGGACGACGGACCCCCAGCCGCGCGTCCCCGACCAGGGGCGGGACGAACAGCCGGCGGTGTTCGTCCCGGACGACGGGACGTACGACGACACGACCGGGGGCGACACGGGTGACGCGAGCGACGCGGCCCGACCCGCGACGGACGGCGGCACGGAGTCGGACTCGTGGCCGTTGGGCGACCACGGCCCGTTGTCGCCGGACGACGACCCGTTGCCGGACGGGAGTGAGGTCGCCGCCGACGGCGCTGCCGACCCGTTGGACCCCGGGGAGTACGACCCCGTCGACGTGTTCCCCGGCGGCGACCTCGACCTCCGAGAGGGTGCCGACTCCTGTTACAAGTGTACGTCGTGTGATACGTCCTGTCCGGTCGCGGAGGTGGACGACGACTTCCCGGGGCCGAAGTTCCAGGGGCCAGAGCAGTGGCGGCTCAAGCGCAAGGAGGACGCCGACATCGACGACTCGATCACGGGCTGTTCGAACTGTATGCGGTGTGACGACGCCTGTCCGTCCGGCGTTCCGTTGTCGCAGATGCACAACGAGGCCCGCGGGGAGTACGTCACAGAACAGATGGACAAGCTCTCCAGGGAGTACGTCCGCAACCGGATCCTCTCGAACTACCGTCTGTTCGCGGAGGCTGCGAGCAAGGTGCCGCGGCTGGCCAACGCCGTGACGAGCCTGCCGGGCGTGGGCTGGCTCGGTGAGAAGGTGTTGGGGGTCGCGGGCGAGCGCGACTTCCCGGAGTTCGCGACCCAGACGTTCCGGGAGTGGTGGCAGGAGCGTGGCGGCGCGAAGGTGTCGAACTCGGACAAACGGATCGCGTACTTCCACGGCTGTTACTCCAACTACAACACCCCGGAGGTGGGGAAGGCCGTCGTCCGAGTGTTCGAGTCGTTCGGCTACGAGGTGATGGTGCCCCCGCAGAAGTGCTCCGGCACGCCGATGTTCGCCAACGGGATGCTGTCGGACGCCCGCCGCCACGCCGAGACGAACGTCCGGGAGCTGACGGACGCCATCGCCGACGGCGCGGACGTGATCGCCTCCTGTACCTCCTGTTCGCTGTCGCTGCGTCAGGAGTACCCGGAGCTGTTCGACATCGAGGGGATCGACGACTTAGCGGCTCACACCTACGAGACGCTGGAGTACCTCCGCATCCACGAGGATCTCGACGGTGCCGTCGCCGACTCGGAGACCGACACGGGCGAACTCGCCTACCACGCCCCGTGTCACGCCCGGAACCAGGGGCTGGCCCGCCAGGCCGTCGAGACGTTCCGCGAGTTAGACGGCGTCTCCGTCACGGACGTGGGTGACTCCTGTTCGGGCATCTCCGGCACCTACGGCTGGAAGGCCGAGAAGTACGAGTACTCGATGGAGATCGGCGCCGAGATGTTCGAGGAGATGGAGGAGGCGCCCGCCGAGACCGGGATGACGGAGTGTCCCACCTGCGCGTCACAGATGGAACACGGGACGGGCTACGAGATCCGTCACCCCGTGGAGGTGTTGGAGGAGGCGCTGGTGGGGTGAGCCAGGAGACTCCCGCCCCCACCGACCGTTCACTCGCCGTCGGTGGGTGACCCGAACCCGGCTCAGTCTTCTTCCGCTTGTTCCATGAGTTCTGCTTGCCTGAGAAATTTTTTCAATTTGTCACGAGCTAAGAGGAAAACTACGCCAGCCAACACCGCCACGAACAGGCCAATCAGCCCCGCAAACGTAGTCAGTTCGGACAGCCGTGGCCCGACCCAGCTGGGAAGTGGTCCGTCGTAGACGACCGGGACGGCGATGCCTAGTACACCGAACAGGACGACAACCACGATCAACACGGCGAGTCGTACGGTGGTCCAGTACGCCTTGCAACAGACCTCGTAACACTGTTCTGCCCACCTCACAGTAGGGAGCAGGTCCCTGACAGCTCGTTGCACCTCCGCGACATCCTTTTCAACGCCTTGTCCGAGCGACTCGCTGTCGAGATAGCTGCGGTCGAGGCCACCACGGATGACCTTCGCAACGGCACCGCCGTTGTCGACATCGATCTCCCCGTCGTCGTTCGCCTCGTAGCTGGCCACTTCGATCGTCTTCTCGGCGAGGCGCTCGACCCGTTCGGAGAACTTGTCGTCGAGGTCGTCCTCAACTTTGAGCCTGAACTCCTCTCTCGGATTAGGTGCCTTCGACACGAAAGTGACGCAGATAGCGACGAGAGACAGCGAAACGCCCAGTATCCGAAGGGAGTCAATCGACGGCTCCATTCGGTCAGGTTCGGATCAGTGGCTCGTCGAAGAGATCGGGCCCCAACGTGTGTGCGTCGAGAACGAAGTGAGACATCTCCTCGACGGCGCTGTGACGTATATCGGCGAGTTCCCCTTGGACGCGCTCTGAAACTGAGTCGTACAGTTCGGCGGCTTCGGCCTCTCCTTTCGGGGTCAGTTTGTAGCTGATGTTGTCGTACGGGCGGTCGTCATCCCCCTTACGCGGGGATACGAGCCCTTGACTGACGAGACTATCGACCGTCTCCTCCAGTTCTGGATCTGAGGGACCACGGTCGGAAGAATCGAACTCGAAAGGTGCCGAATGCTGTGTCACGAGCTCGTACTTCCTGTCGAACACGAACGCCGCCAGCGACAGCGTGAACGGACCGGGCATCCGGTCTGGGCCGTTCTCCTCCGGAGGGTCGTACAACAACAGTAACGTAAACTCCTCGTAATCATTCCTACCAGTCAGCGATTCGATGACATCGCTGTCACCGAGGATACCACCGATCATACTCTTGTTCCTGTCCTCGTATGGCTCCTCCTCTGGTAAATTGTTTTCGGAAACAGCTGCACAGTTCTGTGTAGGGCGTTAGCGGTTGTATCTTCCCGATAATAGCCGATTGACAGGTGACTGAGGAAATACCGAGAGTACAGACAAAACGTCAATAGGCTGGAGAGAGTAGATAGCGCGTGGAGGTCAGACTGGAGGCTGGCAGGCTGATCGCAACCGACGAGCGCGGTCACAGCGTGGCCGTCGGTGTCGACGGTTGGCAGCCGGGACCGGTCCCAGCCACATCGTCGTTGGACGGGGACGAACGGCTCGACCGGACTGGGGGCGTCCGACGTCTCACTCTCCCGAACGCGTACACCGTCATCTACAGGGACGGCGAGAGCAGACAGGTCGGTGGACACGACACCCCACTCGTCCGAACGCGGGCACCGGTCCGGATCCGAGTCGACAGCACCGTCGGAGTCGAGATTCTCGTCGTCGACACCGACGGTGACGTGTCGATCTCGACGGCTGGAGAACGGACTGTTGTCGGACTCCGCGGCCGAGGATCGGTCGGCGTGTCGTTCCAGTCGGCAGCCGTACACGACCGCCCGGTGGTCCAGGTTCCCCGCTCCGCCGAGGGCTTCGCGCGGGCGCTGTCGACGGTCCACGGGACGACGACGACAGTGTCTCCCGATCGGACATTCCCGAACGCTCGCTCTCCGCCGGCCAGACTCCAGTGGGCAGACTGCGAGGAGGTGCCCGAGTCGTTGCGTCGTGCCGGGACGGGTGTCGAGATCCGCGTTCCGAGGTCACTCGCCCGACTCGCCACAGTGGCACCGCTGGCGCAGTACCTCGGCGCGACAGTCCGGACAGACGACGGGGCCCCCCGAGTCGTCGCCGATGGCGAGAAGTTCTTCTTGGAACCGATCGGTCCTGGGCGTGTGCTCCAGACAGTGTTCTGGCTTGACTGTCTCGCTCGGTGTGCCGGACCGCACGAACCCGAGCCCCTCGACAGTCTCTCGATCCTGTCCGACCTCGGTCTCGACGCCCAACGGCTGTTCGACCGGTCCATGTCCGCACGAGTCCGAACGTACCTCGATCGGCTGTCCGACGGCCGAGTACCGTTGGACGAGTTCCCGGAGTGGCACTACGGCGTGTCTGTCGAACCGACGCTCGACCGACTCTCGGCGCTAATCGACACGCTAGAACGGCTCCCGATCGTCACTGCGGTGTCGGGGCCACACGAACCACACGATCCCCCAGGTGTCGTCGACTGGACGGAGCACACCGCGCTGGACACCGAGAGGATCGATCCCGAGACTGGTCCCGAACGGACACACGCGTGGCTCGCGGACGGCGTCCCGATCGGTGGTGTGAAGCTCCTTCCGGCGGCGTTCGAGCGCCGACCGACCCCCGCGACAGAGTTGGCCGTCGTCGTCGTCGACAACCACGAGAACGATGTCGAGGCCACAGAGGTCTGTGCACTGTACCGTGGTCTCTCGGATACGACGACGGTGTCGACGGAACTCCACCAGAACCTCGACCCAGACGAACTCGCGGCCGTGATCCGAGAGGAGACGGACCATCTCCACTTTGTCGGTCACTGCGACGACACCGGCCTCAGGTGTGTGGACGACGAACGGCTCCCAGTCGAGACCGTCCCGACGACAGAGATGTCGTCGTTCGTCCTGAACGCGTGTGATTCCGTCGAGGAGGCCAAGACGCTAGTGGAACGGGGTGCCGTCGCTGGCGTGGCAACGACGAGACGGGTCGTCACCGGTCCCGCTCGGACTGCCGGGCGAGAGTGTGCCCGGTTGCTCGCCAACGGGTGGCCGGTCGCAAAGGCCATCGATCGAGCGGAGGCGGCGGTCGCCGACGGCGAGACCGGCTACCTCACCGTCGGCGACGGGACGTACGCGATCACCTCGACCGACGCGTTAGTTCCGCCTACCGTCGAGATCTCCAGCGATACCGACGGCTACCTGTTCACCATTCACTACGATCAGCCGGTCGGGGTCGGGTTGACACAGTACCTCGGAATCGGCGAGCGGCCGTGGCTCGTTGGAGACGGTCGGACGGTACGAGTCGAGAGACCGCAACTCGAAGAGCTACTGCACGAACTCGACAGTCCAGTCGTGTTCGAAGGGAAGTTTCGGTGGCCGGAGGCAGTGGACCTGTGACCTCTCAGGGGTTACTGGGCCCCTTGTTCGCGTACCCGAGTTCGTCAGTGGAGGCCCCCGGGAACTCCGTCTGTGTGACCACTTCGGTTGTTCCCGGGTCCGCGATGGCGGTCTGCGTTGCGAGCAGCGTCACTGCGACGAGTACGAGGAGGAGCCGAGGGTGTCGAGCGAGTGTTCCAGCCGCCGTGTGTGCAGTGTCTCTGAGCACAGCAGTGGCGTGCTCTGCTTATGTCTTATTGTTTTTGGTTTTGGAAAGTGTTTTTGAACTGTTCGGAGAAGTCACCAAACTGGGTCTCAGCCCAGCAGCGCCTCCCGCACCGCCTCGACCTGTTCGCCCTCGACGACGACGGCGAGCCGGTCGCCGGCTTCCACTTCCGTCCCGGGCAGCGGGATCGTGAGCGGCTCGCGTTCGCGGCCGTGGGCGTAGATCCGCGCGCCCTCGACTTCGACGTCGTTGACGCGGCGGCCGGCGACGGGGGCCTCCTCGGTGACGGTGACGGTCGTGAGCTGGAGATCCGCAGTCAGCTCGGCGATGGCGTTGAAGTTGCCGCCCAGGAGTGCGGTCTTGGCGCCGGCGGCACCCAGCCGCTCGGGGTAGATCACCTCGTCGACGGCGGCCTCGTACTCCTCGTAGATCTCGTCGGGCACGTCCTCCGAGAGCCGCATCACCGTCCGGCAGCCGTAGTCGTCGGTGGCCGAACAGACGTCGTAGTTCGTCGTCGGGTCGCCGGTGAGACCGGCGACGGCGTCGACCGACGCCAGTCCGGCCTCCTCCAAGACGGTGACGTTGGTGGCGTCGCCGCGCACGACGGTGAAGCCGCGGGTGTCGGCGCGGTCGGCCTTCTCGGCGACCCGCTCGACGACCGTCACCTCGTGGCCCTCCTCGTCTAACACTCGTGCGGTGCGAGACCCGACCCGTCCGAAGCCGGCGATGATGACGCGCATACCGGCAGTGACGACGTGACCAGACAAAAAGCCGTGTGGTCGTGTGGGGCTCCCGCGCGACTTTTCACGTTCGCACACGACCGTCGTGGTATGGGACTGTTCGACAGCGTGAAAGCCGCCCTGGGGATCCGGGCGGAGGCGGACGCGACCCGGGACGCCGACCCGGAGGACCTGTTCGGGATGAGCACCGCCTACGTCACGATGTACGCCGACCTCGACTTCGACTCCGTCGGCGCGGCGGCGCTGTGTTTCTCGTCGGTCGACTCGACGGACTTCGCCGACACCGTCGACGAGATCGCAGACCTGCTCCACGCGGGCGAAGAGGAGACCGGCACGGAGTTCCGGTTCCACGAGGACGACAACGGCTACAGTTGGGTCGTCCTGGAGGACGGCGACGAGGAGGACCTGGTCACCTCCATCCACTTCGCGGCCGACACGCTCGTCGAACGGGGGTACGGCTCCCGGCTGTTGGCTGCGGTGTTCGGCTTCGCCCGCGACGGCGACCGGGCCTACTGGATCTACTCCTTCCGACGAGGGGCGTACTACCCGTTCGCGCCGCGGAACGGTGACCACGACAAACAGTTGGAGTTCAAACTGGAGTCCGTCCTCGACGGCGAACTGACGGTGGAGCCGGACAAGGAGTACTGGTACCCGTTGTGGCCGGACCGTCGAGGCGGACACCCGTGGGAGTAGACGACGGCGTTACACCCGGTGAAACCCGGACTGCTGTTTCTTTCGGCCGCCGTTCCAGCCCCGGTGCATGGGTTCACGACCGCACCCCGACAGGCGTCGCCTCCTCCGTGCCGTGGCAGCCGCCGGCGGCGCCACGCTCGCCGGCTGCAGCGGGACGACGGACGAGACGACCACGACCTCGACGGCCACCGACACGCCGTCGACCACGACTCCATCCGACACGTCGCCGACCCTCACCGACACGCCGTCGACCGCGACTCCCTCCGACACGTCGCCGACCCCGGTCGATCCGAACGCGCTGACGGACCGGGCGACGGCGTTCGTCCAACTGCTCGCAGACGGGGCGTTCGCCGCCGCACACGACCGAGTCGCCGAGAGTGTCGCCGGGGCGTTGAGCGAGCAGCGTCTCCGGAACGGCTGGCAGCAGGTGACGGAGTCGGTCGGTTCCTACCGACAGCTCACCACCGCGGAGTACCGTGGCGAGACACAGGGGGTCGCGCTCGTCGTGGCCGTCGGGCAGTTCGCCGACGGCCGACAGCGGTTCGTCGTCGGCTTCCGCGACGGCGGGATCGTGGCGTTCCGAGTTCGGCCCGCAGAGCGAGCGGAGTGGACGGCACCGGCGTACGCCGACGAGTCGTCGTTCACCGAACGAACGCTCACGCTCGACGCCCCGGGGGAGTGTTCGCTCGGGGGGACGCTCACGCTCCCGACGGCAGACGCCGCGGGCGAGACGGTCCCGGGGGTCGTGCTCGTCCACGGGAACGGTGCGCTCGACCGCGACGCGACGGTCGGCCCGAACAAGCCGTTCAAAGATCTCGCCTGGGGACTGGCGAGCCGTGGTGTCGCCGTCTTCCGGTACGACAAACGGACACACGCCTGCGAGGTGGCGCTCGCGGACGCCACGATCGACGACGTGACCACCGACGACGCGGTCACGGCGGTCGACCGACTCCGTTCGACCGATCGTGTCGACGAGGTGTTCGTCGCCGGCCACAGCTTCGGCGGGCTGCTGGCCCCGCGGATCGCGACGCGCGCCGACTCGGTCGCGGGGGTGGTGTTGCTCGCGGCCGGCCCGACGCGCCCCATCGCCGACGCGATCGTCGCACAACAACGGCACCTGGCACGGCTCGACGGAACCGTCACGGACGCAGAACGGCAGCAGTTAGACCGGACACGGGCCGTCGCCGAACGGATTCGGAGTCTCGACATCGAGGACGACGAGGTGGTCGCCCGACTCGGCGGCGACGAGTACTACCGGAGTCTCCGCGAGTACGACCACGCCGAGACGGCGGCTGCGCTCGACGTGCCGGTGTTGGTGGCACAGGGCGGACAGGACTGGCAGGTGACACGCGAGGCGGACTTCCGACGGTGGCGGTCGGCGCTGGACGGCGAGCCGAACGTGGAGTTCACGACCTACCCGGAACTCAACCACCTCTTCCAGCCGTCGACGGGGAAGGCGACCAGACAGGAGTACTTCGTCCCGGACACGCACGTCGCCGAGCGGCTGATCGTGGACGTCGCCGGGTTCGTCACGGACAGAGGGTGAGCGCTGAGAGACCAGAAGACGTATCTTCGCGGACACTGACCCGTGGCACATGAGTGAGCCGTCGCCGGAGAACGTCCTCTTCGTCGTGCTCGACACGGTCCGGAAAGACCGGCTCGGTCCGTACGGGTACGAGCCGGACACGACGCCGGGGTTAGACGAGTTCGTCGCCGGAGACGACGTGACCGTGTTCGAGCAGGCCGTCGCGCCGGCGCCGTGGACCCTCCCGGTCCACGCCTCGTTGTTCACCGGGATGTACCCGAGCGGCCACGGCGCAGACCAGGAGAACCCGTACCTGGAGGGCGCAACCACGCTCGCGGAGTCGTTGTCCCGAGAGGGGTACGCGACGGCGTGTTACTCCTCGAACGCCTGGATCACGCCGTACACCCACCTCACGGACGGGTTCGACGACCAGGACAACTTCTTCCAGGTGATGCCCGGCGACCTGTTGTCCGGGCCGTTGGCGCGAATCTGGAAGACGATGAACGACAACGAGACGCTGCGGGCGGTCGCCGACAAGCTCGTCTCGCTGGGCAACGTCGCCCACGAGTACCTGGCCTCGGGCGAGGGGGCCGACTCGAAGACGCCGGCCGTGATCGACCGCACGAAGTCGTTCGTCCGGGACGCCGAGACCGCCGGCGACAACTGGTTCACCTTCGTCAACCTGATGGACGCCCACCTCCCGTACCACCCGCCGACGGAGTACGCCGAGGAGTTCGCCCCCGGGGCCGACTCCACGGAGGTGTGTCAGAACTCCAAGGAGTTCAACGCCGGCGCGTACGACATCGACGAGTCGGAGTGGGCGGCGATCGAGGGGTTGTACGACGCGGAGATCGCCCACATCGACGACCAGCTCACCCGGTTGTTCGGCTGGCTCCGGGAGACGGGACGGTGGGACGACACCGCGGTCGTCGTCTGTGCCGACCACGGGGAGCTCCACGGGGAACACGGGTTCTACGGTCACGAGTTCAACCTGTACGACCAGCTCGTCAACGTCCCGTTGCTGGTGAAACACCCGGAGCTCGACGGCGGTCGCCGGACGGACACCGTGGAGCTGATCGACCTCTACCACACCGTCCTGGACACGTTGGACGTGCAGGCGGGCGTCCCGGCCGCACCGGACGAAGAGAGCGTCCCGTTGGACCCGACACGGTCGCTGCTGTCGTCGGACTACCGTTCGTTCGCGGACGCGACGGAGCCGGACCCGGGCCAGACGGCGGGCCCCGACGGAACGTACGGCTTCGTGGAGTACTCTCGCCCCATCGTGGAGCTGAAGCAGTTGGAGGAGAAGGCGAGCGCCGGCGGCGTGGCGCTGTCCGAGGAGTCGCGGTTCTACTCCCGGATGCGGGCCGCCCGCGCCACGGACGCCAAGTACGTCCGGATCACTCGCGTGGAAGACGAGGCGTACCGGCTGGACGACGACCCCGGTGAGACGGAGAACCTGGTCGGCACGGGCGACGAGCGGCTCGCGGAGACGGAGCGTCGGCTGTCGGCGTTCGAGGAGGCCGTCGGCGGTGCCTGGACGGAGCCGGGCGACGTGGACGTGACGGACGATTCCTTGGACGAGATGGACGACGAGGCCGAAGAACGGCTCCGCGATCTCGGCTACGTGGAGTGAGCCCCGGACGTTCTTACGGGCGGACGCCGTAACGCGGCCGTGACACCCGCTCGCCCGGGCGACACGGAGGTGTGTCAGTGACCGACCGTGAACGCGACAACCGGAGCCGCCAGGAGTCGGCGGCACTGGACGCGACACGAGACGTGCCCGAGGAGCCGCCGGACCACGAGGGCGAGCGGGCGGACGCGACCCGGCGGGTGTCGGCGGTGGATCACCGTGCGGCGCTCGTGACGGCGTTCGAACACGACGGCTACGACTGCGAGCTCGGCCGGCTGGAAGACGTGTTCTACGGCTTCGTCAGGGTGCCGGGCGACCACGACCGGCTCCACCTCATGTGGGAACTGGACGTGCCCGGTGAGTTCGGCTACGGCCCGGACGAGGACGGCTGGGTCGGCTTCGACACCCGGTCGGCAGACCGGGAGCTGTCTCCCCGCGAGGCGGCGATGGCGCTGGCGGGGCTGGCGACACAGGTCGCACAGCGGAGTCGATCGGTCCCGGAGTAGCTACTCGACCCGGCGGCCGGCGGCGACCGACGGGAGGTCGCGTCGTTCGGCTTCGATCTCCAGTTCCGACAGTGCCGCCTCGACGTACTCCCCTTCGGCGTACTCCGCGCCGTCGGCGAGACGCTTCTGTTGGGCCAACGCCAGCACCTCTCCACGACGGTCGTCCGGGATGGCGTACTTGTCGACGACGAGTTCGATCGTCAGTCCGTTGTGGTCTTCGGTGTACAGGGCGTGGAAGGCGCCACGGTCGTACTCGCTGAACCCGTGATCGGCGTCGGTCAGTCGCTCTCTGATCTCCGGGAGCCGTTCGTGGTCGATCCGGAAGGCGAGGTGGTGGACGGCGCCGGTCCCGGGCCGTTGCTCGTCGGCAGACTCGCGGCCCTCCTCTACGAAGAAGGTGACGAGCCGGCCGTCGCCGGTGTCGAAGAACAGGTGGGTCACGTCCGGGCGGTCGAGGTTCGGCTGTCGCAAGACGAGCGACATACCCAGCACGTCTCGGTAGAAGGCGACCGTCTCGTCGGGGTTCGACCCGATCAGAGTGACGTGGTCCGTGCCGGTCGTCTGGAGGAGGCTGTCTGGTGTGTCGGCGGAGACTTCGGGTTCGCTCACACGTCTGATACGGGCGGGAACCACTTAGCTCCACGCGAGACACGCGCCGCACCAAGTAGTACCACTCCGCCAAGTAACGCCCGAGCCGTCCAGTACGCTGTCGAAGCTGGTTGCACTCTACTACCCAAGTGTCAGAGAACCGAACCGAGCGGCGGCGTAGCGGTAGCCGACCGCGCCGCCCAGCGCCGCCAGTGCGACGGTGGCGCCGACCCCCAGCCACAGTGCGGCGGGGCCGAACCGGGCGGCGAGGGCGACCCCGGCGACCGACGGCAGCGACAGGGCGACGACCGCGACGGAGTGAACGGCGAGTGCGGTCTTCGACGGGGTGAGCGGCCCTTCGGCGTCGGCGGGCCCCAACCCCCGGAGCCGCGGGACGCCGACGCCGATGGCGACGGAGAGGGGGGCGGTGCCGACGGTGAGCCCGACGCCGGCGACCACGCCGGCGAGCGTGACCCCGGGGCCGAACCCCGCCAACGGCCCCGCGACGAGGACGGTTCCGGCGACCGCGGGGACGGCGACGCTGGCGGCTGCGAGCACGTACCCGCGGACGACCCCGCCGCCCGCGAGCGGGCTGGCGAGCAGGAGCGGGAGTCCGGCGCCCTCGCTGGACAACGGGTTGAGCGTCGTCCCGACGCCGGCCGCCCACGCGCCGTACAGTCCGAGCACCACCGGGAACGCCGGCGGGTAGTCGCCGCTGACCAGAACCGTCCCGGCGAACAACAACGGGATGCCCAGGAACACGAGCGTCTTCGGTCGGCGGACGGTCTGGAGCCACACCCGCCTGGCGACCGCCCGCGAGCGCTCGTCGGCGAACGGGGTTAGGATGGTGTCGGCGACGGCCGCGCCTCTGCTCCCGCCGGCCCCCGGCGCCGGCGGGTCGCGGAACCACGTCCGCCGAGCGAGCCGTTCGGCCCAGAGGTACAACGGCGGGGCGACGGCGACGCTCCCGAGCAGGGCGGCGGCGGCGAACGCCGGGCGACCGGACGCGGGTGTCCCCAGGAGGAACAGGTCACCGTACCACCCGAGCGGCGTCTCGGCCAACAGGGTCACCACCGTGTCGAGTCTGAGCGCCAGCAGCGTCGCCCCCATCAGCGCCGCGCCGGCGGCCAGCAGCCGCACCCCCGGAGAGAACACGTCGCCGCCGGTCGTCTCCACCCACGTCAGCGCCAGGACGTGGCCGACGAGCTCGGCCGTCACGAACACACACAGCGCGGCGACCCCGCCGGTCGGGAGGCTGGCGACCCCCCCGCCCCGGACGGCGACGGAGACGACGGTCGCGGCCGCCAACAGCCCGACGAACGCGAACCGCCGGGCGTGTTCGGCCGCGAGCGTCCCCAAGAACGTCGCCCGGACGCCCGCCGCCGGCACGACCAACGACGCCCCGTCCACGTCCGCCAGCCGCGTGGTCGCGCCGACGGCCGACAGGACGACCGCCCCGAGCCAGGCGACCGCGGCACCGCCCTGGGCGTAGGTGCCGAACGCGACGGCGTCCGAGAGGGTGTCGAACCCGCCCGGCCCCGGCGGACCGCCGGAGCCGTCGAGGAGGAGGCTCGCCCACGACCCGACGACGAACACGACGAGGAGCCCCGTCCGGCGTGGTCGCGCCAGCGCCCGTCGGAGCGCCCGCCTGACGTTCGTTCGAGCGACCAACACCGCGGTCGCGGCCCCGAGCGGCAGCCGTCGCCGTCGGGGGCGTGTCTCCGGGGTGAACCCCGCGTCGTCGCGCCGTCCGTCAGTCATTCGTCGACAGCGCCGCCGGCCCGGCGCCGGCGTGGTCGTCGGTCAGCCGCATGAACGCGTCCTCCAGGTCCTCGCGGCGGTCTCGTAGCTCCGTCGGCGGCCCCTCGGCCCGCAGCCGACCGTCGACGAACACGCCGACGCGGTCGGACACCGCCTCCGCCACCGGGAGGACGTGTGTAGACAACAGGACGGTGGTCCCGCGCCCGGCGACGGTCCGGATCGTCTCGCGCACCCGACGGGCCGCACGCGGGTCCAGCCCGCTCGTCGGCTCGTCGAGGATGAGCAACGCGGGGTCGTGGACGGTCGCCTGGAGCAGCCCGAGCCGCTTCGCCATCCCGGTGGAGTACGCCTCGATGCGGCGGTCGACGGCGTCGCCCAGCCCCGCCGCCGACAGTGCGGCCTCGGCGTCGACCGACAGCCCGCGGATACCGGCCGCGTACTCCAACTGCTCGCGACCGGTGAGTTCCTCGAACAACGGCGGCTCCTCCGGGAGGAACCCCACCTCGCGGGTGACGGCCCGCCGGTCGGTGACGGGGACGCCACACACTTCGGCCGTGCCGGCCGTCGGCGCCACGAGCGTCGCCAACAACCGCATCGTCGTCGTCTTACCGGCGCCGTTGGGGCCCAGGAGGCCGTACACCTCTCCGGCCGGAATCGAGAGGTCGAGTGACGCCACCGCGACCGTCTCGCCGTACTCCTTCCGGAGCCCCTCGGTCTCCACCACCGGCCCCCCTCCGCCAGACATACCCCTCGGTATCGGACCCGGAGACGTAAATCCGCCGCCCCGTCGCCACCCCACCGGCGCGACGACTGATCGACGGCGTGAGCGGCGTTGTGACCGACGGACGGCGAGAACGGGCGGAGTGTCGTGGGCCGACGCGGGGCGTGGGCCGGAGAGGGGCGGAGGGACCGCTGCGCGAGACTGTGGCGGTGTGGTACGCGGGGTGTGGGTCGGAGGGCCGTGGTGGAGTGGTGCGTGGGGTGTGGGTCGGAGGGCCGGCGCCCGGGGACACTGGGCCGGAGCGACGGTCAGTCGGCGTGGCCGCGACCGGCGACGAGGCCGACGACGTTCACAGCCAGCAGCGCGAGGAACGCCGGCAGTTCCCCGGCGCCGAGCCCGCCGACCAGCAGCCACAGGTGTGCGGCCGGCGAGAGGGTGCCGGTCCAGAACGCGGCGGCTCTGACCGGATCCAGCAGCGTGTCGGCGTCGACCGGCGGGAGGGACTGGCGAACGGTGCTGGCTGACACGGGTGAGTGGTTCGTCGACACGGGTGGTCGCTCCACTCGACCCCTGGAGCGGTAGCCACCTATAGCCGCCAGTCCGTTCGGCGTGGTTCGCGTCCGTTCGCGGCCACACTCCACCGTTCGCGTCCGTTCGCGCCCGGCTCACGCCGGAGTCGTGACTCTTCGAGACAGTTTTAGAACCGCCGAGAAAGTTTACACGCCCGTCTCTACACGTCTCGTCGGCAGGCAGTGCTCCGTCGGCAGACCGTGGTCACTGGTCGTCGCCAGAGGAACGAGAGAACCGTCGCGGCTCGCACGGCGCGGCCGACACGCCGGCCCGGGTGTGAGCGTCACTCGGCCGTCGTCACAGGTCGAGGTCGGTGCGGTCGATCAGCCCCTCCTCCAGAGCGTGTCGGAAGCGCTCGTCCAACGGCTGGTCGGCCCAGTCTTCGGGTCGCTCCTCCTCGGGCACGTCGTACACCACGTTCGTCAGCGACTCGTGGAGGAACCGGCCGTTGTGGCCACACTCGTCGCAGGTCCGGACCACGTACTTGACGCTGTAGGCTCGCTCGACCGTGCTCGTACACTCCGGGCAGACGTACGTCTCGGTGCTCACACCGGAAACCACGGGACGGACACACTCGGATGTTTGGGTTTCGACCGCCGATACGGTCCCGCTGGGCGGAACCGACGCCGACAAACCCCGCCGGGCCTTACCGGAGTTCG